>NZ_CP138513.1:5255000-5887536 GCF_033807855.1 Variovorax sp. SPNA7
GCGGCGCCGACTGGGCTATATATGCGGCTTCCAAGCTCCAGGAACGCCGCATGTCTTCCTTCTACGCGCTCTTTGGCCGAACCACTGCGCTTCTTGTCCTCGTTCTGCAGGGCGCCTGCGCACAACTGCCTGAGCACGTCGACCGGCCGGTATCGACCGCACTCCCCTCGCCCAACGGCACCGCACTGGAAGCCTTGGTGCAGCAGCGGCGCAAAGCCGACGGAGCGCGCTTCGAATCCGGCTTCCTGCTGCTCGCGGGGCCCCCGGCCGCCTACGGCAGCCGGCTCGCGCTGATCGAAGGCGCCCAGAAAACGCTCGACCTGCAGTACTACGCCATCCACGCCGATGCCAGCACCGGCCGGCTGGTGCGGGGCATCCGGGCGGCGGCCGAGCGCGGCGTGCGCGTGCGGATCCTGCTCGACGACCTGCACAGCACCGGGCGCGATGCACTGGTGCTGGGCCTGGCGTTCGTGCCCAACATCGAGATGCGCCTGTTCAACCCGCTGGCGGGCGCGCGCGGGACTTCGCTGGCGCGCGTCCTCAACTCGATCGGCGATGCCTCGCGGATCCAGCAACGGATGCACAACAAGCTCTTCCTCGCCGACAACGTGCTCGGCGTCACCGGCGGGCGCAACCTGGGCGACGCCTATTTCGGCAACGCGCTGAAGGGCAACTACATCGACGTCGACATCCTGGCGGCCGGCCCGATCGTGCAGGACCTGTCGCGCAGCTTCGACAGCTACTGGAACAACGAACGCGCCTATCCGGTCCAGTCGCTGGTCGAGCGCAGCGAGCTGGAGGCCATCCGCGAGCGCGCGCGACAGGCCGACCGGGAGCTGGCCGACGAATCGGCCCGGGCGCAAAACTCGCCGCCGCCGGCAACGCCCGCAGGAGAACCGAAGCCAGGCGCCGCCCCCACGCCGGCACAGCTCGCCCGCGCCTGGGATGAAAAGCCGATGGATCTGCGAACCGCCCGTTTCGTCTGGGCGCCCGCGGTGATGCTCGCCGACCAGCCCGGAAAGATCCCGGCCGACAAGGGCGCCGAGAAGACCAGGGCGCCGGGCCTGGTGGTGAGCCAGCCCGGGGACGCCGCCAGCTCGTCGCGGCGCGCGGCGGCGCTCGAAGCCAGTTCCGATCTTGCCGCGGGCAGCGACACGGTCGTCGAAGGCCTGCTGCAGCTGATCGGACAGGCGCGCAGCGACCTGCTCGTCATCTCGCCCTACTTCGTGCCCGGCCCGGACATGAAGCAGGCCTTCGCGGCGGCTCGGGGCCGAGGGGTACGCATCCGCGTGCTGACCAACTCGCTGTCGTCGAACGACGCGCCGGTGGCGCATGTCGGCTATGCCCGCCATCGCGAGGACCTGCTCAGGATCGGTGTCGAACTCTACGAATTGCGCAGCGAACAGGCCAGCGTCAGCAATGCCTTCGGCTCTTCGGGCAGCGGCAGCCTCGGCGAATCGCGCTCGATGCTGCACTCGAAGGTGCTGGTGCTGGACGGCCGGCTGCTGGTGGTCGGCTCGATGAACCTGGACCTGCGCTCGCAGCTGCAGAACACCGAGATCGCCCTGCTCGTGCGAAGCGCCGAGCTCTCGCGCGCGGCGTCCGCCCAGATCGAGCGCGGCATGCGCGAGGGCTCATGGCGGGTCGAGCTGGACGGCGGCTCGCTGGTCTGGCGGGCGCCCGAAGGCAGCGGGCTGAAGGACACCTCCACCGAGCCCGACGCCAGCCTGACCCTGCGCCTGCTGCTTCGGCTGTTCGGTCCGCTGGCGCCGGACCAGCTGCTGTAGGAGGCGCGGGCGTCAGTGCTTGTGCTGATGGGCCGGCGCGGCCGCTTCGGCGCCGGCCGGCGCACCCACCGGCAGGTTCAGGTCGAGCGAGCTCTTCTGGCCCTTGGCATCCTCGAAGCGCAGCGTCACCGGCACGGTCGAACCCTTGGCCAGCGCCTGCTTCAGGTCCATCATCATCACGTGGTAGCCGCCCGGCTTGAGCTCCACCGTCTGGCCGGCGGGCAGTTCGAGGCCGCCCGGCAGTTCGCGCATCTTCATGGTGTCGCCTTCCATCTTCATCTCGTGCACCTCGGCCACGCCGGCGGCCGGGGTCGTGATGCCGACCAGCCTGGTGCCGGTGGGCGCGGTGAGCTTCATGAAGGCCCCGGTGCCGCTCTGGCCCGGCACCGACTGGCGCACCCAGCCATCGCGCACGTCGACCGTGGCCACGCCCTGCGCCACCACGTCGAGCCTGGCGGCAGGGCTCTTGAGCCCCGCGGTCGAGCTGCCCGAGGCCGGCACTTCCGCCCAGTCGATGCTGCCCACGTCGCAGGTCTGCAGCACCTTGAACCACAGCGGGCCGGGGGTGCCGGGCACCTTGCCGCGCAGCACGAACTCGGCGCGCTCGCTGGCGGGCAGCGCGGCTTGCGGGCTCTCGGCGGTCCAGCGCACTTCGCCGTCGCCGGCGTTCTTCTGCACGTCGAGCTTCCAGCCCTTGCGCGCCTGCGCGTCGCTCAGCAGGAAACCCTTGGGCAGGCGCACGGCCAGGCCGGTGGTGGCCTTGGCGCCTTCGCAGGCATGGCCGACGCGGAAAGCCGCGTTGTAGTCGCTGCCGACGGTGACGCCGCCACGCGGCAGGGTGACATGGGCGAACGCGGCGGCCGTGCCCGCCAGCAGGGCGCAGGCGGCGGCGGTCTTGAGGATGGTGCGCGGGTGGTTCATTGCGGGAACTCCTTGAAAAAGCGGTTGAAAAGAATCAGAGGTCGAACTTGAGTTCGGCCACGTAGGTGCGTTGCGGATAGGGGTGGAAAGCCCAGTACTTGTTGTTGTTCAGGTTGTCGATGCCGACGGCGGCGCTCCATTGCCGGTCGATCCGGTAGCGGATGCGCGCATCGACCACGAAGAATTTCGAGAAGCCCATGTAGGCCGCGCCGTTGCCGTCGCTGTTGTCGAGCGTGCCGTACTGCTTGCCGCTGTAGCGTGCGCCGACGGTGTAGCTCCATCTGGCGTCGGGCCGGTAAGTGGCGAGCAGCGTGGCCCGCAGCTTCGGCACGCGCGGCTGTTCGCGGCCGACGCTGGCGGGAAAACCGCTGTTGGCCGCGATCTTCGAGCGCGTCAGCGTGAGGCTGCCGCTCAGGTCCAGGCCCTTCATGCCCACGTCGACCGCGTTCAGCGCCACCTCCAGGCCGCGCGTGCGGATGGCGTCGACGTTCTGCACCGTGCTCACAAGATGGGTGAGGGCCTGGCTGTAGAGCGCGTCCTTGGTGTTCTCGAAGAAGAGCGTGGTGCGCAGCAGGCCATCGAGCCCCCAGCCCTTCAGGTCGCGCTCGGCGCTGAGCTCCGTGGTCCACGAGCGCTCGGGCCGCAGGTTCGGATTGGTGTTGACGATGCGGTTGCCCTCGATCGAGCCCTGATAGAGCTCGCTCACCGTCGGCATGCGCACCGCGCGGCCGGTCGATGCCTTGAGCAGCCAGTCCGGCGTGGCCTGCCAGGCGAGGGCGGCCTTGGGCGAGTCGTAGCTGTTCCTGCGCGGCGCGAAGTCGAGCAGCTTCGTCGCATTGCCGAGCTGGCCGCCGTAGGCCTCCCAGCGCTCGTGGCGCAGGCCGAGGGTGGTCTTCCAGTCCTTGGCGAAGCGCCAGGTGTCCTGCACGTAGAGCGACTGCAGCCGGGTGTTGCCGTTGAAGGCGGAGAACGGCGACACGGCCGGTCCGGCGATCCAGTCGAGCGTGTTGCCGACGCTGGTGCGCAGGCGGGCCGTGTCCTGCTGGAAGCCGAAGTCGACCACGTGCGCGCCCACGCCCTCGGCCGAGCCGGTGGGCCGCCATGTGCCGGCGGCCTTGAAGGTGTGCCAGCCGGAGCCGCCCATGTCGGTGGTGCGGCCCGGTCCGCCGTTGAAGGCGCCGGGCAGGGGCGTGGTGGGCGTGCGCGAGGTGTCGCGCGCATAGTCGAACAGGCTTGCGGACAGCTCCCAGTCGAACACGCCGCCGGTATGGCTCTTCACCGAAAGTCCGTGCATGTAGTGCGTGAGCGCCGTCTCGGTCGGTGCCAGCGCGGCGCTCGGCGCATCGAGGTTGTAGCTTCGCCCGGCGATGTTCACGCGCCCCGAATACACCGGCCGGCCGAAGGCATCGCGCAGGTAGGTGTCGACGCCGCCGTGCGTGGTGTTGTTCCAGGCGCCGAGCGTGTAGGTGGCGCGCACCGTGGGAGAAAAGTCGTAGGCCAGCTTGAGCTTGGCCTGCTCCTGCGTGGTGTCGTAGATCGTCGCGCCGCCCACCAGCCACCAGGGCTGGTTCGACGGGTTCAGCCCCGGCACCGCGCCGGTGACCGGCGTGCCGGCATTGCCCAGGGTGCCGGCGCTCGCGAACCGGTTGCCGAACACCAGCGCCTGCCCCTTGCTGTGGGTGCGCGAGGCGCTGAGCCACCACGACCAGTCGCCGCTGCGGCTGCCCAGCGAGAGCTCGAGCTGCTGGCCCGCCGGAGAAGAGTGGCTGTTGTACAGGTCGAAGTTCGAGGCGAAGCCGCTGAGCTTGGCGTGCGCTTCGAGCCGGGTGGGCATGCGCGTCACGTAGTCGACCACGGCGCCGACCGAGTTGCCCGGATAGGCCGCCGAGAACGGCCCGTAAAGCACGTCGACCCGCTCGATCTCTTCGGGCGACACCATGCCCCAGCGCGGCGCGTAGGTGGCGCCGTTGCCCAGCGGGTTCGACAGCATGATGCCGTCGGCATACACCATTGAGCGCGCGCTGTTGCCCGTGCCGGAGGCGCGCGTGGCAAGCACCGCGTGGTTGAAATCGCCGATGTAGCGCTTGCGCACCACGAGGCTGGGCAGGTACTTGAGCGCGTCTTCGCTGTCGGTGGCGTTGACGGTTTCGGCGATCTGCTCATGCGTCACGCCCTCGATGGTGGTCGGGATCTGGGTCGGCAGCGAGGTCGGCCGGCCGTCGCTGACCGTGACGGTGCTCAGGGTGCGCGCACCGCTGCCGCCGGATGGATCAGGCGCGCCCTGCGCCCACGCGGGCGCGCCAAGGGGAAATGCCATGGCGATCGCCACGGCGCGGGAATGCTTTTTCACTGGGAACCTGCTCCACGAACTTCAAGCCGGACAGGCCGCATGCACCCGTCGATCGGGCGCACGCAGCTACGGTTTTGACAGCTTCAGGAGAGGGCGGGAGGCCCGCGCGCCGGCAGCGGCGCGGCGGTGGCCGCGGCCAGGCGCGCGGCGGGAATGGACTGGACCACGCGGCCCAGCGGCAGGGGAAGGTCGAAAGCCGCGGCGGACGGCGACGGCGGCGGAGCGCCGGTCAGCACGCACAGCGGGCAGTCCATGTGCGAGGCGCCCATCTCCTGCACGCCGTCTTCGGTGTGGACCACCACCTTGATCGAACCGGCGCTCGAGCACACCAGCTCGACGGCCTGCGGATGCACGATCGGCGAGGCCACCGCCGCGCCGATCGAGAGCGCGAACCACAGCAGCACCCAGCGGCCGACGAGGCCGAGGAAGCGGGGGTGGTTTCGCAGCAGGTGCATGGCGTTGGCGATTATCGGCGCTGTTTGCTCTTTGGTGCCGGTGCGCGCTGGGCGGACTTGGCATTGCCCGTGCTCCGGGTGCCCGAGGCCTTGGCACCGGAAGCCTTGGCGCCGCGATTGCTCCTGGCCCCTTGCGCACCGCGGGCGCTCGCCTTGGGCGCGGGTGCCGTCGGCACCGCGGCGGGCGGCTGCGCCACCAGCGGGACCGCCGCCACCTGGAATCCGCGCGCCGCCAGCAGCGCCGGCAGCCCCTGCGGGCCGACCATGTGCAGCGCGCCCACGGCGGCGAACACGCGCTTGCCGCCCACGTGCATGCGCTCGATGCCGTCGGCCAGGCCGGGGTTGCGGTCGTCCAGCAGGCGCTTCATGAGCCGCTGCTCGGCGGGCGTGTTGAGGCAGTTGCACCACTCGGGGTAGCGGCTGAGCTTGTCCGCGTCGCCGCGGGCCCAGATGTCGGCCAGCTCCTTCATCTGCGCGCGCAGCTGGCCCGATTCCAGTTCGGTCAGCGCCGCGTCGATCTGCTCGGCCTCCTCCGCTTCGGAACCGCCGGTCAGCGCCTTCAATTGCGCGGCGGCGTTTTCGAGGGCGAACACCGGCTTGTTGTTGTTGCGCGCGGAAACCGCCAGGGCCTCGTCGGCGCCGAACTCGGGGTACAGGCCATCGCCGCGCGCCACCAGGCCCGCCAGCGACATGACCTGCAGGATGGGCTGCAGCCCCGCGGTCTGGCCGGGCGGCACGCAGGCGGCCTCGTTCTGGCGCGCCAGCCGCTGCGCGCGCTCGCCGCTGAGCAGCCGCGCCACCACCGCCGGGTCGGCCTGCTGCGTCATGGGCTGCATGGCAACCGGGTCGCGCAGGTCGAGTTCCAGCGCGAGCGCATCGCTTTGCTCCAGCGCCTTCTGCACGGTGGGCCCGGGCCGCACCCATTCGGCGCGCCCGAGATGAATGGTTCCATAGAGCCAGGAGGTGCGCCCGTCCCGCTCGGCGCGCCACAGCAGGCCGCGGTCGGCCGCATTCCACTGGCCGACGGCCGCACCGGGCTTTCCGAGGCTGGCAATGGCGGACGGCGGGCAGGCGGCCTCTGCCGCCAGCGCGAGAACGCAGCAGGCGCCGGCCAGCGCGAGGCGCGGCAGGCGCGAAAGCAGGGACGCACGCGCGGGCGTCTTCAAAAGGGTGTCGCGCCTTGGCGCAACCAGGATCCGGAGTATCCGCAAGGCTTGCTCCACGATGAAAGAAAGTCCGGCATTCTCACAGCACCGCTGCCCATAATCCGGAACATGCAGAGCATCTTCCATCTTGCCTTCCACGTCCGCGATCTCGACGCGGCCCGCCGCTTCTATGGCCAGGTTCTGGGCTGTGCCGAAGGCCGCAGCACCGACACGTGGGTCGATTTCGACTTCTTCGGCCACCAGATCTCGCTGCACCTGGGCGAACCCTTCGCCACCACGCGCACCGGCCGCGTCGGCGACGCGATGGTGCCGATGCCGCACTTCGGCATCGTGCTCGCGCTGCCCGACTGGCAGGCGCTCGCGAAGCGGCTGAAGGCCGCCGAGATCGAGTTCGTGCTCGAGCCGCAGGTGCGCTTCGAGGGCCAGCCGGGCGAGCAGTGGACCATGTTCTTCTGCGACCCGTTCGGCAATCCGATCGAGGCCAAGGGCTTTCGTTCCCTGGCAGCGCTCTACGACAAATGAGCCCTCCGCCCCGAGCCGCCCCCGGCCGGCTCGCAGCCACTGCGGGCACCGGCACAGCCGCATTCCGGATCGCGGCCGCCGCACTCTGGCTCTTTGCCGCGGGCGCCGCCCACGCTGCGCTCGATTGCGAGCTCAACGGCCGCAAGGTCGATCCGTCCGACGGCGGCAGCACCGCGGGCAAGACAGGGCTGATGCGCTGCAAGGAGCGCGAAACCGGCGAGCTCCAGCGCGAGCAGCAGATCCAGAACGGCGTCTTCATGGGCCTGGCGCGCTTCTATGAAAAGGGCAAGCTGGCCAGGGAGCACACGCTCAACGCCAAGGGCAACATCCACGGCCCCGCCCGCGAGTTCGCGCCCAACGGTCAGGTCGTGCGCGAGGCGGTCTACGACGACGGGCAGGAGCACGGCCTCGTGCGCAGCTTCTACCCGGGCGGCCAGCTGCGCCGGGTCACCTTCTATCCGGCCGTCGGAACCGACCGCGCCTTCGTCGAGTTCACGGAGCGCGGCCAGATGTCGGCGCTGCGCTGCGGCGAAACCCCCATGCTGGCGCCGGCCGCCGACGACGCCAGGCTGTGCGGATTCGTCGGCGGGCCGTCGCAGGTCGAGCTGTTCGATGCGGGCGGCACCCTGCGCTCGCGGCTGTCGTACCTGTCGGGCAAGCGGGTGCGTTCGCAGAGCTTCTACGACAACGGCAAGCCTTCCGTGCAGGACGAGATCGTCGGCAGCCAGCGCACCGAGCGCCAGTTTTCATCCGAGGGCGTGAAGCGCCGCGAAACGGTGTGGCTGCTGGTCGAGCGCAGCGCGGTGCGGCAACGCGAGCAGGAGTTCTCCGAGAAGGGAACGCTGATCCGCGACCAGCGATGGAACCCGGCGGGCGAACCAATCGGCGACGACAGCTACCACCTCAATGGCCGGCCCCGCAGCAAGGCGGTCTACCGCGGAAGCGGCGATGCGCGCACGGTCGAGATCACCGAGTTCTACGACAGCGGGCAGCGCGCCGCCCATGGCCGCTACCTGGTGGCGGGCCGTGGGCGCCAGGTGCCGTTGGGCACGCACCGGCGCTTCAGCGAAAAGGGCATCCTGCTGGCGGAATCGAGCTTCGATGCCAAGGGCCGCGTGACGCGCGAGCGCAGTTGGGACGAGGGCGGCGAACTGCAGCACGACGAGCACGTTTTCGAGGACGGCTCGCGCAAGGCCTACACGCAGTAGCGCGGCCCGCCCCCGGGCCGCGCAGGCTTCATCAGTCCAGCTTGATGCCGGCCTGCTTGATGATCGGGCCCCAGCGACTGGACTCGGCGCGCGACAGCGCCGCGAACTGCGCCGGCGTGCCCGGCATGGCTTCCATGCCGAAATCGTCGAAACGCTTCTGCACGGCCGGCGTGCCGAACGCGCGGTTCAGCTCACTGTTGAGCCTGGCGACCACCGCGGGCGGCAATCCGGCCGGGCCGAGGATGCCCTGGAACGCGAAGACCTCGGTGTTGGGCACGCCCACTTCGGCCAGCGTCGGCACGCTGGGCAGCGCCTTGCTGCGCGCGCCCGAGCCGATGGCCAGCACGCGCACCTTGTTGCCCTGCATGATCGGCAGGCCCGAGGCCAGGTCGAGGAACATGCACGGCACCTGGCCGCCCATGACGTCGGCCATGGCGGGCGCCGCGCCGCGGTAGGGAATGTGGGTGATGAAGGTGCCGGTGCGGGCCTTGAACATTTCCATGGCCAGGTGGTGCGGCGAACCATTGCCCGGCGAGGCGTAGTTGACCTTGCCCGGATTGGCCTTCACGTAGGCCAGGAACTCCTTGAAGTTCCTGGCCGGGAAGTCGGGATGCACCACCAGCGCGAGCGGGAACTTGCCGATCGCGCCGATGTAGGTGAAGTCCTTTTCCGGATGGAACGGCAGCTTGCTGAACAGGTGCTCGTTGAAGGCCAGCACGGCGTTGTCCGCCGAGAGGATGGTGTAGCCGTCGGGCTTGCTCTTGGCGACGAGGTCGGCGCCGATGTTGGTCGAGGCGCCGGGGCGGTTGTCGACCACGATCTGCTGGCCCAGAGCCTGGCGCATGGCTTCGGCCAGCACGCGCGCGATCACGTCGGTGCCGCCGCCCGCCGGGTAGGGCACCACCCACTTGATGAGTTGCGCGGGGTAGTCCTGTGCGCGGGCAAAGGGCGCGGCGGCCGCGGCGGCGCCGGAGGCAAGCGTGGCGAGAAGGGTGCGGCGATCCATGGATCAGTCTCCTTTTTGTAGTGGTTCGGTGGCGGACAGCGATGGTACGGGCAGCGCGCGCAACGCGTCGGCCAGCGCGGCGCGGCAGCGTGCCTCGTCGCCGACCTGCTCGAACAGCAGCAGCGCGAGGCGGGCCAGGAACAGCGATTCGCGCTCGGCGCCCGCCTCGGTGATGGCGCGCGCGCACTCTGCGTAGAGCCGGTCGCGCGCCTCGGATGGAAGCGGTGTGGTCATCGGGCAATCTCCGTGGAAGCGGCTGCAGCGCGGGCCAATGCGGCCTGCAATGCGCCGCGGGGCATGCGGCGCCAGCGCGCGGCCACATGGCCGTCGGGGCGCAGCAGGTAGACGGCGCCGTCGTGCGCGCCCAGCGCCTCGAACACGGCGGGGCCGGCCTGCGCGTCGGCGCCTGCGATGCCCGGGCCTGCAATGGTGCGCACCGCAAAGGGCAGCGCGCCGCCAAGCGCCTGCGCGAGTTCGTCCTGCGGCAGCGGCACGGCATTGGCGCCCGGCCGGAGCACCAGCAGCGTGAAGACCGGCCCGATCCAGTCGCTCAGGTGGCCTTGCTCGAGCTGCTGCTCGGCCATGACTTCTCCAGGCAACGGCCCCGCAGGCAGCGCGTCGCCCTCGCTCGACAGCGCCGAATCCGCATAGCGCACGGCCTGGGTCTGGCGCGGGTTGATCAGCTGCGCAATGCCGCGGTGGATCTGCGACAGCGAGAGCGCGGCCTCGCGCAGAAGGTCGAAGCCGCGCGAGGGCGGCGACATGAACTCGGTGCTGCGCATCGCGTTCTCGGCGTTGACGTGAAAGGCCGCGATGCGCTCCTGCGAGTACGAGTCGAGCAGCGACGCATCCGACAGCCCGCGCGCCACGAAGGCCAGCTTCCAGGCCAGATTGTCCGCATCGTCGAAGCCCGAGTTGAGGCCGCGCACGCCGAAGATCGGCATCGCATGCGCCGCATTGCCCGCGAACAGCACGCGGCCGTGGCGGTAGCTGTCGAGCGTCATCGCGCCCGCGCGGTAGACCGAGGTCCAGACCGTCTTCCACGGCAGGTGGCCTTCGCCGATGGCGTTGAGGTGGCGCTGCACGAATTCGGCCACCGCCGCCGGCTTCAGCGCGTCCTCGGTGCCCTGGCCCGCGCGCAGCTGGTAGTCGATGCGCCAGATGTCGTCGGGCTGGCGGTGCATCAGCACGGTCGAGCCCGGGTTCCACGGCGGATCGAACCATGCACGGCGCTCGGTGGGGTGCGTGCTGTGCAGCTCGATGTCGATGATCACGTAGCGGCCTTCGTAGCCCGTGCCCTCGAGCGCGAGCCCCAGCGCCTTGCGCACGAAGCTCTGGCCGCCGTCGCAGGCGGCAAGCCACTGGCCGCGCAGCCGGTAGGCGCCCTCGGGGTTGCGCACGTCCAGCGTCACGCCGTCTTCGTCCTGCGCGAGGCCGGTGAGCTCGGTGCCCCAGCGGATGTCGACAAGCCCCGGCGACGCCTCGTTGCGGCGGAGGATCTCGTCCAGCAGGAACTGCTCGATGTAGTACTGCTCGAGGTTGATCATCGGCGGCAGCTTCTGCCGCTCGTCGTGCGGCATCTCGAAGCGGAACACCTCGTCCGTCTTGTAGAAGCTGCGCCCGCCGGTCCACGGCAGGCCCTTGGCCATGAAGGCCGGCAGCACATCGAGCCGCTCCATGATCTCCAGGCTGCGTCGCGAGATGCAGGCCGCGCGGCTGCCCACGCACACCGTGTCGTCGGCCTCGAGGACCACACTGCGCACGCCCTGGTTCGCAAGCCCCAGCGCAAGCGCCATGCCGACCGGCCCGGCGCCCGCAATCACCACCGGATGGCGGCCGGGCTCCACGCCGTCGTGCCCGAGTTCTGGCGTGCGCGCCTGGTAGCGCGTGTAGTGAAAGGCGCCGACGGAGGGCGGCAGTCCGGTGGCGCTGGCCGGCGGCGGCACGGGGCCGCTGGCGGCATCGGCGGCCCGTGTGCCGGGCGGCGGCGCGGTGGCCGCAACGGTGGGGTTCGTCATCATGCAGCGGGATTGTCCCGATGCGCGGCGTGGGCCATTGTCATAACTTCGTACGAAGTAATTACCCTTCCCTTCTGCTTACCCATGAGACGCTGGCGCATCCAGCCCGCCGCGGACACCACGCTATCCGCCGCCCTCGCCGGCGACGTGCTCGCGGGCATCGGCACGCCGCACCTGGCGGCCAGCTGCCTCGCGGCCATGCACCGCGTGATGCCCGTCACCTTCTGCACCGTGTTCGCCGTCGACGCCACCGGCCGCATCGAGGCGGTGTCGGCCGCCAGCAGCTACGGCACCACGGCCGAACGTACGGCCGAGCGCTACGTGGCGCAGCGCTTCGACCTGCTCGATCCCAACATGACCTGGCTGGCGGCGCGCAAGCTGCCCCGGCGCGCGCAGCTCTGGCTGGGCCACCAGCGCGCCGACGAGGTGGCCGACCCGGCCTACCGCGCGGCCTGCTACGGCGACGTGGGCATCCGCGAGCGCGCGTCGGTGCTGCGCCTGACGCCCACCGGCCAGCGCGTGGCCGTGAGCTTCTACCGGAGCCTCGCGCAGCCCGAATTCGGCGCCGCCGACTTCGCGGCCATCGAGCGCCACGCCACGCTGCTGGCCGACGCCACCCTGGCCCACGGCCGCAGCGCCATGGCCGCCCGCGAAGCGGTGGCGCCCACCCTTGCCTCGCGCCTCCTGACCCTGAGCCTGCGCGAGCGCGAAGTCATCGGCCAGCTGATGGCCGGCCGCACGGCCAAGGAAGCCGCGCGCGAGATCGGCATCGAACTCACGACGGTGCGCACCCACCAGTACCGGGCGTTCCGGCGGCTGGGGATACGCAGCCAGAAGGAGCTGCTGCTGCGGGCCCCGGAAAAAGTCCTGTAGCGCCTCTGGCATTGCGCTTGCCGTCAGGGAGCGTTCTTGCCCGCGTTGAGCTGTGCTTCGGCCCGGGCAAGGCGGTCGAGCAACCGGTCGAAAGCCGGCGGCGTGCGGATGAACATCTGTTGCATCGCTATGTAGTCCTGTGCCAGCGCGGCACGGCGCGATTCGGCCGGCACCAAGCGAAAGCTGCCGGCCCGCGCGAGGTCATAGCGAGCCCAGGCACGGGGAAACACGCGGCTCTTCCAGTCGACCACGTGCGCGCACAGCGCCGCATCGGCCAGGTGGCGCGCCGCATCTTCACGCTCCAGCAGGCGCGCCATGTCCGAATAGTGGCGCGCGTAGCGATCCGGCATGTGCTGGTCCGGCGGGCGGTGGAACTCCGAGTGCAGGATCGTCGCTTTCTCCCAGAAAGTGCGCTCCAGCGCGAGCGTGGTGACCTCGCACTGCCAGTCGCCGAAGAGCGCTGGAAAAGCGTCGGCGACCAGCGGACGGATCGGGTAGCGCCCAGTCGGCTGCTGATCGGTCAGCGTGCCGAGTTCGAGTTTGACCTCGCGCTGGATATAGGAAAAACCGGTGTGCTCCTGCGTGGGATAGCGAAAGTAGATGACGGTTAGCGCGCAGCGGCATCCACTTCATAGCGCAGCCATGCATTGCCAACTTGCGGCTCGCCCAGCGCTTTGCGGATGCCTGTTTCCAGCACCGGCTGCACGACTTCCTGTGTCTTGATGCCGCACATCTGCTGCATTTCCAGCACCGCGGCATCGCGGCGCGTGCGGCTGTCCAGCGCATCGAAGGCGGCCGCATCGGCACCGACGAAATCGGGCACCAGGCAAAGATCGATGTCTTCCGAAAATCGATCGATCACGCCGTAGGCCTTCGAAAGCGAGGTACCGCCCTTGAAGACCAGGTGCGGAGCCACCTCGGGCAATGCGAAGAGCAGCCCCAGCAGCCAAGTGACCCAGAAGTCCTTTTCGAGGATGACCGTCGACACACCGGTGCGCACCGCGGCGTCGGCAATGGCCAAGGTTCGATCTTCCGTCGAGAGCGTCGCGAACGCGGGGCCGAGATGGCGCGTGGGCATGGTGTTCAGGGTTTCGCGAGTTCGACGAAATGGGCGCGCATCCATTCCGGCGCCAGGGCCAGATCCTTCACCAGTTCAGCCCGCTTCGCGGCCGGCAGATTCCTGCGCAGACGCTCGATGCGCTCCGGCGTGATGTGCGCCGCGCCCAGACTGCGGAAAGCCTGGACCAGCAGGCCGCTCAGCCGACCGGCCGCCGCCATGTTGCGGGGCGTGGTGCGCTTCAGCATGATCTGGGTCGGCCCGACCTTGACCGTGCGCGTCGCGCCATCGGTGAGGAACACCACTTTGGCCGGCACCTGCTCCGAGAGGCCGAGCAGATTGGCCGCGTACGCGCCCGAAGGCTGCAGCCGAAGGCCGTCCTTGCGCTCGAGTGCCTTCCCCACCGCCTCGATGGACGGCCACAGCAGGCCGAGCACAGGATGCTCGCGCGGCACGTCGTAGAGCCCGCGGCCCAGCAGGCGGATCACTCCTCGGGCCTTGTGGCGCTTGAGCGCGGTGGCCACTGCGGTCCTGCTGCCCAGGTCCATGAAGTCTGCGGGCGTGAACACCCAGCCGGCTTCGTGCGATTGCACCCGTGCCAAGACAAGCGAGTCGACAGAATTGGTGTGCTTTCCCATTTTTGCCACGAAAAATAGCAGTTATTCGTGGCAAAAACAAGGCATTCAGCTTTTCGCCGCTAGAAGGCGCGCTGCTTCAATCGTCCGAGACTTCAGACGACGGATCGACCAGCGACACCGGCGCCACCTTCGGCCGCCCCGCCGCCGACACGATCTCCTGGTCGATCGCTCCGAACAGCGAGCGGCCGTCCAGGCCCTTCATCTCGATGCGGATGGTGTCGCCGAACTTCATGAATCCGGTCACGGGTTCGCCGCCCTGGATGGTTTCGATGCAGCGCTTCTCGGCAATGCACGAGTAGCCCTTGGGCCAGTCCATCTGGCCGTTCTTTTCCACGCCCTTGTTGCTCACGGTGCCGCTGCCGACGATGCTGCCGGCGCGCACGTTGCGCGTCTTGGCGATGTGGGCGATGAGCTGGCCGAAGTGGAAGGTCATCTCGGGCCCGGCGTCGCACATGCCGACCTTGCGGCCGTTCCAACTGCTTTGCAGCGTGAGGTGCACGCGGCCGTGCTGCCAGGCTTCGCCGATTTCGTCGAGCGTCACGGCCACGGGGCTGAAGGCGGTGGCGGGCTTGCTCTGGAAGAAGCCGAAGCCCTTGGCCAGCTCGGCCGGGATCAGGTTGCGCAGGCTCACGTCGTTGGCCAGCATCACCAGGCGGATGCCGTCGAGCGCCTGGTCGGGCGTGGCGCCCATCTTCACGTCGCCGGTGATCACCGCGATCTCGGCCTCGAAGTCGATGCCCATGGCTTCGCTGGGCACGACCACGTCGTCGACCGGGCCGAGGAAGTCGTCGCTGCCGCCCTGGTACATCAGCGGGTCGGTGTAGAAGCTCTCGGGCACTTCGGCGTTGCGCGCCTTGCGCACCAGCTCGACGTGGTTCAGGTAGGCCGAGCCGTCGGCCCACTGGTAGGCGCGCGGCAGCGGCGCCATGCACTGGGCGGGGTCGAACGGGAAGGAATGGCGTGCGCGGCCGGTGTTGACCGCGTCATACAGGTCCTGCAGCTGCGGGCTCATGAAGCCCCAGTCGTCCAGCACCTGCTGCAGCCGGCTGGCGATGCCGGTGGCGTAGTGGGCGAGCGTGAGGTCGCGCGAGACGACGACGAGCTGGCCGTCGCGCGAGCCGTCCTTCAGGGTGGCGAGTTTCATGATGGCAAATGCGTGATGAAGGACACGGCGCGAACACGAGAGCCGGCGCCGCGCCCACTAAACTGGTTGAACGGGCGGCAGTGTACCGAGGTGCTCCTTGTGAACCTCGGCGCCGGCGCTCACTCCACCTCCTCATGCCGACGCTCGTCGCCTCCCAGTTGCCGTCCTCCGCCGCCCCGCCCCCACGCCCGTCATGGCGCGCGCTGGCCGGGCTGACGCTGGCGGTGGCGCTGGCCCATGTGCTGCTGCTGGACCTCGCGCCCACGGCCATCGGGCCGGACCCCTCGCCGCTCGCGAACAAGTTCATCACCCGCACCATCGTGATCGCGCCGCCGGCCGCGGAAAAGCCGGCCGCGCCGGCCGCCGCACCGCCCGTTGCGCAAGCCAAGCCGCCGCCGCCCGCAAAGCCGCGCCGGCCGCGCGAGCCGTCCAGGCCCCGGCCGGTGGCGCCGCCACCCGAGCCGGTGCCGCAACCGGCGCCGGAGCCCCAGGTTTCGGAACAGCCCCCGGCGCCCCCCGCACAAACGCCCGACCTCACGGCGCAGAACGCTACTGATTCAGGAGCAGCACCTCCCGAGCAGGCGGCCAGCGCCCCGGCAGGCGCCGTGCTGGGCGGGGCGGGCAGCACGGCCAACACCGGCGTCGGAAACGGGCCGCCCGGCGAGGCGGCGGGCGCCGCCAACGCCGCGGCGGGCAATGTCGTCGGGCCTGAAGCGCTGCGCATCCCCGGTTCGGTCAAGCTTGCCTTCGCGGTCACGGGCCAGCAGGGCGCCTCGCCGATGCAGGGCGTTTTCGGCGACCTGGTCTGGCTGCAGGACGGCAGCAGCTACGACGCCCGGCTGTCGCTCAAATTCCTGTTCCGGACCATCCGCAGCCAGCACAGCACCGGCCGGATCGGGCCGACCGGCATCGAGCCGGCGCGCTTTTCGGAAAGCCGCAAGGGCGAGGTCGCCTCGCACTTCCTGCGCGACCAGGGGCAGATCATGTTCAGCAACAACGCACCCAGCGTTCCCCTGCTGCCCGGCGCGCAGGACCGGCTCAGCGTGGTGATGCAGCTGGGCGGCATGCTGGCGGGCGATCCGGGCCGCTACCCGGCCGGCAGCCGCATTTCCATCCAGACGGCAGGGCCGCGCGAGGCGGGCGTCTGGGTGTTCAACATCGAGGGCGAGGAGCAGATGAGCGTGCCGGCGGGCGACTACGCGGTGCGCAAGCTCACGCGCAGCCCGCGGCGCGAGTTCGACGACAAGATCGAGATCTGGCTCGCGCCGGCGCTGGGGTACCTACCGGTGCGGATGAAACAGACACAGCCCAACGGCGACTTCGCCGACATGCAGTTGCGTGAATCCCTTCCCGCGGGGCCGTCCAGCTGATAGTACAAATGAGGTAAAGAAACACCGTTGTGACCGCAATGCGACAACCCTTCTTGAAACTGGCGCGTTGATTGCTATCTAACCCCCATGAACGCCATCGACATCCTCACAGGCCCCGCAATGAACATGCTCTATGACTCGGAGTCCTTCGTCGTCGTGCACGTGCAGCCGAACGAAAGCGACACACCGGACCAGCCCAATGTCCCGGTGCTGGAACGCCACGGCTTCGAGATCGTCGACAAGCGCTCGGGCAAGGAGGTCTACCTCGACGGTTCCTGGGCCGAACTGTTCCAGCAGCAGATTGCCGCCTGGCAGCTCAACACGCCCACGCAGGAAGAGGTCGAGGACACGCTCGAGGGCTATGCCGAGCTGGCCCACACCCCGGTGCTGGTGCACTGAAAACCCGGGCTCCCCGCCCCCAGAACAGAAAAGCGCCCGACCGGCGCTTTTTTTGCGTCTTTTCAGCGCCCGCCGCTCATTTCCGTTGGTAAATCCATCGGTACATCGGCCCCACGAGCAGCAGCACCGCCACCAGCCGGCACACCTGGAACGCCGTCACCACCGGCACGCCCAGCTGCAGCACCTTGGCGGTGATCGACATCTCGGCGATGCCGCCCGGCGAGGTGCCCAGGATCATGGTGGCGGGATGCAGCCCCGTCGCCCAGGCCAGCAGCCAGGCGGCGCCCGCGCACAGCACCAGCATGCCGACGGTGCCCAGCGCCACCGATCCCAGCCAGCGCGGCGCCGTATGCAGGAATTCGCGGCTGAAGCGCACGCCCAGGCTCACCGCAATCACGAGCTGCGCGGTGTTCGACATCCAGCCAGGCACGGCCGACAGCGGCTGGCCCGCAATGGTGAAACCCATTGCCACCACCAGCGGCCCCATGAACCAGGGGTTGGTGCGGCCCAGCGCCCGCATCGCAAGCCCGCCGGCGCCGGTGGCCAGCGCGAGCAGCAGGAGCCCGCCCGCATTCACTTCTCGCACCGTGGGCGGATTGACTTCGAGGCCGTGCAGGCCGCTCCACTGCATTGCGAACGGAATGGCGATGGTCACCACCACCAGCCGCAGGCTGTGCGCGGCAGCGACCAGGTCGGTGCGCGCGCCGGCCGATTCGGACAGCAGCGTCATCTCGGAGGCGCCGCCGATGGCACCTGCGAAGTAAGTCGTGGCTCTCATGGATCTGGCCGGCACATGCGGCATCCGCTGGGCGTGCAGTCCGTGCAGCCAGCGCCCGAATCCCCATCCGAGCAGCAGGGCCCAGGCAATGGCCAGCGCAATGGCCCACCAGACGCCGGCCACCAGCGCCACCACCTGGGGCGTGAAATAAAGGCCCAGCACGGTGCCGATGGTCCACTGCCCGGCATTGCGCAGCGGCGTGAAGCTGGCCGTGGGCGCGCCGGCAATCGATGCCAGCGACACCGCCAGCAGCGGGCCGATCATCCACGGCAGGGGCGTGTGCAGGGCGAGGCAGATTTCGGCCGCGGCGAGCGCGAGCAACAGCGTGGCCAGCACGCGAACCGGAAAGCGGAGAGACACGGGCGGGAAGGGAAGAAGCGGAATTGGATGGCGCTGCGGTCGAGCGCCAGCGCATAGTATGGCGCGATGCGATGCCAACCCTTTCCCGTACGGGCTTCCCGCTTCCTGCTGACCCTGTTCGCTGCCATGGCCCTTGCGGGTTGCTCCGCGCTCCTCGACGGCCCCGATGCGCCCGTGGCGCGCCGCGCGGCGGCGCTGCTGCCGGTGGACGCGCTGATCCTCGGCGAGCAGCACGACGCCCCGGAGCACCACGCGATCGAGCGCGAAACCGTCGAGGCGCTGGCCAGCCGGGGCAAGCTGGCCGCGCTGCTGCTCGAAATGGCCGAGGAAGGCCACAGCACCCTTCGCCTCGACGCCGCGGCCACCGATGCGCAGGTGCGTGACGCGCTGGCCTGGAACGACAAAGCCTGGCCCTGGCAGAGCTACGGCCCGGTGGTGATGGCCGCGGTGCGCGCCGGCGTGCCCGTCATCGGCGCCAACCTGCCGCGTTCGCGCATGAAGAACGCGATGGCCGACGTCTCGCTCGACGTGCAGCTCAACGGCGAGGCCTACACCGCGCAGCAGGATGCCGTGCGGGAAGGCCACTGCAAGCTGCTGCCCGAGCCCCAGATCGTGCCGATGACGCGCATCCAGGTCGGGCGCGACCGCGCCATGGCGCAGGCCATCGTCAAGGCCCGCCAGCCGGGCAAGACGGTGCTGCTGGTCAGCGGCGCGGGCCATGCCACCAAGGTGCTGGGCGTGCCGCAGCACCTGCCGACCGACGTGTCGGTCAAGTCGGTGCGGCTGCAGGCCGGGGAATCGGCGGACGAGGACGAAAACAAGGGCGCTTACGACGCCGTCTGGCGCACGGCCCCGCTGCCGCCGAAGGACTACTGCGCAGGAATCGTCAAGCGAACTTCTTGATCGAATCCGCCAGCGTGTTGACCAGCGTGTCGATGTGCTGCTTCTCCACGATGTAGGGCGGCGCAATCACCAGCACGTCGCCCGCGGGCCGCACCAGCGCGCCCTTGTGGAAGCAGTCCAGGAAGATGTCGTAGGCGCGCTTGCCCGGCGTGCCCGCGATGGGCGCGAGCTCCACCGCCGCGGCCAGGCCGAGGCTGCGGATGCTGACCACGTTCGGCAGGCCCTTGAAGGCGCTGTGGAACGCATCGCCCAGCACCCTGCCCATCTCGCCGGCGCGCGCGAACAGGTTTTCTTCCTTGAAGAGATCGAGCGTGGCAATGGCGGCGGCGCAGGCCACCGGATGGCCCGAGTAGGTGTAGCCATGGAAGAACTCGACCACGTGCTCGGGCGCGTCGGTCTTCATCATCGCGTCGTAGAGCTTGTCGCGGCAGATCACGCCGCCCAGCGGAATCACGCCGTTGGTCACGCACTTGGCAAAGTTGAGCATGTCGGGCACCACGCCGAAATAGTCCGACGCGAAGTTGGTGCCCATGCGGCCGAAGCCGGTGATGACCTCGTCGAAGATCAGCAGGATGCCGTGCTTGTCGCAGATCTCGCGCAGGCGCTTCAGGTAGCCCTTGGGCGGCAGGTACCAGCCGGCCGAACCGGCCACCGGCTCGACGATGATCGCGGCGATGTTGCTCGGGTCGTGCAGCGGCAGGATGCGCGTTTCGAGCTCGACCAGCGGGTCTTCGGCCCACACCGGCTCCTCGTTGTGGATGTAGGCGTGGTTCACCGGATCATGGATGAAGCGCATGTGGTCCACGCGCGGCAAAAAGGCCGAGCCGAACACCTTGCGATTGCCCGGGATGCCGCCCACCGACATGCCGCCGAAGCCCACGCCGTGGTAGCCCTTCTCGCGGCCGATGAACACGTTGCGGTGGCCCTCGCCGCGCGCGCGGTGGTAGGCCAGCGCCACCTTCATCGAGGTGTCGGCCGCCTCGGAGCCCGAATTGCAGAACAGCACCTTGTTGAGGTCGCCGGGCGCCAGCGAGGCGATCATCTCGGCCGCCTTGAAGGCCTTGTCGTTGCTGACCTGGAAGGCGGTGGCGTAGTCGAGCGTGTCGAGCTGCTTCTTGATCGCCTCGTTGATCGGTTTGCGGTTGTGGCCCGCGCCCACACACCACAGCGACGAGATGCCGTCGATCACCTTCTTGCCGTCGTGCGTGGTGAACTCCATGCCGTCGGCGGCCACGAAAACGCGAGGGTCTTTCTGGAAGTGTCGGTTGGGAGTGAAGGGCAACCACTGGTTGCCCATGTTGAAGTCCTGATAAGCCATCGATTGCTCCTGCTTAACGCGCACCAAAAAACGGCATTCTGGCACCCCTGCGACAATCGTGCCCCTCATGACGACCACTACGCCCGCTTACATCCTGACCCTCTCCTGCCCCGACCGTACGGGCATCGTGCATGCCGTTTCGGGCTTCCTGCTCGAACGCGGCGGCAACATCGAGGAAGCCGCCCAGTACAACGACCATGACACGGGCCTGTTCTTCATGCGCGTGCGCTTCGCCTGCAGCGACCACACCGAGGCGGCCCTGCGCGAGCAGCTCGCCACCTTCGGCGCCGGCTTCGGCATGAGCCTGCAGCTGCATGCCGCGGCCGAGCCCATGAAGACCGTGATCCTGGTCAGCAAGGAAGGCCACTGCCTGAACGACCTGCTGTTCCGCTGGAAGAGCGGCCTGCTCGCCATCGACGTGCGCGCCATCATCTCGAACCACCGCGACTTCTACCAGCTGGCCGCCAGCTACAACGTGCCCTTCCATCACATTCCCGTGACGGCCGCCACCAAGGCGCAGGGCGAAGCCCGCCAGCTGGAGATCATCGAGGCCGAGGGCGCCGAGCTCGTGGTGCTCGCGCGCTACATGCAGATCCTGAGCAACGACCTGTGCAAGAGCCTGGCCGGCCGGGCCATCAACATCCATCACTCGTTCCTGCCCAGCTTCAAGGGTGCCAAGCCCTACTACCAGGCGCACGACCGCGGCGTGAAGCTCATCGGCGCCACCGCCCACTACGTGACGGCCGACCTCGACGAAGGCCCGATCATCGAGCAGGACGTGGCGCGCGCCGACCACACCGATACGGTCGAAGACCTCACGGCCCGCGGCCGCGACACCGAGAGCCAGGTGCTGGCCCGCGCCGTGAAGTGGCACAGCGAGCACCGCGTGCTGTTGAACGGGCACCGCACGGTCGTGTTCCGGTAGCCATCCAAGGTCAGCAGCGCATGTAAGCGGGTGTAGCATCCAGCGCCAAAAGAGGAGAAGGCGCGATGCGACGTTGGATGGGTGGTTTCCTGCTGGCCGCATTTGCGGCCTGCCTGTTCGGGTGTTCCGCTACCGGGCCCCGGTATTCGGAGATGGCGCAAAGCCTCCCCTCGCTGGGCGAGAACGAGGGGCGGATCTATTTCTATCGCGACTCGATCCTCGGTGCCGCGATACAGCCCGAGGTCACGGTCAATGGCCAGGTCGTCGGAAAGTCGCAGCCCGGCAGTTTCTTCTTCATCGATCGGCCGGCCGGCGCCTACAAGGCCAGCGCCCGCACCGAGGCCGAAGCCAGTATCGACATCGTGCTGCGGCCACGGCAGACCGCCTATATCGAGATGAGCATCGGCATGGGCTTTCTGGTCGGCCGCCCGGCGTTCGAACGGGTGGCGGAGGCAGCAGGCCGCAAGGCGCTGCCATCGCTGGCCTATGGTGGAAGGATGCCGCTGCCGGCCACGCCGGCGAACGCATCGCCGCCCGCTGCTGTTGCTGCGCCCCCCCCCCCGGCGGCTGCGGCGACAACAACGCCTCCGGCAACACCGCCGCCCAAGGCGGTTGGTGCCGCGGCGCTCGTGCAGGACACTGCCGCCGCCACCGCGCGCCCGCCGGTCCGCAGCACGCCCCCCGCGGCGCCCGCAGCAACGCCTTTCGCCAAGACCTCGATCAACGATCTGCGGCTGCTTCTGCAGGCCAACCGATGAAACACCAGCCTCCGACTTTTATCCTGGCCCTTGCCATTGCGATGGCAGTCCCCGCCGCATCCGCCCAGGATGCGCGAAGCGGCGCCGCGCTCGCACCCGATGCGCTCTTTGCCCGGGTTTCGCCCAGCGTCTGGGTGGTGCAGACCCACGATGCGCAAGGGAAGGTGCTGGCCACCGGCAGCGCGGTTGCCACCGGCGCGGGCACCGCCGTCACCAACTGCCAGCTGCTCGCGAAGGCCGCCGGCGTGGCGCTGAAGCGCGACAACGTGAGCTATGGCGCCACGCTGGTGTTCCCGGACGTCGCACGCGACCTGTGCCAGCTGCGGATCCCCAATTTCTCCGCACCGCCGATCGGCATCACACCCGCGAACGACCTGCAGGTCGGAATGCCGCTTCATATCGTCGGATCTCCGCGCGGCAAGGAACTGACGCTTGGCATCGGCATGCTCGCCGGTCTGCGCCGCAACGACACCGGCGAGCTCGAAGCGCTGCAGCTCGCCGCGCAACCCGAGGCGGGCCTCGGCGGAGCCGGCCTCTTCGACGCGCAGGGCCGGCTGGCCGGGCTGGTCAGCGCAGCGACTGCTGGATCGGGCTCGGCAAATCTCGCCATTCCCGCATCGTGGATTGCGGAGTTGCCCCTGCGCGGGCAGCTTGCGATCGAGCGACTGGCAACGCAACCCGCGGCGCTTTCCGGCGGCGGCATTGCGGCGCCGGGCCAGGGCTCCGGCCGGCCGAACGTTATCGAATACCAATTGCACGACCGTCTCACCAACGTCTATCGCAAGGTGGTCTACCGTGCGGATCCCGCAACGGACGACCGCATCAGCTTCAACAGCGGCGGATGGATCGAGAAGCCGGGCGGCGAGGTGATCAGCGTCACGAGCGCCGTCGCCGGCGAGTTCGACACGGCAATGCCGCCGGGTGGCTGGGCCAAGGAAAACCTCAAGGAAGAAGCCGCCTGGAAGAAGAGCTACAGCTCCACGCTGGGCGGAATCCGCATCAACATGGATCTTTCCGCCACGGTGATGGAAGACACCGTGCTGACAGTGGGCGGACAAGAGTTCAAGGTGGTGCGGATCGAATACCGCGGGTTCACGCAGCGCTTCGCGAACGCCGGAGCGGTTTCCGGCAACCAGTACGGCCCCTACCGGGCCGAAGTGTGGTTTTCGCCCGAGCTCGGGCGCGTCATTCGCTTCGAGGCGAAGACGCGCGGCGGCGCGAGCAGCGGGGCATTCCAGGTCAATGAAGCCCTCGAACTGGTGAGCCTGCGCTAATCAATACCGGTTCGGATTGTTCGGACGGCGGTCGTAGCGGTTCGGCACGCCGTCGCGGTCGCGGTCCCAATAGCCGCGGCGGTATTCCCAGCGGCCATCGCGCTCGCGCCATTCCGGCGGGCGGTAGGCGTAGCCCGGGCGGGCGCGCACATACATGCCCCGGACCCACACATGGCGTCCGTTCTGCCATTCGTAGTGCCCCGGCGCCCACACGTAGCCGCGGCGCGGCGGCGGAATGCGCTCGTGGCGGGGCGGCGGCGGCGGCACTTCGACATACACCCCGGGCTGCGCCTGGGCGGCGGTCGGCGCCATCAGCGCGCCTCCCACCGAGAGCAGCGAAGCCGCAGCGACGGAAAGGGTAATTGCGAGTTTTTTCATGGGGGTCCCCTCATGAGTGGTTGGAGCCTTCATGCTGACCAAGCCATGTGAAGCGCCTGTAAGCACTCGACGGGACTTTGTGTAGAGGTGTTTCCACCAAAGTAGTACCTTTGTAGGCACTTACTACGGCCGCTACTCCTGCAGTTCGCGAAGATCGACGGCCGCGGCCATGGCGGCATGACCCGCCTTGTTGGGATGCAGGTGGTCGCCGTTGTCGTAGGCGGGGTTCAACGTCGTCGGATCGGCCGGGTTGCGCAGCACGGCGTCGAAATCGATCATGCCGTCCACGTCCTGGCGGCTGCGGATCCAGCGGTTGACCTCGCTGCGCATGGCCTCCGTGGCCTCGGTCCAGTAGGGCGTGTTCCTGAACGGCGGTACGGTGCCGATCAGCACCTTCACGCCCTTGGCGCGGGCTTGCTTGATCAGTTGCTGCAGGCCGTCGGTGATGCGCTCCGCCGTCGGCACCTCGTGCTCCGGCGTCGGCCGGCCCGGCAGCACGAACACGCTGCGGCCGATGTCGTTGGTGCCCAGCAGGATCATCACGTGCGTCGCGCCGCTCTGCCCGAGCGCATCACGCGCAAAGCGCGACAGGCCGTTGGGGCCGATGCCGTCGACCAGCAGCCGGTTGCCGCCGATGCCCATGTTCAGCACCGAGACCGCCTGCGCCGCCGAAGGGCTGTTGCGCAGGCGCGTGGCAAGCAGTTCGGGATACGACCCATCGCCAGCCTCGCCGCCGCCCGCGGTGATCGAGTCGCCGAAGGCCACCACCGTGCGCACGGGCTGCGTGGTCATCACGTCGAGTCCGGTCACGATGTGGTTCAGCGGCAAGGGCGCGGCATCGTGCAGCCTCGGCGTTGCGACCGCATTGCCGCCCACCACCCAGCTGGTGTCGGGCGACCGCAGGTGCACGGTCGCGAAGGGCACGGCGCGATCGAAGAAGGCACTCACCGCCACCGCCTGCCCGGCCTCGACCTTCAGGTCGGCGCCATCGCTCCAGGCTTCGGCGCCCGGCGCGACGACCGTGCTTGCGCGCCCGCCGAAGCGCAGCTTGCGCAGCGTGGCCGGAGAGACCGCGCCGCCACCGGTGCCGTGCCCCACGCTGGCTTCGGCGATGTGCATAGGCGTCTTGCCGAACCGATTCGAGAAGCGGATACGAACGCGCTCGCCGCTCAGCGCGGGCTCGACCTGCTGCCGCAGCGTCTGCCCGCGGAATGCATCGCCGCCGGGCCGGGGTGCCGCGGCCGTGAGGAGCGGATTCGCGCTGAGTTCGCGGAAATCCACCGGAGCGGCCGCCCATCCGGCCACCCAGTGCGCCTCGACGGGCTGCTTCGGCTGCGGCTGCCCATCGGTATCGGGCTGGACGGCCTGCACGGCCACTGCAACGGCAAACAGCAGGCAACCCACCGCGGCCATCCAATGCCGCAGAGCACCTTTGCGAAGAGCGGAAAGCCGATGCAAACCCAGTTTCATGCGCACAAAGCGACTCAGTTTAAGGAGCCCCCTTGCCATTGCATGTGACGAGGTCTAGTGCATGGTTACCAAGTGTCTACATAGGGCGAAGCCGCCTGCGCGGAACGCCCCGCGGAGGCGAGTCCGCGCACCAGCCAGGTGCGCGTTTCGGCGGGATCGATCACTGCATCGATCTCGAGCGTCTGCGCCATGTGGATCGCCTCGCCATTGGCGTATTGCTGCGCCACCAGCGTCTTGAACAGCGCGTCGCGCTCGGCGCCTTCGGCCGCCGTCGCCAGCTCCTTCCGATAGCCCAGGCGCACCGCGCCCTCGAGCCCCATCGCGCCGAATTCGCCGGTCGGCCAGGCCACCGTGAACACCGGTGCATCGAAGCCGCCGGCCGTCATGGCCTGCGCGCCCAGGCCGTAGCCCTTGCGCAGCACCACCGCGAAGAAAGGCACGCGCAGGTGCGAGGCCACCATGAACATGCGGCAGACATGGCGGACCTGCGCCTGCGCCTCGATCTCGGGGCCGACCATGAAGCCGGGCGTGTCGCACAGCGAGACGATCGGCAAGCCGTGCGCGTTGCACAGCTGCATGAAGCGCGCCGATTTGTCGGCCGCCTCCACGTCGATCGCGCCGCCGAGGTGGTGCGGGTTGTTGGCCATCAGCCCCACCGGCTTGCCCTCGATGCGCGCCAGCGCGGTGACGATGCCCGCGCCGAAACCCGCGCGCAGCTCGAGCAGCGAGCCCGTGTCGGCCACGCCGCGCATCGCGGCGCGCACGTCGTACACGCGCAGCCGGTTCTCGGGCACCACGTGGCGCAGCGCGCGCGGGTCGGCGCACTGCCAGTCGCTCACCGGCCCCTGGAAATACGAAAGATATTGCTTTGCCGCAGCCACCGCCGCGGCCTCGTCTTCCACCAGGATGTCGATCACGCCGTTGCGCGACTGCACGCTGCTCGGCCCGATCTGCTCGGGCGCGAAGCTGCCGAGCCCGCCGCCCTCGATCATCGCGGGGCCGCTCATGCCGATGTTGCTGCCGCGCGTGGCAATGATCACGTCGGCGCAGCCCAGCAGCGCCGCGTTGCCCGCGAAGCAGCGGCCATGCACGATGCCGAGCACCGGCACCTTGCCCGAGAGCGCCGCGAACTGGCTGAAGGTGTGGTTGTTGAGGCCCGCGACGATGGGCATGTCGGTATCGCCCGGCCGCCCGCCGCCGCCTTCGGCGAACAGCACCACCGGCAGCTTCAACTGGTGCGCGATCGACAGCATGCGGTCGGTCTTATGGTGGTTGCGCATGCCCTGCGTGCCGGCCAGCACCGTGTAGTCGTAGGCCAGCACGGCGCAGCGCGAAGCCTCGGGGCCGAACTGCCTCGCGTTGATGCTGCCGAGGCCCGTCACCATGCCGTCGGCCGGCGTGTTGGCGATCAGGTCTTCGAGCGTGCGGCGGCGCGTTTGCGCGGCGATGGCAAGGGCGCCGTATTCGATGAAGCTGCCGGGGTCGGCGGCGGTGTCGCACAGGTCGGCGATGTTCTCGCGCGCGGTGCGCCCGCCCTGCGCATGCCGCTTGGCCACGGCCGCGCCGCGGTTGGCATCGAGCGTGAAGGCATGGCGGTCGATCACCTTCCGCAGGTCGGGGCGGATCGCATCGAGGTCTTGTTCGGTGCGCGCCTCGGTTTCCACAGCCTGCGCATCGACCGCTTCCAGCCGCACCAGCGACTGGCCTTCGACGAGGTAGTCGCCTGGCTCGGCGAGCAGCGCAACCACGCGGCCCGCGACGGGCGCGTGCAGCAGGTGCTCCATCTTCATGGCCTCGAGCACGCCGAGCTGCGCGCCGGCAGGCAGCACATCGCCCACCGCCACTTCGAACTGCACCAGCTTGGCGGGCATCGGCGCCTTGACCGTCAGGTCGTCCGCATCGTCGTCTTCGATTGCCGCCGCCTGCGCATCGGCAGGTGCGATCTTCCTTGCATGTTTTTCAAGCGATGCCGCGGCGGCCAGCAGGTCGCCCAGGTGCGCTTCGACGAAGCGCGTGTGCACCGCCTGCGCCGCGAACTCGGGCCGCGCCGCAATGGCGCGCAGCAATGCGAGATTGGTCACGATGCCGTCGATGTGGCATTCGTCCAGTGCGCGCAGCGAGCGCCGCAGCGCATCGGCAAAGCGTGGCGACGGCGAATGAACGATCAGCTTGGCAAGCAGCGTGTCGTAGTGCGGCGACGGTGCGAGGCCCGCATAGCCGTGCGTATCGACGCGCACGCCGGGCCCGCTCGGCAGGTCGAAGCGCGCGAGCGTGCCACCCGAGGGCCGCGCGCTGCCATGGGCATCGAGCGTCTCGGCGTTGATGCGCCATTGCAGCGCAAACCCGCGCTGCGCCGCCGTGCGGTCGGCTTCCACGCCGAGCGCCTTCAACGGCTGGCCGGCTGCCACCGCCATCTGCAGCTGCACGAGATCCAGGCCCGTCACGGCCTCCGTCACGGTGTGCTCGACCTGCAGCCGCGGGTTCGCCTCGATGAAGACGAAAGGGAGCGTGGCCGATTCGGCATCGACGAGGAATTCGAAAGTGCCCAGGCTGCGATAGCCCGCGGCCCTGGCCATGCGCAGCGCCGCCTGCGTGATGGAAGTGCGCAGCGCATCGGGCAGCGAGGGGCTGGGCGCGATCTCCACCAGCTTCTGGAAGCGCCGCTGCAGGGTGCATTCGCGCTCGCCGAGGCTGGCCACGGCCTGGCCGTCGCCGAGCACCTGAATTTCGATATGGCGCGCATTGCGCATCAGGCGCTCCACATACACGCCTTCGACGCCGAAGGCGGCCTTGGCCTCGGACATGCAGCGCGCATGCGCTTCGGGCAACTCGTCCGCATTCATGACAGCGCGCATGCCGCGCCCGCCCCCGCCGCCGATGGCCTTGATCATCACGCCCGCAGCGCCCTGCGCCTGCTGTTCGGCAAAGAAGGCCTGCGCCTGCGCGAGCGTCACTGCGCCGGCGCTGCCGGGCATCACGGGCACATCGCATTGCGTGGCAAGCGCACGTGCGCGCGCCTTGTCGCCGAACAGCGCCAGCTGCTCGGGCGCGGGGCCGATGAAGACCAGCCCGCCATCCGCGCAGGCCTGCGCAAAGTCCGCGCGCTCGCTCAGGAAGCCATAGCCGGGGTGCGCCGCGTCGCAGCCCTGCGCCTTCGCCACGCCGATCAGCGCAGCAATGTCGAGATACGCCGAGGGCCCGGCCGCGTCGAGCGCGACAGCCACGTCGGCCAGCTGCACATGCAGCGCGGATGCATCGTCGCGCGCATGCACCGCCACGCTCGCAATGCCGAGGTCGCGCAGCGCACGCACCAGGCGCACCGCAATCTCGCCGCGGTTGGCAATCAGGACTTTGGAGAACAAGGGAGAACCTTTCAGGCTTTGTCTTTCAGCAGGCGCCGCAGCACCTTGCCGGCACCGGTGGTCGGCAGGGCGTCGATGAAGCTCACGGCGCGCGGCGCCTTGTAGCTGGCCATGTTGTCGCGCGACCAGGCGATGAGCGCATCGGCCTCGAGCGCCGCGCCGGGCTTGCGCACGATGAAGGCCTTGACCACCTCGCCCTTCTCGGCATCGGGCTGCGCAATGACCGCGGCCTGGGCCACTGCGGGGTGCTTGATGAGGATGGTCTCGACCTCCTCGGGGAACACGCTGTAGCCCGAGACCTTGATCATCTCCTTGAAGCGGCCGATGAAGGTCAGGTAGCCGTCGGCATCGAGCTTGCCCATGTCGCCGGTGTGCACCCATCCATTGCGCAGCGTGGCCGCCGTGGCCTCGGGCTTGTTCCAGTAGCCCTTGAAGGAGCCGGGGCTCGCGAGCACGATCTCGCCGACCTCGCCCGCGGGCAGGTCGGCTTGCGTGTCGGGGTCGAGGATGCGGATGCTCACGCCCGGCACCGCGATGCCCTGCGTGCCCCAGCGCGGCGCATGGTGCGGCGTGTAGGTGTCGCAGGTGTGGGTTTCGCTGAGACCGTAGGCGGCTTCGAACGACGTGCAGTTGGGCGCATGCGCGCGCCACTGCGCCGCCAGCGGCTCGGTGAAGGCGATGCCGAAGCTCGTGACCGGATTGCGCCGCAGGCTCGAGAGGTCGAAGCTGGCGATGTCCGGTACCTGCATGCAGGCCACGTTCATCGGCGCGATGCTGTACCACCAGCTCACCCTGTAGCGCGCAATGGCCTGCAGCACCGCGCGCGGATCGAAGCGGTGCAGCAGCACCGACGCCGCGCCGCTGAGCACCGGCACGTTCACGCCCATCAGCATGCCGGCGATGTGATAGAGCGGCGCAATGGAAAGCAGCACGTCGTCGCCGGCCACGCCGTTGCAGTCGGCCGCCGCCCGGGTCTTGAAGAGCGCATTGCCGTAGCTCAGCATCGCACCCTTGGGCAGCCCGGTGGTGCCGGAGGTGTAGGTCATGAGCGCCACGTCGTCGAGGTCGATGGCCACGGGCCGGGGCACCGCATCGCCCTGCATCACGGCCAGGAAGTCCTCGCATCCTTCGGGCACGCTGCGCGGGGCACTGCGCTCGGCGAGCAGTTCGGCCGGCAGCTCGGGCACGGGCTCTTCGGGCAGCAGGTCGGCGTAGTGCACCACGAACACATGCGCGAGCGCGCTTTGCGGCTGCACCTTGCGCACCACCGGCAGCAGCGGTGCGGCAGCGACGATCACGCGCGCCTGGAGGTCGTTGACCTGGTAGGCCAGCTCGTGCTCCTTGTTGAGCGGGCTGCCCGGGCAGACGATGGCACCGATCTTCTGGATGCCGAAATGCGCGACCAGGTACTGCGGGCAGTTGTTGAGGAACAGCACCACCGGCTCGCCCTTCTTCACGCCGATGGCCTGCAGCCGCGCCGCGAAGGCATCGCTCGCGCGGTCGAGCTGGGCCCAGCTCATGGCGTGGCCGTACCAGATGCAGGCCGGGCGTTCACCGCGCTCGCGCGCATGGGCGCGCAGGTACTCGTGCAGGGGTTGTTGCGGACGGTCGGGCAATGTCTCCATGGCGTCACTTTCTCAGGGTTATCGATAGCCGGCTGCAGGAGCCAAGCGCTTGCCAATGGGTGCATGGTGCACCAACAATCCTACCCATGGGTATAACTTCCGCGACACGGCACAAACCCTCTGGCAAGGCCGCCGCCACCGCACAGCCGCACCTGCCGCAGGGCACCGGGCGCCAGCGCGCGGCCACGCAGGGCACCGACCTCCAGCGCGAGCGCATCCTGCAGGCGGCGGCGCAGCTCTTCGCGGCGCAGGGCTATGCCAACACCACCATGGCGCAGATCGTGCGCGCGCTGGGCGTGACCAAGCCCTTCGTGTACTACTACTTCCGCGACAAGCAGGAGATCTTCGAAACGTTGTCGTGGCGTCCCGCGGTCGACTGCTTCACCGCGCTCGATTTTGCGGCCGGCGATCCGCGCCGCGCGAGCGAGAAGGTGCTCGAAGGCATCGAGCGGCTGATCCGCGCGACCATTGCGCACCACCCCTGCGCCTTCTTTCCGTACCGCGAGCCGCAGGTGTACCGGCCCGAATACATAGCGGCGCAGAAGAAGCTCGCGCACCACTTCTACGACCTGCTGTGCCCGCTTCTTGAAGAAGCGCGCCGCGACGGCGACCTGGACTTCACCGAAACCAAGATCACCGCGCTCGCGGCCTGCAGCCTGCCGGGCTTTCTCTACAGCTGGTACCGGCCGAACGGCCGCCTCTCGCCCGACGAGGTGGTGGCCGAGCTCACGAAGCTCGCAAGCCGGGTGATCGGCCTTCGCAGCCCGGACTGACTCCCCCCCAAGAAAACCGAGAGAGACAAACCATGAAGTCCAAGCACGCGCCACTGGCGCCGATCGCCCTCGCCTGCCTGCTGGCCGTTGCCGGCGGCGCGCAGGCTCAGCAGCAGCAGCCCAGCTACAAGATCGCCTACATCGACCCGCTCTCGGGGCCGTTCGCGAACGTGGGCGAGCTGATGCTCACGCACACGCAGTACGCCATCGAAGAAATCAACGCCAAGGGCGGCGTGCTCGGCGGCACGAAGCTGCAGCTGCTGCAGTTCGACAGCAAGCTCTCGGCGCAGGAGAGCCAGAGCGCGCTGCAGGCGGCCATCGACCAGGGCGCCAAGGCCATCGTCACGGGTGGGTCGGGCTCCTCGGTGGTGACGGCGCTGGTGCAGTCGGTGGCGCGCTGGAACCAGCGCAACCCGGGCAAGGAGCTGATCGTGCTGAACCATTCGTCGATCGACCCCGAGATGACCGGCAAGAACTGCAGCTTCTGGCACTTCCAGACCGAGGCCAACACCGCGATGAAGATGAAGGCGCTGGCCAACTACATCAAGAAGACGCCCGACGTGAAGAAGGTCTACCTGCTGAACCAGGACTATGCCCACGGCAAGCAGTGGGCGAGCTATGGGCGCCAGCTGGTGGGCCTGGCGCGGCCCGATGTGCAGTTCGCCGGTGAAACGCTGCACCCCATCGGCCGCGTGAAGGACTTCTCACCCTACATCGCGAACATCAAGCAGAGCGGTGCCGACTCGGTCATCACCGGCAACTGGGGCCAGGACATGACGCTGCTGCTCAAGGCCGCGGGCGACGCCGGCTACAACCTGCGCTATTTCAACCACAGCGCGGGCTCGGTGCCGGGCACGGTGCTGGCGGTGTCGCAGGCCAAGCTCGGGCAGCTGACCTGGGTGGCCGAATGGCATCCGGGGCAGGCGGACACGCCGCGCGCCGATGCGCTGGCCAAGGCCTACAAGGCGAAGACGGGCAAGGACTTCCTGGCGCCGCGCATCGACTTCACGCCGCGTCTTCTGGCCGCCGCGATCAACAAGGCCGGCAGCACCGACACGGTGAAGGTGGCACGTGCGCTCGAGGACATGAGCTACGACTCGGTGGTGGGGCCGATCCGCATGCGCGCCGAGGACCACCAGTTGCTGCTGCCGCAGGTGGTCAACACGATTGCGCCGGTCGACGGCAAGAGCGTGAAGGTGGGTTGGGAAGGGACGAACTACGGCTTCCGGACGGATGCTGTCTATACGGGCAACGAACTGGCGCAGGGGTCTGAATGCAAGATGGTTCGGCCTTGAGGGCTTCTGCTTGCTGTTGCGGCTGAAGTCCTTCAGGGCGCGTGCACAGATCACCGGGTACTCCCCTCCGCGAATGTCCCCCGGGGCTACGCCCCTCCTCCTTTATTTCGCTGCGGGGAGCACCCGATGCTCTGTGCACCAGGGCACGCTCCGGGTGCACCGCTGATCAACCAGTGCTCTGATCACGCTCCCGCCGATGGGGTGCCTTGCGCAGCGAAATAAAGGAGGAGCGCGAAGCGCGGGGGACATTCGCGGAGCAAGGTACCCCGTCGGCGGGAGCGCGCCCTGAATCAGCGGCGCCACCGAACAAAGCACCGAACCAGCCTAAGGGAAACCCCGTCCTGCCCCCCACCGGTGCCCTCGGGATACTCCGGAGTCACACGCCGGAATCTCCGAAGCGGGTCCACTCCAAAGGCACGACACCCATGGCAGGCAAAAACTCGCTCCATCCGATCCCGCATCCCGCCAAGAAGCCGTTCGTCGGCAACCTGCTGTCGATCGGCTCCGACTCCCCCGTGCTCGACATGTGGAAGATCGCGCAGGAGCTCGGCGGCATCTACTGGCTCGACATGCCGGGCATGCCGGTGATCGTGGTGTCCTCGCCCGCGCTGGTCGACGAGCTCTGCGAAGAGGCGCGCTTCGACAAGAGCACGCGCGGCGCGCTGCGCAGGCTGCGTGCCGCATCGCACGGGCTCTTCACCTCGGACACGCACGAGGAAACCTGGTCGAAGCCGCACAACATCCTCTTGGCCAACTTCAGCCAGCGTGCCATGCAGGCCTACCACCCGATGATGCTGGACATCGCCGGCCAGTTGGTCACCAAGTGGGAGCGGCTGAACTTCGACGAAGAGGTGGACGTGGTGCGCGACATGACCGCGCTCACGCTCGACACCATCGGCCTGTGCGGCTTCGGCTACCGCTTCAATTCGTTCTACCGCGAAGGCTTCCATCCCTTCGTCGATGCGATGGTGCGCACGCTGGAGACGGTGCAGAACCGCCGCGGCCTGCCGCTCGAAGAGTTCATGCTCAAGAAGGAGCTCGCGCAGCAGCGCAAGGACATCCGCTTCATGCACAAGATGGTGGAAGACATCATCGAGGAGCGCCGCGCGGGCGGGGCCGACATTGCCACCAAGCCCGACCTGCTGAGCTACATGATCGCGGGGGTCGACAAGAAGAGCGGCGAGAAGCTCACCGACAAGATGATCCGCGACGAGTGCATCGAATTCCTCATCGCGGGGCACGAGACCACCAGCGGCCTGCTCTCGTTCGCGATCTACTTCCTGCTGAAGAACCCCGAGGCGCTGGCCAAGGCGCAGGCCGAGGTCGACAACGTGTTCGGCCCCGACACCTCGCTGAAGCCGACCTATGCGCAGGTCAACCGGCTGCAGTACGTGATGCAGGTGCTGAAGGAGGCGCTGCGCCTGTACCCGACCGCGCCCGCCATCGCGATGCGCGCGAAGGAAGACACCACCATCGGCGGCCAGTACACGATCAAGAAGAAGAACATGGTCATCATGCATGCGCTGGCGCTGCATCGCGACAAGGGCATCTGGGGCGAGGACGCCGACGAGTTCAACCCCGACCACTTCAGCCGCGAGGCCGAGCGCGAGCGGCCAGTGAATGCTTTCAAGCCCTTCGGCAACGGGCAGCGCGCCTGCATCGGGCGCCAGTTCGCGCTGCAGGAAGCGGTGCTCACGCTGGGCATGATCCTGCAGCGCTTCGACCTCGTCGATCACACGGGCTACAAGCTCAGGATCAAGGAGGCGCTCACGATCAAGCCGGAGAACTTCAGGATCAAGGCGCTGCTGCGCGACCCGGCCACGCGGCCGCGCGGCAACACCGCCGATGCGGCCGCCGCGCCGGTGCAGCCCACCAGGCCCGCTGCGCGCAAGCCGCAGGCCGCGCGGCACGGCACGTCGCTCCTGGTGCTGCAGGGCTCCAACCTCGGCACGGCCGAAGACCTGGCGCGCCAGCTGGCCGAGGCCGGCGAGCTGCGCGGCTTCTCGACGCAGGTGGCCTCGCTCGACGACTACGCCGAGCGTCTGCCCGCCAATGGCGCCGTCGCCATCGTCTGCGCCTCGTACAACGGCGTGGCGCCCGACAACGCGGCCGAGTTCCACCGCTGGCTCGACAAGGCCGACGACTCACTCAACGGCGTGCGCTTCAGCGTCTTCGGCTGCGGCAACACCGACTGGGCCGCCACCTACCAGGCGGTACCGCGGCGCATCGACGAGCGGCTCGGCGCGCTCGGCGCCACGCGCGTGCATCCGCGCGGCGAGGGCGATGCGCGCGAGGACATGGACGGCGCCTTCCAGGACTGGAGCGACGCGCTCTGGCCCGAACTGGTGAAGGCCTTCGGCATCCAGTCCGGCGCCGACACGCCTGCCGAGGCCGAGCCGCTCTACACGCTCGAGGAACTGCCGCCGCCGCAGAAGAACGCGCTCGTCGACGCGCTGGGCGCGGTGGCGCTGCGCGTGATCGAGAACCGCGAACTGCAGAAAGATCCCGGCAGCGCCGGCGAAGCGGGCCGCTCCACGCGCCACGTCGAGCTGATGCTGCCCGAAGGCGTGGACTACCGCGCCGGCGACCACCTGAGCGTGGTGCCGCGCAACAGCCCGGCGCAGGTGGAGCGCGCGATGGCGCGCTTCGGATTCGACCGCGCCGCGCATGTGCGGCTGCATGCCGACTCGGGCCGCAAGACCGCGCTGCCGGTCGACCAGGTGATCGCGGTCGACCGCCTGCTCGGCGACTATGTCGAACTGCAGGACGTGGCCACGCGCAAGCAGATCGCCACGCTCGCGGCATACACCGAGTGCCCGGCCACCCGGCCGAAGCTCGCCGCGCTCTCGGGCAGCGACGACGCCTCGCAGGCCGCCTACAAGGCGCAAGTGCTGCACAGGCGCAGGTCGCTGCTCGACCTGCTCGAGGAGCACCGCGCCTGCCAGCTGCCGTTCGCGGTGTTCCTCGAGATGCTGTCGCCGCTCTCGCCGCGCTACTACTCGATCTCGTCCTCGCCCACGATGACGCCGGGGCGCTGCAGCGTCACCGTGGGCGTGGTGAGCGCGCCGGCGCTGTCGGGCAACGGCACCTTCGAGGGCGTGTGCTCCAACTACCTGGCGCGCGCCGAGGCGGGCGACACGGTGCACGGCGTGATCCGCGAAACCACGGCCGAAGGCTTCCGCCTGCCCGAGGATGCGCAGCGCCCGCTCGTCATGATCGGCCCCGGCACCGGCCTTGCACCGTTCCGCGGTTTCCTGCAGGAGCGCGCGGCGCAGGTCGAGCGCGGCGAAGTGCTGGGCGATGCGATGCTGTTCTTCGGCTGCCGCCATCCCGAGCAGGATTTCATCTATGCCGAGGAGCTCGAGGCCTGGTCGCACCGCGGCCTGATGAAGCTGCACACGGCGTTCTCGCGCGCGGGCGAGCGCAAGGTCTATGTGCAGGACCTGATCCGCGAGCAGGGCGCGGCCGTGTGGAAGCTGCTGGAAGCGGGCGCGGTGATCTATGTGTGCGGCGACGGTTCGCGCATGGAGCCCGATGTGCGGCGCACGCTGGCCGACCTGGCGCGCGAGCATGGCCATGACGGCACGGCATGGATGGACCAGATGATTGCCGACCAGCGTTACGTGCTGGACGTCTGGGCCGGGGCCTGACCCCGCCGGAACTCAGGCCTTGCGGCCTGGATCGGGATACACCAGCGGCCCGAGCAGGCCGCGGTTGAAGGGCTTCCAGCCGTCCTCCGGCTGCGCAAGCCTATCGGCCACCGCAAAGAGCACCGCCGGATGCGCGCCAAGCCCCAGGTGGCTCGCGACCACCTCGATGTTTTCCGCCTGCGGCCCCGGCTTCTCGAGGCTGCAGCGCCAGGCGACGACGCCGTCGGTGCGGCTGAAGATCGAGGTCGTGGGCACCGGCGGCGTGGGCTGCACGAACTTCATGCGGCGCGGGTCGTGCGAGCTCTGGCCGCTCACGCCCTCGTACACGCGCCATGCGTTGGTGGCGCGCGGGCTGCCGGAGAACGGGCTGCCCAGGGTGATGACGTTGCGCACCAGCGCCGGCTGCGCCGACGCCAGCAGCCGCGCATAGACGCCGCCCAGGCTCCAGCCGATCACGCTGACCTTCTGGCCGCTTTTTTCAGCGAGGGATTTCAGCAGCGCGAGCATGCCGTCTTCCACGCCTTCGCGCGGGCCGAAGTTGCGGCCCTGGCCCCAGCCGTGCGCGTCGTAGCCGCGGCTGCACAGGTAGCGGCGCAGCACCAGCGTGGAGCCGTCGCCCGCCACGAGGCCGGGCAGCACGAGCACCGGATGCCCGTCGCCGCGCGGCGCAAGCTGCAGCAGCGGCCACATGGCGATGCCGGCGCCCGTTTCCCAGAGCGCGCGCGCTTCGGCCAGCAGCAGCAGGCCCGACGGCGGCGCGATGGGGTCTCGGGTGGCGGTGGTCATGAGGGCGGCTTTCCTTTCTGTTCCTTGTTCTGTGGGACGAGCATGGCGAACCAAAGTTTCACCGCCTCGTCGGACAACAACGATCTTTATCCGAGGTATTTGCCCCGCAGGTAATCAAGGTAAGCCCTCGATTCGCTCGAAACATACGGGGAAATCAGGGTGAGCGTGTAGAAAGCCGCCAATCCCGGGTCGGCCTGCGCGAGCGCGTCGCGCCCCGGCACCAGGCGTTCGAACGAGAGCCAGCAGGTGGTGGTGAAGACCATCTGCAGCGCGAGGATGCGGGCCTGCTCGGCGCTGGTCTCGATCACGCCCGAGGCCACCAGCCCTTCGCACAGCGCCTGGGCTGCCAGCAGGTTCTGCGCAGTGAGCGCCTGGGCGCGCTGGCCGAGCGCGGGGTATTCGCCGGCCAGGAAGGCCATGTCGCGGTAGATGAACCGGTACTGGTCGATGGCTTCGAAGCGCAGGTGCAGCGCGAGCCAGAGGTCGTCGATGGCGGTGATCGAACCCGCGGAGCCGTCGAGCACCTCGAGCCGCTGCTCGAAGCGCCGGAACAGCCATTCGACGATCAGCTGCTTGGCCTTGAAGTGGTAGTGCAGGTTGCCCGGGCTGATGCCGAGCTCGGCCGCGATCTTGTGCGTGGACACCGCCGCCAGGCCTTGCGCATTGAACAGCGCGAGGCTGGCCTGCAGGATGCGGTCACGCGTGGTGTTGGAACTGGCCACAACCGGCTGGTGCTGCTGCGTGCGTCGGTGCTTCGCCGGGCTGCTGGCGCTCAGCGCTTGCCGCTGCCGCGCGGGCCGGCGTTCCTGGGCTCGAGTTGCGCGAGGCGTTCGCGCAGCCGAATGACTTCTTCGCGCAGCGCCTGCACCTCTTGCGCACTGGGCATGCCCAGGCGCTGCAGCGCGGTGGCCACGCGCTGGTCGAACACGTCCTCGAACTTGCGCAGGCCGAAGCTGTCGAGGCCCGGAAAGCCGCGGGGAACCGCGGCCTTGGCACCCGCCGCCGGATCGAACCGGGCCTGGCCGATGCCCAGCAATCCCTCGATCACATTGGCCTGGCGCTTGGCGACGTCGTCGCGCACATTGCCGAGCACCTTGAGGCCGGCGCGCAGCAGGCCCTCGGCGCCGACGGCCTTCTTGCCCGGCGCGGTGTCCGGTGCGGCAGCAGCCGTTCTCTTCTTCGATGCCGCAGCCTTCTTCCCGGCTGCGGGCGCCTTCCTGGCCGCAGGAGTTTTCCTTGCAGGCTTCGCAGGCGCCGCCCTCTTCTTCCTGGAATCGTCCGTCGGATCGGGGCGGGTCGCCATGCGTTGTTGCTCCAGGGTCAGGCCGCCTTGCGGGCGGCGGTGCGGCGAACCGGCTTCTTGGCAGCGGCGGCCTTGGCCTTCACGCTGCGCACGGGCTTGGCTTCTTCAGCGCCGCTCACGCGCACTTCGATCTGCCTGGCACCGGCAGCCACCTTGTCGGCGATCTGCACCGACACGTTGGCGATCGGCTGGTTCAGCGCATTCAGCGTCTTGACCACAGAGCTCACGACGGGCGATTCGACGCGCGCCACGCGGCCGGCCACGGTTTCGATGCCGCTCGTGGTGCCCGCGGCGACGCGGTCCATCACCGAGACGATGCGGCCGGTGTCGATGTCCAGGCGGTTGGCCAGGAAGCCGTTGATCTTTTCCTGCGCGCCGATCAGGTTGGCCTTGACCTGCTCGCTCACCAGCGGAATCTGGCGGCTGCCCAGGAATTCGCTGTAGCGCGAAGCAGCGCCGCCGAGCAGGCGATGGACGCCGGCGCGGTAGGCGCCCACCAGGGTCTTGCCGGCGTCGTTGTACTGGCCGATGACGTGGATGGCGGCGGAAGAGAAGGAAGCTTGCGTGGTGGTCATTTGGATTTCCTGGAAGTTGATCGGATAGCGAGATTCATGGGATTCGCGATGAAGTGATCTTCTTCCAGAGTGCCTAGGCCTGGAAAGCTAGAACGGTCGGAAAACTAGTCCAACTGCCCCAATTTTCCGGCGTGCGGGCCTGCCGATCATGCCGCAGCGGCCACCCTGGCGCGCTTGGCGGGCGCCGCGGGCCTGCGCGGCGCGGCCTTGGGTGCTGCGGCCTTGGCCGGTGCTTTCCTCGAGGCGGTCTTGGCGACCGGTGGCTTGGCGGTGGGGGCTTTTGCCGCCGGCGACTTCTTCGCTGCGGCTTTTTTTGCAACCGGCCTGGGCGCCGCCTTCACGGCGGGTGCCGGCTCGGGAGCCGCCGCTGTCTTCGCGGGCGCCGCGCCCGCCGCTGCCGGGTGCGTCTGCGTCAGGCCCAGCAGCAGTTGGTGCTCGGCCAGCATGTAGTCGCCGATCTCGGTGATGTCGGGCACCGCGCGGCGGCAGGCGATGAGGCCGTAGTCCATGCGCCCGTTGTAGCTCTGCACCGTGACGTTGAGGGCGGTGCCGTGGCTCGCAATCGACACCGGGTAGTAGCTGGTGACCAGCGCGCCCGCAAAGTACATCGGGAACGGCGCGCCCGCCACGTTGGAGATGGCCACGTTGGCGGCCGGCGGCAGCAGGTTCACGAGGCCCGAGCGGCCCACCATCGAGGCGATGCCCGACACCAGCCAGGGCGCGGCAAAGGTGGGAAAGTCGTCCAGGATCACCGCCTTGAAGCGGTTCATGGTCGACTTCGAGCTGTTCGACGACGCATTGATCGCCTTCAGCCGCTGCACCGGGTCGGTGATGTCGGTGGCCAGGCTCACGAGGATCATGCTGGCCTGGTTGTTGGCCGTGTCGTCGCCCGCTTCGCGCAGGCTCACGGGCACGCCGGCCACCAGCGGCTTGGCGGGCAGCTCGTTGTTGTCGGCCAGGTAGTGGCGCAGCGCGCCGGCCACGGTGGCCATCACCACGTCGTTGAGCGACACGCCGAAATGCTTGGCGATGTGCTTGGTCTCGGCCAGCGAAATGGTGCGGCCGGCAAAGGTGCGCTGGTTGGTGATCGACACGTTCAGCGAGGTGCGCGGCGCAAACAGGTTGAACTTCTTCGGCGCGGTGGCGGCGTCCTTCTCGGCCGCTTTTTCGTCGGGCTTGGCAAGGCCGCCGAGCGCGCGCGCGATGGCCGGCGCCATCTTGAAGAGCTTGACGTACTGCTGCGCCGTGTTGCGCAGCGCCGCGGTCGCGAGCTCGGCCATGCCCAGCTGGTAGCCGCTGCTGCGCGGGCGTGCGCGCGGCGGCTTGACCACGCGGCCCGTCGGCTCGAGGTCGAAGATGGCCTTGCCGAGCGCCACGCCGGCCTGGCCGTCGATGCCCGCATGGTGCACCTTGGTGTAGAGCGCCACCTGGCCGCTCTTCAGGCCGTCGATGATGAAGAACTCCCACATCGGGCGGCTGCGGTCGAGCAAGGTGGAATGCAGCCGGGCCACGTACTGCTGCAGCTGCCGGTTGGTGCCCGGCCTGGGCAGCGTGATGTGGCGCACGTGGTAGTCGAGGTCGATGTCGTCGTCGGCCACCCACACCGGGTTGGTCATGTCGAAGGGCATCAGCGCGAGCTTGCGCGTGAACACGTCGGCCAGGTGGATGCGGCTGGCCATGAACTGCTTGGCGTCCTCGTAGAAATCGCCGTTGTAGCCCTTGGGCAGGTCGAGCACGTTGAGCGAGCCCACGTGCATCGGCATCTCGGGGGTTTCCAGGTGCAGGAAGGTGGCATCAAGACCGCTCAGGTGTTTCATGTGTCGTGTCTCCTTGTGTGCGCAGGCGCCGTCCGGCAGGATACCCGTGGGAGCCCCGCGCATCGAGGCCAAACCACCGAACGCGGGTTTGTCACTAGAGCGGTGCGCGGTGCGCTATGAATTCAATAGCTTCGGCCGACCCTGACGGCGGCATGCCTTTCTTCACGGCGGATTCGTACACTGCGCCCATGACATCCACCGCTTCCACGCAGACCGACGAGCACCAGTGGCTCGAAGACATCGACGGCGCCGAACAGCTCGAATGGGCGCGCCAGCACAACGCGAAGACCGTGCAGCGCTATGCGCAGTCGCCCGCCTTCGAGCGGATGAAGCAGGGCATCCTCGAAGTGCTCGACTCCGAGGCCCGCATTCCGATGGTGCGCAAGATCGGCCCGTTCTTCTACAACTTCTGGCGCGACAAGACGAACCCCAAGGGCCTGTGGCGGCGCACCACGCTGGCCGAATACCGCAAGCCCCAGCCCGACTGGGAAACCGTGCTCGACCTCGATGCGCTGGCCGAGGCCGACAAGGAAAACTGGGTCTGGCACGGCGCCGATTGCCTGCAGCCCGGCTACAAGCGCTGCCTGATCTCGCTCTCGCGCGGCGGCGCCGATGCCGACGTGGTGCGCGAGTTCGACCTCGAGCTCAAGCAGTTCGTCGCGAGCGGCTTCACGCTGCCCGAGGCCAAGAGCAACGTGGCGTGGAAGGACATCGACCACCTCTACGTGGCCACCGACTTCGGCCCCGGCTCGATGACCAGTTCGAGCTACCCGCGCATCGTCAAGGAATGGAAGCGCGGCACGCCGCTTGCGAGCGCGGCCACGGTCTACGAAGGCGGCGAGGACGACATGACGGTCAGCGCCTGGCGCGACAACACGCCGGGCTTCGAGCGCGACTTCGTCTCGCGCCAGATGGACTTCTACGACAGCGAGACCTGGCTGCGCGCGGGCGACGGCCGGCTGGTGAAGATCGACGTGCCCGACGATGCCAGCACCGAGGTCACGCGCGAGTGGATGCTGGTCGAGCCGCGCAGCCCCTGGACCGTGGGCGGCGCCACCTACAAGCCGGGCTCGCTGCTGGCGGCGCGCTTCGACGACTACATGGCCGGCCAGCGCGAGATCACCGTGCTGTTCGAGCCCGACGACACCACCGCGCTCGACGACTATTCGTGGACCCGCCACCACCTGATCCTCAACGTGATGCACGACGTGGTGAACCGGCTCGAAGTGCTCACGCCAGGGGCCGGCTCCAAGGAATGGAAACGCGAGAGCCTGGGCGGCGCGCCCGAGCTCTCGACCATCGCGGCCGGCGGCATCGACGAGGACGAGAACGACGACTACTTCCTGACCGTGAGCGGCTTCCTGCAGCCGACCACGCTCTACATCGGGACCATCGGCCGGGGCGAGCCCGAGCCGCTGAAGGACAGCCCCGCCTTCTTCGATGCCTCCGGCTATCGCGTGAGCCAGCATTTCGCCACCTCGAAGGACGGCACGCGCGTGCCCTACTTCGAGATTGCGCCCAAGGACCTGCAGGCCGACGGCAGGAACCCCACGCTGCAGTACGCCTACGGCGGCTTCGAGATCTCGCTGCAGCCCAGCTACAGCGGTGCCATCGGCCGCGCATGGCTCGAGCAGGGCGGCGTCTACGTGGTCGCCAACATCCGCGGCGGCGGCGAGTACGGGCCGCGCTGGCACCAGGCCGCGCTGCAGCGCGACCGCCTGCGCACCTGCGAAGACTTCGCCGCGGTTTCGGAGCACCTCATCGCGCGCAACATCACCTCGCCGCGGCACCTGGGCGCCATGGGCGGCAGCAACGGCGGCCTGCTGATGGGCAACATGCTCACGCTCCATCCCAGGCTCTACGGCGCCATCGTGAGCGAGGTGGCGCTGCTCGACATGAAGCGCTACACGCATCTTTCGGCCGGCGCCTCGTGGATTGCCGAATACGGCGACCCGGACGACCCGGAAGAATGGGCCTGGATCCAGGCCTTCTCGCCCTACGAGAACGCGAAGAAGGGCCAGCCCTATCCGCCGGCGCTCTTCACCACCTCGACGCGCGACGACCGCGTGGGCCCGGTGCATGCGCGCAAGATGCATGCGAAGCTGGCCGCCATGGGCTACGACAGCAGCTTCTACGAAAACATGGAAGGCGGCCACAGCGCAGCCACCGACAACAAGGAGGCGGCCTTTATGGACGCCCTGGGCTACGCCTACCTGTGGGAGCACATCGGACGAACATCCACATGAGCAACGACAACGGCACCACCCTCGAACTGATCGGCGCGCCCACCGACGTCGGCGCCAGCGTGCGCGGCGCCGGCATGGGCCCCGATGCGCTGCGCGTGGCCGGGCTGCCGGAGGCGCTCGCGCGGCAGGGCTTCACCGTGATCGACCGCGGCAACCTCGCGGGCCCCGCCACCCCGTGGACCGCGCCGGCCAACGGCCTGCGCCACCTCGACGAGGTGATTGCCTGGAACCGCTCGGTCTATGCCGCCGTCGACACCGCCCTGGGCACCGGCCACGTGCCGCTCATGATGGGCGGCGACCACTGCCTGGCCATCGGCTCGATCAGCGCCGTGGCCTGGCATGTGCGCAAGCGGGGCAAGAAGCTGCGTGTGCTGTGGCTCGATGCGCACTCCGACGTCAACACCGAAACCACCAGCCCGAGCGGCAACCTGCACGGCATGCCCGTGTCCTGCCTGCTGGGCCACGGGCCGGCGGCGCTCACCGGCTGGAGCGGCGAGCGCGCGGCGCTGGAGCACGATGCCATCCGCTTCATCGGCATCCGCAGCGTCGACACCGACGAGAAGGACGCCATCCGCGCGCTCGGCCTGCATGTGTTCGACATGCGCCACATCGACGAGCACGGCATGCGCACCACCATGACCGAGGCGCTGCAGGACGTGGACGAAGACACCCACCTGCACGTGAGCTTCGACCTCGACTGCCTCGACCCGAACATCGCGCCCGGCGTGGGCACCGGCGTGCGCGGCGGCCCGACCTACCGCGAGATGCAGCTGTGCATGGAAATGGTCGCCGACACCCGCCGCCTCGGCTCGGTCGACGTGGTGGAACTCAACCCCGCGCTCGACGTGCGCAACCAGACCGCGGAGGTGGCGGTGGAACTGATCGAGAGCCTGTTCGGAAAATCGACGCTGGTGCGCTGAGCGCCCTGGCGCGCAATCAGCCCGGATTCGGCACCGGCTTCACCGGAAAGGTGGTGGCCGGCGCCGCGGGGTTCAACGGCGCGGCGGGCCGCGGCGCCTCGGGCGCCACGCTCGGAACTTCAGGCTCTTCGCCGCCCTGGCCTTCGAGGAAGCGGTCGAGCAGCACGAAGAAGCGGTCATAGAACAGCTCGTCGGTGAGCGTCTCGCTGGCCACCTTGACCATCGCGTCGTCGCTGCCGGCAAAGGGCAGCGAGAGCGAGCCGAAGGCGCCCACGCCCACGCTGGCCGAGTTGTTGACCTTCTTGATGCCGTAGCGGTCCTGCAGCGCGGTCGCGAAGGCCACGGTGCTGCGCTTGCCGGCCTTGCCGCCCTCGCGCGCGCACACCACGCGGAACTCGACCTCCACATGCACCTCGGACGCCGGCTGGAAGCTCTTGCGACCGGTCACCAGGTCGGTGTTGGCCGCGCTGATCATGTAGCCCTGGCTCAGCAGCGCGCGGCGCGCGGCTTCGCAGGTCTGGGCCTCCGTGGCGGCGTAGCTGCGCGTGTGGGTGGTGGTGGAGTCGAACTCCTCGGTCTCGTACGACACGCGGCGCGTGCCGCTGCTGCCGCAGCCGGCGAGCACCAGCATGGACGCGAGGCCGAGAACCAGAGCGGGCGTGCGAAGGACGGAAAGAACCGAAGTGGAAAGGGGAGGCAGGGTCATGGAGCGGCGAATCCTAACCGGCGTGTCCGCCGGCGAAGCTTCGAGCACGCCCGAGCGCCGGTGTTCCCCGCCGCCGCAAATTTTCAGGACCAGTGCAGCAGGTGGTGCGCACGCCCGCGCGTGGCGGCAATCAGGCGCGCGTTGGGCGCATCGGTGGCGGCCACCCAGTCGCGCGCGGCCTCGGCGCTGCGGCCGAACTGCTGGTGGCGCTTCAGCAGCCGCTCCTCGCGCACGGCGTCATCGATGTCGACGTACCAGGCCTCGTCGAGCATGGCCGCCGCGCCGGCCCAGGGGCCGTCGTCGTGCAGAAGATAGTTGCCTTCGGTGATGACCAGTTGGGTCTGCGGCAGCACCGCGATGGCACCGGCGATCGGCTCCTCGATCTCGCGGCGGAATTCGGGCGCATAGACGATCGGGTCGTCCTGGCCCTGCTCGCGCAGCCGCTGCAGCAGCGCCACGTAGCCGGCGCTGTCGAAGGTGTCGGGAGCGCCCTTGCGGCCGGCGCGGCCGAGCCGTTGCAGCTCGACGTTGGCCAGGTGGAAGCCGTCCATCGGCACGACCTGCGCGCGCCCGGCGCCCACGGCCCGCAGCAGCGCCAGCGCGAGCGTGGACTTGCCCGCGCCGGGTGCACCGACCAGCCCCAGCAACTTGCGCCGCCCATCGGCCATCAGGGCCTGCAGGCGGGCCAGGCTGTCTTCGGGAATGGACGGAAGTTGTTGCTCGGGAGAGATGCTCATCCCCCGAGCGTACAACCTTGGCTTCAGCGGATCAGGGGTACAAGCCCCGCTCTTGACGGGCCATCAGGATGCGCTCGCAAGCGACGGCATAGGTGGCGGTGCGCAGCGTGATCTTGTGCCTGTCGGCCGTGTCCCAGATCTGGTTGAGCGCCTTCATCATGATGCGGTCCAGGCGCACGTTGATCTCGTCCTCGTCCCAGAAGAAGGACGAGAAGTCCTGCACCCATTCGAAGTACGAGACCGTCACGCCGCCGGCGTTGCAGATCACGTCGGGCACCACCAGCACGCCGCGTTCGGCCAGGATGTCGTCGGCCGTGGGCACCGTGGGGCCGTTGGCGCCTTCGAGCACCAGCTTGGCGCTGGTCTTCTGTGCGCGCTCGGCGGTGATCTGGCCTTCGAGGGCCGCGGGAATAAGGATGTCGCAGGCCACGTCCCAGAAGGCTTCGTTGGGCACCACCTCGCCGCCCTTGAAGGCGACGACGCCTTCCTTGTTGGCCACCGGGATCAGCGTCGCGAGGTCGAGGCCGTTCGAATTGACGATGGTGCCGGTGTGGTCCTGCACCGCGACGATCTTCGCGCCCGCTTCCGCGAAGAGCTCGGCCGCGACCGAGCCCACGTTGCCGAAGCCCTGCACCGCGATGCGCGCACCGCGCAGGTCCATGCCGAGGCGGCGCGCCGCTTCGCGGCCGGTGACGAACACGCCGCGGCCGGTGGCCTTGACGCGGCCCAGCGAGCCGCCCAGGTGCAGCGGCTTGCCCGTGACCACGCCGGTGGCGGTGCCGCCGACGTTCATCGAGTAGGTGTCCATCATCCACGCCATGATCTGGGCGTTGGTGTTGACGTCGGGCGCGGGAATGTCGGTGTGCGGGCCGATGATGATGCCGATCTCGCTGGTGTAGCGGCGCGTGACCTTCTCCAGTTCCTGCAGCGAAAGCTTCTTCGGGTCGACGCGGATGCCGCCCTTGGCGCCGCCGTACGGCAGGTTGACGGCCGCGGTCTTGATGGTCATCCAGGCCGACAGCGCCATCACTTCTTCCAACGTGACATCGGGGTGGAAGCGCACGCCGCCCTTGCCCGGGCCGCGGCTCATGTTGTGCTGCACGCGGTAGCCCTCGAAGTGGGCGATGGTGCCGTCGTCCATCTCGATCGGCACGTCCACGATCAGCGCGCGCTTGGGGCGCTTGAGCGTCTCGACCCAGCGGGCCAGCGGGCCGAGGTACGGCACCACGCGGTCGACCTGCGAAAGGTAGGTGCCCCAGGGGCTGTTGGCGGTCGGATTGACGAAGGAGAGCTTTTCACTCATGGGAGATCCCTTGGTTTGAATGGATGGCCGCAACGATAGACCTCTCGCGCCCGCCGCGCCATGTCTTATGCGCGCCGCGATGGCGGTTATGCAAGAGAGGTTTGGCCGAACATGACAAAACGGTCATCGCCGGGTCATCGGCGTCCCAGCTGGGGTTTCTAGAGTGGGTGCTACCAACCACCGATCGAAAGGACCGATTCCATGACCCGCTCTTGCACCCGCCTCCTGGCCACGGCCGCCATCTCGTCGCTGCTGGGCCTGGCCGCCGCGCCGAGCCTTGCCGGCAACTATGCGGAAGGCGATCCGCGCCCCGTGCCGTTCGCCTCCTCCACCACGCGCGCCGCTGTCTCGGCCGAGGCCCGGCAGTGGCTCGCGAGCGCGCCGACGCAAGGCTATGCCGAAGGTTCGCCGCAGCCCGAGCCGCGGGTGTCGGCGAACAGCCGCGCGGCCGTGGCGGCCGACACGCAGCTGTGGGTCCGCTCCGGCCTGGCCGCTCAGCAGTACGGCGAAGCGGGCGCCGATCCGTCGAGCCCCGCCTACCGGCAGGCCGCCGCCGAATATGCGCGGCTGCGCACCAGCCCGGCCTACGGCGCGCTGATCGACGAGTTCAACAGCCGGTCATCCTCCGCGCGCGCGGAAGAAGACGGCAATCCCCTGCGCTGAAGACGAACAGCGGCCTCAGGCCACCGCGCTCAGCAGCGCCGCGTTGCCGCCGGCCGCCGTGGTGTTGACCGTGACCGTCTGCTCGGCACAGAAGCGGTAAAGATAGTGCGGCCCGCCGGCCTTGGGCCCGGTGCCGCTGAGCCCCTCGCCGCCAAAGGGCTGCACGCCGACCACCGCGCCGATGATGTTGCGGTTCACGTAGATGTTGCCCACGTGCGCCCGCGTCGCGAGCGCCTGCGCGCGCGAGTCGATGCGGGTCTGGATGCCGAGCGTGAGGCCGTAGCCGAGCGCGTTGATGCGATCGATCACCTCGGCGGGATCGCTCAGCGCGCCCTGGCCCCAGCGCGCGATCTGCAGCACCGGCCCGAAGATCTCGCTGGTCACGCTGTCGATCGAGGGCACCTCGTAGGCCTGCGGCGCGATCAGGTTGCCTTCGGTTGAAGAAGAAGCCGGCGCGAGCAGCCGCTTCGCCTCCGAATCCAGCCGCTTCAGGTGGCGCCGGATGTTGTCGGCCGCCTCGGCGTCGATCACCGGCCCCACGTCGGTCGACAGCAGCGCCGGGTCGCCGGCGGCCAGTTCCCCGGCCGCGCCGCGGATCATCTCGATCACCGCGTCGGCGATGCCCTCGTGCAGCACCAGCAGCCGCAAGGCCGAGCAGCGCTGGCCGGCCGAGCGGAATGCGCTCTGCACCACGGCGTCGACCACCTGCTCGGGCAGCGCGCTCGAATCGACCAGCATCGCGTTGATGCCGCCGGTCTCGGCGATCAGCGGCACGATCGGGCCGTCCTTGGCCGCGAGCGCGCGGTGGATGATGCGCGCCACCTGGGTCGAGCCGGTGAACACCACGCCCGCCACGCCCGGCGCCGCCACCAGCGCGGCGCCCACGGTTTCGCCGGGGCCGTGCAGCAGCTGCAGCGCATCGGCCGGCACGCCGGCGGCGTGCAGCAGCTTCACGGCTTCGAGCGCGACAGCCGGCGTCTGCTCGGCCGGCTTGGCGAGCACCGTGTTGCCGGTGGCGAGCGCGGCCGCCACCTGGCCCGCGAAGATCGCGAGCGGAAAATTCCACGGGCTGATGCACACCCAGGGACCGCGCGCCGTGAGCCGCAGTTCGTTGCTCTCGCCCGTGGGGCCGGGCAGCGCCACCGGCTGCATGATGCGTTCGGCCTCGTCGGCGTAGTAGCGCAGGAAGTCGACGGCCTCGCGCACTTCGGCCACCGCGTCGCCCCAGGTCTTGAAGGCCTCCTTGACCAGCAGCGCGCAGAAGCGCGGCAGCTCGCGCTGCAGCGCGTCGGCGGCCTGGCGCAGCATGGCGGCGCGCGCCTCGACCGGCGTCTTGCGCCAGCTGCGGAAGGCGGCGGCGCTGGCGGCCACGGCCTTGGGCGCGCTGGCGGCATCGAACACCTCGACATGCGGCACCGCGGTGGTCTCCAGCGCCGCCAGCAGCGGCGCGCGCATCGGCTCGACGGCAAGGTCGATGCCTTCGCTGTTGCGCCGCGCCGGCGCCGGGCCGAAGAGCGCGGGCGGCAGCGGCAGGGCGGGGTTCGCCTCTTCGAGCCAGAGCGGCGACATCAGTAGCTCGCCGATGTCCACCTGCTCGTCGCCGAGCTGGTTCACGAACGACGAATTGGCGCCGTTTTCGAGCAGGCGCCGCACGAGGTAGGCGAGCAGGTCCTTGTGCTGGCCCACCGGCGCATACACGCGCACCGGCGCTGTGGTGCTCTTCATCACTTCGCGGTAGACGCCCTCGCCCATGCCATGCAGGCGCTGCAGCTCGAAGGGCGCGCCGGCCGCCTCGGCCATCTGCAGGATGGCGGCGATGGTGCCCGCGTTGTGGGTGGCGAACTGCGGATAGACCGCATCGGGCGCCGACAGCAGCGCGCGCGCGCAGGCCAGGTAGCTCACGTCGCTGTGGTGCTTGTGCGTGAAGACGGGATAGTGCGGCAGGCCGAGTTCCTGGGCCCGCTTGATCTCGGCGTCCCAGTAGGCGCCCTTCACGAGGCGGCACATCAGCCGCAGCTTGTGCCGGCGCGCCACCGCCGTGACGTGCGCAATCAGTTCGAGCGCGCGCGTCTGGTAGGCCTGCAGCGCCAGGCCGAAGCCGCGCCACTGCGGCCGTTCGGCGGCCACGCGCGCAGCCAGCGCCTCGAACACGTCGAGCGACAGCTCGAGCCGGTCGACCTCTTCGGCATCGATGGTGAGGTTGAGGCCGGCATCGGCCGCGAGCTCGCACAGCTGCCACACACGCGGCACCAGCTCGCGCATCACGCGCTCGCGCTGCGCGTCCTCGTAGCGCGGATGCAGCGCGCTGAGCTTGATGGAGATGCCGTCGTTGTGCTCGGGCCCGCGCGCCGCATCGGCACCGGCCGCAATGGCGCCGATGGCCTGCGTGTAGCTCTCGAGGTAGCGCAGCGCATCGGCGTCGGTGCGCGCGCCCTCGCCGAGCATGTCGTAGCTGAAGCGCAGCGCGCCCTGCCGGCGGTGCGCCGAGCGGGCCTCGTCCATGGCTTCGGCGATGGTCTGGCCCAGCACGAACTGGCGCCCCAGCAGCTGCACCGCGCGCAGCGTGGCGGCCACCACCGTGCGGGAGCCGAGCTTGGCCATGAGGCCGGGCGGATGGTCGCCTTCGGGCAGGAATTTCTTCGACATCGCGATGGCGGCGGACGACAGCCGCGACAGCGTGGAATCGGCCGTGCCCTCGAAATCGGCCCGGCCCAGCTGGTCGGCCGTGAGCGCGATGGCCGTGGCGGCGTCGGGCACGCGAAGCAGCGCCTCGGCCAGGCGCATCAGCGCAAGGCCCTCGGCGCTGGAGATCGGGTATTCGCGCAGCAGGCTTTCCATGGCCCAGAACGGCGGCGGATGGCGGCGCACCGCCTCCACCCAGGGCGTGGCGGCGGCGGCCGCGGCGCGCCAGTCGAGCGCGCCTTCGAGCGAGGCGAGCCGGTGCGAGACGACATCGGCTTCAGGGCGGTAAGGGATGGGCAGGTGCATGGCAGTTCCTTGGTTCTATCCCCTATGGTCTTTGGATATAGACCGAATCTTTTGCCAAAAAATATGGGCCCAGCCGGATAATTCACCAATGCTCGACCTGGATCTGGATCGCATCGATCTCCGGCTGCTGAAGATTCTTCAGGAAGACGGCCGCATCACCAACCTCAAGCTGGCCGAAACGGTGGCGCTCTCGCCCACCGCCGTGCTGGCCCGGGTGCAGCGGCTCACGCGCGACGGTTTCATCCAGGGCTACGAGGCGCGGCTCGATCCGCACAAGCTCGGGCGCGGACTCACGGTGTTCGTCGAAATCCTGCTCGACCGCACCACGCCCAACGTGTTCGACCAGTTCAAGGCGGCGGTGCAGCTGCGCGACGAGATCATGGAATGCCACATGGTCGCGGGCGGCTTCGACTACCTGCTCAAGACCCGCATGGCCGACATGGCGGCCTACCGCGAGTTCGCGGGCACGGTGCTGTGGCAACTGCCGGGCGTGCGCGAAACCCGCACCTACGCGGTGATGGAAGAAATCAAGAGCAGCGCGCGGCTGCCGCTGGCCGTTTAGCGCCCGTCAGGCGGCCTTGGGCCGACCGCCGAAGATGGCGGTTCCGATGCGCACCATGGTGCTGCCGGCGCTCACGGCCGCTTCGAGGTCGGCGCTCATGCCCAGCGAGAGCGTGTCGAGTTCGATGCCAGCGGCGCGGATCGCGTCGTACACCGCCCGGGCGCGCAGGCACAGTTCGCGCTGCGCGGCGAAATCCGGCGCCGGTTCGGGAATGGCCATGAGCCCGCGCAGCCGCAAATGTGGCAACGCCGCCACAGCGCGCGCGAGCGGCAACGCCTCTTCAGGCGGCACGCCGGACTTGTTGGCGCCGCCGTCCACGTTGACCTGCAGGCACACCTGAAGCGGCGGCAGATGCGCCGGCCGCTGCGCCGAAAGACGTTCGGCGATCTTGATCCGGTCGATGCCGTGCACCCAGTCGAAATGCTCGGCCACGGGCCGCGTCTTGTTGCTCTGCAGAGGGCCGATGCAGTGCCATTCGAGTTCTGCGCGCAGGTCCGAAAGCGCCGCGATCTTGTCCAGCCCCTCCTGCACGTAGTTCTCGCCGAAGGCCCGCTGGCCCGCCGCGTGGGCCTCGCGCACGGCCTCGGGGCCGAAGGTCTTGGACACCGCCAGCAGCCGGACTTCGGCCGGGTTGCGCCCATGTTCGGCGCAGGCCTTTGCGATCCGGTTCTTTACTTGCTGGAGGTCGTCGCCAATCATCGTCATAATCTTCCAAAATCGTATCAAAACGTCACCGAACTCGAGCCGAGGACCCCCGTGGACATTACCCAGCTGCTGGCATTCAGCGTCAAGAACAAAGCCTCCGACCTGCACTTGTCGGCCGGCCTGCCGCCGATGATCCGCGTCCACGGCGACGTGCGGCGCATCAACGTCGATGCGCTCGACCACAAGTCGGTGCACGCCATGGTGTACGACATCATGAGCGACACCCACCGCAAGCACTATGAAGAGTTCCTGGAGGTCGACTTCTCGTTCGAGATCGACGGCCTCGCGCGCTTCCGTGTGAATGCCTTCAACCAGGCGCGCGGCGCGGCGGCGGTGTTCCGGACCATTCCCTCGAAGATCCTCACGCTGGAGCAGCTCAACGCGCCCAAGATTTTCGCGGAACTGGCGCTCAAGCCGCGCGGGCTGGTGCTGGTGACGGGGCCCACCGGCTCGGGCAAGTCCACCACCCTGGCCGCGATGGTCAACTACCTGAACGAAAACGAGTACGGCCACATCCTCACGGTGGAAGACCCGATCGAATTCGTGCACGAATCCAAGAAGTGCCTGATCAACCAGCGCGAGGTCGGGCCGATGACGCTGTCGTTCTCCAACGCGCTGCGCTCGGCGCTGCGCGAAGACCCGGACGCCATCCTGGTGGGCGAGCTGCGCGACCTGGAAACCATTCGCCTGGCCATGACCGCGGCCGAAACGGGCCACCTGGTGTTCGGCACGCTGCACACCTCGTCGGCCGCCAAGACCATCGACCGGATCATCGACGTGTTCCCGGGCGAGGAAAAGGAAATGATCCGCGCCATGCTGTCCGAATCCTTGCAGGCCGTGATCTCGCAGACGCTGTGCAAGACCAAGGACGGCCAGGGCCGCGTGGCGGCGCACGAGATCATGCTGGGCACGCCGGCCATCCGCAACCTGATCCGCGAGGCCAAGGTGGCGCAGATGTATTCGGCCATCCAGACCGGCCAGGGCGCGGGCATGCAGACGCTGGACCAGAACCTGACCGACCTCGTGCGCCGCAATGCCATTTCGGCGGCGGAAGCACGCGGTAAAGCCAAGATCCCCGAGAATTTCCCTGGCTGATCCCAGCCCTTCGGAGCACCGACACATCATGGAACGCGATCAAGCCAGCCAGTTCATCAACGACCTGCTCAAGCTCATGGTGAGCCGCAACGGCAGCGACTTGTTCATCACCGCGGACTTTCCGCCCGCAATCAAGGTGGACGGCAAGGTCACCAAGGTGTCGCAGCAGGCGCTGGGGGCGCAGCACACGCTGGCGCTCACGCGCTCGGTCATGAACGACCGCCAGACGGCGGAGTTCGAGCGCACCAAGGAATGCAACTTCGCGATCTCGCCAACCGGCATCGGCCGCTTCCGCGTGAACGCCTTCGTGCAGCAGGGCAAGGTCGGCATGGTGCTGCGGACCATTCCGGCCAAGCTGCCCACCATCGACGGCCTGGGCATGCCGCAGGTGCTCAAGGACGTGTCGATGACCAAGCGCGGCCTCACCATCCTGGTGGGCGCCACGGGCTCGGGCAAGTCGACCACGCTGGCGGCCATGATCGACTGGCGCAACGAAAATTCCTACGGCCACATCGTGACGGTGGAAGACCCGGTCGAATTCGTGCACCCGCACAAGAACTGCGTGGTCACGCAGCGCGAAGTGGGCATCGACACCGACAGCTGGGAAGCCGCGCTCAAGAACACGCTGCGCCAGGCGCCCGACGTGATTTTGATGGGCGAAATCCGCGACCGCGAGACCATGGAGCACGCGGTGGCCTTTGCCGAGACCGGCCACCTGTGCATGGCCACGCTGCACGCCAACAGCGCCAACCAGGCGCTGGACCGGATCATCAACTTCTTCCCCGAAGAGCGCCGAGCCCAACTGCTGATGGACCTGTCGCTGAACCTGCGCTCGCTGATCTCCCAGCGCCTGGTGCCCACCGAGGACGGCCAGGGCCGCGTGGCGGCGGTGGAAGTGCTGCTGAACACGCCGCTCATTTCCGACCTGATCTTCAAGGGCGAGGTGGGCGAGATCAAGGAGATCATGAAGAAGAGCCGCAACCTCGGCATGCAGACCTTCGACCAGGCGCTGTTCGACCTGTTCGAGAGCCACTCGATCACCTTCGAGGACGCCATCCGCAACGCCGATTCGGCCAACGACCTGCGCCTGCAGATCAAGCTCAACAGCCAGCGCGCGCGCAGCACGGATCTCTCGGCGGGTACGGAGCACTTTGCGATTGTTTAGGCGCAGGTGACGCGGGCTTCGCGTTGGCTTTAAGCTCTCGCCCATGAGCAGCATCAATCCCCGAACCTACGAATCCACCCCCTCCCAGACGGTGGCCTTCCTGGGCCTTGGCGTCATGGGCGGCCCGATGGCCGGGCACCTGGCCAAGGCCGGCCACAAGGTCACGGTCTACAACCGCACACCGGCCAAGGCCGAGGCCTGGGTCGCCGAATTCGGCGCGCCCGGCCGCCATGCCGCCACCCCGCGCGAAGCGGCCGCGGGCGCCGACATCGTCTTCAGCTGCGTGGGCAACGACGACGACCTGCGCGCCGTGGTGCTGGGCCCGAACGGCGCCTTTGCTGGCATGAAGAAAGGCAGCGTGCTGGTCGACCACACCACCGCCTCGGCCGACGTGGCGCGCGAGCTCGCGAACGCGGCGGCATCGGCCGGACTGCAGTTCATCGACGCGCCGGTGTCCGGCGGCCAGGCCGGCGCGCAGAACGGCGCGCTCACCGTGATGTGCGGCGGCGACAAGTCGAGCTTCGAGCGCGTCAAGCCGGTGATGGACGCCTTCGCGCGTGCCGTCACGCTGCTGGGCGCCAGCGGTGCCGGCCAGCTCGCAAAAATGGTGAACCAGATCGCCATCGCGGGCCTGGTGCAGGGCCTGTCCGAAGCCATTGCCTTCGGCCAGCGCGCCGGCCTCGACATGAAGCTGGTGCTCGAGGTGATCGGCAAGGGCGCCGCCCAGAGCTGGCAGATGGACAACCGCGGCAAGACCATGATCGACGGCAAGTTCGACTACGGCTTTGCCGTCGACTGGATGCGCAAGGACCTGGGCCTGGTGCTCGACGAGGCCAAGCGCAACGGCGCGCGCGTGCCCGTGACGGCGCTGGTCGACCAGTTCTATGCCGACGTGCAGCAGGCCGGCGGGCGGCGCTGGGACACGTCGAGCCTGATCATCCGGCTCAAGTAAACAAAAAGCCCGCGCGAAGCGGGCTTTTTTTATGGCTCAGCGTACCGGCGTGGTCGTTGCGCCGCCGGGCTGGGCCGGCGGCAGCGGCTCCATCGGCGGCAGCGGCACGCGCGACGACGAAGAAGACCCGGGCGCCGACTGCGGCGCGGCCGCGGGCGCCGGGGCGGGTGCCCCGGTGCCGCCGCGCTGCGCCTGGCTGGCCAGCTCGGCCTCGCTCACCACCTCGACCACGCGCACCACCTTCTGCACGCCCGAGATGCCGCGCGCGATTTCGGTCGCGCGGTCGGTTTCGCGGCGCGTCGCGATGCCCATCAGGTAGACCACGCCGCGCTCGGTCACCACCTTGAACGAATTGGCGAAGATGTCCTTGGCATCGAGCAGCGAGGCCTTGACCTTGCCGCTGATGAACAGGTCGTTCGAGCGTTCCTGGAAGGTGCTGGACTGGCCGATGGTGAGCTCGTTGACCACCGAGCGCACGTTGTCCACGCGCTGCACCACTTCTTCGACGCGGCGGCGGTCGGCCTCGCTGCCCACGGCGCCGGTCAGCAGCACCTGGCGGTTGAAGCTGGTGACGCTCACGTACATGTTGTCGTTGGCGATCTCGCGCACGCGGGCCGCCGCGCGCAGCTCGATGCCCTGGTCGTCGAGCTGGGCGCCGGAGCTGCGGCGATCGGTGGCGACCATGCCCACGCCCACCGCCGCGGCCCCTCCGACCACGAGCGGCACGCAGGCCGAAAGCCCGGCAACCAGGACGGTTCCCGAGGCAAGTGCAATGGCGAAGCGCTGGAACGGTGTCGTTGTCATGTGGAAGCTTCCTGTTCTCCGAGTAGCTGGGCATCCACGCCGTCGCACAGGCAGTGCAGTGCGAGCAGGTGGATTTCGTGGATACGCGCCGCACGTTCGTGCGACACGCCGATCTGGACGTCCGTTTCGCGCAGCGCGCGGCCGATGGCGCCACCGGTTCCGCTGCTGCCAGCGCCGGGCGATGCCGGCTGGCCGGCGCTGGCGTTGCCGAGCAGCGCCACCACCGTCATGTCGCGCTCGTGCGCAGCCAGCACCGCGGCCAGCACGGCCGCCGACTGGCCGCTCGCGCTCAGCGCCAGCAGCACGTCGCCGGCCTGGCCGAGCGCGCGCACCTGGCGGGCAAAACGGTCGACGTCGGTGGCAGCGGCGCTGTCGGCCGCCGGATCGGTGGGATCGCCGGGCAGCGCGATGGCGCCGAGCTCGGGACGCTCGCGCTCGAAGCGGCCGACGAACTGCGCCGCGAACTGCGCCGCCAGCAGGCCCGAGACGCCCGCGCCGCAGGCCAGCACCTTGCCGCCGCTGGTCACGCACGCGAGGATCGCCTGCATGGCCTGCGAAATGGGTTTGCTGAGGATGGGGCCGGCCTGGTACTTGAGGTCGGCGCTGTCGATGAAGTGTTGCTGAATCCGTTGCTCGAGCATGGGGCGCGATGATACCGGGGGGCGGTGAAACAAGACGTTTGCGATGGATGGGTGGATTGTGGGTGGAGCCCGCGGCGCGCTTTCAGTTCCCGCCCGCGTCGAACGCGCCCTGCAGCCAGGTGATGCGCTCCTCGACCAGCACCACGTCGAAACGGCACGGCGGCAGCGTGCGCAGCCCGTTCAGGTAATGGCGCGCCGCGAACACGATGCGCCGCTGCTTGAGCCCCGTGATGCTGCCGCCGGCGCCGCCGTGGGTGCCGCTGCTGCGCTGGCGCACCTCCACGAACACCAGCGTGGCGTCGCGCGGATCGCGCATGATCAGGTCGATCTCGCCGCCGCCGCGCCCGGGCGTTCGATAATTGCGCGCTACCAGCGCCAGGCCGGCGCATTGAAGGTGGTCGAGCGCGGCGTCTTCCGCCGCATCGCCGCGATGCTTGGTCGTGATGGTCTTCATGCTGGCTCCCTGCCCGCTTCTTTTTTGTTCCTACGGAGAAACCCCTTGGCTTCACTAGCACCCGCTTCCTTCGGCGCCGCCCTTTCGGCCGCGCGCGATGCCTCGGGTGCACAGCATTATCCGCAGGGTACGCTGTACGTGGTGGCCACGCCCATCGGCAACCTGGCCGACATCACGCTGCGCGCGCTGCACGTGCTGCAGCTGGTCGATGCCGTCGCCTGCGAGGACACGCGCCACACGCAGAGCCTGCTGCGCGCCTACGGCATCGACCGGCCGAATGCCCAGTTGCTGGCCGTGCACCAGCACAACGAGGCCGAGGCCGCGCAGGCCGTGGTCGCCCGGCTCGCGCAGGGCGAGCGCATCGCCTACGTGAGCGACGCCGGCACGCCCGGCGTGAGCGACCCGGGCGCGCGGCTGGTCGCGGCCGTGCGCGGCGCCGGGCAGCGCGTGCTGCCGCTGCCGGGCGCGAGCAGCGTCACCACGCTGGTCGGCGCCGCCGGCCTCGTGGCGGCAGGCGACGAGAGCAGCGCCTTCGTGTTCGCGGGCTTCCTGCCGACCAAGGCCGGCGAGCGCGACGCGGCCGTGCAGGCCCTGGCGCAGGAGCGGCGCGCGGTGGTGCTGCTGGAAGCGCCGCACCGCATCGAGGCCGTGGCGCGCGCGCTTGCGACGCTGGGCGAGCGCCGCATCACCGTCGGCCGCGAGCTGACCAAGCAGTTCGAGGAGATTGCGACCATCGCCGCCGCCGAGCTGCCGGGCTGGTTCGCAGCCGGCCGCGACCGCACGCGCGGCGAATTCGCGCTGGTGCTGCACCCGGTGGCCGCGGCCGCCGACGATGGTGCCGAAGGCGAACGCGTGCTGCGCCTGCTGCTGGCCGAGCTGCCCCTGAAGACCGCGGTGCGGCTTGCGGCCGAGATCAGCGGCGCACCGCGCAATGCGCTGTATGACGCGGCGCTGCGCATTCGCAACGACGACGGCAACCAGGAAGACAAGAGCGGCGCGTAGCCGCCAGGCTCACAGCCCACCCGGCAGCAGCGCGGCCAGCGCCTCGCGCATCCAGCGCGCGATCAGCTGCTGGCGCTCGCGCGGCATGCGATCCAGCGTCGACGCCACGCTGATCGCGGCCACGGGCTCGCCTTCGCTGCTGCGCACCGCCATGCCCACGGCCAGCACGCCGTCGGTGGCATGGTTGCCGATGACCGACCAGCCGCGCTCGCGCGTGGCGCGCACCAGCAGCGCCATGCGCTCGGGCGTCATGCCGCCGTAGCGGCCCAGCACACGCGCATTGGCTGCGACGGCGGCATTGACCTCGTCATCGGGCAGCGCCGACAGCAGCGCCAGGCCTGCCGCACCCACGCCGAGCGGCTGGCGCGTGCCCACCTGGATCACCAGGATCTGCACCGGGTGCGTGCCCACATGGCGCGCGATGCAGTGCGACGCGGGGCCTTCGCGCACGATCGCGAAAGCCGCATCGCCGCAGGCTGCGCTCACGCGCTCCAGCACCGGACGCAGGCGCACCGCGATGTTGGGCATGCCGGCCGGTTGCGCCATGGCCGCGAGCCGCGGCCCCGCCACATAGCGAAAGCGCCCGCGCTGCGCGGCATAGCCGCTCTCCACCAGCGTGGCCAGCAGGCGGTGCACCGTGGCGCGCTCCAGCCCCGCCGCGCGGCACAGATCCACCACGCGCAGGCCTTCGCGGCCGCTGGCCAGCACCGCGTCCAGCAGCTGCAGGCCGCGGCGCAGCGTGCGGCTGCCGGGGTCATCGCCGGGCTCGGCGCTGGGCGTACGTGCGGCCGCGGCGCGCGCCGAAACGTCCGGCTGGCGGACGTTCTTATTCACGGTTCGGGAGGGCATGCGGAAGAATTTCTCGGTCGACGGAGCCATCGCGCAGTGTGCCGCAGCACGGCAGGACGCAGCCCGCGACAGGCATTGCATACCAACTGGAGACAAGAAGTGAGCTCGTATTCCGCACCCCGCCGGCATTGGCTGGCATTCGCCGCCGCCCTCGCCTGCAGCGCCGCGCTGCCGCTGCAGGCGCAGCCCGCCGCCCCCTGGCCGTCCAAGCCCGTGAAGCTCGTGGTCGGCTATGCCGCCGGCGGCGCCACCGACGTGATCGCGCGCCTCGTCGCCATCAAGCTGGGCGAGCAGCTCGGCCAGCCCCTGCTGGTGGACAACCGCACCGGCGCCAACAGCAACGTGGGCGCCGAGTACGTGGCCCGCGCGCCCGCCGACGGCTACACGCTCTACGTCTACACCATCGCGAACACCATCAACGCCTCGCTCTACGGCAAGCTGGGCTACGACCCCGTCAAGGACTTCGAGCCCATCGGCCTGATCGCGAAGATTCCCAACATCCTCGTGGTGAACCCGTCGCTGCCCGTGAAGAACGTGGCCGACTACGTGCGCTTCGCCAAGGAGTCGAAGGAGGGCATCACCTTCGCGTCGTCCGGCAGCGGCTCGTCCATCCACCTGTCGGGCGAGATGTTCAAGATGCAGACCGGGCTCAACATGCTGCACGTGCCCTACCGCGGCAGCGCGCCCGCAATCACCGACCTGCTGGGCGGCCAGGTGCAGTCGATGTTCGACAACACGCCGTCGGCCCTGCCGCACGTGCAGGGCGGGCGCCTGCGCGCCATCGCGATCACCAGCGCCCGGCGTTCGCCGCTGCTGCCCGACGTGCCCACACTGGCCGAGTCGGGCTATCCGGGCTTCGACGTGCAGTCGTGGTTCGGCCTGGCGGCCCCCGCCGGCACGCCGCGCCCCGTCATCGACCGCCTGAACGCCGCACTCGGCAAGGTGCTGGCCGCGCCCGAGGTGCGCCAGCGCCTGCAGGACCTGGCCGCGTCGCCCGAACCCGGCACGCCCGAGCAGATGCGCAGCTTTGCCGCGGCCGAGATCAAGCGCTGGCACGACGTGGTGAAGGCGTCCGGCGCCAAGGCCGACTGACGACGACAAGAAAGCCCGCACAGGAGCACACCCACCCATGTTTCCCATCGACTTCTTCTGGCGCGCCGCGGCGCGCTGGCCCGACAACATTGCCATCGACGCGCCCGAGGGCGCCATCCGCTACCAGGCGCTGGCCGCCCAGGTGGCAGCGCTGGCGGCCGCGCTGGTCGCGCTCGACCCCGCGCCGCAAAGCCGCGTGGCCATCTGCGCGAAGAACAGCGCGGAGCACATTGCCGCGCTGCTCGCGGTGCTGGCCTGCGGCAAGGTCTGGGTGCCGCTGAATCCGCAGAGCACGCGGCCCGAGATCCGCCGCATCGTCGATGCCACCGAACCCTCGATCCTCGTGCTCGACGGCGCGTGCGCCGGGCTGCTCGACGGTGCGCCCGGCGCACGCATCCACACCGGCACGGCGCCGCAGCACGAAGCCACCATCGCGGCGCTGGCGGCCCGGCACGCGGGCGCACCGCGCCCATCATTCGCGCTGCCGCTGGACGCCACGCAGGCGATCAAGTTCACCGGCGGCACCACCGGCGCGCCCAAGGGCGTGATGCAGCCATACCGCGCATGGCTCGCCAACATCGCCAACCAGATCCACGCATGGGGCTTCGACGAGCACGAGCGCTACGTGGTGGCGGCGCCGATCACGCACGGCACCTCGACCTATGTGCTGCCCATACTGGCGCAGGGCGGCTGCCACGTGGTGCTGCCCGCGGCCGGCGCCGAGGCCGTGCGCACGGCCTTCCGCGAGCGCGGCGGCACGACGTGCTTCATGCCGCCCACGCTGGTCTACATGCTGATGGCGCTGCCGGGCGCATCGCGCGCCGACTTCCCGCGCCTGCGCCGGCTGATCTACGGCGGCGCGCCGATGCCTTCCGAAAAGATCCGCGAGGTGCGCGAATTCTTCGGCCCGGTACTGGGCACCACCTACGGCCAGACCGAGGCGCCCCAGATCCTCACCGTGATGCGCGCCGAAGACTTCGAGGACGAGCGCAACTGGGCCGCCGTGGGCCGCACCGCCTGGTTCAGCGACGTGGCCATCATGGCGCCGGACGGCCGGCTGTTGCCCGCCGGCGAGGTCGGCGAAGTGGTGGCGCGCGGCGACCTGCTGATGACCGGCTACTGGCGCCTGCCCGAGAAGACCGCCGAGACCTTGGTGGATGGCTGGCTGCACACCGGCGACCGGGGCCTTGTCGACGAGCGCGGCTACCTCTACCTGAAGGACCGCCTGAAGGACATGGTCATCACGGGCGGCTTCAACGTGTACCCGGTGGACGTGGAGAACGCGCTGGGCCAGCACCCCGCCGTGCACGAGTGCGCCGTGTTCGGCATTCCCGACGACAAGTGGGGCGAGGCAGTGCAGGCCGCCGTGCAGCTGCGCCCCGGCCGCCACGCCACAGAGGCCGAGCTGATTGCCTTCGTGCGCGAACGCCTGGGCCCGGTGCAGACGCCCAAGCACATCCATTTCCACGAGGCCCTGCCGCGCTCGCCCGTGGGCAAGGTGCTCAAGAGCGCCGTGCGCGAACTCGCCATGGCGGCCGCCGCCACATCCTGAACGAAAGAACCACGCGATGACTTCCTCCTCCGCCAAACCCGTCACCCGCCTGTGCACCCACACGCTCACCAGCCTGCACTACCGCGAGGCCGACCTGGTCGAAGACCTGCTCGGCAAGAAGACCTTCACCGAGGTGATGCTGATGCAGATCCTCAACCGCACGCCGCGCGGCGTGGACCTGCGCATCACCGACGCGGTGCTGGTGGTGCTGATGGAGCACGGCCTCACGCCCAGTGCCATTGCCACGCGCCTGATCTACATGAGCGCGCCCGAGAACCTGCAGGGCGCCGTCTCGGCCGGGCTGCTGGCCGTGGGCAGCTCGTTCGTAGGCACGATGGAGAACTGCGCCGGACTGCTCGACCGCATCGGCGCCGCCGCCGACCCGGATGCCGAGGCGATGGAGATCGCGCGCCACTACAAGGGTCTCAAGAGCCCGGTGCCCGGCTTCGGCCACCACCTGCACAAGCCGGTGGATCCGCGTGCCTACAAGCTGCTCGACATGGCGCGCGCCGAGCCCGAGCTGGCCGGCCACAAGGTGCGGGCGCTGGAGCGCCTGTCCGCCGCGGTGGACGCCGTGGCCGGGCGCCCCATCACCATCAACGCGACCGGCGCGGTGGCCGCGCTGCTCGGCGAGATCGGCGTGCCCACCGGCGTGATGCGCGGCTTTGCCGTGATCTCGCGCGCCGCGGGGCTGGTGGCACACATCGTCGAGGAGCAGCAGAGTCCTTCGGGTCGCTTCATCTGGGACACCGTCGAGCACGCGATTCCGTTCGTCGGCGCAAGCGGGAAGGATGACGCATGAGCTTCACTCCTCCTGCGCTGCCACTGGACCTGTCGGGTCGGGTCGTCTTCGTGCTGGGCGCGGGCTCGGCGGGACCGGGCTGGAGCATCGGGCGGGCGTCGAGCGTCACCTACGCCCGGCTCGGCGCGCACGTGTGCGTGGCAGACCGCGACGCCGCCTCCGCCGAGGAAACCACCGCGCTGATCCGTGCCGAAGGCGGCACGGCCGAGACCTTCGTCGGCGATGCGGCGGACGAAGCCGACGTGGTTCGGCTCTTTGGCGAAGCACGCGAGCGCTTCGGCACAGTCGACGTGCTGCACCACAACGTGGGCATCGGCAAGACCGGCGGACCCATGGAAACCAGCGCCGAGGACTTCGACCGCATCCACGCAGTGAACGTGCGCAGCCTGCTCCTGGCCACACGGCAGGTGCTGCCCGGCATGGTCGAGCGCGGGCGCGGCGCCATCGTCGCCATCTCGTCGATCGCGGGCATGCGCTACCTGGGCTATCCGCACCTGGCCTACGGCGTGACCAAGGCCGCGGTCACGCAGTTCACGCGCATGGTGGCGCAGCAATATGCAGCCCAGGGCGTGCGTGCCAACACCGTCGTGCCGGGGCTGATCGACACGCCGCGCATCACCACCACGGTGGCGAAGATGTTCTCGGACACCAGCCTGGACGAGGCCAAGGCAGCCCGCGCGCGGCAGGTGCCCGTGGGCCGCATGGGCACGGCCTGGGACGTGGCCCATGCCTGCGCGTTCCTGGCGTCGGATGCGGCAGCCTATGTGACCGGCACCGAGCTGCTGGTGGATGGCGGCATCACCGGCAAGTTCGTGTAGCCCCATGGCATGCCTGCCGATGCGCAGGCTTCAGCCATCCAGCTCCGCATACCGCCTGAAGATCCCGTCCTCGTTGAACGCGATGCGGCGCGGGCTTTGCAGGTAGTCGTGCACACGCTGGCGGCGCCGGACGTTGTCGTGCAGCTTCTCGACCGCGGGTGTGGCGGCCAGCGCCCGGGCTGCGGCCTTCGGGAACGCGTAGCGCAGGCCTTCGACCAGCTGGAACAGCGACAGGTCGGCATATGTCAGCACATCGCCCACGAGGTGCGATGACCCCGCGGGGTTGCGCTGCAGCACGCGCTCGAACCAGTTCAGGAACTTGGGAATCCGCTCTTCGCGGAAGGCCCGCGCGCGCTGCACGGCCGCGTCGCGCTGGTCTTCGTAGTAGGCGCCGGTGGAGATCGGGTGGTGCGTGTCGTGCGCCTCGGCCACCACGTCGGCGATGGTGAGCTGCAGCTGGTGCGTCCAGAGGCCGTCGGATTCGCCGACGCCCGCCAGGCCCAGCCGCGGCCCGAGGTACAGCAGGATGGCCGCGGTCTGTCCCACGACGATGTCGCCGTCGATCAGGAACGGCGGCGCGAACGAAGGGCGGACGATGTCGGCATCGTCGAGCCGGTCGCCCAGTGCGGACTCGCCGCCGCCCTTCGACTCGGGCAGCCGCGCCACGTCGACATAGTCCGCGCCGGCCGCCTCGAGCGCGAGCCGCACGAATTCCCCGCGGCCCTGGATGGTGGGCCAGTAGTGGAGTTGATAAGTGGTCATGGAGCCATGGTGTCAGGCTCCGCATGCCCCTGCAACCGCCGCGCCCTTGGGCCCTCAGAGCCCCTCGGCAAGCTCCACCGCGCGGCGCCTGGCCTCGGCCCTTGCGCCGGCATCGACCTCCGGCCCCATCAGCGTCTTTTCGACCACCACGGAGCGCACCTCGCGCACGCCGATGAAGCGCAGCCAGGTCTCGACGTAGGGCAGCTGGAAGTCGAGCGCATGCGCCGAGCCGTCCTTGCCCAGGGGGTAGTCCAGGCCCCTTGCGCACACCACCGTCGCGCGCCGGGTCTGCAGCATGCCCGACAGGCCCGAGGCGTCGAAGCGGAACAGCACGTCCTTGTGCGACACCACGTCGATCAGGTGCTTCAGCTTGTAGGGAATGCCAAAGTTCCACAGCGGCATCGCCAGCACGATGTGGTCCGCGGCGTGGAAGGGCGCGGCGATGCGCCGCACCTCGTCCCAGGCCGTTTGCTGGGCGTCGCTCAGCGGCATGCCGTTGATGCCGGCGTACTTGGCGTCGAGCATGTCCTGCGACAGCTCGGGCAGCTGCATGGTCCAGGGGTTCAGCGTGGTGACATGGCAGGCCGGGTGGATGCGCGTCACTTCATTGATGAAGGCGCCGGCCACTTCGATGCTGGCGGAGCGCGTCTTCCTGGGCGAGGTCTCGATGTAAAGCAGTTCTTTCATGGCGTGCGGGGGGTGAGTGGTTCGAAGGGCCAAGGCTAGGCAGCACGGACCCTGCACACAAGCAACATAATTTGCAGCCATTCAGAACGAATTTCACTGAAACCATGCTCGACTCCCAACAGCTGCGCGCCTTCGTCTCGGTGGCCGACCACGGCAGCGTGACCCGCGCGGCCGACGCCATGCACCTGACGCAATCGGCCGTGAGTGCGCAGATCCGGCGGCTCGAAGAGCAGCTGGGCTGCCGCGTCTTCGACCGCACCACCCGCTCGCTGCAGCTCACGGCCCAGGGCAGCGTGCTGCTGAGCTATGCGAGGAGCATCCTCAAGCTGCAGCAGCAGGCGGTCTCGCGGCTTGCGGCGCCGCGCCATGCGCCGGCCACGCTGCGCCTCGGATGCTCGGAGGGCTTTCCCAGCGAATGGCTGTTCGCCGCGCTCGCGGGCTTTCGCCAGCGCAGGCCCGACGTGCATGTGGAAATCAGCTGCGGCATCAGCACGGCGCTGGCCAAACAGGTGCGGCAACACTCGCTCGACCTGATGGTCGGCACGGTCTGCGACGCCGGCAGCGACACCGAAACGCTCTGGATGGAGCCGCTGGTCTGGGCCTTTTCGGCAAAGGCGCTGCTCGACCCCGAGGCGCCCGTGCCGCTCGCGTTCCTGTCGGAGCCCTGCCCGTTCCGCGAAACCGCGCTTGCCTCGCTGGCCGGACACGGCACGACCCACTGGCAGATCGTGCTGACCGCGCAGGGCTCGAGCGCACTGGTGGCCGCCGCGGCCGCCGGCCTGGCCATCACCGTGCTGACGCCTTCGGGCATGCCGCCCATCCTGCGCTCCATTCCGCCGGGCAGCTTTCTGCCGCCGCTGCCGCCTGCGCGCTTCGTGATCCAGCGCGCCGAAGGGAGCAGCGCGCCCGAGCCGCTGGCGGCGCTGGTCGACGAAGTTCGCGAGGCCTGCTTCAGGTGGCGCGGGGCGCACGCGGGAGCGCTCGACGCGTAGCGCCGCGCCCCCGGCCCGCGGGCTCGCTGGCTACTCGGCCGTGATCCCCGCCTTGCGCACCACCTCGCCAAACTTCACGAGGCGCTCGGACATCATCCTCTCGAAGGCGGCGGGCGTCATTTCCTCGGGCGCGATCACGCCGCGCTCCTTGAGGCTGGCCTGCATGGCCGGCGACGTGGCCACCTGGCGCACGGCCTTGTACAGCGTCTGCACGATGGCGTCCGGCGTGCCGCCCGGAGCGGCCAGGCCCGTCCACGAGCTGAGGTTGAGCTGCGGGTAGCCCACTTCGGCCATGGTGGGCACGTCGGGCAATTGCGCCAGGCGCTGGTCGGCCGCCACGGCCAACGCGCGCACCCTGCCGGCCTGCACGTGCGGCAGCATGATCACCAGGTTGTCGAGAATGAACTGCACCTCGTTGGCCAGCACCGCCGTGATCAGCGGCGTGCCGCCGCGGTAGGGGATGTGCGTGGTGAACACGCCCGTGGCCGCCTTGAGCATCTCCACGTTGAGCTGGCCCATGCTGCCCACGCCGCCGCTGCCGTAGTTGAGCTTGCCGGGGTTCTTCTTCGCGTAGTCGATGAACTCCTTGAAGCTCTTGATGGGCAGGCTCGAATGCACCACCAGCGCATTGGGCTGGCGGCCCAGGATGGCGATGTTCTCGAAATCCTTGATGGGGTCGTAGCCCACCTTGGGCTGCGTGAGCGGGTTGGCCAGGTGGCTGCTCTGCGAAGACACCACCAGCGTGTAGCCGTCGGGCTTGGCGCGCGCCACCATCTGCGACGCCACCGAGCCGCCCGCGCCGGCGCGGTTCTCCACCACGATGGGCACGCCCAGCACGCTCGACAGCGGCTCCGAATACTGGCGCGCCATGATGTCCACCGATCCGCCCGGAGGAAACGGCACCACGAGCGTGATGGGGCGCGAGGGGTACTTGTCGTCGGCGGCGTGCGCCGCCAGCGGAGCCAGGCCCGCAAGGCCGAGCCCCAGGCCGGCGTTGAGGATGTGGCGGCGAGTGGGTTGTGTGGGGTGCATGGAATCTGCTCTCGAAGGCAAAAAATCAGGGGTGGTCCAGGATGGCCAGCGCCACGGCCTGGGCGCGCGGCACGAAGGTGGCGAGCTCGCAGTACTCGCGCTCTGTGTGCGCGTGCCCGCCCACGGGGCCGGTGCCGCACAGCGTGGGCGCGCCCACCGAGGCGGTCAGGCCGCTGTCGGCCGCGCCGCCGGTGAACTCTCCCTGCACCTCGAAGCCCAGAGCCTTGGCGCCGCGCTGGTAGAGCGCCAGCAGCTCGTCGGGCGTGGGCTTCATGGGCATGGTGCGGCGCGATCCGGTCACACGGCCCTTGGTGCGCGGCACGGACTCTTCCTCGACGATGGCGCGCACCTTGGCGAGCAGTTCGTCCGGATCGGTGTCCGAGGTGAAGCGCATGTCCAGCTCGGCCTTGGCATGCGGCGCCACCATGTTGGGCACGATGCCGCCATGCACCACGCCCACGTTGGCGGTGACGCCCGTGGCCGGGTCGGTCAGCGCATGCAGCGCGAGCGTCTTGCGGGCCAGCGCCTCGATCGCGCTGGCACCGGCCGCGTGGTTGATGCCCGCATGCGCGGCAACGCCCTCGACCTCGAACTCCACCACCATCGAGCCCTTGCGGCTGGTCACGAGATTGCCACTGACGCGGCCCGGTTCGGCGTTGAGCACCGCCCGCGCGCCACGCGCCTTGGCCATGATGCGGTCGCGCGTGGCGGCCGAGCCGATCTCTTCGTCGCACGAGAAGAACAGCTGCAGCGGCGCCTTCAGCCCGCCGCAGCGCGCGAAGGCCTCGGCCACGAACACGTTCATCACCAGGCCCGACTTCATGTCGGCCACGCCGGGGCCGTAGGCGCGCCCGTCTTCCACGCGGAAGGGCCGGCGCGCCGCGGTGCCCGCCGGGTACACGGTGTCCATGTGCCCCATGAGCAGGATGGGCGCGCCCTCGGCGGGCCCTGGCACCTGGGCATGCAGCAGTACGCCGTAGCCCGGCACGGGCTCGAACTGCACCGCCACGCCGGCTGCCTCCAGCCGCTCGCGCAGCGCCGTGGCCACGGCGGTCACGCCCGCTTCGTTGCGGCTGCCGCTGTCGATGTCGACCACTTTCTGCAACAGATCTTGCATGGCCTGCGCCTGGCCAGCCAGCCAGTCCAGGATGCGCGTTCGCAGCTGCGAGCGGCTCTCTTCAAGGGTATCCTGCATCTTCGTCCTTCGATGAACCCCGCGGCGCCGGGGTGAAATTTGGGCCGCAGTGTTGCACGCGTTGCCGGTGTTTGCAATACTTTTTTCATAAAAGAGGCATCAATGAAATCATCATTGCAAGAAAAATCGGCCGGCCTGCTCACCGAGCGCCTGGCCCGCCAGGGCGGCGAGCTCACGGCCAGCGAACGCGCCCTGGCCGAGGCTCTGGGGCGCGACTATCCGCACGCATTGCTCGAATCCGCCACCGCCCTGGCCGCGCACAACGGCACCAGCGCCTCCACCGTGGTGCGGCTGTTCGCCAAGCTGGGCTACGCGAGCTATGCCGAGGCGCAGCGCGAAGCGCGCGCGGAAATGACCGCGCTGCTGCAGACCGCCGGGCAGCGCGCCCCCGTGACCATCGGCACCCGGCGCAGCCTGCAGCAGTGCGTGGACGACACCCTGCTGCACGACCAGCACAACATCACCGCCACGCGCGACGGCCTGGACATGGCGGCGTTCGAGGCCATGGCCACGCGCATCGCCAAGGGCAAGGGCCGCCTCTTCGTGCTGGCGCAAATCAACAGCGCGCCCGTGGCCGCCTGGCTGGCCCTGCACCTCAACATGTGCCGCCCCGGCGTGCACGAGCTGGGCGCGGGCGCGGTCACCGCCACCGACCAGCTGCTGTGGATCCAGCCCGATGACGCCCTGCTGGCCTTCAGCATCCGCCGCTACGCCAGCGGGCCGGTCAAAGTGGCGCAGCGCTTTCGCGAAGCGGGCGCGCAGGTGCTGGCCATCACCGACAGCGCCACCGCGCCGCTGGCTGCGCTGGCGCACCACCGGGTGCAGGTGCGCACGTCGAACGCATCGCCGTTCGACTCCTACACCGCGGCGTTCTTTGTCTGCAACGCGCTGGTGTCGGCCGTGGCGCAGTTGCGGCACGAGGCCGTGCCGCAGGTGCTGGCGCGGCGCGACCAGCTGTGGAAGGACGTGGAGGCGTCGCAGCTCATCGTGGATGAGGCGCCTGTGCGTTCAGGGCCTGCGCGGCGCAAGGCGGGCAAGGGGTAGGCGGGCAGAGAGTCAGGGCACGCGGTTGCGCTTCGGCGCCGGCTTGGCTGTCCTCTTCGCAAACAAGTCTTCGCACAATCCCCGAAGCCAGCGGTTGGCCGGGTCCTGGTGGTAGCGCGCATGCCAGTGCTGCTTGACGGTGAAGGGCGGGACCGGCACCGGGCAATCGAACACCTTGAGCTCGCCGGTGCGAGCCAGCGTCTCGCCGATGTGGCGCGGCACCGTGGCAACCAGGTCCGTCGTCGACACGATGGCGGCCAAGCCCAGGAAGCCCGGCAGTTCCAGCAGGATGCGGCGTTCCACGCGATGCCGCAGCAAGGCCGCCTCCAGCAGCTGAACACCCGTGCCGCCGACGATACCGACGTGCGCCTCCGCCTTGTAGTCGCGCAGGCTGAAGCCCTTGCCGCCGATGCGCGGGTGGCGTGCGTTGACCAGGCACACCCAATCCTGCGGATAGAGCACCTGCTGATAGAAGCCTGACTCCAGCCAGGGCACCAATCCGATGGCCAGGTCCGCCTGCCCGGATTGCAGCGCCTGCGCGCTCTGCTCGTCGATGCGTGCCGCTTCCAGCCGCACGCCCGGCGCCACGGCACGCACGTGCGCCAGCAACCGGGGCAGCAGCGTGATGTGGCTGGCGTCCGTCATGCAGATGCGAAAACGGCGCGTGGCACTGGATGGATCGAAGGCCTGCGCGGGCGCGGCCAGACGGCGCAGCGAAGCCAGCGCTTCGCGCGCCGGCACGATCAGTTCTTCCGCACGCGGCGTGGCCTGCATGCCGGCGGCCGTGCGCACGAACAGCTCATCCCCCAACTGCCTGCGCAGGCGCCCGAGCCAGTTGCTCACCGTCGGCTGGCTCTGGCCGAGTTGCTCGGCGGCGCGCGTCACGCTGTTCGTGCTGTAGAGCAAGTCGAAGAGCCGCAGCAGCTTGACGCTGAGCAGCGCCGTGCCGTCATCGGTGTCGTCGTCGAGGTTCATTTCAAAACGGAATGTAGATCATTTCAGCCATGTCATGGACGGCATGAAGGTCGAAACCTATCGTTCAGGCATTCCAACGGAGACACGCATGAAGATCTACTTTCTCGGAGCCGGTGCACTGGGGTGCGCCATTGGCGGAACACTCGCCGCAGCAGGGTCCGACGTCACGCTGATCGATCCTTTCGAGGCGCACGTCGACGCCATCAGCCGCGATGGCCTTCGCATGAAGGACGGCGACACGGAGCGCGCCGTCAGGGTCCGCGCGACGCTGGACAGCAGCGGCCTCGAACCCGCCGATCTGGTGATCGTGCTGGTCAAGTCCTTCCATACGCGTTCGGCCATCGAAGGCGCCAAGGGCATCGTCGGACCCGGCACGGCCGTCATGTCGCTGCAGAACGGCATGGGACACGAAGAGATCCTGTCCGAGGTGGTGGGCCGCGAGCACGTGCTGGCCGGCAAGACCTATGTCGGCGGCGTGCTGCTCGGCCCCGGCCGCATCATTGCCGGCACGCGAGGCAAGCGCACGGTGATCGGCGAGCTCGACGGCGCCATCAGCGAACGCGCCCAAGCGATCGCCGCCGAGTTCGAGCGCGCCGACCTGCCCTGCGAGGTCAGCGGCAACATCATGGGCGTGATGTGGGACAAGCTCCTCATCAACGTCTCCACGGGCGCGTTGAGCGCCATCACGGGGCAGGTCTACGGCAGCCTCTATGCGGTGCCGGAAATCGAAGCCACGGCCATCGCGGCAGTCGCCGAGGCCATGGCGGTGGCCAAGGCCGGCGGCGTGACCCTGTCGATCAAGCAACCGCGCGACGCCTGGGTGATGGCCGCCGAAGGCCTCCCGTACGAATTCAAGACCTCGATGCTGCAGAGCCTGGAGAAGGGATCGATCACCGAGATCGACTTCATCAACGGATCGGTGGTGCGCAACGGCCACAAGCACAACGTGCCGACGCCGGTCAACCAGACGCTGGTCGCCGCCATCAAGGGCATCGAGCGCCGCATGGAGGCGAAATAAATGAGCGCCCCACCCAAAGCCTATGTCGAGCATGTCGCGATCTGGGTGAAGGACATCCACTGGCACATCAAGTTCTTCCATGACGTGTGCGGCATGACCATGCGCGAAGTGCAGGGCACGGTGGAAGAGCCGATCCAGTACTGGACGCTGGGCGGCCTGCAGTTCATGGCCAAGCCTGACTACGCAGGCCCCGAGGGCCGCCTCGGCCACCTCGGCGTGATGTGCGAAGACCTCGAGGCCGCGCTTGCTGCGGCGCGGGCCTTTGGCGTCACCGAAATGCCGCAGGGCCGCAACTGGCTGCGCCTGCCTGACGGCCTCGCCGTCGAATTCATCCAGGCCAGTGCCGGCGCGGTCGCGCAGGCCCTGGCCATCAATCCCCGCGCCTGAACAACCCATGCCACAGAGACACACCATGACCACCATCGAAGACAAGTACTGGGACGACGCCGTCGTCGGCGAGGAGTGCATCAGCCCGCCCTACGAAGTGACCGAAGCCCGCGTGATGGCCTACGCGGACCTCACCGGCGACCACACCCCCGTGCACACCGACGAGGCCTATGCGCGCACCACGCCATTCGGCACGCGCGTCGCGCACGGCCTGTTCGGCCTGTCGGTCGCCGACGGCCTCAAGACGAAGAGCGACATGCGCTTCATGCCCGGCATGTCGCTGGGCTGGGAATGGAGCTTCGTCGGGCCGATCAAGCTGGGCGACACGGTGCGCGTGAAGTTCCACGTCGGCACCAAGCGCGAATCGAAGAGCCGTCCGGGCTGGGGCATCCTGGTGCTGCCATCGGAGCTGATCAACCAGCGCGACGAGGTGGTGCAGAAGGGCGAGCACCGCGTGATGGTGCCGCGGAGGCCGTCATGAGCGTGCAGCAAGCCCTGCCGCTGGCCGGCATCCGCGTCGTCGACTACAGCCACTTCCTGGCCGGCCCGTACGTCGGCCGCTGCCTGGCGGCGCTCGGTGCCGAAGTCATCAAGGTCGAGCGGCCCGGCACCGGCGACGCCGGCCGCCAGCACGCCTGGTTCGTTGGCGACCACAGCGGCTACTTCCTGCAGCAGAACATGGGCAAGAAGGGGCTGTGCGTCAACACCAAGGACCCGCGCGGCAACGATCTGATGCAAAAGCTGGTGGACAGCGCCGACGTGTTCGTCGAGAACTACCGGCCGGGTGCGCTGAAGAAGCTGGGCCTGGGCTACGAGGAGCTGGCAACGCGCAATCCCGGTCTCGTCTATTGCTCGATCTCGGCCTACGGCCACACAGGCCCCGATGCGCATCGCGCCGGCTTCGGCCTGATCGCCGAGGCCAAGAGCGGCATCATGCAGATGGTCGGCAACCCTGGTGAGGCGCCGCCGCTGCTGCGCATCTCGCTCGGCGACATGTACACCGGCATCCACGCGGTGGCCGCGATCAACGCCGCGCTGCTCGGCCGCGTGAAGTCGGGCCGGGGCCAGCACATCGACATGGCGCTGTACGACACGCTGGTCTCGATGCACGAGTACGCGGTGCAGTGCTACACCCTTTCGGGCGGCAAGGAAGTGCCGGTGCAGACCGGCCACGACATGCCCAACTCCACGCTCTATGGCGTGTTCCGTGCGCAGGACGGCGACCTGGTGATTGCGGCGCAGGTCGACGACGCCTGGAAGCGCTTTGCCGCGCTGGTGGCGCAGACCGGCGGACCGGCCGGCTTCGGCGACGCCACGCGGTATCACACCTCGGCCGGCCGCAACGCGAACCGGCTGGAGATCCTGCCGGTCGTCCGGGCCTGGGTGGAAGCTCGCCCGGTGGCCGAGGTGCTGGAGATGCTGGACGCGATCGACGTGCCCTGCGCCAAGGTCCAGCGCATTGACGAGGTGCTGGCCGACCCGCAGATCCAGGCACGCGGCATGGTGCTCGAGCAGGACCATCCGGCGCTGGGGAAGATCCGCCTGCCCAACCTGCCATTCCGCTTCTCGGGCTGCGACACCACGCAGACGCAGGTGGCGCCCGACCTGGGCGAGCACAACGCCGAGGTCGCCGCCAGCCTGGGCTTCAGCGATGCGCAGATCGCCGCCATGCAGGCCGATGGCGTGCTCTACAGCAAGTAATAAAGGAGACGAACATCATGACCGACCGCTATGCCGTCATCGGCAACCCCATCGGGCACACCAAGTCGCCCATGATCCACGGCAGCTTCGCGCAGGCAACCGGCCAGGACATCGACTACAGCGCCATCGAAGGCCCGCTCGACGGATTCGTCGGCGCCGTGCTTGCATTCCGCGACGCCGGCGGCCGCGGCATGAACGTCACCGCGCCGTTCAAGCTGCAGGCCTTCGAGCTCGCAACCGACAAGCTCGAACGGGCCGAGCTGGCCGGTGCCACCAACGCGCTGAAGTTCGAGGGCGACCGCATCCATGCGGACAACTTCGACGGGGTCGGGCTGGTCAACGACATCACGCGCAACCTCGGCGTTGCGATGAAGGGCGCGCGCGTGCTGTTGCTTGGCGCCGGGGGCGCGGCGCGCGGTGCGCTGCTGCCCTTTCTCGCGCAGCAGCCGGCGGAGCTCGTCGTGGCCAACCGCACGCTGGCGACCGCCAGGGCGCTGGCGGACAGCTTCGCCTCGCATGGCCGCGTGATCGCGTCAGGCTACGGTGACCTTGCCGGGCAGCACTTCGACATCGTCATCAACGCGACCTCCGCCAGCCTGAAGGCCGAACTGCCGCCGGTGCCTGCCGATGTGTTGAAGGGCAGCAAGCTGGCCTACGAACTCGTCTACGGCAAAGGCCTCACGCCGTTCCTGCGCCTGGCCCGCAACGCAGGCGTGCCGCAGCTGGCCGACGGCGTCGGCATGCTGGTCGAGCAGGCGGCCGAGGCCTTCGCGTGGTGGCGCGGCGTGCGTCCCGACACGCGCGCCCTCATCGAGCGCATGACCATCCCGCTGGCCTGAAGAAGAAGAAGAAAAGGAGACACCATGAAGATCCTCATGCTGCACGGCATCAACCACAACATGTTCGGCAAGCGCGATCCGGCGCAATACGGCACCGTCACGCTGGCCGAGATCGATGCGCAGCTGCAGGCGCTCGGCCGCGAGCTCGGCGCCAAGGTCGAGAGTTTCCAGACCAACAGCGAGGCCGCGATGTGCGAGCGCATCCACCAGGGCTTCACCGACGGCGTCGATGCCATGCTGATCAACGCAGGCGCATGGACGCACTACAGCTATGGCATCCGCGATGCCTTGGCGATCCTGACGGTGCCGGTGGTCGAGTTGCACATGTCGAACATCCATGCACGCGAAACCTTCCGCCATCACTCGGTGTTTGCCGAGATCGTCAAGGGGCAGATCTGCGGGTTTGGTGTCGACAGTTATCTGCTCGCGCTGCGGGCGGCCGTGTCGGCCGCGGTCCGGTAACCTTGCACTCACTCCGCGCGAATGTCGTTCGCCTTCACGATGTCGCCCCACAGCTTGAAGTAGTGGCGCGTCATCTGCGCCAGCTGCTCCGGCGTGCCGCCGCCGGGTTCGTCGCCGCGCTCGATGATGCCCTTCTGGATGCCCGCGTCCTTCAGCGCGGTGTTCATCGCGGCGTTGGTCTTCTTCACGATGTCGGCGTTGAGGCCGGGCGGGCCGTACAGGCCGATGAAGGAGATCACCTCGAAGTCCTTGAGCCCGCTCTCCATGGCCGTGGGCACATCAGGGAAGGCCGGCACGCGCTTGGCACCGGTCACCATCAGCGGCCGCAGTTGGCCTGACTTGATGAAGGGCGCAATCACCGAGGCGGCGTCGAACATGGCGACCACGCGGCCGGCAATCAGGTCGGTCATGGCCGGGCCGCTGCCCTTGTAGGGCACGTGGTTCATCTTGGGCTTGCCGATGCGCTCGCGGAACAGTTCCATGGTCGCGTGCGTCAGGCTGCCGGGGCCGGCCGAGGCGTAGTCGATGCCGCTCTTTTCCTTGTCCTGCACCTTGACCCACTCGACGAATTCCTTGAGGTTCTTCGCCGGCACGGTGTTGGGCACGGCCAGCACCAGCGAGGACTGCAGCAGCAGGCCGATGGGCGTGAGCTTCAGCGGGTCGGCCATGGCCGTGTTGCGGTAGGTGTGCGGGTTGAGCGTGATGTTGCCGTTGCCCACCAGCAGGCGGTAGCCGTCGGGCGCCGCCTTGATCACGTTGTCGGTGCCGATGTTGCCGCCGGCGCCGGCCTTGTTGTCGATCACTACGCCCTGGCCCAGCACGCCCTGCATGCCGGCCGTGACCATGCGGCCGGCAAAGTCGGTCTGGCCGCCGGGCGGATAGCCCACGACCAGCGTGACCGGCTTGGTGGGCCATGCGCCCTGCGCAAAGCTCAGTGGGCTGGCGATGGCTGCCGCGGCGGCCAGGCCGTGCTGCAGGACGGTGCGGCGCGTGGCGCGTGCATTGGCTTTGGATGTGTGACGCATACGTTGTCTCCTGGTCGGGTGGATGGGAGGAACTGGCGGGATTCTTGTTGCCCGGTGTGCTGCGGTGGATTCTGCGTCAGGTCGCGGAACCGGACATGCTGGCCCGGGATTTGGCACGCAGCGACGGTGGCCACCGCTGTTGCACGTCGGAAAACCTTCACGCTCCCGAAGATGAATCGCACAGCCCCGCAGCAGTTCGACATGAGCGCCTCGGAACTGCGGAAGTTTTTTGCGCGACATGCAAGCGTTGAAACGGAGTGGCTATCACTGAATGATTCACCACCCCCACCACCCCGGAGCAGCACGCAATGGCCCTCATGTTCTCGCCCCACCGATGCAGACGCTTTCTTTGGCTGATGACGGCCTCGCTCGCATTCACAACGGCTGCAGCAACAGCGCAAACCGCCGCCAAGCCGCTCGCAAATGCATGGCCATCCCAGCCCGTACGGCTGCTCGTCGGCTTCCCTGCCGGCTCATCGCCCGATCTCGTCGCGCGTGCGCTTGCCGAGCCGATGTCCAGAGCTCTCGGCCAGCCCGTGATCGTCGACAACCGCCCGGGCGCGAGCGGCAACATCGCTGCGACGCTCGTCGCGCAAGCGCTCGACAACCACACGCTGGGGGTCATGATCAACGGCAACATGACCATCGCCAAGTTGCTGAATCCGGCGACCCACTACGATCCTCTCAAGGATCTGAAGCCCGTGAATTTGGTCTGCACCGCCCCGCTGCTGCTCGCAGCGCCTGCCGGGGCACCTGGCGGCAACATCCTTGAGTTTCTGCAGGCGGCCCGTGCCGCAGGCACGAAGTGGAGCTACGGGTCTCCCGGTGTCGGCACGGTCGGACACCTTGCGATGGAACTGCTCAAGAGCAAGGCGAACATCACCCCCGTGCATGTCCCCTACCCTTCCTACCAGCGCGTCGTCGCGGCAATGATCGCGGGCGAGATACAGCTTTCGATGGTGCAACTGGGCGCCGCCGCGCCGCAGATTGCGGCGGGCAAGCTCAAGCCGATTGGGGTGACCTCTGCAACGCGGAGCCCATTGGCGCCCGAGTACCCGAGCCTTGCGGAGGCAGGGCTTCCCGGCTTCGAGCTGGAGATCTGGACCGCCGTCGCGGCTCCGGCTTCGATGGACCCCGAGATCATCGCGAAGCTGTCTTCGCTGATCAGCGCCATCGCGCGCTCGGAGGAAGTGCGCCGCCAGCTTGCGCAGCTCGGCTACAACGGTGTCGGCGTCGATGCCGATGGATTGGCGCGCCGAGTCAAGGCAGACTACGACCAGTTGAGCCGCATCATCGCCGCCCAAGGCATCCGACACGAATAGAGTGCCATGAACACCAACAGCACATCAGTTCAGCCTAACTCGACGCCTCATGCGGACGAGGTCCTCGAAGCCCTGCGCTGCGATCTGGACGCCATCGACGCTCGCCTTCTCCAAACGATCCACGCCCGTCTCCAGTGCTGCGAACGCATTGGCCACCACAAGAAGCAACATGGCGTGCCGATGATGCAGCCGCATCGAATTGGCGTGGTGCAGCGCCGAGCCGCCGAGTTCGCAGCCAGCCACGGGGTGAGCGCTTCGTTCCTGAACGCGCTGTACGACCTCATCATCGCGGAGACCTGCAGGCTCGAAGACCAGATCATCGGAAGCGCGGCATCGCAATGATCAGGTTCGCCACGCTCGGCCCTGCTGGCAGCAACCATCAGTTTGTCGTGGAGCGCTACCTTGCGTTCCACGGCCTCCGCGATTGCGCAACGATCAGCCTGCACTCCGACTTTTCTGCAGGCGCTGCCAGCGTCCTCGATGGAAGCGCCGACTTCCTGGTTCAGTGCGCCGTCCATCCGTCGACGGCCGACACGGTAGCGCGGTACTTCGACGGCTTGTACGTGGTCGACACCTTCATCTCGCCCAGCCGCGATCTCGCAATCGTCCACAACCGCGCCAAGCCGCAGTCCCGCTCCATCGCCGTGATGCAACCGACCCTGCGCTACGCGGACCTGTCGAAGTGGCAGGAGATCATTCCGACGGAGACGGTCGCCGCGGTCGAACTGGGCCTGCTGGAGGGCCGCTACGACGCCGGCCTGACGTACGCGTCATTGGCCGATGATCATCCGGACCGGTTCTGCATCAGCGAACACATCGGAAGTGTCGACGACGCATGGATCGTCTATGGCCGCCAGAGAGTCTCGGGCGGCGGCCTCGTGGCATGCTCGTCCAGTCCCGCGACCGCGATATTTCGGCTGATGAGCGGGGCGTCTGGCTAGCTGCCGGCTTCCGGCTTTCGCTGTTTGCAGAACGGTGGACTCGATGCGTTTCAGGAGGATGCGCGCACCATGAGCAAGAGGCAACCTGCATCTCCGTTTCCGACGGCCCGCAAGCCGGTCGTGCGCCTTGCGCCAGCGGCAAGCACGAAGTCTTCACCCAAGCGAAGCCCGACCTCGGCCAAGGTCGGCCTGCAGATTCGCGCGCTGCGCCTGGCCGTGGACCTCTCGGCCGGTGCGCTGGCGAGTACAGCGGGCGTCTCCCGGTCCATGCTGTCTCGCATCGAAAGCGGCCTGGTTTCCCCGTCGATCGAAATTCTCGACCGCATCGCGGTGGGCCTGGACGTGCCGCTGTCGCGCTTCTTCGGCGATCAGGTGGAACGGACGGACTGCTCCTTTGTGCCGGCCGGGAAAGGCGTGATCGTGGAGCGGGTGGGGGCAGTGGCCGGCTATCGCTACGAACTGCTCGGCCATCTGCTGTCGGGCAACGCGTTCGTGGAGCCCTACCTCATCACGCTGTCCGAGGACGCGCAGCCCTATTCGACCTTTCAGCACCCGGGCATCAAGTTCATCCACATCGTCTCAGGACGCGTGAAGTACAGGTACGGCAGCCGAACCATGGAACTCAAGCCCGGCGATTCCTTGCTGTTCGAGGCCAGGGCACTGCATGGGGTGGAACTAATCCGCGAAAGGCCGGTGAGCTACATGTCTATTGTCTTCACGCTGCGGGAGTAGTTTCCCGGCCACCGCGGCATTGCAGGGCCGCCCCCATCGGAAGTGAAGTGATAAAGCCGAGCAGCGTTCTCCACAAGAACGACATGAATTTCGTCTTCGGACAGCCACCGTGCGAGCAGATTGATGAGGACGGCATCATCGGGCTTGCTCGACTCCGTGACGTGCGGCCAATCGGTGCCCCAGACCAACCGATCAAGGCGCTCACCCGCAAGGTGGCGCACAAGGTCATCGAGATCTTCGTAGGCTTTCGAGTCGGGCGAAGCAATGTAGGGCGCGGACATCTTCATCCACACGTTGCCGCTGCCAAGCATGCGCAGAAGTAGATTCCTTACGCGGTCGGACATCGCAGGCTCGACATTGATGCGCGCGAAATGGTCGATGACGACGGGCACCGGCAGCGCGGTCAGTCGATCTGCCAGGCTCATCAGATCGGCGGGGTGCGCATGCAATTGGACGTGCCAGCCAAAGGGATGGATCAGGCGCGCGACGTCTTCGAGCATTTGCTCGCTTGTCGCGCCTGCTTGAACAAGATTGAAGCGCACGCCGACCACGCCGGCAGCATGCAGCACTTGCAGTTCGGTTGGGGTCGCTGACGGATCGATCACGGCCACTCCGCGCGCACTGTTTCCAAGCGCCCGCAATCCCCTCAAGAGCACCCGGTTGTCCCGCCCATAGCTGGAAGGCTGCACCAGCACGCACCGTTCGATGTGAAGCCGGCGTTGCAACTCCCGGTAGTGATCAACGGTCGCATCTCCGTGCGTGAGCACCGGTCCGGGAGCGAACGGCGCCTTCGTGTCGAAGAGGTGCATGTGGCAATCGCATGCGCCCGCCGGCACGCTGAACGCCGGCCCCTTCAGTCCAGTGGAATGCGGAGCTTCGCATTCCAGGTCGCAGGAATGCGATGGCAGACTGCCGCGCAGCATCATTTTCTTTGCGTGGCTGCTTCGCGCCAGAATGCGTAGGACTTCGCAAGTTCGCTGGCCGACTGCTCGAGATCCGTGGGCGCAAGTTCCAACGACATGTCCTTGATCCTGGCCTGTACCTCAGGATCGTTCAACACCGTTCGCAGTGCAGCGTTGAACTTTTCCGCCAACGGCCGGGGCAGCCCCTTGGGTGCGAAGAACGCGTTGAAGCTGTTGACGTTCACGCCGGTGAAACCCAGCTCCTCGAATGTCGGCACCGCGGGCAGGAGCGTCGAGCGCTTGCCGCCCGAGATCGCGAGGATGCGAACCTTGCCGCCGCGCGACATGGTCACCCCCTCGGGCTCTCCCGTCACGCCGGAAGCCAGCTGGCCGCCTATGAGCTGCGGCATCATCTGCGCCGATCCGCCGAACGCGATGGCTTCCATCTTCACGCTGGCCTTGCGAGCGATAGCGGCGCCGATGATGTCCGGCACGCCGCCAATCAGCGGCACACCATAGTTGCCGTTCTGAGGTTCCTTGCGCACGAACTCGACGAACTCGGGCAGCGTCTTTGCCGGACTGCTCATTGGCACCGCAAAGGTCCATTGAAAACGTGCCACCTGGCCGACCGGAACGAAATCCTTCATTGCATCGTAGCCCGCCGTCGGCGTGATCAGCGGAACCACCACCACCGAATGATCCAGGGCCAGCAAGAAGGTAGAGCCGTCCGGCGGCGCGGCCTTGACCGCTGCGGTGCCAATCTGGCCGCTGGCACCCGGCTTGTTGTCGATGATGACTGTCTGCGAGAGCTCCTTGCTGAGCTTGGGCGCCAGCAGGCGGCCCAGGGCATCGGTGGCTCCGCCAGGCGCAAAAGGAATGACGATCTTGACGGGGTTCTTGAAGTCCTGTGCGGCGGCACCCGCCATGAGGAGCGACGCGACAGCGCCGGCAATGAAACTGCGTTTTTTCAGCATGGTGTCTCCCTTGTGCGGTGCTCAATCAAGCTTCGCGCCGGTGTCTTTGATGACTTTCGCCCAGCGATCACCTTCGACCTTCATGTAGTCCGAATACTCCTTTGCCGTGCCGCCCAGCACGATGGAACCTTGCGCGGCGAGGCGATCCTGCAAGGCCTTGTCGGCAAGCGACTTCTTGAGCGCCGCGGAAATCTTGCTCACGACGTCGTCCGGTGCGCCCTTCGGCAACATCAGCCCCTGCCAAGCGCCCATGTCCATGGTCGATTTTCCGGTGGCTTCGCGGATCGTCGGGACGTCTGGCACCAGCGAAGATCGCTTCCCGCTCGTGATTGCGAGCGCGCGCAAGGCGCCGCCTTTCACATGAGCCATGGCCTCGTTGATCGGCAGGAACATGAACTGCGTGGTTCCTGCGAGGAGGTCGGCGACCGCGGGGGCGCTGCCCTTGTAGGCAACGTGCGTTGCCTGGATGCCTGCCTCCTTGGCAAACAAGGCAGCCCCCAGGTGCAGCAACGCACCGGCACCGGACGATCCGTAGTTCAACTCGTTGGGCTTGGCCTTGGCCAACGCAACGAGTTCATTGACCGTGGTGGCTGGCACCGCAGGGTTCACAACCAACAGAAGCGGAATGGTCGCCGTCAACGAGATCGGCGTGTAGTCTGCATACGGATCGAAGCCTGGCTTGGCGTACAGCGAGGGCGCGAGCACGACGGCAGAGGTTGCATAGAACATCGTGTAGCCGTCCGGTGCAGCGCGCTTGGCCTCGACCGCACCAAGGTTGCCGCCCGCACCGCCCTTGTTGTCCACGACGATCGTGCCGCCAAGCTCCTTGCCGAGTTGCTGCCCCATGATGCGGGCATTGATGTCGGCGGAACCGCCAGCGGCGAATCCGACCACCATTCGGATCGGCTTGGAAGGATAGGCATCGGCCGAATGCACCGGGGCCGATGCAAGGACGACGGCGCCGAACAGCGCCAGGGAATTGATGAGTTTGCGCATGCTTGTGTCTCCGTGATTTTGTAGATGTCAGACCAGGCCGAAGCGCTTGAGGGTGTCTGTCAGATTCAGAAGTTCGGCCGTGGTGGCGCCTTCGTCGATGGCCTTGCGCTGCTTCTCTTCCTTTGCCTCGCGGGCCAGGCTGCTGGAGATGGCGGTTTCGACGTCGCCCTGGGCCACGACCACCAGGCCGTCGCGGTCGCCAACGATGATGTCGCCGGGTTGAATCAGCACGTCGCCGATCGCGATCGGCACGCCGACCTTTCCGGGCTGATTCTTGCCCGTGCCCTTGATCGAAAGGCCGCGGCAGAACACCGGGAAGCCAAGGTCAATGATGAGGTTCGCGTCGCGCACGCAGCCATTGATGACGAGCCCCGCGATGCCGAGCTTCATGGCCTGAATCGTCAGCACATCGCCCCAGGGACCTGCTTCCATGAAGCCCTTCGCGTCCACAACCAGCACGTCGCCGGGTTTGGCCTTTTGCACCGCGTAGTGAAGGATCAGGTTGTCCGCGGGCCGGGCATCGACGGTGAAGGCGGGACCGGCGAGGCGCACCGTCGGGTCGATCGGCTTCATGCCGCTGTCCAGGGCGCCCTTGGCGCCTTGCGCCTCGTACACGGTTGCTGCGCCGAGGTCGCGCAATTGCTTGATCTGCTCAGAGGTGGTCATGGTGAATCCAGTAAAAAAAGGACGAAGAAAGGCCGGGCGACTGCCAAGTCACCAAAGAAAAACGAAGAGAAAGAAAAGCGGAAGAAGGAAGTGGCTAGTGCCCGCCTGCGCTGGTCAGAAGCCAGTTCAAGGCTTGATCGACCGTCGGCTCCGCAACCCCGAGCGGATGCCTGGACAGCGCGGCCACCGTGTCGTTGAAGCGTTGCTCGACACCGGGCATGACGACCGAAGGAAGGCCCTGCGCCGCCAGCTCGGCCTGGGCGTCGTGCACTTCGTGCGCTCGACGCCTGGCGTGAATGACATGCGTGCGCACCAGCATGTCGATGAATGAGCGCAGCGGCGTCTGGTCGATGTCGCTGAGCTGCTCGTAGAGCTCGCTGCGCACGCCCTGTTTCTCGGCGCTCATCAAGAGCTCTACGCAAAGCGCTTCCATGCCCTTTGTGAAGACGCTGCGCAGGATCTTCAACGAGATGGCATCCCCGGGCTTGCCGCCCGCAATGACCTGGACACGCGCACCGGCACGCTCGAGGACTTCTTTCAGCTGCTCGGCTCCGCTGCCGGAAGCCAGCAAGGGCGTGCGCACCAGATTGAGCGAGATGGCACCCATGATGGCGGTGTCGACGTAGCGGAAACCGGCCTCTGCCGCACGAGCCGCTCCTTCGCGCTTAACCTCCGGGCTGGCCGTCGTGAAGTCGGCAAGCAACGCTTTTTTCGAGAGATGCGGCAGCACCTCTGCGAGCACCGGCAGGGAGGTGGTGCCCGTCACGCAGGAAAGCACCAGGTCCGCCTTGGACAGCCAATCCCCAGCCCGCTCGTGGATCGGCAATCCCGTGGATGCGGCCAGCGCCACGGCAGCAGCCGACGGGTGCGCCTCACAAAGACTGAGGGCGTAGCCCGCTTCGTGCAAGGGAAGCGCGTAGCAGCGGCCGACCTCGCCCAACCCGATGATTGCAATGTTCATGACCTAGACCTTTCGAGGCCTTGAGAATACAAAGCAAGTACAAATAATGCAACGACTCCTAGGGAAACCACTTAATCTCCTCTCGGTCTTCGACGTATGTCGACTCCTTGAGTACAAACAAAGAACATTACGTGTACTGGATTTGTACGCGGAACGCCATGGGGACGGAGACGGCGGCCTACAATCCAAAGTCCATATGCATCGAGTTCACGCGCCCCCATGCAGCACGGCAGAGACAAGGCTTACGAGATCCTGAGACAGAGACTGGTGGGGGGTCACTACGGCCCCGGAGTGCAGCTCAAGGAAGAGCCGCTGGCCCGCGACCTGGGAATGAGCCGAACCCCCGTTCGCACTGCGCTGCGCCGGCTCGTGGAAGACGGGTTGGCGACGGACGCTGCAGGCCAAGGCATCCGAGTGGCCGAATGGAGCGAATGGGATGTGGAGGAGACCTTCCAGCTTCGAATGTTGCTGGAGCCCTACGCGTCATTTCTGGCGGCGACGCGCGGTGGAGACGCACTCGTTCAGAAACTGAAGGCGAGCAACCAGGCCATGGCCGAGGGCATTGCAGAAGGCAAGGAAGGAATCGCCAAGGTGCAGTCAGCCAATCGCGACTTTCACCACGCCTTGCTCGATGCTTCGGGCTCCCCCAGGCTGCGCACGATGCTGGAGACCATGATCGACATGCCCATCATCAAGCGCTCGTTCTACATCTACACCCCGCAGGAACTGGAGCAGAGTCTTCATCACCACCGCGACCTGACACTGGCCGTGCAGGCAGAGGATGGCGAGTTGGCAAGGCAAGTGATGCAACTGCACCTGCGCATGTCTTATCACCGCTTCATGAGGCATCGCAGCGAGTACAAGCACGACACCGCCAAGGGCAGGGCGGCCTGAGCGCCGCCGCCAGGCTACCAACCCGGCTTTCGATCACCCTGCGCACGAATCCGCTGCCCGCGCTCAACGCCTACCCGGTGGATGCTGGCCAACTCGCAGCGTCGCCAGAAACCCACGCCCTCCAACGTGGTGGAGATGTCGATCTTCGCCAGCCGGTAGAGCCCCAAGGCCACCCCTTGCACGAATGCGGAGATCAGCGGCTCCGCGTGCACGTCATTCCTCAAGCTGCCGCGGATCAGTTTTCCGCCAAGCTCCATGAGCTTCAGCGCGTGGCTCGATGCGGTGGCGGTACTTTCCTTTGGCACCCGCAGGCACCAAAGCCTGGAGCCGAGCGTCCACACCGTGTGACGCGGCACCTCGTCGAACCGGGCCCCTTCGAGCACGATCTGCCTTGCGCGGATTTCACCGAAGTCGCGATGGTCCCGGCCGTAGAAGAATCTGGCGAACTCGTCGGCTTGCTTTTCGACGGCGCGTTCGCCGCGCGCCATGTTCTCCGTGGCCCTGAGGCCCGAGACATGGTCGACAAGAAAACAGAACTCATCACCTGACATCCGGCGACCGGACGCCATGCGGCGGTCATACCAGTCCGCCAGTTGCACCAAGGTCTTGCATTCCATGAAAGCCCTGTCGAAGGGCGTATCTGGAGAGAAGCAAGAGCGCCGCTTGAGCCTGCCTTCAGTCCGTTTCATGGCAACGGCCCTCAGCAGGTCAGCGAATTATTGGCGATGGCGGTAGGTTCAGTGGCTGGCGGACTCGGCGCCACTGGTGTGGGTCCATCCTGCGCTGGCGTGGCGGAAGGCCCTGTGACAGAAAGGCCAGTTCCATTGCGAGCTGACAGCACAAAGGCTGCGCCCACGAGATACATCCCGTTTTTCATTTCGATCCAATCCCTGATCTGATTTTTTCCGCTCCGGTCTTCGCCGTTGCTTGCTGGATCGTATCAAAGACGCGTCTTATAGAACACATGTTCCCGTATGTGTCCTTTAAAACGTTTCCCTGAGATGCACACTTCTTGACCCTCGACGGCAATGAAAAATGCCAGTCGAAAAGCGCCTCCTACCCCAGAACCAGCGATCGGGACACTGCCCAATGCGGTGACCCTGGCGCTAGGAAAAAATCTGAAGAAGCTCCGACTTGCCGCAGGCAAGACTCAGGTAGCCCTCGCCTACGACGCAGAAGTCGAGCGGTCGCGGGTATCCAAGCTCGAAGGGGGCTACATCAACCCCTCTTTGATGACCTTGGCGACGCTGTGCTACAGCTTGGGCACGACATTGCCTGTGCTTTTCGAGGGGATCGTTGCCACAAACGCACCAACATCGGAGGGCGGTTTGCTGCGAAGGAAGAATCAGGCAGTTCTAAACAAGCCGATAAAGCCTGCGCGCAAACCCTCACGCAGGAGCTGACCTGCTCCTTCCAGTCATAAGTGGTTGAGAATTTTTTGCGCGCCCTCGGCCGCATGTAGCGGGGCGAACTGCGCGCGTCGGCCCCTGGGGAAGTGCTGGTCGCTATCTCGTTCGAGCCTTACGCGCAGGAAACGCTGGCCGTGGTGGCGTCCTCCGCACTCGCGCAGGACGCGCGGCCGCTGGCCATTACCGACAGCCAGCTCAGCCCGCTGGCCGGGCGTGCCAGCGCGGTGCTGCTGGCGCAGGCCGGCACCACCTTCGGCTTCTGCTCGCTCGCGAGCACACTGTATCTGACGCAGTCACTGCTTCTAGGGCAGGCTTATCGGATGGAGTTGGGTTATGAGCACAGGGGTACCCTGACTAGAGATGAGTCGTTGATTCTGCGCGCAAGATTCGTGCGTCAAGGAACAACTGCTCTACGGAGCCAACTCTCGAAGGTCGCTCTTGAGTTTTAGATTTTTGCGATCGTCCAACAGAAAAACTACACGAAGCCCGCCAAAGAGCGGCGTATTTGGCAAGGCATTTTGCGGGCGTGTAAATGCTACGCTGCGCATTGCGTGTCGTATGCTTAAGCGATGTCCGCAGACGCCATCACCTATTGCCTCGAACGAGTCACTGACTACCGGGATTTTGAGCGGCTCTGTTCGGCTTTTTTGGCGGGCGCGGGCTATCCCGACATCGACCCAATGGGGGGCACTGGCGATGAGGGGCGGGATGCCGTCATTCGAAGTAACGAGACAGGAAGGACAGTCGGCTTCGCTTACACGGTTCGATCAGACTGGCGCGTTAAGCTCGCAAGTGACTGCAAGCGAGTCCATGAGAAGGGCCACGATCCCGACGTCTTCGTTTTCGCTTGTACTGAGGCCTTGTCGGCATCGGAGAAGGACCTCGCACATAAGCTCGTCGCCGAGAAGTACGGTTGGACACTTGACTTGTTTGACCTCGAGAGACTAAGAGTTCAGCTTGTTGGGCCACAGCGCCATCTGATTGCACAACACCCAAGCATCTTCACACCGCCGTTCTTTCCGCAACGTGGTGGTCAGTCAATCGCCGAAAGCCGCGATACCCTCCTCATTGACCACGTCACGGCTGATCATGCAGTAGCCACTTGGCTGTCCCGCCGCCTATCACTTGCGGGTTTTCGGACATGGTGTCACGGGACTGCTCCGCTCGCCGGGGAAAACACAGATGAGACTGTACGAAAACTGCTCGATGTTCGCGCGAACCACTATCTACCAGTGGTCTCCACTTCAAGCCTGTCGGACAGTGTTTTTCTTGAGCGCTGCACTATCGCCGCAATCAAAGAAGATTTCGTGCTTCCCTGTAGCTCGGTCGCCGTCCCAGATGCACGCATACCATCGAGAATTGCCAAGTTAGCGCCAGCGGACTTTAAGACCTCTTGGAATGTAGGCTTGGATCAAATACTGAAACGTCTCAGTGCACTAGGCATCGAACCATCGCTCGACCTTGCGCGAGGACGGAAGATTGCCCTCGGGGACTATTTGCCGACACGGGTTACCGCAGCGAAACCCGAGCCAGTTTTTGCGAATGTATTCCCGCTTCAACTGCCGAAGACGATGCTCGTCTTTGAGCTCCGACAGTCGCTGAAGGACATAGAGATACTTGAGCTTCGTAAGCGCTGGGCGTTCGTCGAATTGAGCGCATATCGACTCGTCGCGTTTACGCCTCCACCGCTGCAAGCCATTCCGGCGGTGAAGGTCGAACGTGTCCCTGAATTCTCCTGGGAAGACATTCCGCAGAGGGACGGCAAGAAGACTTTCGACCTTGCCAAGGAGCTTGCTTGGCGCAGCCTCGAGGTCATATGCGCGCAGAAGGGGCTGAAGTTCTGCAGCGACCGAAAGGTCTTCTTTTTCCCGCATCGCGAGTCAGGTGAGTGGAATCAAGCGATTCAGCACGTCGATGGACGCTCAACGACGGTGCAACTTACGGGAGGACGCACCAAGGGCTGGGGCGACCGCGCCTCTTCGTTTCTTTATCAACTCGCACCACGGTTTCGCCCTCAGCGTGACTTCGATGGAACCTGGAGTGTTGTCCTCAACGTCTACATCCGAGTCACGACTGCTGAAGGTGCAATGTTCGAAGGGAAGGAGATTGGTCGTCGCCGGAAGATCGTCAGCAAGAGTTGGTGGAACAAGGAATGGCTTGCGCGTCTACTCGGCGTTGTTCAAGCTCTCCAAACCTCTGGGGATCGTATAGACGTCGGCGAAGGCGCACGGGCGGTGGTCATGCAAACCAAACCGATGAGCTGGGAATGCCCGGTTGGCCTGGATGTTCTGGCTCTCTCTGGTATGTCCGACATCGGCGAGGAGATTGCAGAGTGTCGTACACGCGAGGACGACGAGGATGACGAGGCACCCATTGCTATCGGAGAACCATCGGACTCATGACAGACACATTTCACTTCCTCGGCGAGCCGTTGCTTCAGTTTGGGCACGACCAAACAGCTGAAGATCCGCATGATGGTTTGGCGCTCTTTGGCCCGGCTGAGCCGCGTTCACAGCTGCCGAACAACATCGTTATCGGCACGGTGCGGGGCATTGAACTGTGGAAGGAATGGTGCGCGGCGCTGAACGCACCGGCGGCGAGTATCGACCCAGGTCGCCATCGAGCCTGGCCTCCGTTTCCAGGTTTCGATGTCGCATTCGGAGCAAAGTGGCCAGACCCAGTTCGAAACTATTCGGTAGATGCTGACCTGCTTTCGGAAGCTTCGCGGAAGGCTGACAAGTTTGAGCGGGCCTTTGCGGTCGCAAGCCTCTACATGGGGTCAATGGAGCGCCTGTCAAAGCTAGATGCTCGGCCAGCCCTGGCCATCTGTGTTGTCCCGGATGAAATCCACGAGAACTGCCGCCCCAACTCGTCGGTTGCTTTCGCCAAGCGAAGCGACGCTGCCCGTAGCAAGGTCGAGCTGAAATTCCTCAAACGGGCCATTGATGACCGCAATGACGGGCAAACGCGGATGTTTGACGATGAGGACCCATCTGTCACCGCCGCGCTTGGCGACATGGACGAGTTCGAGAAAGCGCGCGGCCTGTCACCGGACTTCCGGCGACAGCTGAAGGCCCGGATGATGGCTCATGAACTACCGGTTCAGATCATCAGAGAATCGACGTTACGCATCACGCCACAGGTGCGCAACGGCGAAAAAGGCACTAACCCACTATCCGACCGGCTCTGGAACTTTGGCACGGCGGTCTTCTACAAATGCGGTGCCAAGCCATGGAAGACGCCATGGGCTCGTGAAGGGGTCTGTTACGTCGGTCTCGCCTACAAGCTCACCGAGGACGGCCGGAATGCGTGCTGCGCCGCCCAGATGTTCCTCGACAGCGGCGATGGTGTCGTCTTTGTCGGCGAATTCGGCCCGTGGTACTCCAAAGAGCGCGGCGAATTCCACCTGCCACCGGACAAGGCTGAAGCATTGCTGCGTGGAACCATTGAGACCTATAAGCAAGAAGACGGGCGTCCACTGAAGGAGATTTTCCTGCACGTGCGCTCCGGGATTGACCCCGAGGAATACGAAGGCTTCCGACGGGCATGCCCGCCGGGTGTGAATTTGGTCGCCATCCGCGTTCGTCAGGATCGGGGTGGCCTGCGTCTCTACAGGTACGACGAGCATCCCAGCACTACAAAGCGCGGCCAGCATCCAGTTCAGCGCGGCGTCTTTTGGCAGCGCTCTGCACGCCACGGGTTGCTGTTCACCAACGGCTTCAAGCCCAGAATTGCAACCTACGACGGGTTTGAGATTCCCGTTCCGTTGGCAATCACGATCCAGCACGGCGACGGCGATTTGGTGCAAGTCGCCAAAGATATTCTCGGCCTCACTAAGCTGAACTACAACTCCTGTCAGCTGGGCGAGGGGCAACCCATTACCGTTAAGTACTCTGACCGAGTGGGCGAAATCCTGCTTGCCAATCCTGGGCTTCCGCCAGATAAGTGGAAGCACAACTTTAAGTACTATGCTTGACGAGCGAGTTTGTCGACGAACCAAGAGTTTGCGTCAAAGTAGGAACCTTTCCCAACGCATCGACCCATCAGGCGCTGAGAGGTGTTCCTACCCTATTCGCGGCCAATGCTTCCATTGATCGCCCGAGCCACTGTTTTGAGATGGCTCAGCCTTCTGCAGTTTTTGCGCTACTGTTAGCCGACGCTCACAGGAACCAGAGTCATAGTGTCGTTGCCAAAAATGTCGATGACTTTGACTGCTACTGTGTAACGACCTGCGCGCTCATAGGTATGGACGGCTGAAGTGAGTTCGAGATCACGGTTTAGTCGACTGCGGAAGCTCTGCCACTCGTTCTCAAAGATGTAGCCGCCTGTCCATCGCTCCTCAAATTCGGGCAACTTTAGTTCGCCCTGAGGGGGCTCGAAGCCCTCCAAGGTCGCAACATCGCCTACACCGGTGCCGACGGGGACCTTAATGATCTCCTTGCGTTGCAAGTAGTCGAAGTCCACTGCCCAGTAGTCCACCCAGTCGGTCCAGTGCTTTGTGAGTCGTTCGCGCTTGACTACACCGGCCTTATCTTTGGTGATCTTGTAGAGTTGCCCCTGCTCGCAAATTACGCCACTCTTGCCATCCCTCAATGCGGCAATCGCGGCTTCTGCTGCACCCTGCGTGTAATACACGGAGAAGTCGGTCAGCTCAATGCTCACAGCAAGTTTGCTTTTCCTGACGTAGCGGGGCGTCGCCTCAACGAAGCTGATGTCGTGGAAGACCACCTGCCCCTTGTCCACAGCTCGCCTGTCAAAAACTTCGGCGGGGATGTACTTAGGGATGAGTTCGATACCCTTGCTGCGCGCCTCTTCCAGGACCGCAGGGAATAGACCCATCTCGAACTCAAATGCCAGTATGTCGACGCGTGAAGCACCGCGCTTGCGGCACTCGGTAATGACCTCCTCGACGAATAGACGCCCAACGGGGAGGTTGATCGGCCCGATAACTACCAAACGGCCATTGCAAACGCCGTGAAAGAAACCATCCTGTGTCGCCCCCTCCGCGCCGAGCGGCGTTGCCTTGTAGGCCCTAAGGATTAGGTCACGGAACTCGCGCTCCTTTTGTGCCAGGGCCTGAGTTCGCTGCTCACTAGTCAGGCGACCGCCGATGCTCAGGTAAGCCTGCCGCTCGTATCTACCCAAGTTTAAGACCTCGAATGCACGAAAGTCCTTACCTTCCGCATTGAGCTGACGCTGAGCACCGATCAATCGCTTGCGAGTAGTGTGAATTCCGAACTTACCGAGGTCCGTCGCAATCCACTTTCTTCCAAGTTTCTCGGCGACTGCCGCCGTTGTGCCCGAGCCGATAAAAAAGTCCGCCACAAGATCGCCGGGATTGGAGGAGACCTTGATAATTCGCTCCAAAAGAGCCTCCGGCTTTTGGGTCGGGTAGCCAACCTTTTCCTTGTTCGCCGGTCCCGTTGGTACTTTGATGTCAGTCCACCAGTCCGTAACAGGTGTGCCGCGATCAATGTCGACCATGACCCCTTTGTGAACACTTAGCATGCGCTTGGCAGTCAGCTCGTTATACGGTCTGTACTCTGTATTGAACGTATGCGTCTCACCTCGTGAGTACTTCAAGATAGTGTCGTGTTTGCGCGGGAAGTCCGAAACCGGGATTGCGCCGCCGTTATACGTCCAGATGATCTCGTTTTGGTACCTATCCCGCCCAAATATTTCATCCATCGCACACCGGATAAAACTGTTCACTCGGTAGTCGCAATGGACGTAGATGGTTGCATCAAGCGCCATCAGATCTCGTATGAGGATCAAGCGCTCATAGATCATCGAGATAAAGCTATCTGCACCACGTCCCCAGGTATCTCGATACGCGATCTGCTCAAGGAGGTTAGGCTCCTTATGAAAAGTCTCTCCACCGATTTCAATGTCCATCGAAAAGTCCGCCCCGACGTCAAACGGTGGATCAATATAGACCAGCTTCAACCCCCCGGCGTCCTCGATCTGCTGACGCAGCGGGCCTGCCTTCAAAGATGACAGGATTAGCTTGTTGTCCCCCCAAATCAGCTTATTCGACCACCCCTTCATTTGTCGCCCGCGATTGTCGAAGAGCTCGCTCTGCATCTTCGTTTCGATGCGCGGCTCGTCAATGTGTTCCAACGTCTGAAAGGGCAACACTGTCGTGCACACGTCTCGCGTCTTGCCGTTCCACACCAGCTCCACTTCGCGCTTATCCTCGAATAAGATAAAGCGGTACCTCTCCGGAAGAGGCTTGCCCTGTTGGATCAGAGTGAACAGATCGCGCTGCTCGGCTTCGCTGAGGTCATAGGTCTTCTTGTCTTGCCGGGCCATATTGGTTCAGAGATCGTTATCGTTATTCAATTGGATGCGTTCAGCGATCGCCACGGCTAGTGCCTTGAAGTCACTCCATGCATCTCGCACAGCTTGTGAATGGCTGCCAATTGCGCCGTCGGCGGAGCTGAGATGGAAGATTGGCTTGCGCACCTCCTGCGCCATAGGTACCAGGCTTCGGTAGTGCTTCAGTCGGGCAAGGCAGTTGCCGTCGTTTGCCTTGCCCAGGCTCCCCGGCACTTGTCCAAGAACACTTTCGCGGTATGTATCGGGAATTCGGTCTACCCACTTTTTATAGGCCTTGACCGGGCGCGATAGGCGTTCCATGTGCTGCATAAGGATGTAGCCCCGCGGAGACATCAGGCCCTCGGGGAGCGCGAAATCGGGTTGATTCCAATTCTCCACACGTTTGCGCCAATCGGCCCTCCAGTTAGCTAACGTCGGTCCCAAATTGCGAAGCCCTTGCAACGAGAATAGGTCTGCCGCCAGAGGAATAACGACGTGGTCACTTCCTATCAGGGCCGAACGATTAATGGCGCCAAGGTTGGGGCCTACATCGGCCAAGATAAGATTAGCCTGATGCTGCGACGCCGCCATCTGAGCGACCTGCCAGAAAGAAGTGAGCAAACGGAAAGGGCGGTAGAGGTTATTCGACCCCATGGCAGCAGGCCAAGCGGACGAGAGCTCATCTTCAAAGCCGGCCAAGGCCAGATCGCCCGGCACCACGAAGAGGCGGGAGTTGATCTTCCGCGTGATCGGCGCCTGAATGTCACCCACCTTGGTCAGCGGTTGAATGCATCGGAAGATGGTTGTTCCCCCTTTGGGGGGCTTCTGAGGGTCCCAAAGTTCTTCCAAGGTGTCCTCCGCAAGAAAAGCGGAAGTCAGATTTGCCTGCGGATCGAGGTCGATAGCGACGACCCTATGGCCCATCTCAGAGAACATCCAGGCTAAGTGAAAGACCAACGAGGTCTTTCCTACCCCGCCCTTGTTGTTAAAGAACGTGAGGACGGGTGCTCTCATGTGGCTTTCCTAATAGTAGCAAGCACCACAGTAGGCTCAACTTGAAATTCGAGAGGTGGATTGCCATTCGCTTGCAATGCACGTCGCGACTCGGCTATGCCAAACCCGAACCGCTGCACGAAGCCCAGGGTCTTAAGAACACCCGCAAGTACCGGGTTGCGATAGTCGCTTATCCCGGGTCGACCAAAGTTCTCCACCGTAACTGCGCCATAAGGTCCGCCTGGATTGCTGATCTCAATTCTGTCGTCAAACCAGTAGACTCGAACGGGGGCATTGGTCCCCTCGTAAGTTCGGTGCATCACAGCATTTCGTACGAGTTGTTGGAGGGCTGACAGGGGATAGGCGGAGGAACGAATCTCCGTAGTCGCCCCCGATGTGAAGTCCACAGAGACGGAAAGAGTGGCTCTCAGCTTGTCATCGAGCCGCCGCAGCATGGTGTCTAGGCTGCCGTCGAGCTCTTGCTCATCTAAGACTGGATCACCCCACTGCGTGCCACGAATGCGAAGGAACTGCACGTAAGCAGATTGCACCCAGGTACGGGGGCTCTTTCCCAACGTAAGCATCCCAACCACTGTGGGCGTCGTGTCATCGACAGAAGCGATCATCCCGAGCGAAGCCAAACGCTCTTCGAGAGAGCGACCGTTCGCCTCCAGCACATCCCGGGCGACGGCCTGCGGCAAATACTCGGTCTCGAAATACGCACGACTGAGGTCGTCGAGCGTCGAGCTGTGAATAGGATGAGTATCGAAGCTTCGGTCCTGGTAGCGGCGTTTTTCGTTTAGCACGCGCTCATCCTGCGCCGTAGCTTGACCACGACGCGGTCCAGTTCGGATCCAAAGTCGACCATCCAAGCGTACTGGTGGCGCATCCGCAGGCCATACCGTAACTACTGCCACGTCCCGCCCCAAGACGGCGCGCTTCGCGACAGTCATCGTAGGCGGCGGTGTGATTTTGCCGTCGGTCTTTATGTCGGCCAGGGTTTGAAGGAGTTGGTCCGTAACTTCAAATTCCGGTCCGGCAGGCGTTCCATCGTCTTTAATACCGACAAAGAGCACACCGGGTAACCCATGATGGGGCAAATCATTGGCAAACGCACAGACGGCTTCGCGCCCCTTTTCCGGAGCGCTACCCCGCCAAGTCTCTTTGCGTTCAACACGGTCGCTTTCAATGTCCTGGATAAGCGCGACCAACTCATCGTCCGTCAGTGGCTTCACGCGAAGTTCTCCTGATAGTCACGAAAGGCACTCACCAAGCTTGAGAACGATGTCGGCTTGTGTTGCTCGAAACTCTTTTGGTCAACGTACACGAGGCCGTAGCTGGGGCCGCGCTCCTCTTTGCTGGCCTCGGTGGCGTCTTGGCACCACTGACGCAGTCGCCGCATCTTCTGCGGCACGTCCAGTTCTTCTCGTCCTTTTGTCTCCACGATCCAAACTGCCCCATCCTTGGTTCGGACGATGAAGTCAGGTGTGTATGTAGAAAGCTCGCCGTTCTCTTTTACGTAATCGATCTTGAAGCCGACGGCCATGTAGTTCTTGCCAAACGACTGGACATCATCCGCTGCATCGAGGAACGAGGCGAAGGCCAGTTCCAAACCATCAGCAGCCCCTTCGCCTACGATTCGATTAAAAACCGACCGCTTGGGTATCAGGAATCCGCGCGGCTGTGTACGGAAGGGCCTCGTCTCTCGCAGCCTGATGTAGCCTTCGATCCTGGATGTCCCCGTCTCGCGGATCGTCAGCTCATTTATCGCCGCACGGAAGCTGTCACAGACAACCTTACTAACCTCGGGCTCTGACAGATTCCGGAGAACCACAGGGTCTTCCAAATCGACGGATCGTTCGAACAGGTGGCCTTGGATGAACGCCTTCAATTTGGGATAAAGCTGCTCGTAGCCCCCTACCAGACGGAGTTCCTTCAAGAGCTGTCGAGCGAAGAATGCAATCACTGAGCGGAAGTCAACAACCCCGTTTGTGTCGAGCTGAATGGTGTGGTCAATCTCAGCGCCCAACATCATCTTGAAGACGATCTCACGAGTCTCCTCGGGAGTAAACGGTTTGATCGGCAGCCGAACGTTTCCGAGATTGGACGGGTCCAGCTCTGATAGATCTTTGAACTCACGGTTAAAGCGACGGCTCAATCTGGGGAGAGCAATATCCAACTCATCGATGTTTTTAGTAGTTGCATCCTTTTCCACCTCAACCACCAGTGAGTCTTGGCGCTCTTTTCCGCCTCGCCCACCCATCGGCACGCGCTCGAAATTGACGCCCTCGCTTTGAATTGATTCGACGAACTCCATGAAGGCCGGCGTACCTACCACGGACACGGTCTCGCGCTGATCGCTGCCGAAGTACATACGACGCAGACCTCGACCAAGCGTCTGCTCTGGCAGGATATTGCTCATCGCCGAGTAGGCACGGAGGCCAACGATCACGCTCACGTTGCGAACGTCCCAGCCCTCTTTGAGCATCAGTACCGACACTATGGCCTTGTAGGGCGACTTCCAAGTGTCGATCTCGTTAGATTGCTTGCGCAAGAGTTCGAGCTCGCCTCTGGCCTTGCTGCTTGTGGACTCCGAGATCTCGCCGCTGGCTTTGGTGTGGATGACGAGCACTGCTCCCTGCAACTCTGGGCAAATCTTGCCTAGATAGGCACCCACCTCGTCGCAATTCTTAGTGTCGTCAACCATAACGAAGAGCACAGCCTTTTTGCCCAACTTTTCGTGCTCGGCATAGCTCTTGCGCCATTCCTCGACGCCTAGTTGCAGGTAGTCGGCGTACTTTTCGCTGATGATTGGGCTCTTGCGCTCGGTGAGCTTAGCTCGACTCGCCGCGTCGGGGAGTACGGGGTGCTTTACGACATTCTGTGCAATGGCTTCCACTAGCGGGTAGTCGCTGATCGTCTGTACAAAGATCGCCCCATTGTTATGTCGAGGGGTTGCGGAAACGTCCACTTGAATCGCCAAACGAAGGTCCTTTTGGAGCAAGCGATGATGGATGTCCTGAATGCACTTGAACCATGCCAAGCGAGGATCGTGGATATGGTGTGCCTCATCGTTGAAAACGGCCAACTCCTCGATCTCGCGGATCAACTCGCCCAAGTCCGTTTTGCTATCCGTCGTCTTCCCTGTGGGCTTGTCGCCAAAGGGGGAAAGGAAGTAGCCCCTGAGGTCGTCGTCTTCGAGCGAGGGTTCGGGTACCTCACTAAGGTATACACGGTGGATGTTGGTCAGGAATAGGTTGCCCGTGGGGCGCACCACTCGCACGTCGTCTTGGATGTGCAACGCAAGCTGGAAGTCGTCGCGCCAGTTCCTGCCAGCGAACCCGTTATCAGGTAGCACAGGGTCGTTGAAGAAGATCCGTAGGCCGTCGAAGTCGGCTCGCAGCCTGTCGAGCACAATGATGTTCGGCGCTATCAACAGAAAATTGCGCGAAAGAGTGGAGTTCGGTTCGTAGAGTTTGTGGAAGTAGCTCCACGCCATCAACAACGACAAGACCTTCGTCTTACCCGCACCCGTCGCCATCTTTACGACGAAGCGAGGCCACTCTTCGTCGAACATGTTGCTAGACACTGCACCGGACGCATCGAACCGAAGCAGGTCGAACTTATCCCGTGCTCCACGCGCATCGTAGAGCCAAATTACTGATTCCACGGCCTCCCGCTGCGCGAAATAGTAGCGGAACTCGCTCTGGGTTCCGCCCGCTTGCTCAATGAAGTGGTGCGTGTCAAACCACCACGTGAGCAATGCCTTTGAAGTTTCAGATGCGCCACGGTAGCCTGTCGCACGCCATGCAGCCACTTCTTCTCGAACCTTCGCCACCAAAGGTGGCAAAAGCTTCTCGTAAGCTAGATCCCGCATCTCCTCGGCCGCGGGAAACCATCTCACCGACGGCTCAAGAACCTCATACGGCGACTGCGGAAATTCTGTGTGCAATGCCATTACTTTTCTCTCATGAAGCGTGAATTATCGGCGCAGCCATCTTGGCGACTGTTGGCCGGCACTGAACGGGCATACCGAGGCTCAGCATGCGGAACGTTGGGCCAGCAACGGATGTTCCTTCGAATACAACTGCCTCTGTTCCCGGCATCCTCTCCTAGCAAACATCGATGTGGAAAAGTCCTTTCGGTGCGAGGCTTTTGGGCACCCAAGTGTGAGGTCCACCATGGCGCGTTCACTCGGGTTAGTCTGAGCGGCTCTAGGACGCATTCATCTCGGCATCGCTCAACAAGGCGGCGCCATGTTTTCCACCAATCCACCCAAACCAACCGCTTCTAAGGCATCCACCCGTCTTTTACCGCTTGCGTGACACAGCGCGCAACACCGCGCTCGCCGCGCGACTGTCCATCGGGGTATTGCGGCGGGCACTTTTAGCCAGCGCCGATCGCCAAACATGGATCAACGACCCGGAAGGCTGCCGAGCACCCCGATCCCTGCAGACTCTCAACCGCTTGGGTCGTGGGCAGCAATTTCATGCTTAGCCGAGTGAGGGATATCATCACCTGCCTTCAACGGAATGACTACCGTACCCTGGGCTGGTTCGCCCAAATAGTCGACCCAAGTGGGGCTCTCGCCCAACACTTCGTCCATGATCTTCCGGGCCGTCGCTCGAAAGCCGTGAACGGTCATCACTTCTCTGGCGTAACCCATTGCCCGGCAGCGCCTCGTTGACAGTGTTCTCGCCATGCAGCGCTCTCTGGTGCGAATGCCGGGGAACACATACCGACCGCGCCCAGTAAAAGGGCTGCAATTCTCTTAGGATTCTTACGACCTGCCGTGAGAGCGGCATGAGATGCTCGACCTTCATCTTCATTTGTGAACGCGGAATTCTCCATTCGCCCGAGTCCAAATCCGTTTCTCCCCACCCCGCGGCCCGCAGTTCGACCGGGCGCACGAACGCCAAGGGCGACCGCTGCAGCACAGCCCGTTCGGTCGGATGACCTTCGTCCCCGCGGATAGAGCGCACAAGTTGAAATGATGATATTTCTCTAGGAGGTGATGGTGCGTTCCGCGACAGCTTGAGACAAAGAAAAACCCGCCACGCTAGCAAGCGTGCGGGTTTGTGAGTCTTGGTGAGACGCCATGGTCTCGGTATCTGGTCCCGCCGCCAGGAATCGAACCTGGATCTCAGCCTTCGGAGGGCCGAATTCTATCCGTTGAAATACAGCGAGGAATCTGGGCTCCGGCAGAACCGGAGCCTCGCATTATCGCCCATCAGGCGGCGATTTCTTCTTCACCTGCTTCGTTTCCGATGCCCGCCGGGGAGTTCCGCACAAAGCCCAGGCCGGCCAGGTAAACGCGGAAGGTGCGCCGGCCGGTGGGCACCAGGTCGAAGGCGGTGGGGTCGAGCAGCCAGTTCTGGATGAGTCCGCTGATCAGCGCGTGCAGGCCCTGGGCGGCCGCGGGGCCGGGCACGGGCAGCTTGATGTGGTCGCGGCGCGCGGCCAGGCGCAGGGCTTTTTCGAAATCGCCCACGCAGGCGTTGCGGGCGTCCAGGTGGCGCTGCTGCACCGAGGCCATGTCGTGCGTGTATTCGACCTTGTGGGTGGCCACGTCGAACACGCGGCGCACCTGGGGGTCGGTGGTCATGAGGGTGAGCGCGTGCACCATGCCCTCTTCTATTTCGGCCAGCGGGTCGTCGTCGGGGCCCGCGGCTGCGGCGGCGGCGCGGGGGCCGGCCTCCAGCGGGAGGATGACGCGCTCCATCATCGCGTTGAAGAGGGCGGCCTTGTCCTTGAAGTGCCAATAAATGGCGCCGCGCGTGGCCCCGGCCTGCTGCGCAATCTGCTGCAGCGAGGTCTGCGAGACGCCTTGCGCCTGAAACAGCAGCTCCGCGGCATCGAGCAAGCGATTCCGCGTGGCCAGTGCCTCTTCCTTCGTACGACGTGCCACCAAGTCTCCCAATTTGTAAAGCCCAAGCCCTTTCCCAGGCGTAGGGCCATTCGACACTGTCACTATACATCCATGAATGTATGTAAACTAGCGGGCTTCCCCGATGGCCCGGCTGTTTATGCTGGCTTTCTGTGTTCGCTTCGCGAACGCGCCATCTCCCGTCTTTGCTTCAAAGGATTCGCATGCCTCTCCTGCATGTTTCGCGTCAATCGTCGTTCTCGCCGCGCCTCGCGATCGTGGCCGCTGCTGTGGTGTTGGTGCTCGCGGCCTGTTCCAAGGGCGATGCGCCAGCCGGCCCGGGTGGCGCGGGCGGCGGCGGTGCCCCGCCGGCCCCCGAGGTGGGGGTGGTGGTTGCCGCGCCTACCGACGTGGGCCTGGTGACCGAACTGCCGGGCCGGCTCGAAGCCTCGCGCGTGGCGCAGGTTCGCGCCCGCGCCTCGGGCATCCTGCTGAAGCGCGAGTTCCGCGAAGGCAGCGACGTGAAGGCCGGCCAGCTGCTGTTCCGCATCGACCCGGCACCGCTGGTGGCCGCCGCGCAAAACGCGCAGGCCACGCTGGCACGCGCCGAAGCCAATGCGGTGCAGGCCAAGGCATTGGCCGACCGCTACAAGCCGCTGGTCGAGGCCAACGCGGTGAGCAAGCAGGAATACGCGACGGCCGTGGCCTCGCAGAAGACGGCCGAGGCCGACGTGGCCGCGGGCCGCGCCGCGGTGCAGACGGCCAAGATCAACCTGGGCTATGCCAACGTGACCTCGCCCATCGCGGGCCGCATCGGCCGCGCGCTGGTGACCGAAGGCGCACTGGTGGGCCAGGGCGACGCCACCGAGCTGGCCGTGGTGCAGCAGATCAACCCGATGTACGTGAACTTCACGCAGTCGGCGTCCGACGTGCTGAAGCTGCGCCGCGCACTGGCTGCCGGCCAGTACAAGCGCGCCAACGGCGAAGAGGCGGCCAGCGTGAACGTGGTGCTGGAAGACGGCACCGACTACGCGCTGCCCGGCAAGCTGCTGTTCTCCGACCTGACGGTGGATTCGACCACCGGCCAGGTCACGCTGCGCGCCGAGGTGCCCAACCCGAAGGGCGAGCTGCTGCCCGGCCTGTACGTGCGCGTGCGGCTGGAGCAGGCGCAGGCCACCAACGCGATCACGGTGCCGCAGCAGGCGGTCACGCGCACGCAGCAGGGCGACACGGTGTCGGTGGTGAGCGCCGACGGCAAGATCAGCCAGCGCACGGTGAAGATCAGCGCCGCCAAGGACAACCAGTGGGTGGTGCTCGATGGCCTGAAGGCCGGCGAGCAGGTGATGGTCGACGGCTTCCAGAAGCTGCAGATGATGCCGCCCGGCACGCCCGTGAAGGCGGTGCCATGGAAGAAGCCGGACCCGAGTGCGGCTCCGGCGCCCGCGGCACCCGCTCCTGGTGCCGCCCCCGCGGCCGCACCGGCCGAGAAGAAGTAATCAGGAGCGCGCCCGCATGGCCAAATTCTTTATCGACCGACCGATCTTCGCCTGGGTGATTGCGCTGTTCATCCTGGTGGGGGGCAGTGTCGCCATTACCCAGCTGCCGATCTCGCAGTACCCGCCGGTGGCTCCGCCGGCCATCGTGATCAACGTTGCCTACCCGGGCGCCTCGGCCCAGACGCTGGAGGACAGCGTGCTGTCCGTGATCGAGCGCGAGATGAACGGCTCGCCGGGCCTGATCTACATGGAATCGGTGGCCCAGGCCGACGGCACGGGCACCATCACCATCAGCTTCGAGGCCGGCACCAACGACGACCTCGCGCAGGTGGACGTGCAGAACCGGCTCTCTCGCGCCACGCCGCGCCTGCCGGCGGCCGTAACGCAGCAGGGTGTGCGCGTGGACAAGTCGCGCAACAACTTCCTGATGTTCGTGATGCTGTCTTCGGACAACCCGCAGTTCGACCCGGTGGCGCTCGGCGACTATGCCGCGCGCAACGTGGTGCCGGAACTGCAGCGCGTGGTCGGCGTGGGCCAGGCCCAGCTGTTCGGCTCCGAAAACGCGATGCGCATCTGGATCGATCCGGCCAAGCTGCAGGGCTTCAACCTGTCGGCCACGGATGTGAACAACGCGATCCGCGCGCAGAACGCGCAGGTGTCCTCGGGCACGCTGGGCGACCTGCCCAACATTCCCGGCCAGGCCATTGCGGCCACGGTGGTGGTGGACGGCCAGCTGGCCAACGTGGAGCAGTTCCAGAACATCGTGCTGCGCGCCAACACCGACGGCTCGACCGTGCGGCTGAAGGACGTGGCGCGGGTGGAGCTGGGCGGCCAGTCGTATGCCACCTCGGCGCGCCTGAACGGCGTGCCGGCGGTGGGTATTGGCGTGCAGCCCACGCCCAACGGCAACGCGCTGGAGTCGGCCAAGGCGATCCGCGCCAAGATGGCGGAACTGCAGCGCTTCTTCCCGCAGGGCGTGAAGTGGGACATTCCGTACGACAGCTCGCGCTTCGTGCAGATCTCGATCACCGAAGTGGTCAAGACGCTGCTGGAAGCCGTGGCGCTGGTGTTCGTGGTGATGTTCCTGTTCCTGCAGAACTGGCGCTACACGATCATCCCGACCATCGTGGTGCCCATTGCATTGCTGGGTACGTTTGCGGCGCTGCTCGGCCTGGGCTTCTCGATCAACGTGCTGACCATGTTCGGCATGGTGCTGGTGATCGGCATCGTGGTGGACGACGCCATTGTGGTGGTGGAGAACGTCGAGCGCATCATGAGCGAAGAGGGGCTGTCGCCGCTCGAAGCCACGCGCAAGGCCATGAAGCAAATCTCGGGCGCCATCATCGGTGTGACCGTGGTGCTGATCTCGGTGTTCGTGCCGCTGGCGTTCTTTGCGGGCTCCACGGGCAACATCTACCGCCAGTTCTCGGCGGTGATGGTGACGTCGATTGCCTTCTCGGCCTTCATGGCGCTGTCGCTCACGCCCGCGCTGTGCGCCACGCTGCTCAAGCCGGTGGAAGCCGGCCACCACCACGAGAAGACCGGCTTCTTCGGCTGGTTCAACCGCGGCTTCACGCGCACGGCCAAGGGCTATGAAAGCCTGGTCGCGCGCATCCTGCGCCGCGCCGCGCGCTACCTGATCATCTACGTGGCGATCATCGGCGCGGTGGTGTACACCTACACGCACCTGCCAAGCTCGTTCCTGCCGGCGGAAGACCAGGGCAACATCATCGTGAACGTGCAGCTGCCCCCGGGTGCCACGCAGGAGCGTGCGCTGTCGGTCATGCAGCAGGTCGAGGGCTTCATCCTGAAGCAGCCCGAGGTGCAGAGCATGGTGGGCGTGATGGGCTTCAGCTTCTCGGGCCAGGGGCAGAACGCGGGCCTTGCCTTCGTGACGCTGAAGGACTGGGAAGAGCGAAAGGACCCGGCCCATTCGGCCAGCGCGCTGGCGGGCCGCGCCTTCGGTGCGCTCTCGGGCATTCGCGACGCGTTCATCTACCCGCTGAGCCCGCCGCCCATTCCTGAACTGGGCAATGCGAGCGGCTTCAGCTTCCGGCTGCAGGACCGTTCGGGCGCGGGCCACGAGGCGCTGATCAACGCGCGCAACCAACTGCTGGGTATGGCCGGGCAGAGCAAGGTCCTGTCGCAGGTTCGCCCCGACGGCCTGGAAGACGCGCCGCAGCTGCAGATCGACATCGACCGCGACAAGGCCAGCGCCCTGGGCGTGACCTTCGACGCGATCAATGCCACGCTGTCGACGGGCCTGGGTTCGAGCTACATCAACGACTTTCCGAACCGCGGCCGCCTGCAGCGCGTGGTGGTGCAGGCCGATGCGCCGGCGCGCATGCAGCCCGACGACCTGCTGCGCCTGAACGCCAGCAACACGCAGGGCCAGCCGGTGCCGCTGTCGGCGTTTGCGACCACCAAGTGGGTCAAGGGCGCGACGCAGACGGTGCGCTACAACGGCTACCCGGCCATCCGCATCAGCGGCGACGCCGCCGCGGGCTACAGCACGGGCGCCGCCATGGCCGAGATGGAAAAGCTCGCGAGCCAGCTGCCGCAGGGCTTCGGCTTTGAGTGGACGGGCCAGTCGCGCGAAGAAAAGCTCGCGGGCTCGCAGGCCATCGTGCTGTACGGCTTTGCGATTCTGGCGGTGTTCCTGTGCCTGGCCGCGCTGTACGAGAGCTGGTCGATTCCGCTGTCGGTGATCCTGGTGGTGCCGCTGGGCGTGCTGGGGGTGCTGCTGGCGACCATGCTGCGCGCCTACTCGAACGACGTGTACTTCCAGGTGGGGCTGATCACCATCATCGGCCTCTCGGCGAAGAACGCGATCCTGATCATCGAGTTTGCGAAGGACCTGCAGGCGCAGGGCAAGGGCATCGTCGAATCGGCGCTGGCCGCGGCCCACCTGCGGTTCCGCCCGATCATCATGACCTCGCTGGCCTTCGGCCTGGGCGTGGTGCCGCTGGTGATCGCCTCGGGCGCCGGCTCGGCCAGCCAGCGCGCCATTGGCACGGGTGTGCTCGGCGGCATGGTGACGGGTACGGCGCTGGCCGTGATCTTCGTGCCGGTGTTCTTCGTGGTGGTGCGCGGCCTGTTCAAGGGCAGTGCGCGCCAGCATGAAGCCGACAAGCGGCACGCGGAAGCAGCCGGCATCACGGAGGAAAAAGCACATGACTAAGAAACTGATTCCCACAGCCTTGGCCGCGGCAATGCTGCTGGCCGGCTGCTCGCTGATTCCGACCTACGAACGCCCGGCGGCGCCGGTGCCCACCACCTACCCGGGCGACCCGGCCCAGCCGGCCGGCCAGGCCGCGGCGGCCGTGTCGTGGGAAAGCTTCTTCACCGACCCGCGGCTGAACGGGCTGATCCGCACCGCGCTGGAAAACAACCGCGACCTGCGCGTGTCGGTGCTCAACATCGAGCAGGCGCGCGCGCAGTTCCAGATCGAGCGCTCGGCGCTGTTTCCGGCGCTGGGCCTCACCGGCAGCGGGTCGCGCTCGAGCCCCAACCCCTACCAGGCCTTCGACAGCAGCGTGGGCAGCGTGTCGTCGCAGTACAGCGTGAACCTGGGCGTCACGGCCTGGGAGATCGACTTCTTCGGCCGCATCCGCGCGCTGAAGGACCAGGCGCTGGCGCAATACCTGGCCACCGAGGAATCGCGCAAGGCCGCGCAGGTGAGCCTGATCGCGGCGGTGGCCACCGGCTGGCTCACGCTGATTGCCGACGACGAACTGCTCGAGCTCACGCGCCAGACGCTGGTCACGCGCGAAGAGTCGGTGCGGCTGACCAAGATGCGCTTCGACAACGGCGTGTCGTCCGAGCTCGACTTCCAGGCCGCGAACTCGCTGGCCGAAACCGCGCGCGCCTCGTATGCGCAGCAGCAGCGCACGCGCATGCAGGACGAGAACGCGCTCGCCCTGCTGCTGGGCGCGCCGGTGCCGGCCGACGCCACCGCGGGCGGCATCAAGGGGCTGGACAGCGTCAAGCCGATGCCCGACGTGCCGGCGGGCCTGCCCTCCGACCTGCTGGCCGAGCGGCCCGACATCCGCGCCGCCGAGCAGCAGCTGATTGCGGCCAACGCCAACATCGGCGCGGCGCGCGCCAATTTCTTCCCGCGCGTGTCGCTCACCACCACGCTGGGCACCGCGAGCAGCGAGTTCTCGGGCCTGTTCGACAGCGGCTCCAAGGCCTGGTCGTTCGCGCCGTCGGTCACGCTGCCGATCTTCGATGCGGGCCGCAACCGGGCCACGCTCGACTCGGCCAAGGCCGGGCGCGAGATTGCCGTGGCGCAGTACGAGAAGTCGATCCAGACCGCGTTCCGCGAAGTGGCCGATGCCCTGGCCGGCCGCGCCACGCTGGGCGAGCAGGTGCGAGCGCAGCGCGCGCAGGCCGATGCGGAGTCGGTGCGCTTCAGGCTCTCGGACATGCGCTACCGCAACGGCATTGCGAGCGCGCTCGACCTGCTCGATGCGCAGCGCTCGCTGTACACGGCGCAGCAATCGGCGGTCACCACGCGCCTGCTGCAGCTGCAGAACCAGGTCACGCTCTACAAGACGCTCGGTGGCGGCTGGGCCACGCCCGGCAGCAAGGGCTGAGGCTTTCGCGCGACGGACTCGGAGCGGCCTTCCGTCCTTTGGGCGGAGGGCCTCTCTATAATCGCCGGTTGATTCGAAAAAGCCCCCCGACGAGCCCCCGTTAATTGAGGACGCCAATGAGCGCAGACCCGCAATACCAGGCCAAAGAAGAAGCCCACACCGGCCCGATCAAGAACCCGAAGCAACTGCTGCTCGCGGTATTTTTCTCCTTCGTAGCACCCATCCTGATCATCGTGGGCCTCGTGGCCTATGTGGTTTCGGGCAACAAGCCCGCGGGCACGGCCGAGGGCGACAGCATGTCGCTGTACGGCGTGTCGCAGGACACGCGCGACCGCGAAGTGGCCGAACGGCTCAAGAAGGTCGGCGCCATCGAGATCCGTGATGCCAACCGTCCGCTCGCAGCCGGCGATGCCGTCTTCAAGGCGCAGTGCGCAGCCTGCCACGCGCCGCCCGGCATTCCCGGCGCTCCGCACCTGAACGACGCCGCAGCCTGGGGCCCGCGCATCGGCCAGGGCTACGAAACGCTGCTCGACCATGCGCTGCATGGCAAGGGCGCCATGCCGGCCCAGGGCGGCGGCGACTTCGAAGACCTCGAAATCGGCCGTGCCGTGGTCTACATGGCCAATGCCGGCGGCGCCAAGTTCCCGGTGCCCGAGCGTCCCGCGGCGGCAGCGGCTCCTGCCGATGGCGCGGCTTCGGCGCCTGCAGCCAAGTAAACGGGTCCACGCCCCAAAGAGAAAGCCGGCTTCGAGCCGGCTTTTTCATGTCCGCTGCAAGCTGCAGCTACTCTTTTGATAGCACGACGAGCCGGCGCGCCGAAGGGCTCAGTACATGGCCGAAGCGCTGCGGCAGATCGGCCGCGTGCACCGGCTCGGGCGTCCACAAGCCCTGCTCCACCGCGTCGGCGGCAAGGCCCACGTCCTGCGTATGGACCAGCCCGAGCCCGAGGGGCGCCGCCAGGAAGAGGCGGCCGTGCTCGTCGAGCAGGCAGGCCGAGATGGCGCCCGGCGCCTGCCCGGTGTGGGCCGTGACGGCAAAGCCTGCGCCGTCGGCAATGCGCCAGACGAAGGGCGCGGCCTCCAGTTCGACGTACACGCGCTGCGGTCCGTTCTGGAAGAACCACTGGCCCTCGTCGTCGTGGTCGTAGTTGCGCTGGATGAAGTCGATCAGCTTCTCGTGCCGCAGCATCGAGCCCTTGGCCAGCGGAAAGGCGCCTTCGGCCTGGGTGCGGTCGTCGCGCATGTACCAGTTGCCGCGCGCGTCCAGGCCGAGCCAGCCGTAGCAGTGCGGCACGTTGGGCCACTTGGCGAGCGCCTGTTTGACGATGTCGTCCATGGAGCTATTTTGCGCGCGCCTGCGGCGCAGTGGATGGTGCAAACCCGGCCAGCCAGCCGCCCACGCGCTCGGGCATGTCGCGCACATGGCCGGGCGGCAGCCCGAGCGGAAAACCCACGTGGCCGCCATGCGCGGGCTGCCACAGCGTGACGTGCGGGCCGACCTCGCCGGGGCCGGGCAGGCTCCATGCCGGAATGAACGGATCGTTGAGCGCATTCACCACCAGCGTGGGCACGCGGATCGCGCTCAGGTGCGGCTTGGACGAGCCCCGGGCCCAGTAGTCGTCGGTGTTGCGAAAGCCGTGCAGCGGTGCGGTGAACACGTCGTCGAAGGCGTAGAGATCCTGCGCCGCGAGCAGCCGCTCGCGGTCGAACAGGCCGGGAAACTGCGCCAGCTTGGCCAGTGCCTTGGGCTTCATGGTCGCGAGGAACATGCGCGTGTAGACCAGCCGGTTGAAGCCGCGGCCAATGGCCGCGCCGCCGGCCGCCAAGTCGAGCGGCGCGGACACCGAGGCCACCGCGCTGACCGACTCGCGGGCCGTGCCGCCGGCCTCGCAGGCCCAGCGCAGCAGCGCATTGCCGCCGAGCGAGACGCCCGCGGCCAGCACCGGACCGCCGCCGCGCTGCGCGTGCTGCTCGCGCATGCGCTGCAGGATCCAGCCGATCTCTTCGTAGTCGCCCGAATGGTAGGCGCGCGGCGCCAGGTTGAGCTCGCCGCTGCAGCCGCGGAAATGCGGCACGGCAAAGGCCATGCCCTGCGCGGCGGCAAAGGCCGCGAAGGCTTCCGCATAGTGGCTGCGCGACGATCCCTCCAGCCCATGGAACAGCACCAGCAGCGGCTGCGGGCCGGGCAAGGCCGCATCGACGAAGTCGACGTCGATGAAGTCGCCGTCGGGCGCGGTCCAGCGCTCTCGGCGGTAGGCGGGCGCGGGCCCCTCGAAGCGGCGGGCATAGAGCGCCGGCCAGATGGTCTGCAGGTTGCCGCCGGGCAGCCAGCGCGGCGCCATGTAGCCCATGGCCGCATGCAAGGTGGATGAAGGTGAGGCGTCGGCAGGCATCGCATCGCTTCAGTGCAGGGTCTGGGGCAGCTCGTTCAGGTCGCTGGGCTCGCGCGCGCTGCCGGGGCTCGCGTGGTGCGCCACCAGGCGCCACCCTTCGACGGTCTTGTGATAGACGTTGGTGGCCAGCACGAAGGCATGCTTGGGGCCTTCGGCGGTGAGCACCTCGATGCGCTCGAGTACGTTGTGCACCGCGCTTGCCAATGATTCGATCTTGCGCACGCGCGCCGGCGTGGCGTGGATGGCGCCGTTGCCGAACATCTGCTCGAAGGCCGCGCGGATGGCGGTGGTGCCCACCAGCCGCGGGCCGCCGGGATGCACGCAGAACACCTCGTCCTCGTCGGCCCAGCACGCCATCAGGGCATCGATGTCGCCGCGCTGCAGCGCCTCGTAGAAGGCGGCTTCGATGTCGTCGGCAGTGCCGCCGATGGCCGCGGCGGCGCGGAGTGGGGTCTTGGGCATGGCGTGATTTTGCCGCGCGATCCATGACGCGGGGGCTGCACCGCTTTGGCCTTGCGGCGCACCGCGTTGCCGCAGCGCGGGCGGTTCGTCCGCTCCACTTTGGACCAAATGGTCAAAACATTGCATCCAAAAGCACTCAAGCCGTTGATTCCAAACGGCTTTTCCAATTGGCACGGGCCATGCATAGGGCTTGGCGACCCCGCAACAGGAGCTTTTTGCATGAACGTCGGCATCTTCATTCCCATCGGCAACAACGGCTGGCTGCTCTCGGAGAACGCGCCGCAGTACAAGCCCAGTTTCGAGCTCAACAAGGAGATCACGCTGGCGGCCGAACGCTACGGCGTGGACTTTGTGCTTTCGATGATCAAGTTGCGCGGCTTCGGCGGCAAGACCGAGTTCTGGGACCACAACCTCGAGTCGTTCACGCTGATGGCCGGGCTCGCGGCGGTGACCACGAAGATCAAGCTCTTTGCCACCGCCGCCTCGCTGGTGATGCCGCCGGCCATCGTCGCGCGCATGGCGTCGACCATCGATTCGATCTCCGGTGGCCGCTTCGGCCTGAACCTCGTCACCGGCTGGCAGCGGCCCGAGTATTCGCAAATGGGCATGTGGCCCGGCGACCAGTTCTTCGGCACGCGCTACCAGTACCTGTCGGAATACATCCAGGTGCTGCGCGAGCTCTGGGGCAAGGGCCAGTCCGACTTCAAGGGCGACCACTTCCAGATGGACGACTGCCGCCTGAGCCCGCAACCGCAGGCCGACATGAAGGTGATCTGCGCGGGCCAGAGCGATGCGGGCATGGACTTCTCGGCCAGGTACGCCGACTACAACTTCTGCTTCGGCAAGGGCGTGAACACGCCCAAGGCCTTTGCGCCCGCGGCCGAGAAGCTCATCGAGGCCACGCGCAAGACCGGCCGCCACGTCACCACCTACGTGCTGATGATGGTGATTGCCGACGAAACCGACGAGGCCGCGCGCGCCAAGTGGGAGCACTACAAGGCCGGCGCCGACCACGAGGCCATCGCCTGGCTGGGCCAGCAGGGCGCGGCCGACACCAAGTCGGGCGCCGACACCAACGTGCGCCAGATGGCCGACCCGACCTCGGCCGTGAACATCAACATGGGCACGCTGGTCGGCTCCTACGCCACGGTCGCACGCCTGCTCGACGAGATGGCCGAGGTGCCGGGCACCGAGGGCGTGCTGCTGACCTTCGACGACTTCGTGCAGGGCGTCGCGGCCTTCGGCGAACGCATCCAGCCGCTCATGAAGAGCCGCGCGCATGTGCAGAGCCCCGTGCCCTCGCAGGCCGAAGCCGAACAACGCCTTGCGGCCTGAGCAGGAGCGCCACGTGAGCACTCCCGCACGCAACACCACCCTCACATCGAACACCCCCGTCGGCGCGCCTCGCCCGCCCGGCGCACCGGCGCCGCAGGTGCTGCCCGCGCGGCCCGAACCGCTTGCGCTGCATGCCAGCGACTCGGCGCTGATCGTGGTCGACATGCAGAACGCCTATGCATCGATCGGCGGCTATGTCGATTCGGCCGGCTTCGACATTTCCGGCGCGCAGGGCACCATTGCCAACATCGCGCGCACCATTGCGGCGGCGCGCGCGGCCGGCATGCTGGTGGTGTTTTTGCAGAACGGCTGGGACGCCGCCTACGTCGAGGCCGGCGGGCCGGGCTCGCCCAACTGGCACAAGTCGAACGCGCTCAAGACCATGCGCGCCAGGCCCGAGCTCGCGGGCAAGTTCCTCGCCAAGGGCGGCTGGGACTACGAGCTCATTGCCGAGATGAAGCCGCAGCCCGGCGACATCGTGGTGCCCAAGACGCGCTACAGCGGCTTCTTCAACAGCACGCTCGACAGCACGCTGCGCGCGCGCGGCATCCGCCACCTGGTGTTCACCGGCATCGCGACCAACGTGTGCGTGGAGTCGACCCTGCGCGATGCCTTCCACCTCGAATACTTCGCCGTGATGCTGGAAGACGCGACGCACGAGCTTGGCGGCGCGGCCATCCAGAAGGCCTCGGTCTACAACGTCGAGACCTTCTTCGGCTGGGTCTCCACGGTCGACGACTTCGTGCGCAGCTTCGCGCCGGCCACGGCCTGATTTCCATCGTTCAACCCACAGCAAGGAACTCCCATGCCCAAGCAAGCCATCATCCCGGCCGGAACCACCACGCCGATCGCTCCCTTCGTGCCCGGCACCATGGCCGACGGCATCGTCTACGTGTCGGGCACGCTGCCCTTCGACAAGGACAACAACGTGGTCCACGTGGGCGACGCCTCCGCGCAGACGCGCCACGTGCTCGAGACGATCCAGAACGTGATCGCAACGGCCGGCGGCACCATGGACGACGTGACCTTCAACATGATCATGATCAAGGACTGGGCCGACTACGCCAAGGTCAACGCGGTGTACGCCGAGTTCTTTCCGGGCACCAAGCCCGCGCGCTACTGCATCCAGTGCGGCCTGGTGAAGCCCGATGCGCTGGTCGAGATTGCGTCGATCGCCCACGTCGGCAACAAGGCCTGAGCATGCCGCTGCACTACGAAGTGCATGGGCCGGCCGATGGCGAGGCGGTGCTGCTGTCGTCGGGCCTGGGCGGTTCGGCTGCCTTCTGGCAACCGCAGCTTGGCGCGCTGGTCGAAGCGGGCCACCGCGTGATTGCGTACGACCAGCGCGGCACGGGCCGCAGCCCCGCCGCGCTGGATGCGGGCTACGCCATTGCCGACATGGCGCGCGACGTGGTGCAGATTCTCGACGCCACGGCCACGCCGCGCTGCCACCTGGTGGGCCATGCGCTGGGCGGACTCGTGGGCCTGCAGCTGGCACTCGACGAACCTTCGCGCGTGGCCAGCCTGGTGCTGGTCAATGCGTGGTCGAAGCCCAACGCGCATTCGGCGCGCTGCTTCGATGCGCGGCTCGCGCTGCTCGACGCCTGCGGCCCGCGCGCGTACGTGGAAGCGCAGCCGATCTTCCTGTACCCCGCGGCCTGGTGCGCGGAACATGCGCAGCGCGTGGCCGACGAGGTCGACCATGCGTTTGCGCATTTCCCCGGAGAAGCGAACATGCGCGCGCGCATCGGTGCGCTGCGCGCCTTCGACATCGATGCACGCCTTGGCGCCATCACCGCGCCCACCTTGGTGGCCGCCGCCATGGACGATGCGCTGGTGCCTTGGACCTGCTCGCAGCGCCTGGCCGATGGCCTCAAGGACGTGACGCTCCACTTCTTGCCCCACGGCGGCCACGCGCACAGCGTGACCGAGGCCGCCGCCTTCAACCGCAGCCTGCTCGACTTTCTCGCCCGGGTCAGTGCACCCGGCGTTCCCGCATGACCATGATGAAACCTGCTCTCGACGACGCCGCACTGGCCCTTCTTTTTACCGAGGCGCGCAGCCACAACGGCTGGACCGACGAGCCCGTGACCGACGCGCAGATCCACCAGGTCTACGCGCTGGCCTGCATGGGCCCGACCTCGGCCAACTGCTCGCCCGCGCGCTTCGTGTTCGTTCGCACGCCCGAAGGCAAGCAGCGCCTCGCGCCCGCGCTTTCCAAGGGCAACCTCGACAAGACCATGACGGCCCCCGTCACGGTGATTGCCGCGTGGGACCGCAAGTTCTACGACAAGCTGCCCACGCTGTTTCCGCATGCCGATGCGCGCAGCTGGTTCACCGGCAGCCCCGAGGCCGCGCACGAAACCGCCTTTCGCAACGCGAGCCTGCAGGCGGCCTACCTGCTGCTGGCCGCGCGCGCGGTGGGGCTCGACGCCGGGCCGATGTCGGGCTTCGACAAGGCGAAGGTCGACGCCGCGTTCTTCGAGGGCACCGACTGGAGCGCCAACTTCCTGATCAACCTCGGCCATGGCGATCCGGCCAAGGTGTTCGGCCGCCTGCCGCGGCTCGCCTTCGACGAAGCCTGCGTCCTCGCCTGAAGCCCGTCTTCACGGAGATTCTTTCTCATGCTGCCCAACGCAATGGCCTCCAACCACGTCATGCCGAGCGGTGCGCCGCCCGCGCTGCCCAAGGCGGACTACCGCAACGCCATGGCGCGGCTGGGCGCGGCGGTCAACATCATCACCACCGATGGCCCCGCGGGCCGCGCCGGCTTCACAGCCTCGGCCGTGTGCAGCGTGACCGACGAGCCGCCGATGCTGCTGGTGTGCCTGAACCGCTCGGCCTCGGTGTACCCCGCGTTCACGGCCAACGGCGTGCTGTGCGTGAACGTGCTGGCCGCGGGGCACCAGGCGCTCTCGGGCCTGTTCGGTGGCAAGACGCCGATGGACGAGCGCTTTGCCGCAGGCCGATGGAGCCGCAAGGCCACGGGCTCGCCGGTGCTCGAAGATGCCGCGGCCTCGTTCGACTGCCGCGTGGTGCAGGCCACGAGCGCGGGGACGCATGACGTGCTGTTTTGCGAGGCGCTGGCGATTGCGATTGGGGGGGCGGCGCAGAGCTTGATTTATTTCGATCGGCGGTATCACGAGATCGCGGCGCCGCCGCATTGATTTTTTCTTTTTCCCTCTCCCGGAGGGAGAGGGAGTAAATCCCCCTACCGCGGCGCAATGCCCTGCAGCACGATCCGCTGCACGTTCTCCACCGTCTGCTCGAAGAACGCCGGATCCTCCAGCGTATGCCCCGTCAGCGCCTGCACCTGCACGCCGAAATCCGCATAGTGCTGCGTGACGGCCCAGAGCGTGAAGATCAGGTGGTGCGGATCGACCGGTGCGAGCTTGCCGGCTGCGATCCATGAACGGATGACCTCCGACTTGCGCTCCACCAGCGTGCGCAGCTCGCGGTCGAGTTCGTCGCGCAGGAGCGGCGCGCCCTGGATCATCTCGAGGCAGAACAGGCGCGATGCATCGGGCCGGTCGCGCGACACCACGAGCTTGCGGCGGATGTAGCCGCCGATGGCTTCGCCCGGGTCCTGCTCGGCGCTGAAGCCGCGCAGCGGCTCGAGCCACAGCGCGAGCAGGTCGCGCAGCACGTTGACGTACAGCTCCTCCTTGTTCGCAAAGTAGTAGAGCAGGTTGCTCTTGGACACATCGGCGCGCGCCGCCACCTGGTCGATGGACGTGCCATGCAAGCCGAAGCGCGAGAACAAACCCAGCGCGGCGCCCAGGATGGCGCTGCGCTTGTCCTCGATCTGGCGCAGCCTGCGGCTCACCGCGGATGCGCTGCGCACGGCGGGCTTCGCGCGCTGGCGCGCCGGGCCCTTCACCGGAAGGGTGACCGGGATCTTCACCGGGCTTTTTTTGGCCGGGATCTTCTTCGTGCTGCTGGCTGCGGCCAGCGCCTTGGTCTTCGGCATCTTCCCTCGCTTCATCGATTGCTTGCTGGTTCTTCTTTCAACGCGCACCACTGTAAGGCCGCGATGCATCGCGTTGCGCCAGCGCGGCCTTCGCGCGCCGCCGACACGCACCATGCTGACGCGGCCAACGCGTTTTGTCCATTTGGTCCAACTGGCACAGACGTTGCATGGCGAAAGGCATGCCAAGCACGAGGACCGACACATGACCACACTGCTGTCCGTACCCATCATCGATCTCGCGCCCTACTTCGCCGGCACGGCCGAAGGCAAGGCGGAGGTTGCGGCCAAGGTCGACGAAGCCTGCCGCAGCATCGGCTTTCTGGTCATCACCAACCACGGCATTCCGGCCGAGCTGATCGCGCGCGTGTCGCAGCTTTCGCGCCGCTTCTTCGACATGCCGCTGGCCGAGAAGCGCAAGGTCGACCGTCCACGCGAGGACGCGGTGCGCGGCTACAGCGCGGTCGGCGAAGAAGGGCTTTCGTACAGCCTGGAAGAGGCCGCGCCCGGCGATTTGAAAGAATCGTTTTCCGTCGGCCCCTTCAACGTGCCCGACGACGACTACCACCGCGGCCCTGCTGCCGGCCCGCACTTCGAGCCCAACAGCTGGCCGCCGATCGACGGTTTCCGCGAGGCGTATGAGAGCTACTTCGAGGCCATGAGCGATCTCTCGCGCTCGCTGATGCGCATCTTCGCGCTCGGCCTTGCGCTGCCCGAGCCTTTCTTCGACGACAAGATCGACAGGCACATCAGCATGTTCCGCGTGCTGAGCTACCCGCCGCAGCGCGAAGCGCCTCTGCCGGGCCAGCTGCGCGCAGGCGCGCACAGCGACTACGGCAGCCTCACGATCGTGCTGCCCGACGACAAGGGCCTGCAGGTGTTCAACAAGGCGGGCCAGTGGGTCGACGTGCCGCAGGTGGAAGGCGGCCTGGTGGTCAACATTGCCGACCTGATGATGCAGTGGACCAACGACCAGTGGGTGTCGACGCTGCACCGCGTGGTCAACCCGCCGTTCGAGGTGGCCAGCACCAACCGCCGCCAGTCGCTGGTGTTCTTTCACCAGCCCAACTACGACGCGATGGTCGAGTGCCTGCCGAGTTGCCTGGCACCGGGCGAGCAGCCGAAGTACGCACCCATTTCTTCGGGCGACCACCTGACCTCCAAGTTCGTCAAGCAGACGACCTTTGGTGGGACCAAGGTCGCGGTCTAAATGAAATCCCGCCATCCTTGTTGTTCAGGGCGCGCTCCCGCCGACGGGGTACCTTGCTCCGCGAATGTCCTCCGGCCTGCGACCTCCCCCTTTATTTCGCTGCGCAAGGCACCCCATCGACGGGAGCGTTGTTCAGAGCGGTCGTTGATCGGCCGGCACAAATACTGCGCCCATCGTGCACAGGGCATCGGGTGCTCCCCGCAGCGAAATAAAGGAGGAGGCCGCAGGCCGGGGGACATTCGCGGAGGGGAGTACCCGGTGGCCTGTGCACGCGCCCCGAACAACAGCGCCCCGAACAACAGCGCCCTGAACAACAGCGCCAAGAAAAACTGACATGCCCCATCTCTCCTACGTCAACGTCTTCGCAAAAGACGTGGTCGCACTCAGCGGCTTCTACCAGCGCGTGTTCGGCTTCCCGGAGATCGAGGCCATCCGCTCGCCGATCTTTCGCGGACTCGACACCGGCAAGTCGAGCCTCGGCTTCAACGCGCTCGAGGCCTATGAGCTGCTGCACCTGGCCGAATTTTCCGACACGCGCGGCGTGAAGTTTCTGCTGAACATCGACGTCGACAGCAAGGACGACGTGGACCGCATGGTGCCCATTGCACTCGAGGCCGGCGCCACGCTGGTGAAGCCGCCCTACGTCACCTACTACAACTGGTACCAGTCGGTGCTGCTCGACCCCGAGGGCAATGTGTTCCGCATCAACTTCATGATGTGACGCGCGCGGCGCGCCCTCTCCTTCTTCCTCCCGTTCTTCGACACGCTCACCACGAAAGGTTGCCCCATGCTGATGCTGCTGCGCACTCCCACCCACGGCTTCGCCTTCGGCCTTGCATCGGCGCTTGCGGCCGGCGGCGCGTTGTTCACGCTGCCCGCCCTGGCGGCCGACGGCTTCACGCTCAAGGACAAGCCGAAGATCGCGATGCTCTACTTCGGCCCGAAGAACGACGGCGGCTGGACGCAGGCCTTTGACGAGGCGCGCGTGAAGATCGAGAAGGAGATCGGCCAGAAGATCCAGTTCGTCGAGAACGTGCCCGAAGATGCATCGGCCATCAAGCCCGCGGCCGAGAAGTTCATCCAGCGCGGCGCCAACATCGTGATCGGCACCGCCTTCGGATACTCCGACAGCTTCAAGGACCTGGCCGCCAAGTACCCTGGCGTGGCTTTTCTCAACGGCTCGGGCACCACCAACGGCAGCAACCTCGAATCCTTCTACGGCCGCACCTACGAGAGCCAGTACCTCTGCGGCATGGCCGCGGGCGCGGCCTCGAAGACCGGCAAGCTCGGCTTCGTCGCGGCCAACCCCTTCGGCGTGGTGAACTGGACCATCAACGCCTTCGCGCTCGGTGCGCAGAAGATGAACCCCAACGCCACGGTCAACGTGATCTACACCGGCGCCTGGAACGACCCGGTGAAGGAACGCGCCGCCGCGGCCGCGCTGATCGACCAGGGCGCCGACGTGATCGGCCAGCACGTCGATTCGCCCACGCCGCAGATCGTGGCGCAGGAGCGCGGCGTGTATGGCACCGGCCACCACCGCGACCTGCGCCAGTTCGCGCCCAAGGCCACGCTGTGCTCGTCGGTGTGGGTGTGGGACCGCTTCCTTTCGCCCGAGCTCAAGAAGATCATGGCCGGCAACTGGAAGCCCGGCCAGTACGGCGCCTTCATCGAGATGAAGGACGGCGGCACCGACATCGCGGGCTTCGGCCCCGCGGTGCCCAAGGACAAGGCCGCGCAGATCACGGCCGAGCGCGACGCCATCATGAAGGGCAAGCAGGTCTACGCCGGCCCGCTCGCCGACCGCGACGGCAAGGAGCGCGTGGCCAAGGGCGCGGTGCTGTCGGATGCCGACCTCTGGAAGATGGACTGGTTCGTCAAGGGCGTGGTCACGCAGAAGTAAGCAAGAAAAAAAGAAGGCAACGCCCATGCCCAACGCGCTCGAGCTCACCGGCATCCGCAAGTCCTTCGACGGCTTTGCGGCACTGACCGACGCGCACTTCGAAGCGCGCTGGGGCGAGGTGCATGCGCTCCTGGGCGAGAACGGCGCGGGCAAGTCGTCGCTGATGAACATTGCGGCCGGGCTCTATGCGCCGGAGGCGGGCCAGCTGCTGGTCGACGACAACGTGGTGCGCTTTGCCGGACCGCGCGATGCGGCCAGGCACCGCATCGGCATGGTCCACCAGCATTTCAAGCTGGTGCGGCCGTTCACGGTGGCAGAGAACATCTTGCTCACCGCGCCGGCGCCGGCCGAGTTCCAGAGCCACGGGGAGCGCCTGCGCGAAATCTCGCGCGACATCCGCAACAAGGCCTCGGAGCTGGGCTTCGAGATCGATCCATCGAAGCGCGTCGATGCGCTGTCGATCGCGGAACAGCAGCGCGTCGAGATCCTCAAGGTGCTGCTGGCGGGCGCGCGCATCCTGATTCTCGACGAGCCCACCGCGGTGCTCACCGACCAGGAGGCCGCGCGCCTCTTGCAGACGGTGCAGGGCCTCGCGCGCGGCGGCTCTGCCGTGGTGCTGGTCACGCACAAGATGGCCGACGTGAAGACCTATGCCGACCGCGTGACGGTGATGCGCGGCGGCCGCACGGTGGCCACGCTGGAGCCGGGCGCCACCTCGGTGGCCGAGCTCGTGAAGCTCACGGTGGGCGAATCGATTGCGACGCAGGGTTTTCAGCCGACGAAGTCACCGCGCGGCCCGGTGCGGCTCACTGTGCGCGGCCTGCGCTCGGCGGCATCGCCCGAGGGCCGCCGCGTGCTCGATGGTGTCGAGCTCGAACTGCATGCGGGCGAAATCTACGGCCTGGCCGGTGTCGGCGGCAACGGACAGGGCGAGCTGGCCGGCGCCATCATGGGCCTGCCGGATGCCGGTGGACCGCTCGAAGGCGAGATCCACCTGAACGGCCACGGCGACCTCAAGGCCATGAGTGCACCAGCGCGCCGCAACATGGGCATTGCCGCGATTCCGGCCGACCGCTACGGCCTCGCGCTGGCCGGTGGCCTTTCGGTCGCCGAGAACTACGCCATCGGCCGCGTGCACACCGGCCGCTACGGCCCGGCCTGGCACCTGCGGCGCGGCCGCATCCAGGACGACACGCAGCAAGCGGTTCGCGCCTTCGACGTGCAAGGCGTGCGCTCGGTGGCGCAGAAGGCCGCGCTGCTGTCCGGCGGCAATGCGCAGAAGCTGGTGCTCGCGCGCGAGTTCGGCAAGGCGCCCTCGCTGGTGCTCGCGCACAGCCCGAGCCGCGGGCTCGACGTGCGCGCGAGCGCCGAGGTGCATGCGCGCCTGCGCGCCGCGCGCGACGGCGGTGCCGCGGTGCTGCTGATCAGCGAGGACCTCGACGAGGTGCTGCAGCTGGCCGACCGCGTGGGCGTGATGACGCGCGGGCGCATCGCCGGCGAATTCGCGCAGCCCGCCGACCGGCAGGCCATCGGACAGGCGATGGTGGACCATGGTTGACGCCACGCTCGCGGCCATCGCGCAGCCGGCGCAGACCGATCCGGATGCCGCGCAACGGGCACGGCGCCAGCCGCTGGCGCGCCGGCGCTACGCGCTGGAGATCCGCCAGCACATGGGATGGCGGCGGCAGGCGCTGATCCTTGCGGCGGCGCTCCTTGCGGGCCTTGCGATTTCCGCCGCCATCCTGGTGGCGGCCGGTGTTCCCGCGGACGAACTCGCCAACGAGTTCGTGATGCAGACCTTCTTCGACGGCCAGAACTTTCGCGCCGTGCTGTTCCAGGCCGCACCCATGATCCTCGTGGGCCTGGCCGGCGCGCTGGCGTTTCGCGCGCGCTTCTGGAACCTGGGGCTCGAGGGCCAGATGATCTGGGGCGCCATCGGCGCGACGGCCATCTCGATGTGGCAGATCGGGCCCGAGCCGCTGCGCCTGCCGCTGATGTTCGCGGCCGCCATCGGCTGCGGGCTGCTCTGGGTGCTGGGGCCGGCGTGGCTGAAGATCAGGCTCGGCGTGAACGAGATCATTTCCACGCTGATGCTCAACTACATGGCGGCCAACTTCCTGCTGCACCTGGTCTATGGCAGCTGGAAGGATCCGAAGGACAACTTCCCCTATTCGCCGCAGTTCCGCGCCTTCGAGCGGCTGCCCGAACTGGGCGCCGGCGTGAGCAGCGCCATCGTGCTCGCGGCCGGGGTGGCGCTCTTCGCATGGTGGCTGGTGGGCGTGAGCCGCGCCGGGCTCTACCTGCGTTTCGTCGACGCCAATCCGCGCGTGGCGCATGCCAATGGCGTGCCGGTGCGCCGCACCATCTACGGCGCCGTGCTGCTGTCGGGCGCGATGGCCGGGCTCGCGGGCCTGGCGGTGGCCTCCGGGCAGGAAGGGCGGCTCACGCAGGCCTTCTACCAGGGCTACGGCTTCTCGGGCATCCTGATTGCCTTTCTTGCGCGCAACAACCCGCTCGCGGCCACCGTGGTGGCGCTGCTGGTGGCGGCGCTGTTCGTCACCGGCCGCAGCCTGCAGGTGTTCTACCAGGTGCCGTTCTCGATGGTGCAGTTGATCCAGGCCATCATCGTGGTGTGCGTCGCGTCCAGCGATTTCTTCATTCGCCATCGGCTGCGGCGCGTGGGTGCGGAGGCGGTGCAATGAGCAGCGGCATCTTGTTGAACTGGCTCGCGAGCACGCCCGATTTCGCGGTGCCCTATGCGCTCGCGGCGCTGGGCCTGATCATCAGCGAGCGCGCGGGCGTGCTGTCGCTCGGCGCCGAAGGCCTGATGCTCGTGGGCGCGCTCGCGGGCATCGGCGCGCAGATCGCCATGGGGCAGCCGGCCGTGTCGCTGGTGCTGGCGATGCTCGCGGCCAGCGCGGTGTCGCTGCTGTTCGCGGTGATGGTGATCTGGCTGCGCGTGAACCAGGTGATCGCGGGGCTCGCGCTGGTGTTCTTCTGCCAGGGCCTCACGGCGCTGGTCGGCTCGCTCGCCGAATGGACCAACCATGCCACCGGAGGCATCGGCGCGATGGCGCTGTGGCCGCTGTCGCTCCTGCCCGGCGCCGGGCGACTGTTCGAGCAGAACGCGATGGTCTGGCTCACGCTGCCGATCTTCCTTGCCGTGGCGTGGTTTCTCTCGCGCACCTCGGCCGGGCTGCGGCTGCGCGCGGTGGGCGAGAACCCGCAGGCGGCCGATGCGGCCGGCATCCGCGTCACCCTGTGGCGGCTGGCCGCGGTGCTCGCGGGCTCGGCGCTGGTGGGCCTGGCGGGCGCATACATCTCGGTGGTCAGCACCAAGCTGTGGATCGCGGGCATGACCGGCGGGCGCGGCTGGATCGCGGTGGGGCTGGTGATCTTCGCGCGCTGGTCGCCGTGGAAGGCGCTCGTGGGCGCGCTGCTGTTCGGCTGCATCGAGGCGCTGATCCCGCAGCTCGCGGCGGCCGGCGTGCAGCTGCCGCAGTACTTCGTGATGATGACGCCCTATGCGGTGACGCTCGGGGTGATGGTGTGGGTCGCGCTCTCGCGGCGCGGCGCCGACGAAGAGCCCGGTGCGCTGGGCCAACCCTATGTGCGGGAAGAACGCCGATGAAGGCCTGGGTCTACAACGAGGAGCGCGAGCTCGACGCGGCGCAGTTCGCCGACTACCTGGACCCGGCCAGCACCGCGGTCGTGTCCATCGACATGCACCGCGGCCACCTGGACGACAGCCCCGACTGCCCCTGCCCCGCCCCGCGGGCGCGCGACGTGGTGGCGCCCATCGACGGCTTCCACGACGCGGTGCGCGCGCTGGGCGTGCGCATCGTGCACATCCGGTCGGTGCTGCGGCCCGGCGGCGTGGACGACGTCCACGGCATTCCGTCCGCATGGCGCCGCACCTTTCCGCTGCACGTGGGCCCGATTCCGAATGCCGACGCGCACGCCATCGAAGGCTCCAAGTGGACCGAATGGGTCACGCGCGTGGAACCCGGCGACATGCGCGTGGACAGCAAGCGGCGCCTCTCGGCCTTCTACCCGACCGACCTCGACTTCCTGCTGCGCAACCAGCGCATCGAGACGGTGGTGCTCAACGGCGGCTTCACGGACTGCTGCGTGCTCAACACGGCCTTCGACGCCAGCAACCGCAACTACCGCGTGATCGTGCTGCGCGACCTGGTGCGCGGCACCGATGCGCACCTGGAAGGCGCGGCGCTTGCGATGGTGTCGCTGCACCTGGGGCTGGTCATGGACTCGCGCGAGCTGCTGGGCCGATGGCGCAGCGAGCCCCGTTCTTCCGTCAACCCGACTCGCTGACACCCGATGCTGAACTCCATTCCCCTTGTCGACCTCGGCGGCAACCTCGACCCGGGCGTCCCCGCTGCCAGGAAGGCGGCCCTGCAGCTCCACGAAGCGCTGAGCACCATCGGCTTTGCCTACATCGCGGGCCACACCGTGCGGCGCGCCACGCGCGATGCGGCCTTTGCGGCCTCGCGCGAGTTCCACGCCTCCACCCTCGAGCAGAAGCGCTCCCTCGCGATCAACGCCTTCCATCGCGGCTACATGGGCATGGCCACCTCGACCATCGTGACCTCTTCGGTGGCCAGGGTCACCCGGCCCAACATGAGCGAGTCGCTGATGCTCATGCACGAGCTGCCGCCGGACGACGCGGGCCTTCTCGCCGGCCTGCCGATGCAGGGGCCGAACCAGTGGCCCGGATGGCTGCCGGGCTTCAAGCCCGCCATGACGCAGTACGTGAGCGAGGTCGACGCGCTCGGCCGCTACATCGTGCGCCTGGTCGCAATGAGCCTGGGCCTGGAGGCCACCGCGCTCGACCATCACTTCGACCACCCCACCACCTTCCTGCGCGCGCTGCACTATCCCCCGCAGCCGCCGGTCGAGGACGACCAGATGGGCTCGGCGCCCCACACCGACTACGGGATCGTCACGCTGCTGGCGCAGGACGACTCCGGAGGACTGCAGGTGCGCCCGCGCGGCGGCGACTGGATCGAGGCGCCGCCGATTCCGGACACCTACGTGCTCAACGTCGGCGACATGCTCGCGCGCTGGACCAACGACCGCTTCGTGTCGACGCCGCACCGCGTCATCAACCGCTCGGGCGGCGACCGCTATTCGCTGCCCTACTTTCTCGACCCCGGCATGGACGCACTGATCGAATGCCTGCCGACCTGCACCGACGCGCAGCATCCGCCCCGCTACGAACCGGTGACCTATGGCGAGTACCTGCTCGAGAGGCTCGACAAGAACTACGCCTACCGCAAGCAGGCGAACGCCTGACCAGCCTCTTCTTCATTTCCTTTCTTCCCAGGACGCCACCATGAAAGCCCTCTCCCGCCGCGACTGCCTGCAAGCCATGGCCGCCGCAGCCGGCATGTCCGCGCTCGCGACGCCGGGCATGTCGTTCGCCGCGCAGAACCTCGTCGTCAACACCTACGGCGGCCGCTGGGAAAAATTCTGGCGCTCCGACCTGATGCCCACGTTCATGAAATCGGCCGGCGTGGAAACCACGCTCGACGTGGGCCTGGGCAAGAACTTCGTGGCCAACCTGCGCGCAGCCGGCGTCGCGAAGCCGCCCTACAGCATCCTGATGGTCAACGAGAACATCGCGAGCCTGGTGCGTGCCGAAGGCTACTTCGAGCCCATTCCCGCGGCCAAGGTGCCCAACCTCGCAAGCGTGTACCCGACCCTGCGCAACGCCGAGGACAACGGGGTGCGCGGCATTGTCTCGACCATCGGCATCGGCTACCGCAAGGACCTGGTGAAGACGCCGCCCAAGTCGTGGTCGGACCTGTGGAGCAACCCCGAGTTCAAGGGCAAGATCGGCCTCTACCAGATCGGCAACACGGCCGCGATGCTGTTCCTGCTGATGACGGCCAAGCTCTACGGCGGCTCGCAGGACGCGATCGACCGCGCTTTCACCGAGATCAAGAAGCTCCTGCCGTTCACGCAGGCCGACTGGAGCGGCACGCTGTCGACCATGCTCACGCGCGGCGACGTGACGGTGGCGGTGATCGACTTCCCCGAGATCGTGGCCCTGCAGAAAAAGGGCGTGCCCGTGGAGATGGTGGTGCCCACCGAGGGCGTGCTGGCCTTCGAGCAGTCGTTCAACGTACTGAAGAATGCGCCGGCCAAGGAAGAGGCCTACAAGTACCTCGACTTCATCCTGCGCCCCGACGTGCAGGAAATGATGGCCAGGGAGTTCTTCACCTCGCCGACCAACACCCGCTCGAAGCTGCCGTCCGACCTTGCCAAGGACGTGCCGGTGAGCGGGGACCGCATGAAGTCGATCTTCCAGTTCGACTGGGCCAAGGTGAACCCGCAGGTCGCGGCCATCACCGACCGCTGGAACCGGGAGATGAAGTGAGCGAGGCCGCCCACGCGCGCGCCGCCACGGGCCGCCGCACCACGCGGGTGTCGCTCGACGGCCTGCGCAAGCACTTCGACAACGCGCCCGCGCCGGCCATCGCGCACCTCGACCTCCAGACCGAGGAAGGCGAATTCATCTCGCTGCTGGGCCCGAGCGGCTGCGGCAAGACGACCACGCTGCGCTGCGTGGCCGGGTTCGAGTTTCCGGACGAAGGCCGCGTGCGCCTGAACGACGAGGACATCACCGACCTGCCGCCCGAGAAGCGCGACATCGGCATGGTGTTCCAGAACTACGCGCTGTTTCCGCACCTGACGGTGTGGCGCAACCTGGCATTCGGCCTGGAGATGCGCGGCATCGGCAAGGCCGAGTGCAAGCGCCGCATCGACGACGTGCTGGCGATGGTGCAGCTCACCGCCCTGGCCGAGCGCTATCCGCGCCAGCTCTCGGGCGGCCAGCAGCAGCGCGTGGCGCTGGCGCGCGCGCTGGTGATCGAGCCGCGCCTGCTGCTGCTCGACGAGCCGCTTGCGAACCTCGACGCGGTGCTGCGCGAGGACATGCGCGTGTTCATCCGCGAGCTGCAGAAGCGCGTGGGCATCACCACGCTCTACGTGACGCACGACCAGTCGGAAGCCATGGTGATGTCCGACCGCGTGGCCGTGATGCTCGGCGGCAAGCTGCTGCAGTTCGACGTTCCCGAGGCGATCTACATGCGCCCGCGCAGCGTGGAAGTGGCGCGCTTCATCGGCCGCTCGAACCTCATCGAAGGCAGCGTCGAAGGCCTGACCGACGAACCCGGCCCGTATCCCACCTACCGCGTGAGCACCGCGCTCGGCAGCGTGCCGGCAAGCCACGACCAGCCCCTTGCGACCGGGCAGCCGGTGCATGTGACGATCCGCCCCGAGGCGATCCGCTTCCGCAACGACGGGCCTTACGCAGGGCGCGTGCAGTCGGCCTACTTCCTCGGCAGCACGGTCGAGCACACGGTGCAGTGCGCCGGTGGCCAGGGCCTGCTGGTGCAGACCTCGCCGGGCCGGCGCCTGGACGTCGGCACCCAGGCGGCCTTTGCCTTCGACCCGGGCCACGCCTGGATCATCGCGGCTGCGCCATGAGCGCCGTGATGACGGCCGAAGCGCCGCCGCGCAGCAGCGCCCGGCGCAAGGCGCGCCCGGGACGCGGCGCGTTCTGGCTGATCGCACCCGCGCTGGTGCTGATCGGCGTGTTCCTGGTGCTGCCCTACCTGAACATCATCGCCATGAGCCTGCGGCCCACCGCCGTAGGGGCACCCTATGGCGCGGGCTTCACGCTCGGCAACTACGCCCATGCGCTCGGCGACGGCTACATCCTCGGCGTGCTGGCCGACACGCTCGTGCTCGGCGCGACGACCGTGCCCATCTGCCTGCTGCTGGGCTACCTCGTGGCCTACCACCTGGCGCGCACGCGTTCGCGCTGGGGCAGCCTGCTGTATGTGCTGGTGCTGTCGCCGCTGCTGGTGGGCGTGGTGGTGCGCAGCTTCGGCTGGCTGATCCTGCTGTCGGGCAACGGCGTGATCAACCGCGTGCTGATCGATCTCGGGCTGGTCGAGACCGGGCTGCAGCTCATGAACAATCGCCTGGGCGTGACCATTGCGCTGGTGCATGTGTTCCTGCCCTTCATGATCCTGCCGCTGGTGGGTGTGATCCAGAGCATCGACCCGACGCTGGAGCAGGCCGCGCGATCGCTCGGTGCCTCCCGGCTCAAGGTGTTCTGGCGGCTCGTTCTTCCGATGTCGTGGCCCGGCATCCAGGCCGGCACCGTCCTCGTGTTCGTGCTCACGCTGAGCGCCTACGTGACGCCGGTGATGCTGGGCGGCGCGCAGGTCAAGACGATGTCGGTGCTGGTGGTGCAGAACCTGATCGACAACTTCCAATGGCCCGCCGGCGCGGCGCAGGCGCTGGTGCTCTCGGCCTGCGGCATGGTGGCGGTGTGGGTCTATGCCCGCCTCACCGGTCGCTTCATGAAGGGCCTGCAATGAGAACGAAGCGCAAACCCCTGGCCACGCGTGTGGCCGATGCCGTGGGCCTGGCGTACGTCGGCGCGGTCTACGTGTTCCTGCTGCTGCCGATCGCGGTGATCGTGCTGATGTCGCTCAACGCCGGCGAGTTCCTGACCTTTCCACCGCAGGGCATCTCGCTGCGCTGGTTCGGCGCGCTGTTCGCCAACGAGGCCTTCATGCGCGCCATCGGCACCTCGCTGCAGGTGGCGGCCATCGCGACCGTGTGCTCGACCGTGATCGGCGTGGCCGGCGCGCTCTACGTGGTGCGCCATGCCACGCGGCTGCGCGAGGGCCTGCGCATGCTGTTGATGCTGCCGCTCATGCTGCCGGAGATCCTCACGGCGATCGCGCTGCTGTTCTTCCTGTACGCGAGCGGCGTCGGCACGCGCACGATGTTCGGGCTGCTGGTGGGCCACGTGCTGGTCACGCTGCCCTATGTGTTCACCAACGTCGCGTCGTCGCTCTACAACCAGGACGGCTCGCTGGAGCAGGCCGCGCGCAGCCTCGGCGCTTCGCCGTGGCGGGCCTTCGTGCGCGTGACGCTGCCGCTCGCCAAGCCCGGCATCATCACGGGCGCACTGTTCGCATTCGTGATCTCGTTCGACCTGTTCAACATGTCCCTGCTGCTCAAGGGCATCGGCATGACGACACTGCCGCTGCAGCTGTTCGACTACCTGCGCTGGGACTTCGACCCGACGGCTGCGGCCGTGTCGACGGTGAGCATCGTGGTCACGCTGGTGGCCGTCGTCTGGGTCGACCGCACCGTGGGGCTGCGCTCGCTGCGTTTCGGCTAGGGCTGGAGCCAGCGGCGGGCCACGGCCTGCATGTCGCCCTGCGCCGACTCCCACACCAGCTCGGGCGCCGCCACGTGCACGCCCGGCGGCGCGATGCGCAGCGCCAGGTCGACCAGCTCGGCCACCTTCGACGCGCGCACCGGCTGCTCGCTGCTCGGCACCATGAAACGAACGATCGAGAGCATCCAGGCCGCGAGCCTTTCGGCGGGGTTGGCGAACTTGGCGTTGAGCGGCTTGCGCGCCGAGCGCACGAGGATCACGCGGTCGAAGCCGTTGGCGACCACGGCCTGCTCGTCGAGGCTCGCGAGCCCGCGCTTGAGCGCCTCGGGCAATTTGCCCTGGTCGTGCGGCTGCACGATGGCCAGCGTGCGCACGCCGCAGGCGCGCAGCCAGCGCGCGAGCTCGGGCAGGTCCGAAGGCTGCGGCACCCAGAGCGCGCGTTCGCGGTCGTGGTAGAGCCGCGGCGGGTCGAAGGCGATGACGGCGCTGTCGGCCGATGTCACCGGCCATTGCGCGATCGGCAGGTCGGGGCTCAGGTAGGTTTCGACGCCGCGCAGGCCGTCGCGGATCGGCTCGCATGCCAGCACGCGCGCATGGGCGAAGCGGTGGCTGCCCGCAAGCCGGCGCAGCAGCTCCTGGCCCAATGCGCCGGTCGCGCCGGCCACCAGCAGCGTGCCGGCGCCTGCCGCTGCGGTGGACGCGGGTGCTGCGCGGTTGGCGCCCCGCAGGGCATGGAGGGGATCGAGGGCCATGGAGCCTTCTATGCTAACTTCGGCTTCCTTCTGCGGAGGTAATGCAAATGACGATGATGAAACGCTGGCTCCTGATTCTTGCGGCCGCCCTGTCCCTGAGCGGCTGCGGCTACAACCAGTTCCAGTCGCTCGACGAGGCCAGCAAGTCGGCCTGGAGCGAGGTGCTCAACCAGTACCAGCGGCGCTCCGACCTGGTGCCCAACATCGTGGCCACCGTGAAGGGCGAAGCCAGCTTCGAGCAGGACACGCTCACCAAGGTGATCGAGGCGCGCGCCAAGGCCACCTCGATCCAGGTCTCGCCCGAGACGCTCAACAACCCCGAGACCTTCAACAAGTTCCAGCAGGCGCAGGGCGAGCTGTCGAGCGCGCTGTCGCGGCTGATGGTGACGGTCGAGCGCTATCCAGAGCTCAAGGCCAACCAGGCGTTCCGCGACCTGCGCGTGACGCTCGAAGGCACCGAGAACCGCATCACCGTGGCGCGCAACCGCTACATCCAGACGGTGCAGGAGTACAACGTGCTGGCACGCAGCTTCCCGACCAACATCACGGCCAAGATCTTCAGCTACGAGCCCAAGCCCAACTTCTCGGTGCAGAACGAAGCGCAGATCTCGACGCCGCCGACGGTCGATTTCTCGGCGCCCAAGAAGTAAGCAAGACGCCCCCTCGATGGCCCTTGCCCTCTTCCGCCGCACGCTGGCCACCGTCCTGCTGGCCGCGGCCGCATGGGGCGGCTTGGCGGCAGCGGCATGGGCGCAGGGCCTGCTGCCGGTGCCCGCGCTCACGGCGCGCGTGATCGACCAGACGCAGACGCTGGCCGAATCCGAACGCGCCGATCTCGAGGCCAAGCTGGCCGCATTCGAGCAGCGCAAGGGCTCGCAGATGGTGGTGCTGATGGTGCCCACCACCGAGCCCGAAGACATTGCGAGCTACGCCAACCGCGTGGGCAACGCCTGGAAGATCGGGCGCAAGGAGGTCGGCGACGGCATCCTGGTGATCGTGGCCAAGAACGACCGCAAGATGCGCATCGAAGTGGCCAAGGCGCTCGAGGGTGCGGTGCCCGACCTGGCGGCCATCCGCATCATCGACGAGGAGATGAAGCCGCGCTTTCGCAACAACGACTTCGCGGGCGGGCTGAACGCGGCCGTGGCCCGGCTCATCGGGCTGGTCGACGGCGAGGCGCTGCCCGCGCCTTCCAGCGGCCGCGACACCGAATCCGGCGACGGCATCGACTGGGAGAACCTCGCGATCTTCCTGTTCATCGGCGTCTTCGTCGCGGCGCCGATCGTGCGCTCGATCGTCGGCAAGAAGCTGGGCTCGGTGGTCATGGGCGGCGGCATCGGCGTGATTGCCTTCCTCATCACGACCAGCATCGTCATCGCGGTGCTGGCGGGCATGGCGGCGCTCATGGTGTCGCTGTTCTCGGCCGTGGCCGCGACGAGCCCGGGACGGCGCGGCGGCGGTGGTGGCGGCGGATTCGGCGGCTGGGGCGGTGGTGGCGGCGGCGGCTGGAGCAGTGGCGGCAGCAGCGGAGGCGGCGGTGGCTTCAGCTCCGGCGGCGGCGGCGATTTCGGGGGCGGCGGCGCCTCGGGGGACTGGTAGGCATGGCATCGGCAACGCTTTTCTCGAAGCTGGCCCGCATCTGGCGCCACCAGTGGATGGACGAGGCCGACGTGCGGCGCGTGCTGCCCGATGCGGCCATGGAACGCTTGGCGGCGCGCGTGGCCGCGAGCGAGCGCCGCCACAGCGGCGAGATCCGCATCTGCGTGGAAGCGGGCCTGCCATGGTCCTACCTGCGGCGCAATGCCTCGGCGCGCGAGCGTGCCGTCACGCTGTTCGGCAAGCTGCGCGTGTGGGACACCGCGCACAACAACGGCGTGCTCATCTACCTGCTGCTGGCCGAGCATGCGATCGAGATCGTGGCCGACCGCGGCATCGATGCGCGCGTCGACGACGCCGAATGGGCCGCGATGGCACAGCGCATGGGCGCAGCCTTCCGCGAAGGCCGCTTCGAGGACGGGCTCACGCAGGCGCTGGAAGAGATGTCGGCGTTGCTGGTGGCGCACTTTCCGCTGGGCGAGAACGAGCCTGACACCAACGAGCTGCCCGACCAGCCCGTCGTCCTCTGAGTTTCTCTTTCTCCCTCCCCTCCCGGGGGAGGGCCGGGGTGGGGGCAAGCGGCGTGGGCATGGGGCACGCTCTGCCCGCCCCCATCCCAACCTTCCCCCGGAGGGGGAAGGAGCTAATACCCTACTCCGATGGCGGCAGCGCCCACACGCTTTCTCCGCCCACCGCATAGAAGCGCCGCCCCGGCGCGCGCTCCATCAGCCACCCGCCCGTGAACTCGCCGAAGGCCGGCAGCACGGCCTGCTGCGCATCGCTTGCAAAACACGGCAGCCGCACGCTGTCGCGCCCCGGCCCGTGCAGCCTGCACACGGGATGCAGGTGCCCCGCGAGCACGAAGTGCGTGGCATGCGCCTGCGGATGGTGGCAGCAGGCAAAAGGGCCGAGCAGATAAGGCTCGTCGACCACCTCGATGCCGAGCGCGGCGGGCGGATCGCCCGCGCGGCTGTCGTGGTTGCCCCGCACCAGCGTCATGCCGATGGGCGCATGCGCCGCGCGCCAGGCGGCCAGCGCCGCCAGCACCTGCGGCGTGCGCGCCTGCGCCGCATGCAGGAAATCGCCAAGGAACACGATGCGCCGCGGCGCATGGGCCGCGACGAGCGCGTCGAGCCGCGCCAGGTTCTCCTGCGTGGTGCCGCCCGGCACCGGTTGCCCCAGCGCGCGGTAGGTCGCGGCCTTGCCGATGTGCAGGTCGGCAATGAACAGCACGCGGCCGTCGGGCCACCAGATGGCGTGCTCGGGCAACAGATGCAACAGTTCGCCGGCCCATTGGACCGGGAGCGCCGATGCGGGAAGATTCGAAGCGGTCACGGGCCACGAGTGTCGCAAAAGACGGCCGAGCCGGCGGCCTTCTTGCAATTCACCCCGCGAGCCCCAGTTCTTCGTCATGACTGAAGAATCGCCTTCGCTGCACATCGTCTGCCCCCACTGCCACACGACCAACCGCGTGCGCGCGGCGCAGCTGGGCAGTGCGCCCGACTGCGGCAGCTGCCACCGCGCGCTGTTCACCGGCCACTCCACCGCGCTGCCGGACGAAAAGACCTTCGACCGCCACATCGCGCGCAATGAAATCCCGGTGCTGGTGGACTTCTGGGCGCCCTGGTGCGGCCCCTGCCGCCAGATGGCGCCGGGCTACGAACAGGCCGCGGCCCAGCTCGAACCGCAGGTGCGGCTGGCCAAGGTCGACACGGAAGCCGCGCCGGCGCTGGGTGCGCGCTTCAACATCCGCAGCATCCCGACGCTGGCGCTGTTCCGCGGCGGCCGCGAAGTGGCGCGCCAGGCCGGCGCCATGGGCGCGGCGGACATCGTGCGCTGGGTCAAGGCGCACGGCGCGGGTTGAGCTGAACGGCTCAGAGCGGCGGCAACGGACGTGAGGGCCGCCTGCGTTCGCGGCGCGGCGCAGACGGCGGCTTGCCCGGCCCTTCCTGCCCGAACGCGAGCGTGCTCTTCACGCGCTCCACGCCGCCGGCCGTGACCACGCCGCCCGCGGCCTTTTCGAGCTGCTCGACCATGCGCGCAATGCGGTCGGCCACGTTCTCGTTCGACAGCTTCTCGCGGAACAGCTCGACCATGAGCGGAAACGAAAACGGCGTGGGCCGTTCGAGCGGCTTCAGCACCAGCTGCTGGGTCGCCATGCGCGCGAGGCTGGCAGCCAGTCGGCCGATTTCGAGTTCCTGCGCAAGCAGTTCCTGCTCGGCCTGAAGCAGCAGCTTGTTCGCCGGGTCGTACTTGCGGAACACCTCCCAGAACAGCGACGACGAGGCCTGCAGTTGCCGGCTGCTGCGCTTCTCGCCCGGGTAGCCCTGGAAGATCAGCCCCGAGACACGCGCAATCTCGCGGAAGCGGCGCTGCGCCAGTTCGCCCGCGTTGAGCGAGGCCAGCACCTCGTGCAGCAGCGTGGCATGCGCATGCTCGCCCTGGGGCAGGCGCAGCACCTGCGGCAGCAGCGCGGGCCAGTCGACCGGCGTGGCGCTCAGCAGCTCGAAGCCGTAGTCGTTCACCGCAATGGAAAAAGTGCGCGCCTCGTGCTGCGCCACGCGCCAGGCCAGCAGGCTCGCAAGCCCCAGGTGCACGTGGCGCCCCGCGAAGGGATAGAGGAACAGGTGCGAGCCTTCGCGCGTGGCGAGCGTTTCGGCCAGCAGGGTCTCTGGCGTGGGCAGGGCCGACCATTGCTGCTGGATCTCGAGCAGCGGCCGCACGCACTGCAGCTCGGGCGATGGATAGCGCCCCTCGCCGGCCAGCGCGAGCTGCTGCACCACCGCATCGGCCAGCGTGGTCGACAGCGGCATGCGCCCGCCGTTCCAGCGCGGCACCGCGGCGCGCTTGCCGGTGGCGCGCCGCACCCAGGCCGTCATGTCGTGGATGCGCACGAGCTCGAGCAGCCGGCCGCCGAACAGAAAGCAGTCACCGGGCTTCATGCGCGCGACAAAGCCTTCCTCGACGCTGCCGATCCTGGCGCCGCCCATGTACTGCACCGCCATGCTCGCATCGCTCACGATGGTGCCGATGTTCATGCGGTGTCGCCGTGCGAGCCGCGCGTCCGGCACGCGCCAGACGCCCTCCGCATCAGGCACCGCGCGGCGGTAGTCGGGATAGGCGGCCAGCGAAGGCCCGCCCTGCGACACGAAGGCCAGGCACCACGCCCAGCTCTCGCGCGACAGATCCGCATAGGCGGCGGTGCCGCGCACTTCGGCATACAGGTCGTCGGGCACGAAGCCGCCGCCGAGCGCCACGGTCACCAGGTGCTGCACCAGCACGTCGAGCGGCTGCACCGGCGTGTGGCGCGCCTCGATGTGGCCGGCCGCGATGGCCGCGCGCGCTGCGGCGCCTTCGACCATCTCGATGCTGTGCGTGGGCACGAGCGTGATGCGCGAGGGCCGGCCCGGCGCATGGCCCGAGCGCCCCGCGCGCTGCAGCAGCCGCGCCACGCCCTTGGGCGAACCGATCTGCAGCACGCGCTCGACCGGCAGGAAGTCGACGCCCAGGTCCAGGCTCGAGGTGCAGACCACGGCCTTGAGCTCGCCGCTCTTGAGGCCCAGCTCGACCCACTCGCGCACCGCGCGGTCGAGCGAGCCGTGGTGCAGCGCGATGATGCCGGCCCATTCGGGCCGCGCCTCGAGCATCGCCTGGTACCAGATCTCCGATTGCGAGCGCGTGTTGGTGAACACCAGCGTGGTGCTGCTGGCCGCAATCTCGTCGAGCACCTGCGACAGCATCGTGAGGCCCAGGTGGCCGCCCCAAGGAAAGCGCTCGGCGCGGCCGGGCAGCAGCGAATCGACCACCAGCTTCTTGGGCACCGCGCCCTGCACCAGCACGCCCTCTTGATCACCAAGCAATGCGCGCATGGCCTCCTGCAGGTTGCCGAGCGTGGCCGACATGCCCCACACGCACAGCGACGGGTTCCAGCGCCGGAGCCGCGCAAGTGCCAGCTGCACCTGCACGCCGCGCTTGTTGCCGAGCAGCTCGTGCCATTCGTCGACCACCACCATCTTCACGCGGCCCAGCACTTCGCCCGCATCGGCGCGCGCGAGCAGCAGCGACAGGCTCTCGGGCGTGGTGACGAGCACCGTGGGCAGGCGCTCGTTCTGCGCGCTGCGCTCGGCCGACGAGGTGTCGCCGCTGCGCGCGCCGGCGCTCCAGCGGTGCACGTCGATGCCCTGGGCATCCATCGCTTCGAGCGGCTGCTGCAGCGCCCGCAGCGTGTCGGCCGCGAGCGCGCGCATGGGCGTGATCCACAGCACGGTGAGCGGCGGCGGCGTGGCCTTTGCGCTGCGCGAAGGCCCCGCCGCGGACGAGAACGCCTGCAGCGCGCCGAGCCACACCGCGTAGGTCTTGCCCGCGCCCGTGGTCGCATGCAGCAGCCCGGAGCGCCCCGCGGCCACGGCCTTCCATACCTCGCGCTGGAACCTGAAGGGCTTCCAGCCGCGCGCGGCAAACCAGGCGTCGAGCGCCGCCTTGACTGCCTTGTTCATGACGGCAGCAGCGCGGCCAGCGTCTGCAAGGTATCGGCCTCCGCCACCGGCTTGTCCTCGCGCCAGCGCAGCATGCGCGGAAAGCGCACCGCGATGCCGCTCTTGTGGCGCGTGCTGCGCGCAATGCCTTCGAAGCCGAGCTCGAACACCAGCGTGGGCGCGACGCTCTTCACCGGGCCGAAGCTCTCGACGGTGGTCTTGCGGATGATCGCGTCCACGCGCGCCATCTCGGCGTCGGTCAGGCCCGAATAGGCCTTGGCAAAGGGCACGAGCTTGCGGTCCTCCTGTTCGGGCGGGCCGTCCCAGACGGCGAAGGTGTAGTCGCTGTAGAGGCTCGCGCGCCGGCCGTGGCCGCGCTGCGCGTAGACGAGCACGGCGTCGATGCTGAGCGGATCGATCTTCCACTTCCACCATACGCCCACGTCCTTGGTGCGGCCCACGCCGTACTGCGCGTCGCGGCGCTTGAGCATCATGCCCTCCACACCCAGGCTGCGCGCCGCTTCGCGCTGGCGTGCGAAGTCGCTCCATTCGATGCCGGTGAGCATCGGGCTCGGCAGCAGCGACGGGTGCTGCATGCGCGTGACGAGTTCGTCGAGCAGCAGCCGGCGCTCCGATTGCGGCAGCGCGCGCAGGTCGCGCCCTTCCCATTCGAGGATGTCGTAGGCCAGCAGCACCACCGGGATCTCGCGCAGCAGCTTCGCACCCAGCGTCTTGCGGCCGATGCGCTTCTGCAGTTCCGCGAAGGGCTGCACGCGGTCGTCGCGCCAGACGGCAATCTCGCCGTCGAGCACCGTGCCGTCGGGCAGCGCATCGCCCAGCACGGCCAGCTCGGGAAAGCGCTCGGTCACCAGTTCCTCGCCGCGCGACCACAGCCAGGCGACGCCCGCGCGCTTGACCAGCTGCGCGCGGATGCCGTCCCACTTCCATTCGACGATCCAGCCGGCCGGCGGGCCGAGCGCGGCATCGAACTGCTCGAGCGGCAGGTTGAAGGCATGCGCAAGAAAGAACGGGTAGGGCTGCCCGCTGGTCTTCTGCACCTGCTCCGCGCCCGACTCCGGCGCGATCAGCGCGCGGTAGTCTTCTGCCCGCGGCCGGCCGCCGATGTGGGTGTAGCCCATGAGGCGCTGCGCCACGCGCTTGGGATCGATGTCGCCCACGCCCGCGAGCGCCTGCATGACCTGCAGCTTCGACACGCCCACGCGGAAGGCGCCGGTGATGAGCTTGAAGTACACCAGCCGCTCTTCGGCCGCGAGCTGGCGCCACTGCGCGCGCAGCCGCGCGGGCAGTTCGTCCGGCGCCGCCTTGCCGGCCTCTCGCAGCGGCAGCAGGTGCTCCTCGACCCAGCGCGCCAGGCCGAGGTCGTGCGCCTCGGTGGGCGGCGGCAGCAGCAGCGCGATGGTCTCGGCCAGGTCGCCGACCGCCTCGTAGCTTTCGTCGAACAGCCACTCGGGCAGGCCCGCGGCCTCCTGCGCGAGCAGCCGCAGCAATTTGGTGGGCACCAGCTGGCGCGGCTTGCCGCCGGCCAGGAAGTACACGGCCCAGGCGGCATCGGCCGGATCGGCCTCGCGCAGGTAGCGCTGCAGCGCGGCCTGCTTGGCAAGGCTCGAGGTGCTGGCGTCGAGCTCGCGGTAGAGCGCCGCGAAGTCCTTCATGGCGTTGGTGCTCCTTCGCCGGAAGGCGAGGGAGTTTCCTGGTCGTCCTCATCGCCGTACTCGGTCCTGAAGCCCTGCGCCTCCAACCCGTTCTCGCTGAGCCAGCGCACCATCACCGCCACGCTGCCGTGCGTGACGAACACCCGCTCGGCCCCCGTGCCCGCGATGGCCTGCTGCAGGCCGGGCCAGTCGGCGTGGTCCGACATCACGAAGCCGCGGTCCACGCCGCGCCGCCGGCGCGTGCCGCGCAGCTGCATCCAGCCGCTCGCGAAGGCGTCGGCATGGTGGCCGAAGCGGCGCATCCATGGCGTTCCCTGGGCCGAGGGCGGCGCCAGCACCAGCGCGCGCTTGAGCAGCGCGGCATCGACGCCCGCATCGGTCACGCGCAGGGTCTGCGGCAAGGCCACGCCCGCGGCGCGGTACACCGCATTGAGCGGCTCCACGGCGCCGTGCACCACGATCGGCCCGATGGAAGCATCCACGCCATGCAGGATGCGCTGCGCCTTGCCGAAGGCATAGCAGAACAGCACCGATGCGCGGCCGGCCTCGGCATTGGCGCGCCACCAGGCGTCGATCTCGGCGAACAGCGTGGCCTGCGTGGGCCAGCGGTAGATCGGCAGGCCGAAGGTCGACTCGGTGATGAAGGTGTCGCAGGGCACGGGCTCGAAGGGCGCGCAGGTGCCGTCGGGCTCGGTCTTGTAGTCGCCCGAGGCCACCCACACGCGGCCGCCGTGTTCGAGCCGCACCTGCGCCGAGCCCAGCACGTGGCCGGCCGGATGCAGCGAGACGCGCACGCCGCGGTGCTCGATCGCCTCGCCATACGGCAGCGTCTGCAGCGCGATGTCGTCGCCAAGGCGGGTGCGCAGCGTGCCGGCGCTGTCGGTGTGCGCAAGGTAGTGGCCGTGGCCGGGGCGCGCGTGGTCGGAATGCGCGTGGGTGATGACGGCGCGCGCCACCGGCCGCCAGGGGTCGATGTAGAAGTCGCCGGGCGGGCAGTAGAGGCCCTCGGGCCGCGCCACCACGAGGTCGCCAGGGCGCAAGGCGGAACTGTGGGGCAGCGGCTCGGTCATGGCCCGACATCGTAGGCCGGCGCGGCGCTCCGCGTGCCGAAGGCCGGGCGCAAAGCGCTGTGGGCGGCGGCCTACGCTCGCTTCGCCGGCCCGGCCGCGCATGGCCCTGTGGAACAATCTTTGCCACGCCCATGCTGCATCCGCCCCGCCACTTCGTCTACCTCGATGCCGTCGCGCGCGCGGGGTCGATCCGCAAGGCGGCCGAGAAGCTGCACGTGGCCTCGACGGCGCTCAACCGCAAGATCCTCGAGATCGAGTCCGACATCGGCACGCCGCTGTTCGAGCGCCTGCCGCGCGGCGTGCGCCTCACGGCAGCGGGCGAGGTGCTGATCACCGCGGTGCGGCGCAGCATGGCCGACATGCGCTCGGCCGAGTCGCAGATCGAGCAGCTGCGCGGGCTGGTGCGCGGCACGGTGCGCATCGGCTGCGCCGAATCGGTCGCGACCGACCTGATCCCCGGCACCATCGCGCACTACCAGCAGACGCACCCGGGCGTGCAGTTCCAGATCGTCTCGGGCGTGACGGGCAACCTGGTCGCGTCGCTGATGGCCGACGATGTCGAGCTGATCCTGGTGCACGACCCGCAGCCGTCGGAGACGCTGCGCGTGATCAGCGCGATCGCGCAGCCGCTGTGCGCGATGCTGCGGCCCGACCATCCGCTGGCCAGGCGCGCCACGCTGCGGCTGGCCGATTGCCAGAAGTACACCGTGGCGCTGGGTGACCGGTCGTTCGGCAGCCGCCGGTTGCTCGACGACGTGATGGCGCGCTCGCGCATCGCGCTGCAGGTCGCGCTGGAGGCCAGCACCGTGCAGACGCTCAAGGAGTTCACGCGGCAGACGGGCGCGATCAGCTTCCAGTTCCAGATCGGCACGCTCAACGAGGTGCGGCGCGGCGAGCTGGTGTCGATCCCGCTGTCGGACCGGGCGCTGGCGCACAGCCAGCTGGTGCTGGCGGCGCGCGCCGGCCGCATGCTGCCGATCGCCACGCTGTCGTTCATGGAAACGCTGGTCAACCGGCTGGCGGCGCTGCCGGGCTGATCGGCCTGCACACAATTTGCGCTCGGTACGAGCGAAACATTGCGCTGGAGGTTTGCACCCCGGCTGCCCATACTGCGTTCATCTGTTGCACCGCAGCATCCATGAACGCTCCCACCCTCCTCCCCCCAGGCACCGCGCCGGCGCAGGCCGCCACGCGTCCGCGCCTGGCCGTGCACCGGCTTCCGATGGCGCATCCGGGCGACCTCTCGGCGCTTGCCGCGCTGTTCGACGAGGGCGTGATCGAGCCCGCGCAGGTGGTGGCCGTGATCGGCAAGACCGAAGGCAATGGCGGCGTCAACGACTTCACGCGCGGCTACTTCACCCAGACGCTGATGAGCCTGCTGGCCGCGCGGCTGGGCCGGCCGGCCGCCGAACTGCTGCGCGAGCTGCCCTGCATCCTGTCGGGCGGCACCGAGGGCGTGCTGAGCCCGCACTACGTGGTGTTCGCCCGCAGCGGGCGGCCCGCCGCGGACGCCGCCGCCGGGCCCGGCCCGGGCGCGCTCGCGATCGGCACGGCCGTCAGCGCGCCGCTGCCCGCGCAGCATGTCGGCCGCTGGGCGCAGGTGGCGTCGGTGGCCGGCGCGGTGCGTGAGGCGATGCGCGGCGCCGGCATCGCCCGCGCCGAGGACGTGGCCTTCGTGCAGGTCAAGTGCCCGTGCGTGACGGCCGCGCGCGCCCAGGCCGCCGCCGCGGCCGGCCACACGGTGCTGACCGCCGACTCGGGCCGCTCGATGGCGGCAGCGCGTGCCGCCGGCGCTTTTGGCGTGGCGATCGCGCTGGGCGAACTGCCCGACGACCCGGCGCTGGAGGCCGCGATGCTGGCCGACTTCGAGCGCTTCTCGCGTCGCGCGAGCATTTCGTCGGGCGTCGAAGTCGAGGCCAACGAGGTGATCGTGCTCGGCCACAGCGCGGCCTGGGAGGGCACGCTGCGCATGGCCTGCGCACCGATGCGCGACGCGCTGGACATCGGCGCGGTGGCCGAGGCGCTGCGGCCGCTGGGCATGAACGCGGCGCCCCAGCTGAGCGCAGCCGATGCGGCGCGGGTGGCGGCGGTGTTCGTCAAGTGCGAGCCCGACCGCCGCGGCCAGGTGCGCGGCGCGCGTCACACCATGCTCGACGACACCGACATCAATGCCCAGCGCCACATCCGCGGCGCGGTCGGCGGCATGGTGGCCGGCGTGCTGGGGGACGCGCGCATCTTCGTTTCGGGGGGCGCCGAGCACCAGGGGCCGGACGGCGGCGGACTGGTCGCGGTGATCGCGCACGCGGCATGACGGCACGCCCGCAAACCGATGCCGGCGCGGACTTGGTACGCATCCTGCAGGTGCCCGCACCCACCATGCACGCCACCGGCCCCGCCTTCGAACAACGCCATTCCCGGCAACAGCGAGAGCTCATCCGCATGAAGATCGTGATCATCGGTGCCGGCGTGGCCGGCGCCATCCTGGCCCGCCGGCTCGCCACGCTGCCCGGCATCGAACTGCATTGCCTGGAGCGCGTCGGCCCCGGCGACCACTCCGAAGCCGGCACCGGCCTGAACGTGGGCCCCAACGCGGTCAAGGCGCTGCGCCTGTGCGACGCGGCGCTGGCCGCCGAGGTCGAGGCCGCGAGCCTGCCGTGGAAGCACTGGCAGATCGCGCTGACCGACGGCACGGTGCTGTTCGACCTGCCGCTGTCGCAGGTGGCGGACAACCCCGGCATCCGCATCCGCTGGTCGGAGCTCTACCGCGTGCTGCGCGAAGGCGCGGGCGCGGCGATCCGGTATGGCTGCGAGATCGCGTCGATCGCCGCGGCCGCGGGCGGCGGCGGACGCACCGCCGTGCGCTACGTCCAGGGCGGCGTCGAGCACCGCATCGACGACATCGACCTGCTGGTCGGCGCGGACGGCCGCTATTCCGCCACCCGCGCGGCGTTCTCGGGCCTGCCCGAGCCGCGCCACGTGGGCGTGGCGATCCTGCGCACGCTGGTGCCCGACACCAGCGCCGGCCTGATCGACGACTACGGCCAGTGGTTCAACGGCCCGCACCGGCTGCTGGCCTTCCGCGTGCCGCCGGGGCATGTCTACATCGCGGCGACCTACCCGGTCGAACCCGGCGCGCCACTGCGCGACGAATGGAAGACCGAGGCCACGATGCGCGCCACCTACCAGCCCGTGCAGGGTGTGCCGAGCGCGCAGGTGCAATGGCTGATGGACGCCATGTGCGCGAACCTGCCGCACAGCCACTGGGCCCGCATGCAGGAGTCCGACGTGCTGTTCGGCGAAGCCGATGCCAACGTGATGTACCTCGGCGACAGCGCCCACGGCATGGCGCCCACGCTGGGCCAGGGCGCGACCCAGGCCATGGAGGACGCCTGCGCCGCCGCGCTGATCCTCGAGCGCGAGATCAGCGCCGGCCGCCAGGCGCCGCGCGACTGGCTGGCGCTGGTGGACGGCGCGCGGCGCGAGCGCATCCGCTTCGCGATGGCGCTGTCGATCACGGCCACCGACACCATGCTGGCCGGCGCCGACCCGGTGGCCGGAACGCGCTGGAAGACCGGGCCCGCGTTCCTCGGCGACCTTTCCACGCTGTTCCGCGACGTGTCGCTGGGCCAGCGCGAACCGGTGCCTGCGCCATGACGAGCGCCGCCATCACCCACGGGCTTTTTCATCTCGCGATCAAGACCGCCGACCTCGGCCGCACCCGCGCCTTCTGGACCGGCGTGATCGGCCTGCGCGAGATTGCGCGGCCCGACTTCGGCTACCCCGGCGCATGGCTGGCCTGCGGACAGCCGGGCGGCCAGGCCATCATCCACGTCTATGCCGGCGGCCCGGCGCTGGGACCGGGCGGCCAGGTGCCGCACGGCAGCGGCGCCATCGACCATGTGTCGCTGGCCTGCTCGGGCTACCACGCGTACGTCGCGCGCTTTCGCGCCGCGGGGCTGGACTGGCGCGAATTCCTCGTGCCCGGCACCACGCTGTGGCAGCTGTTTGTGTACGACCCGAGCGGCGTGCAGCTCGAGCTCACCTTCGAAGGCGCGGTGGAAGACGGCGCTCCGCCCGACATGTCGGCCACGCGCGTGTACCGCGCCGGCAGCTCCTTCTTCGATCCGCTTGCCTATCCTGTCCTGACCCCGCCCTGACCGCCCTGACCCCGCCACCCCGTTCCGGAGAACCCCACGATGCCACGCCCTGAGCTTTTCTTCGCCGCGCCCCTTCGCGCCACCGCCCGTCTCGCCGGCGCAGTGGCCTTCGTCCTCGCCGCCTTGGCCCTGCCGGCGCAGGCGGCCGACAGGATCAAGGTCGGCGTGTTCCCCTCGAGCGCGGCGCTGCCGTTCTACGTGGCCGTGAACCGCGGCTACTTCAAGGAGGCCGACCTGGAGATCGAGGAGGTGCCCATGACCAGCCACCCGCTGACCGTGCAGGCGCTGGTGTCGAACGGCATCGACGCAGCGGTGAACCTGGTGACACTCGAAGGCGCCAACATGGAATCGCGCCGGCCCAACACGCTGAAGTACATCTCGCTCAACGGGCAGAACGCGCAGCACGTGATCGAGCAGTTCGTCGTCAAGGCCGACAGCCCCGCCCGGACGCTGAAGGATTTCAGGAACGGCTTCAAGCTGTTCTCGGCGCCCGGCCCCGCCAACATCGGCGCGGCGCGCGCGGTGCTCAGGAAAGTGGGCCTGGCCGAAGGCAAGGACTTCACGATCCAGGAGCAGCAGATCGGCGTGCACCTGGGCGCGCTGCAGTCGGGCAACTTCGACGGCGGCTACACGCTCGAGCCGTCGGCCACCATCATGGTCGCGCAGAAGATCGGCAAGCGCATCGAGGCCGGCGTGATCTCCACCTACCTGCTGGGCAACAAGAGCGCCTCGGCCTTCGCGGCCGGCGCCGTGATGTCGGGCAGGTTCATGGCCGACAAGCCCGACGTGGCCAGGCGCTTCGCCGCCGCGTGGGCGCGCGGCGTGAAGGAGGCGCAGGCCGACAGCAGCGCGCGCGGCTACCTGGTGCAGGGCATGAAGGTGCCGCCCGAGCTGGCCGCCACCGTGCCGCTGCCGCGCATCGTGATGGCCGGGGACATGAGCCCCGCTGACGTGGGCGACTTCCAGAAGTTCCTCGACATCGGCACCGAGCTGGGCGTGGTCAAGGACCGGATCGACGGCAAGGCGCTGGTGCGGGCCTTCTGATGCGCACCATGAGCACCCATCTGCCGATCGGTACCGCCGCGCCCGAAGCCGCGGACGCCGGCGCCTCGCACCGCTGGTACCCGAAGGGCACGCACATCACGATCCGCGGGCTGACCAAGCGCTTCCAGGACGCGACCATCTACGACAACTTCGACCTCGACATCCCGAAGGGAAAGATCGTGTCGGTGTTCGGCCCCAACGGCTGCGGCAAGAGCACGCTGATCAACATGATCGCGGGCATCCTGCCGTGCGACAGCGGGCAGATCCTGTTCGAGGGCAAGGAAGCGCGCGAGACGCGCATCGGCTACGTGTTCCAGAACTACCGCGAGGCGGTGTTCCCGTGGCTGCGCGCGATCGACAACATCCGCTACCCCCTGCAGTACCTGAACCTGTCGAAGGTGGAGCAGCAGTCGCGCATGGACAGGCTGATGGAGAGCTTCGACGTCAAGCTCGACCTGCAGCGCTACCCCTACCAGATGTCGGGCGGCCAGCAGCAGCTGGTGTCGATCATGCGGGCGCTGGTGGTCGACCCCGAGGTGCTGTTCCTCGACGAGCCTTTCTCCGCGCTCGACTACGAGATGGTGATGTTCCTGCGCGAGCGGCTGCAGAAGGTGCTGGTCGAACGCCGGACCACCACCTTGCTGGTCTCGCACGACCTCGACGAGGCCGTGCTGCTGGCCGACGAGGTGCTGCTGCTGACCAAGCGTCCCACGCGCGTGGCCGAGAACCTGCCCTTCGACGTGGCGCGGCCGCGCACCGCCGACACCACGATCACGCCGGCCTTCATCGCCACCAAGACTCGCGCGCTGGATGTGTTCCAGCGGGAGGTGCGCAAGCCATGAGCCTCGCCCATCGCGCCAACGCCTTCGGCGCCCGCTTGCGCCCGCTGTTCGGCATCGCCGCGCTGGTCGGCCTCTGGGCCTTCGTGCATGCGACGCGCGCGGTCGACCCGGTGCTGCTGCCCTCGCCGCTCGAAGCGCTCGCGGCCTTCTGGAACGGCCTTGCGCACGGCACGCTGTGGGGCGACTTCTTCAAGACCATCGTGCGCACCGTCACCTCCTTCGGCCTTGCGCTCGTGATCGCGGTGCCGCTGGGCATCGTGCTGGGCTCGAACGAGAAGATCTACGAATCGATCGAGTTCGCGATCGACTTCTTCCGCTCGACGCCGGCCTCGGCCATGTTCCCGCTGTTCCTGGTGCTGTTCGGCGTCGGCGAGGCCACCAAGATCGCGGTCGCGGCCTTCGGCGCGGCGTTGGCCATCCTGTTCAACGTGGCCTACGGCGTGATGAGCGCACGCAAGCAGCGCCAGCTCGCGGCCAAGGTGATGGGCGCGCCGCGCTGGCGCGTGCTGACCGACGTGATCCTGCTCGAATCGATGCCGCAGGTGTTCGTCGGCATGCGCTCGGGTGTGTCGATCGCGCTGGTGATCGTGATCGTGGCCGAGATGTTCATCGGTTCCACCGATGGCCTCGGCCAGCGCATCATGAATGCGCAAACCATTTTCGACATGCCCGACATGTACGCCTCGATCTTCGCGGCGGGCCTGCTCGGCTACGTGATGAACCTCGTGTTCCTGGTGGCGGAGCGGCGCTTCGTGCACTGGGGCGGAAAGTAATGCAAGCCATGACCGTTTCCATGACCGACATCAACCTGCCCGCCGTGCTCGCCGAAGTCGAGGCCGCGTTCGCCGAGTACGAGCGCGCGCTCGTCACCAACGACGTGCCGGTGCTCGACAGGCTGTTCTGGGATTCGCCGCACACGCTGCGCTACGGCGCCGGCGAGAACCTCTACGGCTACGACGCGATACGCGCGTTCCGCCAGGGCCGACCTGCGGTCAACCTCGAGCGCGAGATCACCGCCAGGGCCATCACCACCTTCGGGCAGGACTTTGCGGTCGCGAACGTCGAGTTCAGGCGCGCGGGCAGCGACCGCACGGGCCGCCAGAGCCAGACCTGGGCGCGCCTGCCGGAGGGCTGGCGCGTGGTGTCGGCGCATGTGAGCCTGATGGGCTAGCTATTTCTTCGGCTGGCCCTTCATCATGTCGACGACGTTCATCTTCATGCCGTTCCCCATGATCATGTCGCCGGGTTTCTGCCCGGCCTTGCAGGGGCCGACCCACTTCGCCTCCATGACGAAGCTCCCGCTGGATTTGCCCATCATCGGCGGCTTGTAGGTCGAGCTGCTTTCCATCCGGTAGCTGGAACCGAAGTCGCCCGTGACCACCGCGTGGCTGGTGGCGGTGGTCGTGCCCATCCTGCACACGGAATCGATCACCAGCGTGCTGCCTTCCTTGCGCATCTCCTGCTTCGAGCAGGTGTCCTTGCCCATGCCCTGCCCCATGTCGCGCAGCGCCTGGTCGGTGGCGGCGTCGATGCATTGCTGGATGGTCTGCGCCGGCGCGCTGTTGGCGCCACCGGCGCCGTCCCCCATCTTCATCTCCCACAGGCCGGGCTTGCGCGCGGGATAGTCGACGGCCAGCGCGGGCAAGGCCGTGCTGCAGGCCAGCATGAAGAGGGCAATGGCGGATGGACGAATCTTCATGGCGGGCTCCGCGTCGGTTCGAAGAAAAGGATGCCCGGGTTCTACCGCGCGCGGCGCGCGGTTGGAATAGCGCAATCGGCCTACGCCGGCCGTGCCTGCACGGCCGCTGCCGCCGCCACGGCCTTGCGGGGACGCGAGGCCAGCCCGAAGCCGATGCCCAGCGCCAGCCCGCCGAGCACGTCGACCAGCACGTGCTGGCGCACCGCCATCGTCGAATAGACGATGGCCGCGGCCCATGCGATGTTGAGCGCGCGAGCCCATGCGGGTGCAGCCACCTCGCGCAGCTGCCGCGCGAACACCACGCAGGCAAACACGGAGAACGACACATGCAGCGACGGAAATGCGTTGCCGGCCGCGTCGACGGTTTTCAGCAGATGCAGCGAGGTGCCCGGGCTGGTGTCGATGCTGAAGTTCGGGATGGCCGTGGGCACGAACCAGAACACCACGAGTGCGATGCCGGTCATGAAGGCGCAGCCCAGCGCAAAGCTCCAGAGCTCCCGCCTGTCCTTGGCAAGGAACACCGGCAGCGCGATGTAGAGCCACAGCGAAAGATAGATCGGCAGCAGCGCCGGCCAGAAGGCGATCAGCCGGTCGAACGCGGTGAGCGGCAGCGTCCAGGGCTGGCCGGCGTTCTTCATGATCCAGAAATACAGCGGGAAGAAACCCGCGGTCGCAACCGTGTTGCCGACCAGCTTCAGCGGCCAGAGCGCGCGGCACCGCCGGCCCAGGGCGCGAAGCCAGGGCTGCGGATTCGAAGGCGGCGGATTCTCGAAAGAAGAAGGTGTCATGAACGCCCGATGCGGTGCGCCTGGAACTCGCGCATGCGAGCCCGCGGCCCTACCAGGGCGTCCACTTTAATTCGCTTTGGGCCGAGGCCACCGTGCGCTCGATGAAGCGCACGCCGCGCGCGCCGTCTTCCACGCGCGGGTAGTCGGCCGCGATGGCATCGGCCGGCTGGCCTGCGTTCCGCGCACGGATGTCGGCCACCACGCCGGCATAGATGTTGGCAAAGGCCTCGATGAAGCCTTCGGGATGGCCGGCCGGCAGGCGGCTGGCACGCTGCGCGGCCTCGCACAGCCATGGCGAGCCGCGCGTGAAGATCTGCTTCGGCCCGTCGTGCGGCAGGTGCACCAGTTGGCTCGGCTGCTCCTGCCGCCATTCGAGCGTGCCGAGCGTGCCCGAGACGCGCAGCCGCAGGTCGTTCTCCAGGCCCGTGTTGATCTGCGAGGCAATCAGCACGCCGCGCGCGCCGCCCTTGAAGCGCAGCAGCAGGCTGCCGTCATCGTCGAGCATGCGGCCCGGCACCAGCGCGCTCAGGTCGGCGCACAGGCTCTCGATCTCCAGGCCGGTGACGCTCGCGACCAGGTTCTCGGCATGCGAGCCGATGTCGCCGATGGCGCCGGCCGCGCCGCTCCGCGCGGGGTCGGTGCGCCAGCCGGCCTGCTTGTTGCCGGCGCCTTCGAGCTGGCTCGCGAGCCAGCCCTGGTTGTATTCGACCACCACCTTGCGCAGTTCGCCGAGCTGGCCCGAGTGGACCATCTCGCGCGCCTGCCGCACCATCGGGTAGCCGGTGTAGTTGTAGGTCACGCCGAACAGCGTGCCCTGCTTCTTCACGGCGGCGACCAACGCGTCGGCCTGGGCCCGCGTGTGCACCAGCGGCTTGTCGCACACCACGTGGAAGCCGGCTTCCACGAAGGCCTGTGCAACCGGAAAGTGCACGTGGTTGGGTGTGACGATCGAGACGAAGTCGATGCGCTCTTGCGGCGGGCGCTTCAGCTCGTCGGCCAGGAGCGACTGCCAGTCGCCGTGGTTGCGGCCGTCGGCCAGGTGCAGGTCGCGGCCCGAGGCGCGCGCCTTCTCCGGACTCGACGACAGCGCGCCGGCCACCAGCTCGATCTGCCCGTCGAGCGCCATGGCGTTGCGGTGCACGGCGCCGATGAAGGCGTCGCGCCCGCCGCCGACCATGGCGCAGCGCAGCTTGCGGGGAGGTTGATCAGTCATCGATAAGAAGTCCTGGTAGCTGTCCCCTCTCCCCGAGAGGAGAGGGAGCAAGGCAATCTCAGAACGGCGAGTTCGGGTGGTAGAAGTCCTTGGCGTTTTCCTTGGTGATCAGCACCGAAGGAATGATCGTGGTCGCAGGCAGCTTCTCGCCCTTCAGCCGCGCCTCGGCCGTGAGCTTGATCGCGTCGTAGATGAACTTGGGCGAGTAGCTCACGTCGGCGCCGATGCGCTTGTCCTTGCCGTCCATGATGGTCTTGACCATGCCCTTGGCGCCCGCACCGCCGAAGACGATCTTGATGTCGTCGCGCTTGGCCTGCTCGATGGCCTTGAGCACGCCCACGGCCATGTCGTCGTCGGCGGCCCAGATGGCGTCGATGTTCTTGAAGCGCGTGAGGTAGTCCTGCGTGACCTTGAAGGCGTCGTCGCGGTTCCAGTTGGCGTACTTGGCGTCGAGCAGCTTGATGTCGGGATGGTTCTTGAGCACCGCGTTGAAGGCGTCCATGCGCTCGTTGTCGAGCGTGGTGGCAATGCCGCGCAGTGCAACCACGTTGCCCTTGCCGCCGAGCTGCTTGGCGATGTACTCGGCCGGAATGCGGCCGAAGGCGGTGTTGTCGCCGGCCACGTAGGCATCCTGCGCGCTGGTGTCGGTGAGGCCGCGGTCGACCACGGTCACGTAGGCGCCCTTGGCCTTGACCTGCGCCACCGGCTTCGTCAGCGCGGCCGACTCGAACGGAAACACCACGAGCGCATTGATCTTGGTGACGGTCGACAAGTCTTGCAGCTGGTTCGCCTGCTCGGGCGCATTGGCTGCGGTCTTGATCGTGATCTTCAGGTCCTTGTGTTCCTTCTCCAGGTCCTTCTTCGCCTGGTTGGCCCAGTAGTTGATGCCGCCCATGAAGCTGTGCGTGGCCGCCGGAATCGAAACGCCGAGGTTCACTTTCTCGGCGGCGAGTGCGGGCAGGCTCGCGAGCGCCGCGGCCGCCACGGCCGTGAGTGCGATGCGACGTGTGAAGCTTGTCATGCTGGATGTCTCCTTGTGGTTGATCGAATGGAACGGAACGGGAACGGACTAGCGGCGCCCTCTCTGGAGGAACGCGACGATGATGATCACGAAGCCCTGCACCGCGGCGTTGAGGTACACGCTGATGATGCTGGTGAGGTTCAGGATGTTGCTGATGACCGAGAGCAGGATGGCGCCCACCACGGTGCCGGTGATGCTGCCCGCGCCGCCCTTGAGCGCGGTGCCGCCGACGATCACCGCGGCAATCGCCTCGAGCTCCCACAGCAGGCCCGTGGTCGGCGAGGCCGATCCGAGGCGCGGCACGTACAGCAGCGTGGCAATGCCCACGCACACGCCGAGCAGCACGTAGGTGAGGATCTTCACGCGGTCCACGTCCACCGCCGCATAGCGCGCGACCTGTTCGTTGGAACCGATGGCCTGCACGTAGCGCCCGTAGGCCGTGCGGTTCAAGATGACGCCGCCGATGATCGCGACGATCACGAACACCCACACCGGCACCGGAATGCCCGCGAGGCTCGCGTAGTACACCGGCGCATAGAGGTCCGACAGGTCGTTGTCGAGCGTGAGCGCGCCGCCATCGGCAAAGTACGTGAGATAGGCGCGGAAGATGCCGAGCGTGCCCAGCGTGACGATGAAGGGCTCGATGCGCCCCTTGGTGATCAAAAGGCCGTGCGCCAGGCCGAACAGCGCGCCCAGCACCACCGCGAGCACCGCGCCCATCACCACCGCCATCAATGGCGAGCCCGAGGCCGGACCGGCCCAGTTGATGAACATGATCACGCTGCCCGCGATGAGCGCCGCCATCGAGCCCACCGACAGGTCGATGCCGCCCGAGATGATCACGAAGCACATGCCCACCGCGATGATGCCGATGAAGGCCGTGCGCGTGAGCACGTTCATCGCGTTGTCGACGGTCGCGAAGTCGCTGTTCAGAAGCGTACCGCCGATGCACAGCAGCACCAGGCCGATGACCGGGCCGAGCCCGTGCAGGTGCTCGGTCCAGCGCGGCTTGCCCTCGCTGCGGTGTTGCGCGGCTTCAGGCTGCGGCATGGGTGTCTGCTGTTCCGGTGGCATGAGCGATGAGCTCCTCTTCAGTCAAGTGGTCTGCGTTGAGCGTGGCGACGAGACGGCCCGCGCGCATCACCGCCACGCGGTGGCACAGGCCGATGAGTTCCATCAGCTCCGACGAGATGACGATCACCGCGAGCCCTTCCCGGGCGAGTCGCTGGATCAGAAAGTAGATGTCGCGCTTGGCACCGATGTCGACGCCGCGCGTGGGCTCGTCGAGCACCACCACCTTCGGTTTCGGCTGCAGCACCTTGGCGAGCGCGAGCTTCTGCTGGTTGCCGCCCGAGAGCGACGAGGCGCGCACGTCGAGCGAGCCGGTGCGGATGCCGTAGTCCTTCACCGCCTCGGCCAGCGCGCTGCGTTCGGCGTCGGGCTGCAGCCAGGGCTGCGCATAGCGTTCGAGCGCCATCAGCGTGAGGTTCTGGCGCAGGCCGAAGTTCACGTGCAGGCCCTTGCCCTTGCGGTCCTCGCTCAGGTAGGTGAGACCGTGCCTTGCGGCGTCGCGCGGGTTGCGCCAGCCCTTCTGGTGGGGCACCGGCCTGCCGAGCATCTCGACCTGGCCGCTCGCGGGCCTGAGGCCCAGCAGGCCTTCGAACAGCTCGGTGCGGCCCGCGCCCACCAGCCCCGCGAAGCCGAGGATCTCTCCGGGGCGCACCTCGAAGCTCGCGTCCTGCGCCCAGCCGGGCACGCTGAAGCTGCGCACGCGCATGGCGGGCGCATCGGCGGCCACCACCAGGTCGCGCGGCGGGTACAGGTCGGCAAGTTCGCGGCCCACCATGAGGTTGGCCATCTGCTGGCGCGTGACCTCGGGCGTGGGCGCACGCGCCACGAAGCGGCCGTCGCGCATCACGATCACCTCGTCGGTCACCTGCTCCACTTCGTCGAGCTTGTGCGAGATGTAGACGATGGTCACGCCATCGGCGCGTAGCTGCGCGATGAGCTTGAAGAGGCGTTCGGTTTCGCCCGGGGTCAGCGTTGCCGTGGGCTCGTCCATGACCAGCAGGCGCGCGCGGCGTGCGATGGCCTTGGCGATCTCGACGAGCTGCTTCTCCGCGACGATGAGCCTTCGCACCTTGGTGCGCGGGTCGACCTGCAGGCCCACAGCGGCAAGGGCTGCAGCAGCGTCGCGTTCCATCGCGGCATCGTCGAGCAGCCAGCCCTTCTTCTTTTCATGGCCCAGGAAGATGTTCTGCGCCACGCTCAGGTCTTCGGCAAGGTTGAATTCCTGGTGGATCAGCACGATGCCCAGCGCCTCGGCGTCGCGCGAGCTCGTGAACTGCTGCGGCTGGCCGTTGATGCGCAGCGTGCCGCCGGTGAGCGGCTCGTAGCCCGACAGGATCTTCATCAGCGTGGACTTGCCCGCGCCGTTCTCGCCGAGCAGGCCGTACACGCGTCCGGGCGCCAGCGAGAAGCTCACGCCGTGCAGCACCTGCACCGGGCCGAAGGCCTTGACCACGCCGTCGAATTCGACCGCCACGCTTCCCTTGGTTTGTGCTTCTGCCGTCATGGCGCCACTCCGCGGACCTTCAGTGTTTCATGCATCGCGAGCACCCCGGCACCCACCAGGCCGCCCTGCACGCCCAGCGGCGTGTACTGGATTTCGAGGTGCCGCGTCGAAAGCGCGAGCGAGCGCTGGTACACGCTCTGCCGCACGGCCGCCAGGAAGAGCGGCCCGATGCGCGTGATGCCGCCGCCGATGAACACATGCGAGGGATTGAAGAAGTTCACCACCGACGCCAGCATCTGGCCGATGAGGTTGCCGGCGCGCTGGATGATGCCGTTGGCGGCGGTATCGCCGGCGCGGCTCGCCTGGCCCACGTCGACGGCGTCGATGCGGCCGTGCAGGCGCAGGCACTCGGCCAGCATGGCGCTTTCGCCGGCTTCGGCCGCCTGCACCGCCATGCGCGTGATGGCCGGCCCCGCGGCCATCGCCTCGACGCAGCCGACGTTGCCGCAGTGGCAGCGCGGCCCATCCTGGTCGACGCAGATGTGGCCCACGTCGCCGGCCGACCCGGCGGCTCCGCGATAGACCTCGCCGTGGCAGACGATGCCGCAGCCGATGCCGGTGCCGATCTTGATCACGAGGAAGTTGTTGAGCGAGCGCTTCAGCCGCCAGAGCTCGCCGAGCGCCATCAGGTTCACGTCGTTGTCGACGAAGACGGGCGCCGCGTAGTCCTCGCGCAGGTAGTCGCGGATCGAGAAGCTGTCCCAGGCCGGCATCAGCGGCGGATTCACGAGCTGGCCGATCTCGAAGTTGACAGGACCCGGCACGCCGATGCCGATGCCCAGCACGTCCTTCGCGCCGTGGCCGCAGCGCGCGAGCAGTTCGCGCATCAGCACGCGCACCCGCGCCAGCACCACGGCCGGACCTTCGCGCACGTCGGCCGGCTCGTCGTGCTGCGCGAGCACGGAGAGGTCGGGGCGCAGCACCGCGACGTCGAGGCTGGTGGCGCCAATGTCGATGCCGACCAGCACGCCAAGCCCGGCATGCAGCTGGAGGTTCTCGGCGCGGCGCCCGCCCGAGGAGCGCTGCAGGCCTGCTTCGGCCAGCAGGCCCTGCTCGACCAGGCCGGCGATCAGCGCATTGGCCTTGCTCTTGGAGAAGCCGAGCTGTTCGGCCATGGCATGGCGCGAGCCACCGGCCGACCAGAAGGTGGTCTCCAGCAACCGCATCTCGTCCGCAGTGATGCCACTCCAGGGTGCCACGCGCTTTGTCTCCAGATATTCTTTTGGCCACCGGCTGCAGCAATGGCAGTCCGGGGCGAAGGCGAATACTAGGGGCGCAGCTTCAGCCGGACAAGGCCGAACTTCGACCATATTTGGATCAAAGAGGCCGCCTTGTGGTGACGGCGGACGCAAAAAAGCCGCCCGGAGGCGGCTTTTTTGTGGAGAGCCTTTCGGCTCCTGCTTATTTCTTCTGGCGGTACTTGCGCAGCGCAGCGATCTGCGCAGCCATCACGGCCAGTTCCGACTGCGCCATGGCGATGTCGATGTCGCTCTTGGCGTTCTTGAGCGCTTCCTCGGCGGCCGCCTTGGCTTGGTTGGCCTTCTCGTCGTCGAGGTCCTTGCCGCGGATCGCGGTGTCGGACAGCACGGTCACGGCGTTGGGCTGCACTTCGAGAATGCCGCCGGCCACGAAGACGAACTCCTCGCCGCCGTCGGCCGTTTCGATGCGCACGGCGCCCGGGCGGATGCGCGTGATCAGCGGCGTGTGGCGCGGGTAGATGCCGAGCTCGCCGGCTTCACCGGGCAGCGCGACGAACTTGGCCTCGCCCGAGAAGATCGACTCTTCCGCGCTGACCACGTCCACATGAATAGTGTTTGCCATCTGTTGTCCTTTGCCCTGTTTGAAGAAGGGTGCGGAAAGCAAGCAGTCGGCCGTCTGGTGAGGCGCCGCGCACAGCCGTACATAGGTACGGCGAGCACGGCAACGAAGCCAGGCGGTCGAATGCGCCGCTTTACGCGACCTTCTTGGCCTTTTCGAACGCTTCGTCGATGCCACCCACCATGTAGAACGCTTGTTCCGGCAGGTGGTCGGCTTCGCCGTTCACGATCATCTTGAAACCGCGGATGGTTTCGGCCAGCGGCACGTACTTGCCGGGCGAACCCGTGAACACTTCGGCCACGTGGAACGGCTGCGACAGGAAGCGCTGGATCTTGCGGGCGCGGGCCACGGCCAGCTTGTCTTCCGGTGCCAGTTCGTCCATGCCCAGAATTGCGATGATGTCGCGCAGTTCCTTGTAGCGCTGCAGCGTGCCTTGCACGGCGCGGGCCACGTTGTAGTGCTCTTCGCCGACCACGTTCGGGTCGAGCTGGCGCGAGGTCGAATCGAGCGGGTCCACGGCGGGGTAGATACCGAGCGAAGCGATGTCGCGCGACAGCACCACGGTGGAGTCCAGGTGGGCGAAGGTGGTGGCGGGCGACGGGTCGGTCAAGTCGTCGGCCGGCACGTACACGGCCTGGATCGAGGTGATCGAGCCGACCTTGGTCGACGTGATCCGCTCCTGCAGGCGGCCCATTTCCTCGGCCAGCGTCGGCTGGTAGCCCACGGCGGAAGGCATGCGGCCCAGCAGAGCCGACACTTCGGTACCGGCCAGCGTGTAGCGGTAGATGTTGTCCACGAAGAACAGCACGTCGCGGCCTTCGTCGCGGAACGACTCGGCGATGGTCAGGCCGGTCAGGGCCACGCGCAGGCGGTTGCCCGGGGGTTCGTTCATCTGGCCGTAGACCATGGCGACCTTCGAGTCTTCGAGCTTCTCGAGGTTCACGACGCCGGAGTCGGCCATCTCGTGATAGAAGTCGTTGCCTTCGCGGGTACGTTCACCCACACCAGCGAACACCGACAGGCCCGAGTGAGCCTTGGCGATGTTGTTGATGAGTTCCATCATGTTCACGGTCTTGCCCACGCCGGCGCCGCCGAACAGGCCCACCTTGCCGCCCTTGGCGAACGGGCACACGAGGTCGATCACCTTGATGCCGGTTTCCAGCAGGTCCTGCGAAGGCGACAGTTCGTCGTACGCGGGCGCCTTGCGGTGGATCGATGCGGTGAGGTCCTGGCTCACGTCGCCGCGCTCGTCGATCGGACGGCCGAGCACGTCCATGATGCGGCCGAGCGTGGCCTTGCCGACGGGCACCGTGATGGGCGCGCCGGTGTTGGTGACGATGAGGCCGCGGCGCAGGCCGTCGGACGAGCCGAGCGCAATGGTGCGCACCACGCCGTCGCCGAGCTGCTGCTGGACTTCGAGGGTCAGCCCGCCGCCTTCGAATTTCAAGGCGTCATAGACCTTGGGCATCTGGTCACGCGGGAACTCCACGTCGACCACGGCGCCGATACATTGGACAATTTTTCCTTCAGCCATGGCGTTTCCTTCTGGATCTCAATAATGTTGCGACAGGTTCTTGCAGAAGCGTCCTTGTGCCATCGCGGGCCGCTTTTGCAAGAATGCCGGACGGGCCGGCACCCTTGGTTTCTTCAGTTGCTTCCGATCAGCACTTCATGGCCGCGGCCTGTGCGGCAAAGGCATCGCTGGCAGCCTTGCAGGCCTGGCCCAGCGCGGCCTTGTCGGTGCCCATCGAAGCCCACGCCGTCTTGGTCTGCTCGACGCTTGCCTTCATCGCATCGGCGGCCGCGCCGCTTTGCGCCGACACGCACGCCTGGGCCTTGGCCAGGTAGTCGTTGCACTCCTGCGGCAGGTCCGCGGCCGATGCCGTGGGAGCGGCAGCTGCGGGCGCGGCCGGTGCAGCCGGAGCGACAGGCGCCGCGGGAGCGGGCGCCGGTGCAGCGGCAGGTGCCGGCGGTGCAGCAGGCGCCTCTTCCTTCTTGGAGCAGGCAGTCAGCGCGGCGGCCATGGCCACCAGAACGAGAAGTTTCTTCATTTGTGCAGAGTCCCCAGAAAAAGGCCTTCGGTCATCGGTTCGCAGTGCGAAGCGCGAATGGCAATGTGGCCCGGTCCATTGCCGCAATCAAACACCGGCAGCCGCAGCGGCGCCGGACACGATTTCCGAAAGCTCCTTGGTGATGCCTGCCTGGCGGGTCTTGTTGTAGACCAGCTTGAGCTCGTTGATCACATTGCCGGCGTTGTCCGTCGCCGCCTTCATTGCAACCATCCGGGCGGAGTGCTCGGACGCCATGTTCTCGGCCACGGCCTGGTAGACCAGCGACTCCACATAGCGCACCAGCAGCTCGTCGATCACGCTCTGCGCATCGGGCTCGTAGATGTAGTCCCACGAATGCTGGCCAGCCTCGACCTGCAGCGAGTCCGCGGCCAGCGGCAGCAGCTGCTCGACGAGCGGCTCCTGCTTGATCGTGTTGATGAACTTCGTGTAGCACAGGTACACGGCCGAGAGCTTGCCTTCCGCATAGGCGTCGAGCAGCGTCTTGACCGGGCCGATGAGCTTGTCGAGATGCGGCGTGTCGCCCAGGTGGGTGACGTGGGCCACCACGCGCGCACCGATGCGGTTCAGGAAGCCCAGGCCCTTGCTGCCGATGGCCACCGACTCGATCGCGATGCCCGCGCTCTGTGCTTCCCGCAGCTTGCCGGTGACGGCGCGCAGCAGGTTGGTGTTCAAGCCGCCGCACAGGCCCTTGTCGCTCGTGACGATGATGAAGCCGATGGCCTTGGCCTCGTTCTTCTTCATGAACGCGTGCGTGTACTCGGGATTCGCCTTGCCCAGGTTGGCCGCGATGTTGCGGATCTTTTCGCTGTAGGGGCGGGCGGCACGCATGCGCTCTTGCGCCTTGCGCATCTTGGAAACCGAGACCATTTCCATGGCCTTGGTGATCTTCTTGGTGTTTTCCACCGATTTGATCTTGCCGCGGATTTCCTTACCAGCTGCCATGAGTGCTCCTTGTCCGGCCGATCAGGCGAACGACTTCTTGAACGACGTGATGGCGGCGGTCAGCTCGGCCTCGGCGTCCTTGTCGAGCGCCTTGGCCTTTTCGATCTTGTCGAGCAGCGCAGCATGGCTGGACTTCAGGAACTGGTGCAGGCCGTGTTCGAACGGCAGCACCTTCTTGATCTCGAGGTCGTCCATGAAGCCCTTGTTCACCGCGAACAGCGTGGCGCCCATCAGCGAGATCGGCAGCGGGCTGTACTGGGCCTGCTTGAGCAGTTCGGTCACGCGGGCACCGCGGTCGAGCTGCTTGCGGGTGGCTTCGTCCAGGTCGGAGGCGAACTGCGCGAACGCAGCCAGCTCGCGGTACTGGGCCAGGTCGGTACGGATACCGCCCGACAGGCCCTTGATGACCTTGGTCTGCGCCGACGAACCCACGCGCGACACCGAGATACCGGCGTTGATGGCGGGACGGATACCGGCGTTGAACAGGTTGGTTTCCAGGAAGATCTGGCCGTCGGTGATCGAGATCACGTTGGTCGGAACGAAGGCGGACACGTCGCCGGCCTGCGTTTCGATGATCGGCAGTGCCGTCAGCGAACCGGTCTTGCCCTTGACTTCACCCTTGGTGAAGGCTTCGACGTAGTCGGCGTTCACGCGGGCTGCGCGCTCGAGCAGGCGGCTGTGGAGATAGAACACGTCGCCGGGGTAGGCTTCGCGGCCTGGCGGGCGGCGCAGCAGCAGCGAGACCTGGCGGTAGGCCACGGCTTGCTTGGAGAGGTCGTCATAGACGATGAGCGCGTCTTCGCCGCGGTCGCGGAAGTATTCGCCCATGGTGCAGCCCGAGTAGGCCGACACGTACTGCATGGCGGCCGATTCGGAGGCCGATGCGGCCACCACGATGGTGTAGTCCATCGCGCCGGCTTGTTCGAGTGCGCGCACCACGTTCTTGATCGACGAAGCCTTCTGGCCGATCGCAACGTAGACGCAGGTCATGTTCTGACCCTTCTGGTTGATGATCGCGTCGATCGCCACAGCCGTCTTGCCGGTCTGGCGGTCGCCGATGATCAGCTCGCGCTGGCCGCGGCCGATCGGCACCATCGAGTCGATCGACTTGAGGCCGGTCTGCATCGGCTGGTCGACCGACTTGCGGGCGATCACGCCCGGTGCGACCTTCTCGATCACGTCGGTCATCTTGGCGTTGATGGGACCCTTGCCGTCGATCGGCTGGCCCAGTGCGTTCACCACGCGGCCGATGAGCTCGGGGCCGACGGGCACTTCCAGGATGCGGCCCGTGCACTTGACGGTGTCGCCTTCGGAGATGTGCTCGTACTCGCCCAGGATCACGGCGCCGACCGAGTCGCGCTCGAGGTTCAGCGCCAGGCCGAACGACGGCGTGCCGTCAGCCGTGGGCGGGAATTCGAGCATTTCGCCCTGCATCGCGTCGGACAGGCCGTGCACGCGCACGATGCCGTCGGTCACCGAAACCACGGTGCCCTCGTTGCGGATGTTGGCGCTGACCCCGAGGCCCTCGATGCGGCTCTTGATCAGTTCGGAAATTTCTGCGGGATTGAGTTGCATGACTCTTTCCTTCTTTCTTTGAGGCTACAAGTAGAGGGCTGAAGACCGTCAGGCCGCCAGCGCAACTTTCATTTGTTCAAGGCGCGCTTTGACGGAGGTGTCGAGCACCTCGTCGCCGACCACCACACGAATGCCGCCGATCAGTTCCGGCTCTTGCTGGACCGTGACCTGCAGCTTGCGGCCGAAGCGCTTTTCGAGCGCGGCCGCCACATTGGCCAGGGCCGATGCGTCGATCGGGAAGGCGCTGTAGACCACGGCGTCGGACGAACCGCTCTTCGCGTTGGCCAGTGTCCGGAACTGCTTCGCAATTTCCGGCAGCACCGAGAAGCGCCCGTTCTCGAGGAGCGCACCCAGGAAGTTCTGGGCATGGGCGGGCAGCGGCGCACCGAAGGCGCCGGCGACCACGCCGAGAACCTGCTCGGCCGTGGCCTTGGGGTTGTCGGCGAACTGCTGGAGCTCCGGATTGGCCGCGATGGCGGCCATCTTTTCGAGCCAGGCGCTGGTGCCGGCGACGTCGGACGACGAGGCCTTGAAGAGCGCCTCGGCGTAGGGGCGTGCAATGGTGGCGAGTTCTGCCATGGCTTCTATCAGAGTTCGGTCTGCAGGCGGGCGAGCAAATCGGCGTGAACGCCTGCATTCACTTCCTTGCGCAGGATCTGCTCTGCGCCCTTGACAGCCAGGGCCGCGACTTGTTCGCGCAGTGCTTCGCGCGCCTTCAGTGCCTGCTGGTCGGCTTCGACGCGTGCGGCTGCAACGATCTTGTTGCCTTCCTCGGTCGCGCGGGCCTTGGCCTCTTCAACGATGGCCTGGGCGCGACGTTCGGCGTCAGCAAGACGTTGTGCGGACTCGTTGCGTGCCTGGCCCAGTTCGGCTTCCACGCGCTTGTTGGCGGCGGAGAGTTCGGACTTGGCCTTGTCGGCGGCAGCGAGGCCTTCGGCGATCTTCGCAGCGCGGTCGTCCAGCGCCTTCGCGATCGGCGGCCACACGAACTTCATCGTGAACCCGACCAGGATCAGGAACACGATCATCTGAACGATCAGGGTACCGGTAATGCTCACTTTTCACCCTCTCTTTGGGATTGAATGCGAAGCCATTCCACAGAGGGGAACGACGACACGGGTCCTACGAGAAAGACTTACTTCGGCAGGTTGGCGATCTGAGCCAGGAACGGGTTGGCCGTTGCGAACCAGAGGGCGATACCGGTGCCGATAATGAAAGCGGCGTCGATCAGACCGGCCAGCAGGAACATCTTGGTTTGAAGTTCACCCATGAGTTCAGGCTGACGTGCGGCCGACTCGAGGTACTTGCTGCCCATGATGCCGATGCCGATACATGCGCCCACAGCGCCCAGACCGATGATCAGGCCGGCGGCCAGTGCAACAAAGCTAATAACTTCCATGATGACTCCTAGAGGACTTTGGTTGAAGAGAAAACAAAAACAAAAACGAAAACGGATGATCAGTGGTGATCGTGGGCCTGGCCGATGTAGACCAGCGCCAGCATCATGAACACGAACGCCTGCAGCGTGATGATCAGGATGTGGAAGATGGCCCAGGCCGTGCCCGCGACGATGTGGCCGATGGCCAGGCCGATGCCGGTGGCCGACAGCGACCAGGCGCCGCCCATCAGCGCGATCAGCAGGAAGATCAGTTCGCCGGCGTACATGTTGCCGAACAGCCGCATGCCGTGCGAGACGGTCTTGGCGACGAACTCGATCATCTGCATTGCGAAGTTGAACGGGTACAGCGCCCAGTGGTTGCCGAACGGCGCAGTGAAGAGCTCGTGCACCCAGCCGCCCAGGCCCTTGATCTTGATGTTGTAGTAGAGGCAGACCAGCAGCACGGCCACCGACATGCCCATTGTCACCGAGAGGTCGGCCGTGGGCACGACGCGCAGGTAGGCGTGGTGCGGATCTTCGCCGGCGATGTGGAAGATCTTGGCCCAGATCGCCGGGAACAAATCGACCGGGAACAGGTCCATTGCATTCAGCAGGAAGATCCAGACGAAGATCGTGAGCGCCAGCGGGGCAACGAACTTGCGGCTGGTGGCGTTGTGGACGATGCCCTTGGCCTGCTGGTCGACCATTTCCACCAGCAGCTCGACGGCTGCTTGAAAACGGCCGGGAACACCCGAAGTAGCCTTGCGGGCAGCCAGCCAGAGCAGCCAGCAACCCAGGATGCCCAGTGCTATCGAGAAGAAGAGCGAGTCGAAATTGAAAACCGAAAAGTCCGCAACACCCCCAGGCTTGGAGCTTTGCAGGTGCGTCAAGTGGTGAATGATGTATTCACCCGCGGTCTGACCATGTTCCGCAGCGTTTTCAGCAGCCATTCAGTTACTCGTCTCTATGTTGCCGGCGCCGGGGCGAGAACATCACCGCCAACCAGGCCGCCTTCATTGTCACCACCAGGCCGATCAGCATTGCTGGCCAGCTCAGCGCCGTTATCAGCCTTGGCGCTGCGAACAACATCGCAATCGACAAGGCCATCTTGACCATTTCCCACAGGAAGAACCCAACCACCGCAGTGCCCGGATTCAGGGAAGAAAACCGGCCGGTCAGCCCCCGTGCGAACACCGCAGCAGGAATGACCACCGCAATCGCGCCGTAGCCGGCGGACCACCCCAGATTTTGCCTCCCCGTCAGTCCCCAGGCGGCCAAAGCCACCAGCAGACCGACAACCAACTGCCCCGCGATGACCCACCAGGGGGAGATCGAGGGATGCCTTGCTCGCAGTTCACGCGCCTCATCGGCGGTCAACGGCTTGTATTCTGCGTCGAGGTCTTCCACGACTTGTTCATCTTTTCGGGCGATTGTTTTCATTTCGAATGAAGCCCGGATGACGACCCAGAATTTCTACAAAGCCATTGATTATAAGTAAAAACCCAGCCCGTCCGACCACCTGAGCTGTCGCGTTTGCAAATCGAGGCTTCGTTGGCTGACGAGAACCCGACCTGCCGCGCACAACCATAATTCCAGCATGCACCCTCTTACCGCCGCACTCCCCTCCACGCTCTGCTATCTCGACGGCGAGTACACCGCACTCAAGGACGCGCGCATCAGCGTGCTCGACCGCGGCTTCATCTTCGGCGACGGCGTCTACGAAGTCGTCCCCGTCTACGGTGGCCAGCCCTTCTGCTTCGATGAACACATGGCACGGCTCGATCGCTCGCTGGCCGAACTGCAGATTGCCAATCCGCTCACGCTCGCCCAGTGGCGCGGCATCGTGATGCGGCTCGTCGAGGCGGGCGGCGATGCGCCCCAGGCCGTGTACTTTCAAATTACCCGCGGTGTCGCGCCGCGCGATCATGCCATGACCCGTGGCGTGCACCCGACCGTGTTCGTGATGGTGAATCCGCTGCCGCCGGTGGCCGATGCCGTGCGCGCCAAGGGCGTGGCCTGCGTGAGCGCGGCCGACTTCCGCTGGCAGAAGGCGCACATCAAGAGCACCAGCCTGCTGGGCGCGGTGCTGGCGCGGCAGATCAGCGTCGAGGCCGGCGCGGCCGAGACCATCATGTTCCGTGACGAATGGCTCAGCGAGGCCTCGTCGAGCAACGTGTGGATCGTGAAGGACGGCGGCCTCGTGGGGCCGCCCAAGGACCACCTGGTGCTGACCGGCATCCGCTACGGCCTGCTCGAACGCCTGTGCGCCGAGCGCGGCATCCCGTTCGCGCTGCGCCGCATCTCGCGCAGCGAGGTGTTCGGCGCCGACGAGCTGCTGCTCTCGTCGGCCAGCAAGGAAGTGCTGCCGGTCGTGACGCTCGATGGCCAGGCGATTGGAAATGGCCGCCCCGGCCCCATCTACCAAGCCTTGTACGCGGCTTACCAAGAGGCCAAGCAGCGCAATGCCGAGCAGCCACACAAGCAAGGAGCGACCACCGCATGAGCAGCAGCACCACCAACGACATCACCGACACCGGCGCTCCGATTCCCGATCCGCGCAAGGAATCGCTGATCGAGTACCCCTCGCAGTTTCCGATCAAGGTCATGGGCATCAAGGCCGATGGCTTCGTGCATGCCATCACGCAGATCGCCGAGCGCTTCGATCCGGCCTTCGACGCCACCACGGTCGAGCTGCGCGACAGCAAGGCGGGCAACTACCTGGGCGTGACGATCACCGTCACCGCCACCAGCCGCGAGCAGCTCGACGACCTGTACCGCGCGCTCTCGGGCCATCCGCTGGTCAAGGTCGTTCTCTGAAGAAAGCGCCGGGCACGCGATGAGCACGGGCATCGAAGCGACATGGCTGGGCGCCGCCGACTACGCCGCGACCTACGGCGCAATGAAGCAGTTCACGCTCGAACGCCTGCCCGAGACGCCCGATGCGCTGTGGATCTGCGAGCATGCGCCGGTCTTCACGCAGGGCATCGCGGGCAAGCAGGACCACATCCTGAACCCTGGCGCGATCCCGGTCGTGCAGACCGACCGCGGCGGCCAGGTCACCTTCCACGGCCCGGGCCAGGTGGTGGCCTATCCGCTGATCGACCTTCGGCGCGCGGGCTACTTCGTGAAGGAATATGTCTACCGCATCGAGGAATCGGTGCTGCGCACGCTGGCCCACTTCGGCGTGACGGGCCACCGCGTGGCGGGCGCGCCGGGCATCTACGTGCGGCTCGATGACCCCTTTTCGCATGCCGCGCTGACCGGCCCGCTGCCCGCCGGCGACCCGTTTCGCGGCCTCGGCAAGATCGCCGCGCTCGGCATCAAGGTGAGCCGCCATGCCACCTACCACGGCGTGGCGCTCAACGTCGCGATGGACCTCGAACCCTTCTCGCGCATCAACCCTTGCGGCTATGCGGGGCTGCAAACGGTCGATCTTTCTACAATCGGGGTCCAAACCACATGGGAAGAAGCTGCCCGGGTCCTGAGCCAGAAGCTCGGCACCTACCTGGCGCCTTGACACTCCAATGAGCACCACAGAAGTCGTCCGCGACGCCCAGAGCGCCGAAACCTACAACCCGCTGGCCAAGCAGAAGGCCGCGGCCAAGCTCTCGCGCATTCCCGTCAAGGTGGTGCAGCAGGGCGAGGTGCTCAAGAAGCCCGAGTGGATCCGCGTGAAGGCCGGCAGCCCCACCACGCGCTTCTACGAGATCAAGCAGATCCTGCGCGAGAGCAACCTGCACACGGTCTGCGAAGAGGCCTCGTGCCCGAACATCGGCGAATGCTTCGGCAACGGCACGGCGACCTTCATGATCATGGGCGACAAGTGCACGCGCCGCTGCCCGTTCTGCGACGTGGGCCACGGCCGCCCCGACCCGCTCGACAAGGACGAGCCGCTCAACCTCGCCAAGACCATCGCCAAGCTGCGCCTGAAGTACGTGGTGATCACCAGCGTCGACCGCGACGACCTGCGCGACGGCGGCAGCCAGCATTTCGTCGACTGCATCACGAACATCCGCGAGCTCTCGCCGATGACGCAGATCGAGATCCTCGTGCCCGACTTCCGTGGCCGCGACGACCGCGCACTCGAAATCCTCAAGGCCGCGCCGCCCGACGTGATGAACCACAACCTCGAGACCGCGCCGCGCCTCTACAAGGAAGCGCGCCCGGGCAGCGACTACCAGTTCAGCCTCAACCTGCTGAAGAAGTTCAAGGCGCTGCATCCGCAAGTTCCGACCAAGAGCGGCATCATGGTGGGCCTCGGCGAAACCGACGAAGAGATCCTGCAGGTGATGCGCGACATGCGCGCGCACGACATCGACATGCTGACCATCGGCCAGTACCTGTCGCCGTCGGGCTCGCACCTGCCGGTGCGCCGCTACGTGCACCCCGACACCTTCAAGATGTTCGAGGAAGAGGCCTACAAGATGGGCTTCAGCCACGCGGCCGTGGGCGCGATGGTGCGTTCGAGCTACCACGCGGACCAGCAGGCGCACGCCGCGGGCGTCTGACAAACAAGCGGTCGGCGCGCGTCAGCGCCCGCCCGCCACCCCAGGTGACGCGTCCCGTGCGAACGAAGCCTGCCGGCCGCCGAACACCGCGAAGCTGAGCGCCGCGGTCAACCAGGCACCGAGCCCGCCATACAGCATGACCCATCCGAAGCCATGGGTCACGGCGGCCTGCAGCACCGCACCGGAAACCTCCGGCAGGGCCAGCACCTGCTGCGCCCCCGCCACGTCCCCGCCCGCGAGCTGCTCGGCCAATGCGCGCAGCCGCGCCGCATCGAGCACCGTCCCCAGCGAGCCCCGCAGCGCGGCCAGGATGCCCGCCACCAGTACCAGGCCCATCACCGCGATGTTGATGGCCAGCGAGATGAGGCGCGCGCTGACGTCCATGCCCGAGGCCATGCCGGCGCGGTGCGCGGGCACCGAGGCGGTGGTCATGTTGGTCGCGGGCGTGGTGGTCAGGCCCAGGCCGATGCCGGCGACCAGCGCACCGGGCAGCACCGTCCAGCCGCCCAGGTGCGCGAGGCCGCTGCCCCACTTCATCGCCATGAAACCCAGACCGATCAGGAACAGGCCCGCGGGAATCACGAAGCGCGCCTGGTAGCGCAGCAGCAGCCACTGCGCGATCGGCGGCATCACCAGGAAAGGCACCGTGTAGACCAGCAGCGCCAGGCCGGTGGCCGTCGTGCCGTAGCCCAGGCCGGCGGAGAAATACAGCGGCAGGTAGATCATGAACGGCCAGTAGCTGCAGTTCATGCCGATGCAGCCGAGGATGGCGCCCGAGAAGTCGCGGATGCGGAACACCGAGAAGTCGAACATCGGGTGCGGATGGAAGCGCTCGACCGCGACGAAGGCCGCAAGGCCCGCCGCGGTGGCGGCCATCAGGCCCAGCGCGGCCGGGCTGGTCCAGCCCAGGCTGTCGCCCTGCGTGATCAGCGAGGTGAGCCCGAGCACCGCGATGGTCAGCGTGACGATGCCCGCGAGGTCCAGCTTCTGCTGGCTGGCCAGCGGATCGCGCGACTCCGCCACGCCGGCCATGATCAGCGCCAGCCCGAGCAGCGATAGCGGCGCATGCACCAGGAAGACCCAGTGCCAGCTGGCCAGTGCAATGATCGCGCCGCCCACCACCGGACCGAACCCCAGGCCGATGCCGGCCACCACGCCCCAGATCGCGAAGGCGCGGCCGCGCGCCCGGCCGTCCGGAAACTGGTGCGACAGGATCGCAATCGAGCAGATGAACATCGCGCCGCCCGCCATGCCCTGCAAGAAGCGGCCGGCGATCAGCACCGCCGTGCTGGGCGCCAGGCCGCACAGCAGCGATGCGATGCCGAAGGCCAGCACGGTGAGCGCGAACACGCGGCGCCGCCCGTAGCGGTCGGCCAGCGTGCCGGTGGCCATCAGTACCGTGGTGCAGGCGATGGTGTAGGCGTTCATGATCCATTGCAGGTCCTGGAAGCCGGCATGCAGCCGCGCCTCCAGCACCGGCAGGATGATCGGCACGCTCGAAATCTCCAGGCCGAACATCAGCGCAGCGAGGCAGATGGCGGCCAGCGCGAGGGTGGGATGGCGGGGAGCGGAAGAGGACATCGGAGCCTGAAGAGAAAGGAAAGAAGGGGTCCGAGGCATTCTCAAGACCCCTATTTCATTAGGCAAATGATTAAATTTCTCTCCATTCAAGACGCAATTTCATTAATCTAGGCGGCCATGAGCTTCGACACCGGCCTGCTGCAGGCCTTCATCGCCGTCCACCGCGCCAACGGCTTCACGCGCGCCGCCGAACAGCTGCACCTGACGCAGTCGGCGGTCAGCCACCAGATCCGCCGGCTCGAGGAACTGGTCGGGCGCCCGCTGTTCCACCGCACCACGCGGCGCCTGAGCCTGACCGCCGACGGCGAGGATTTCCTGCGCCATGCCGAGCGCATCCTGCAGGCGCAGGACGCGCTGGCGCGGCACTTCCGCTGCTCGCCGATCGAAGGCACGGTGCGCTTCGGCGTGCCCGAGAGCTTCATGAGCGAGGGCCTGCCGCAGCTCCTGCAACAGTTCGCGCGCAGCTGTCCCAACGTGAGGCTGGAGGTGAGCGTGGGCCTGACGCTCGACCTGGCGACGATGGTGCGCGAGCGCGAGCTCGACCTGGCGGTGGTGGTGTCGGTCTCGGGCGAGGTCGAGGGCACGCTGCTGCGGCGCCTGCCGATGGTGTGGGCCGCGGCCGAGGGTTTCGAACGCGCGGACGGCGCCTCGCTGCCGCTGGCCTATTCGCCGTCGCCCTGCGTATGCCGCCAGGTCAGCATCGATGCGCTCAACAAGGCCGGCATTCCCTGGCACGGCGCCTTCAGCTCGCACAGCCTGCAGGACCTGCGCACGGCCGCGCTGAGCGGCCTCGCGGTGGCCACCTTCACGCGCGACAACCTGCGCCCGGGCATGGCGGCGCTGGACGAGCGCCATGGCCTACCCGCGCTGCCGATGCTGGACTTCACGCTGGCCTACGGCGAAGGCGATGCGGGGGAGCGCAGCCCGGCCGTGGCCGAGCTCGGCCGCCTGATCGAACAGGCCGAGTGGGCGCGCCGGGACAAGCCCGCGCGGCGGCCGCGCCGCACGCTGCGCGCGGCGGCGTAGGCTCCCGCCCGTCGCGTGCGGCTCACCGCCGGGCCGGGGTCTTCGCTATCCTGCCGTCTGGCCAAGACGAAGGATCGAATTTTGCAAACGCACCCTGCCATTCAAGCTGCCATGGAGCGCGGCTTCGGCGCCATCGCCGACCTGGTTCGCCTCCACGCGCAACACACGCCCGACCACGCCGCGCTCGCGGACGCCCAACAGGCACTGGACTACGGCGCGCTCGACGCGCTGATGGACCGCGTCGCGGCCGCGCTGCAGCGCGACGGCCTCGGGCCGGGCGACGCCATCGCGGTCTGCGCGGCGTCCTCGGTGAACTATGCGGCGGTGTTCCTCGGCGCCTTGCGCGCAGGCGTCGCGGTCGCGCCGCTGGCGCCCGGCTCCACGCCGGCCAGCCTGGCCCGCATGATCGAGGACGCCGACGCGCGCATCCTCTTCACCGACGCCTCCGCGGCCGAGGTCGTCGGCCCCGCGAAGGAAGGCGGCATCCCGCGCGTGGCGCTCGACGGCTCCGCCGCCGGGCAGGGCCTCGAGGGCTGGCTGGCGCCCGTGGGCACGCAGCCGCGCGCCGTCGAGACGCAGCCTTCCTGGCCCTTCAACATCATCTATTCGTCGGGCACTACCGGCGAGCCCAAGGGCATCGTGCAGGGCCACGGCATGCGCTGGGCCCACGTGCAGCGCGGCGCCAAATACGACTACGGCCCCGACACCGTCACGCTGCTGTCGACGCCGCTCTATTCGAACACCACGCTGGTGGTGTTCTTTCCGACCATCGCGTTCGGCGGCTGCGTGGTGCTGATGCCCAAGTTCGACGCGCTCGGCTACCTGCAATTGGCCGAGCAGCGCCGCGTGACGCACACGATGCTGGTGCCGGTGCAGTACCAGCGCCTGATGGCGCATCCGCGCTTCGACGCGCACGACCTCTCGTCCTTCCGCTTCAAGTTCAGCACCAGCGCGCCCTTCAACGCCGCGCTCAAGGCCGACGTGCTCAAGCGCTGGCCCGGCGGGCTGATCGAGTTCTACGGCATGACCGAAGGCGGCGGCACCTGCATCCTCGAAGCCCACCTGCACCCCGACAAGCTGCACACCGTCGGCCAGCCGGCCGAAGGCAGCGACATCCGCCTGATCGACGAGGACGGCCGCGAGATCCCGCGCGCCAACATCGAACTGGCCGGCGAGGTGGTGGGTCATTCGGGCGGCATGATGACCGGCTACCACCGCCAGCCCGAGAAGACGCGCGAGGCCGAGTGGTTCGACGCCACCGGCAAGCGCTTCATCCGCACCGGCGACATCGGCCGCTTCGATGCCGAGGGCTTCCTCACGCTGTTCGACCGCAAGAAGGACATGATCATCAGCGGCGGCTTCAACATCTATCCGAGCGATCTCGAAGCCGTGCTGCGCGGCCATGCCGCCGTGGCCGACGTGGCGGTGGTCGGCGTGCCGTCGGAGCAATGGGGCGAGACGCCGGTGGCCTTCGTGGTGCGCCGCGAGGGCGACGGCACCGCCGCCGACGCGCTGCTGCGATGGGCCAACGCGCAGCTCGGCAAGACGCAGCGCCTGGCGCGACTGAGCTTCATCGACGAACTGCCGCGCAGCGCGATCGGCAAGGTGCTCAAACGTGAACTGCCCAAGCACAATCCGGCGGCGGTGCCGCGGGCAGAATAAGGGGACCGTTCGCCACAGCACCCATGAAGTCCCTCCGCGCCCAGCTCGTCTTCTTCTGGGTGCTGTTGTTCAGCGTGTGTGCCGCGCTGGCCGCGGTGATGCTCACGCTGTACCGCAGCAGCGCGGGCGCCCAGATGGCGGCCGGACAGGCGGCCACCGAGCAGTCGTGCCGCGCGATCGCGGCGCGCTATGCCAGGTCGGCCGGCACCCCGGCGCCTGCGCAGCCGCAGGTCGACCTGCTGCAGGTGCTGCTGCAGCTGGTGCTGGTCGAAGCGCCGCATGTGGAAGGCGGCGTGTGGCAAGGCAGCGGCGGGCTGCTGGCCTATGCCTATCCCACCTATGAAGGCAGCGGCGTGAAGCGCGACGTGCCCGCCGCCGAGCGGCCCCTGATCATCGAACTCTCGCAGCTGGCGGCGCGCACCCAGCAGCCGCAGACCGATGTGGTGCGCGGCAGCCGCGAAGCGCTGATCGTCTCGGCCTGCCCGCTCGCCGCGCCGGCCGGGGATCTCGCGGCCTGGACCATGACGCGCACCCACGCCGGCGCGCTGGCCGCGCAGGGCAGCCTGCGTGCCGGGCTGGCCGGGCTGCTGCTGGTGGTGCTGGCTTCGGGCCTGTGGCTCGGCTTCATCCTGCGGCGCGGGCTGCGCCATGTGGAGCGGCTTGAAACCACCCTGGCACAGGGCGATGCGAGCGGCGGCGCGATGCCCGAGCTGCCGCGCACCGGCGTGCGCGAGCTCGACCGCATCGTCGACGGCTTCAACCGCTACCGCCTGCGCTTCGAGGAAGCCCGCGCGAACCTGCGCACGGCCGCGCAGCAGCGCAGCCGCGACCAGCGGCTGGCGGCGCTCGGCCGAATGACGGGCGGCATTGCACACGAGATCCGCAACCCGATCGCGACGATGCGCCTGAAGGCCGAGAACGCGCTGGCCGCGGCGCCCGAGCGCCAGGGCGAAGCGCTGCACGCCATCGTCGGCCAGATCGACCGGCTCGACGGCCTGGTGCAGAGCCTGCTCGCGCTGGTGCAGCCGGTCACGCTGGCGCCGCAGGAGGTCGAACTGCACCTCTGGCTCGCGGACCGCGTGGCCGCCGTCGCCGCGAAGGCGGCCGCCGGCGAGGTGCAGGTCGAGCTGCGGCACGAAGGCCCCGCGAAGGCCGTCTTCGACCCCGTGCACCTGGCGCGCGCCATCGACAACCTGCTCGACAACGCCGTGCGCCATGCGCCCCGCGCCGGCCGTGTCAGGCTCTCCGCATTGCAGTCCGATGCGCGCACGTTGGCGATCCGCGTCGACGACGACGGCCCCGGCGTGCCCGAATCGCTGCAAGCCCATCTGTTCGAGCCCTTTGCCACCGGCCGCGCCGACGGCACCGGGCTCGGGCTGGCGCTCGCGCGCGAAGTGGCGCTGGCGCATGGTGGCGAGCTGCGCCATGTGCCGCTCTCGCCCGGCACCCGCTTTGAACTGGAGTTCCCGTGGCGCAGCTCCTGATCGTCGACGACGACGACGCCTTTCGCGACACGCTGGCGGAGACGCTGCAGGGCCTCGGCCACGGCGTGGCCGCCGCGTCCGGCGGCGCCGCGGCGGTGGACATGCTCGCGCGCGGCCGCTTCGACGCCGTCTTCCTCGACCACCGCATGCCCGGCATGGACGGCCTGCAGACGCTGGCGGCCATGCAGGCGCGGCTGGTGCACCTGCCGCCGGTGATCGTGCTGACCGCCTACGCGAGCGCGGGCAACACCATCGAGGCGATGCGCCTGGGCGCCTTCGACCACCTCGCCAAGCCGATCAGCCGCGAGGCGGTGCGCGAAGTGCTGGAGCGCGCGCTGCAGCAGCGCACCACCGCGCCGCCATCCGCCACGCCGGCGGACGAGGATGAGGAGGGCAGCGACCTGATCGGCCCGAGCCACGCGATGCGCGAAGTGCACAAGCGCATCGGCCTGGCCGCGGCCAATTCGATGCCGGTACTGGTGCTCGGCGAAACGGGCACCGGCAAGGAGATGGTGGCGCGTGCGCTGCATCGCCACTCGGCGCGCGCCGACCGGCCCTTCGTGGCCGTCAACTGTTCGGCCATTCCGAAGGAGCTGCTCGAGAGCGAGCTCTTCGGCCACGTGCGCGGCGCCTTCACGGGCGCGACGGGCGAGCGCCCCGGGTGCTTTCGCGCGGCCGAGGGCGGCGTGCTGCTGCTCGACGAGATCGGCGACATGGCGCTCGACGTGCAGGCCAAGATCCTGCGCGCGCTGCAGGAAGGCGAAGTCACGCCGCTGGGCAGCCACAGGACCGTCAAGGTCGACGTGCGCGTGGTCGCCGCCACGCACCGCGACCTGGCCGCTGCCGTGCGCGAGGGGCGCTTTCGCGAAGACCTGCTGTACCGGCTCGACGTGCTGTCGATCCGGCTGCCGCCGCTGCGCGAGCGGCTGGCCGACATCATCCCGCTGGCCGAGCATTTCCTGCGGCGCGCAGCCGCGCCCGAGGCGCCCAAGGCGCTGTCGGCCGAGGCCGCGCAGCGGCTGCTGAGCCATCCCTGGCCCGGCAACGTGCGCGAGTTGCGCAACGTGATGGAGCGCTGCCAGGCGCTGGTGCGGCATCGCGTGATCGGCGGCGCGGACCTGGCCGCCGGGCTCGGCGCCGTGCAGTGCCGCGAGAGCGCGCCAACGCTGCCGGCCGACTGGCTTGACGCCGAACTGCCGGCCGCGGTGGAACGGCTCGAACGGCTGCTGATTGCGAACGCGCTCGCGCAGGCCGGCGGCAACCGCGCCGAAGCCGCGCGGCGGCTGGGCATTCATCGGCAGCTGCTCTACCGCAAGCTCACGCAGTACGGGCTCGACTGAAGCGATGTGTCCGGAAAGCGGACGCCCGCTGTCCCCGGATCATCCGGCCGGTGGCTGGCCGCCGCGCGCAAGTCCTTGATTTCAAAGGCTTTCGGGGTTGGCACGTTGTGTGAGACGTGCATGGGCATCCATCCACACCAGGGACCCACCCATGACAGCTCGCATTCCCCTCATCGCCACCGCCTGCCTGTGGGCCGGCAGCGCCGCCTTCGCGCAACTGCCACCGCCGCCGCCCGGCGGCCCCGCGCCCCACCCGCTCATCGCCGCCGCGCCCGACGCCGGCACCACCATCGTCACCGGCCGCGTGCAGCAATGGCTGCTCAATCCGAACGGCGAGGCCGACGGCCTGCTGCTTTCGAACGGCACCCAGGTCGCCTTCGCGCCGCACCTGTCGGCCGCCGTGATGCAGATGCTCCAGCCGGGCGATACGGTGCAGGTCAGCGGCTGGCGCGCGCCGAACGTGCCGGTGGTGCGCGCATTGGCGCTCGTCGCCAACGGCCGCAGCGTGACCGACCAGCCGCCGCCGGCGCCCGGCATGGCCCCGCCGCCGCTGCGCGAGCCGGGCGCGCTCACCGCCATGACGGCCGGCGGCCGCGTCGAGCGCCTGCTCTACACCGACCGCGGCGACATCCACGGCGTGGTGCTCGACGACAGGACCATCGTGCGCTTCCCGCCGCACATTGCCGCGGTGTACGACGCCCAGCTGCGGCCCGGTGCGCCGCTGCATGCGCGCGGCTGGGGAACGCGCAGCGCCCAGGGCACGGTGCTGGAAGCGACGAGCCTGGGCCGAAGCGCCGGCACCGTGCGCGAAGTCTCGGGTGGTCCGGGGCTGGAGCCCGCACCGCCAGTCGGCGGCCCCCGGGGCCCGCGCGGCCGCGGTCCGATGCCGCCCGTCCCGGTGATGCCACCGCCGGCGCCCTATCCGGCCTCCTGAGCGCTGCGCGACGTCCGCCATGACCCAGCCCGCAGCTTCGCGCCGCAGCCTGCGCGCCCTCGACGCACTGGCCTTCCTCGCGCCCGACATCCAGGGCGGCGTCGGGCCGTTCCTCGTCGTCTTCATGGCCGGCACGCTGGCCTGGAACCCGCAGCGCATCGGCACCGTGATGTTCGTCTCGGCCCTGGTGGGGCTGGCGGTGCAGGCGCCGGCCGGCGCGCTGATCGACAGCGTGCGCCACAAGCCACGCTGGATTGCGGGCGCAATCGCGCTGATCGCGGCGAGCCTGGTCGTCATGGTGAACCGGCCGGGCTACGCGGTGATCCTCGCGGGACAGTCGCTGATCGGTGCGGCCGGTGCGCTGGTGGCGCCGGCGATCGCGGCCACCAGCCTCGGCATGGTCGGCCGCGTGGGCTTCGATGCACGCGTCGGCCGCAATACCGCGATCACCGCGACCGGCACGGTTCTGTGGGCATTGGGCACCGGCTGGATCGGCCACGCCTTCGGTCCGCACGCGATGTTCTTCTTTGCGGCTGCGATGGCGCTGCCGACGATCGCCGCGGCCCTGTGCATTCGGCGCCGCGACATCGACCCGCAACTCGCGCGGGGGGCCGATGCGGAGGCCACGCCAACTGCGCGCCCGGTGCGCTGGCACGACCGCCGGCTCTTCGTGCTGCTGGCCTGCGCCTTCCTGTTCCACCTGGCCAACGCCGCCATGCTCACGCTGGTGGCGCAGAAGGTGGGTGCGCAGGCCGGCACGTCGATGGCGCTCTGGCTTTCCTGGGGCGTGATCGTCACGCAGCTGGTCACCATTCCGATCGGCCTGGCGGTCGGCCGATGGGCGCCGCGGCTGCCGCGCAAGCCCATTTTCCTGGTCGGCTTCGCGGTGCTGCCGGTGCGCGGGCTGCTCTATGTGCTGGCCGACAGTCCCGCCGCGCTGCTGGCGCTGCAGCTGCTCGACGGCCTCGGCGCCGGCATCTTCGGCGTGATGCTCACGCTGATGATCAGCGACCTCACGCGCGGCAGCGGCCACTTCAACTTTGCGCTCGGCCTCGGCGCGACCTGTGTCGGGCTGGGCGCGGCGCTGAGCAACCTGCTGGGAGGCGCGGTGGCGCACGCGGCCGGCTACGGCACAGCCTTTTCCGTGCTGGCCGGCATTGCGGCAGCCGCGCTCGCACTGTTTGCGCTGGCCATGCCCGAAACTCGCGGTCAGGCGCATCCGCCCGCCGACGCGCCGGCCGCTTCCGCATTGATCTCCGCCGCTCCATGACCCAAGACACCGCGCCCGCCCTGCCCGCCTCCTCGTCCGACGCCCCTTCGCCGCATGAAGGCGGCGGCAACGGCCTGCTGTGGCTGCTGGCCGCCGTCGCGCTCCTGTTCGCCTTCCTGCGCCCGCGCGCGCCGATGGACTGGCTCCGGCTGGTCGACTGGCAGACCGTGGGCGCGCTGGCCGGGCTGCTCGCGATCACGCAGGGGGTCGAGAAAAGCGGCATGCTGCAGGCCGCCGCGCAGCGCCTGCTCGCGCGCACGCACAGCCAGCGCAGCCTGGCGCTGCTGCTGACCGCCAGCGCGGCGCTGCTTTCCGCGCTGGTGACCAACGACGTGAGCCTGTTCCTGCTGGTGCCGCTCACGCGCGTGCTCGCCAGCCAGGCGCACCTGCCGCTCGCGCGGCTGGTGGTGCTCGAGGCGCTGGCGGTCAATGCGGGCTCCGCGCTCACGCCCATCGGCAATCCGCAGAACCTCTACCTCTGGCACCGCTCGGGCGAGAGCTTCGTCGGCTTCATGGGCATGATGCTGCCGACCGTCGCCGTGATGCTGTTCTGGCTCTTCGCGGCGGCCTGGCTGCTGGTGCCGCGCACGCCCATCGCGCTCAAGCCAGAGACCGAAGCCGCGCCGGTGCAGCCGCGCCTCCTGGCCCTGGCGGGCGTTCTGTTCATCGGCTTCGTGGTGGCGCTCGACCGGCACGGGCTGCTGGCGGGCCTGGGCGTGGTGTTCGCCGTGTTCCTGCTGACCTATCCACGCGTGCTGAAGGGCATCGACTGGGCGCTGCTCGCGATCATTGCGCTGATGTTCGTGGACCTGCGCCAGCTGGCCGAGCTGCAGGCGATCGGCTCGCTGCTGAACCACTGGCCCATCACCGAAGGATGGCGCGCCTACCTCGCCGCCATCGTCGCCTCGCAGTTCATCAGCAACGTGCCGGCCGCGATCCTGCTCGACGGCCATGTGCGCGACCTGCCGGCACTCGCAGCCGGCGTGAGCGTGGGCGGCTTCGGCTGCGTGCTGGGTTCGCTGGCCAACCTGATCGCGCTGCGCCTGGCCAGGCTGCCGCACGGGCTGCGCGAGTTCCATCGCATCAGCATTCCGTTCCTGCTGGTGTGCGCGGCCTCGGCGCTGCTGCTGCGGCTCGGGTGACAGGCGGCGGGCGCCGCAGGACAATGGCACCCGACTCATCCATGCACCAGCCCGCCCCGCCCATCCTTTCGCTGCGCCGCTACGGCACTTCGCGCGGCAGCCATGCGCACGACCACTTCCAGGTGCTGGTCGGCCTCGAGGGCGTTCTGGAGATCGAGGTCGAAGGCCGTGGCGGCGGCATCGGCGCCGGCCAGGCGCAGGTGGTCGCACCGGGCGACCGGCACGACTTCGAAGCGCGCGGCAGCGACGGCAGCAGCTGCCTCGTGCTCGACACCGCGCATGCGCCCTGGGCCCGATGTGCCGAGCGCGCGCCGGCCGACCCGCTTCAGCTGCACGCGCTGGCGCGCTATCTCGCGCACTGCACGACGCAGCCGCAGCAGTTCGCGCTCGCACTGCAGCACGGTCCCGCGCTGCTGCTCGAAGCCTGGAGCCCCGCGTCTTCTTCTTCGATGCCGCACACGCGCCGCCGCCGCATCGACTGGCCGGCGCTCGCGGCCTGGGCCCGGGCGCGGTGGCACGAGCCGCTCACGGTCGCCGACCTGGCCGAAGTGGCCTGCCTGAGCCCCAGCCAGCTCGCGCAGCGCTGCCGCGAGGAACAGGGCGTGAGCGCGATGCACTGGCTGCGCGGCCTCCGACTGGCGCATGCGCGCGAACTGCGGCTCGAGGGCATGGGCGTCGCCGAAACCGCGCGCCGCACCGGCTACCGCTCGCCCTCGGCGCTCACCGCCGCGCTGCGCCGGCGCGATCGCTGCTGACCGGCAACACCGTCGTTGCGCGACGACGCACCGGCGCTGCGCGACGGCCGGCCGGGTTAGCCTCGCTCTCCATGTCGCCCACCTTCCTTGCCTTGTTCGCGATCGCGCTCTGGGCCACGCTCGCCTCGCTCGGCACCGCCCTCGCGCACCTGCCGCCCTTCCTTCTGACCGGGCTCGCGCTGATCATCGGCAGCCTGCCGAGCTGGCCGCTGGTGCTGCGGAACCGCGCGGCCTGGCGCGTGCCGCCGCGCACGCTGGCACTGGGCGTCTACGGCCTGTTCGGCTTTCACTTCCTGCTGTTCATCGCGCTGCGGCATGCGCCGCCGGTCGAGGCCAACCTGGTCAACTACCTGTGGCCGCTCTTCATGGTGGTGCTCGCGCCGGTGCTGCTGCCGGGCCTGTCGCTGCGGCCGCTGCACCTGGCGGCGGCGCTGCTGGGCTTTGCGGGCGCGGCGGTCGCGATCCTCGGCACGCGCGGCGGCAGCGGCGCTGGCGCCAGCGCGATCCAAGGCTACTGGGGCTTCCTGCCGGCGCTGGGCTCGGCCTTCATCTGGGCCAGCTATTCGCTGTGGACGAAGCGTGTGGAAGCCTTTCCGACCTCGGCCATCGGCCTGTTCGGGCTGGTCTCGGGCGTGCTCTCGCTGGCCTGCCATGCGCTGCTCGAAGCACCGGCCGCGCTGTCCGGCAAGGACTGGCTGCTGCTCGTGCTGTGCGGCCTCGGTCCGCTCGGCGCGGCCTTCTTCGTGTGGGACATGGCGCTCAAGCGCGGCGACCCGCGGCGCATCGGCATCCTGAGCTATCTCACCCCCCTGGGCTCGACGGCGCTGCTGCTGCTCGTGACCGGCCGACCGCTGACCTGGACCATCGCGCTGGCGGCCCTGCTCATCATCTCGGCAGCCGTCATGGGCACGCGCGCACGCTGAATGGCGTTCGTCCGACGGAAGCGCGCGTTTTTATGGCTAGAGTGGAGGCTCAGGAATAAAGGAGCCCCCACTCATGGAAAACAAGAACAAGAACGAAGATTTCGAGATCACGCCCAAGCTGGTGTTCGACCTGAACCTGGCGCTGTACCTCGACCTGGTGGCCGCACTCGAGGGCGCAGGCGCCATCACCTACCGCCAGATGGCGGCCCGGGTGCTCAACATCAGCATGGATGCGCGCGCCGACGGCGAGAGCGGCCTCGCGACAGCGCTCGAAGGCGTCGCGAAGGGTTTCGCGGGCCAGGGCGGCGGCCTGTCGATCGAACTGCTGAAGGCCGCGCGCAGCCTGCGCGAGGACGACGCGATGGGCGACATCCCGATGCGGCCGACCGACGAGTGAACTGAACGGCGGGCGCCCCGCGCCGGTTACTTGTAATCGAGCGTGAAGGTGGCCGTGCCGTCGGCGCGGCCGGGCGTTACGGTAGCGCCGGTCTGGAAGTAGCGCGCCGTGTAGGGCAACACGTAGTCGCCGTCCTTCGAGGGGCCGACCAGCGCATCGCTGCCGAACTTGACGGGGAGACTCTGCCGGTCGATCACCTGGATGCCCACACCGGTGGCCGTGCTGGCTCCGCCCTGGGTGATCTTGAGCACGCCCTGCTCGTTCGACGGGTCCGGCGTCGCGTCCATGCGCAGGTAGACGGTGTTCTGCGCGTTCTGCCCGGCCTTGCAGTTGAGCTTGATGCTGAAGCTGCGGTCGCCGGTGGTGGTGCCCCTGCCCTTGAAGTTGCTCTGGGGCACCCTGCCGAACTGCACCGAGATGTTCCGCGAGCCCAGGTCCACCGAGCACGAGGGTGTGACGATGGTGATGCCGTTGCCGGAGAGCACGGTGGTCAGCATCGACACGCCGTCACCATCGCCGTAGTACCGGGTATAGACCCCCGAGGCCAGTGGCCCGTTTCCGGTGACCGCCGCCGTTTTGATCAACTCGACCTGAAACTGTGTGCCCGCCGCAAAGTAGATGTAGGCGGGTCCGCGCGAAAGCCGGTGCGGGTAGTTCACCGTCAGATATGCATCGATCACTCGCGACAAGCGGATGCCGACACCCGGTACCGCCGTCGAGTAGATCGTTGGATCGCTCGGCATCGGTGTTCCTTGCAGCATCTCGCCGATGAGCGTGCCGCCGCCTGTGGTGCAGTCGAATATGTATTCCGACGTATCTCTGGTTGGAATGGCAAATGACTTTCTCGCGATGACGGCGCCGACAGGCAGATCGTTGGGAACGACCACCGTGCCCACGTCCATGTTGACGCGCTTCGCTGCAGTGCCCGGATAGCGCACGCATGCCGCCCACGCCCCCTGCGCACCGGCCAGCAGCGCAAGAACCGGCACGCAGCAGCGCAGGAACTTCGTCGCACCCGATCGTTTGCTGCGGTTCATTCCACCTCCTTCTTCGTCGCGCCCGGCTCGGCCACGGCGCATTGGCCGTTGAGCTCGCGGATCGGCGGCGGGTTCTTTTCGTCGGGCAGGCTGTAGGGCACCACGCACTGGTCGGCCTTGTCCAGGCCCCATCGCACGGTCAGCTGTCCACTGTTGCCCGCGCCGGTCACGAAGGCCTGGCCATCAGGGCCGACGATGCCGACCTCCTGTCCCGCCTCGTTCTCGATCTTGGAACCCAGCGGCAGCGGGCGGCCCTTGGCGTCGGTCAGCACCATCAGCAGGCGGAAGCCCACCGAGGTCTCGAACTTCGCGACCACCACGGCGCCGCGCGTGGGCACCACCTCGGTGGCGGCGTTCTTCACTTCCACCGTGTCGCCGAGGTCGGCGGTGCGGATGGCCAGGCGGTTCAGTCGGTAGGGCGTGAGATTGGGGATGACCGCGTTCCCCGCGCCATCGGTCGCCACGCCGGGCTGCGATTCGAGACCCACGCCCCCGGCATTGGGCGCCTGCACCAGTCCGATGGTCTCGCCGAGCGGCTGCGACAGCGTGACGCCGCCGCCGTGGACCAGCACGCCGCCCGACACGCCGAAGGTGCTCTGGCCGTAGCCGCGGCCCTGCGAATGGCCGGCATCGAAGCGGCCCACGGGCGACAGGTAGCTCGCGCTCGCGCTGCCGCTGCTGCCGCCGCCCTGGTTGGCGCCGCCGGCCGTCACGTTGTAGCTGAGGCGGCTGTCGTCGAAGGCCGAACCGTAGACGCTGGCCTGCTGGTTGACGCGGCCGGTGCTGTCACGGGTGAGGGCGTACTGCGCGCTGGCGCGGGTGTCGCCGAGCGGAATGCTCAGCGTGAACATCACCTGGCGCACCGGCGCGCGGTTCAGGCTGGTGGTGTGGTTGTAGAAGGCGCTGTAGCCGAACTGCTTGTAGTTGCCCGAGTAGCCCACCTGCACCAGCCGGTCCTTGGCGCTGGTGCCCCAGTAGCTCTGCTGGCGGGCGGAGGCGAACACGCTGCCCCAGTCACCGATCTGCTGAGAAAGCTCGAAGCGCACCTCGTTGCGGCGGCTGTGGAACGACTCGAAAGACCGCAGGTCCTGCATCTGCACCGCCTCCTGGAAGGTGCGGTAGCCGCTGGTCGAGTAGCGGTAGCCGGCCACGCGGAAATTGGTGCCCGAGGCGAGGAACGACTTCGAATAGAGGAAGCGCACCGACTGGCCGTCGTAGGTCTTCTGGCCGTGGACCGGCGCACGGCCGGTGGTGCGCGCGCTCGACAGGTCGACCGACACGGCGCCGAAGTCGCGCAGGTTCTTGCCCACGCCCGCGAGCAGCGACTGGTACATGTTCGCCACCAGCAGGCCGCCGTAGAGCGAGAACTCGTTGCCCAGCCCGCGCGCGAGCGTGGCCTGCATGAAGGCCGGCTGCGAGAGCGAAGACCGCATGCCGAGCACGCTGCCGCTGTCATAGCCGCTGCGGTACCTGCCGACGGTGGCCGAATAGCGCCAGGTGCCTTCGCGCAGCAGCGTGGGCACGGCGGAGAAGGCCTGCGTGTATTTGGTCTGGCGGCCGTCGGCCTCGGCAATGGTCACTTCGAGGTCGCCGCTCGAGGCGGTGGGATACAGGTCGTCGATGACGAACGGCCCCGGCGCCACGAAGGTGCTGTAGACCACATAGCCGTTCTGGCGCACCGTGACGCGCGCGTTGGTCTGCGCCACGCCGCGGATGGTGGGCGCGTAGCCCTGCTGGCTGTCGGGCAGCATCGCGTCGTCGGACGAGAGCTGCACGCCGCGGAACGGCAGGCTGTCGAAGAAGTTGCCCGGCGTGTTGCCGTCGCCGATGAGCAGCCGCCCGTTGATCGAGGCCAGGTCGCGCTGCGCATAGGTGCTGATGCCCTGCCAGCGGCTCTTGCCGTCGATGCCGCGGTTGTAGGTCGAGAAGTGGCGAAAGCGCCAGTCGCCATGGTTGAAGCCGGCGCGCAGGCCCGCAAACAGGGTGTTGCGCTGCAGGGTCTTGTTGCGGTCGACGAAGGGGTTGCCGTCGAACACGTTCTGCGGCAAGGCGAAGGGGCTCGCGTCGTTGCGGTAGTTGTTGCCGCTGTAGCGCGCGAAATTGAGCTGGTAATCCAGCATGCTGGCGGTGATGCCCCGGTCCCATTTCTCGGGGCCGACCGCGCCGCGCGCCGAGCGCTTGAGCGCCGCTTGCGGGATGCTGACGAACAGGCGCTGCTTGCCCGCGTCGTAGCTCACGGCCGCGTCAGGAATGACCTTGAGCAGGTCGATGCAGGCCTCGTCCGCGGCACCCGCGAGCTCGGGAAACACGGCCACGTTGACACCCCACGCATCGAGCATGCCGCGCGTGAGGCAGGGCTCGGCATCGTGCTTGCCGTCTTTCGCGGCGAAGCGGATTTCGGTCTGCCCCGCGCCGCGCTCGTTGATCGACACGTCGACCATGTACTTGCCCGCGAGCACGCGGTTGCCGAAGGAGAAGAGCGAAAGATCGGCATGCGGCTGGTCGCCGCCGATGCCGAGGAATTCCTCGTTGAAGCTGGAGCCGGCCAGCTGCTGCTGCGCATGGCCTGGCATGCCGAGCGCGCCCAGCAGGGCTGCGCACAGGGCCAGCCGGAACGGCGCACAACGAGCAGGTGACGAACGGCGCATGGCGATGTGGCCTTGGGTCTCAGCGCTTCACCGCGTCGGCAGACGGCGCAGAAGGCGCAGGCGGAGGCACCAGTTCGGCCTTCACGGCCACGGGCTCTGCACCCGGCGGCACCTGCACCCGCTCTTCGGGCGTCTCGCCGCCGTAGTCGTTGAGCGTGGTGAAGTCGACCTGGATCGCCTGCGGCGCCTTGACCGCGCTCAGCGGATAGGCCATCTCGCCGAAGGGCGGCACCATGTCGGCATTGATCAGCTGCTGGCCGCTGTTGATGTTCAACGCGGTGAAGGTCACGTGGTAGGCCGTGGGATTGCCGACCTTGAGCACGGCGCCGTGGCCCTGCGCGCCGGCGCTGACGGCCCACTTGAGCTGCGCGCGCGATTCCTCGGGCTTGCCGGCGAGCTTCGCGGGGCGGTAGAACAGCTTGATGCGGCTGCGCACCGCGATCTGCAGCACGTTCTCTTCCTTCGACTTCTCCGGAATCTCCTTGACGTTGAGCCAGAACACCGACTCGCGGTCGGCCGGCAATTCGCCACCCACGCGCATGATGCGCAGGATGTTTTCCATGCCGGGATCGAGCCGCGACAGCGGCGGCGTGACGATCAGCGGCGTCTTGTTCCTGCCTTCGCCAGCATCGATCCAGGCTTGGACCACGTAGGGCGAGGTGCCGGTGTTCTTCACCGGAATGGAGGCTTCGCGGTCCTTTTCGCCGAGGATCACGCGCGTGCCGCCGAGCATCACGCCCGCAGCCGCGGGCCACTGGAGGCCCAGCATCAGCAGGATGGCGAAAGCCCACCGAAGGCGATTGTTGCTGCACATAGGAAGAGAAATCCTTGGCGGGCGGACGCATGGCGCGCGCAGCCCGGCACCGCGGCGCATCGAGTCGCCGAGGAAAAAAAGAAAAATGGGATTTGCCTACGCCGGCCGGATCCTGGAGTCCCGGCGCAGCGCGGGCATAAGCGGCACGGCGGCCGCCGGCGGCTTACTTGTAGGCCACCGTGAACTGCGCGACCGCGTTGGCCGGGCCGACCGTCACGGCCGTCTTGGTTGCCACGTAGGCTGCCTGGAACTTCAGCGAGTTGTCGCCGAGGCCCAGAACGTAGTCGGCCGACGGCGAACCCAGGGCGATCTTGGTGCCGGCGGAATCGCCGAGTTCGATGGCCACGCCCGAAGCGGAGCCCACGCCCACCTGGCCGGCATTGGCCAGGCGCAGGGTGGTGGCGTTATCGAGGTCGGCCGTGCCGGAGAAGGTCACGGTCGCACCCTTGGCGGTCGCGCCGCAGCCGAGCAGGTCGATGGTGAACCTGGCGGGCGTGGCCTTCGTGCCAATGACCGCGGTGCCGGCGGTGCCACCGAACGCGTTGCGCGTCACCTTGCCGAGCGGCACCGTCAGGTTCTGGCTGTTGGGCGAGATCGAGCAAGGCGCATCGACGATTTCACCGGTGAAATTGATGGTGCCGTCGGCGGCGAAGGCGGCTTGCGACAGCGCGCCGGCGACGGCCAGCGCTGCGAACTTGACGAATACGGTCTTTTGCATTTTTGCGTTCCCTGGGATTGATGTGACTGCGCCCGCTTGTGCAAGGCAGGGCGCAGCTTATTCACACAAAGATGCAAAAGAACACCGTCTGTCGTCAGTTGACGATAGTTAACACTCCCTACCCGGATCTTCGAGACTTAGGTCACGGACAAGGCAGTCAGCAGGCCGAACTAAGCCTCCGCCACCTGCAGCACCAGCTTGCCGAAGTTCTCGCCGCTGAATAGCCGGTTCAGCGCCTCGGGGAAGGTGTCGAGCCCCACGACCACGTCTTCCTTGCTCTTCATGCGGCCGTCCTTGAGGTAGCCGGCCAGCTCGGCCACGGCAATGGGGAAGCGGTCCGCGTAGTCGAACACCACAATGCCTTCCATGCGCGCGCGGTTCACCAGCAGGCTCAGGTAGTTCCTCGGGCCGGCCGCGGGCATGCTGTTGGCGTTGTTGTACTGGCTGATGGCGCCGCAGATGATCACGCGGGCCTTGCGCGCGAGCCGCGCAAGCACCGCGTCGAGGATCTCGCCGCCGACGTTGTCGAAGTAGATGTCCACGCCCTTGGGGCAGTGCGCCTTGAGGCCGTCGCGCACAGCACCCGCGCCGGCCTTGTAGTCGATGCAGGCGTCGAAGCCCAGCTCCTTCACCACCCAGTCGCACTTGGCCTGGCCGCCGGCGATTCCGACCACGCGGCAGCCCTTGATCTTGGCGAGCTGCCCGACGGTCTGCCCCACGGCACCCGCGGCACCGGAGATGACCACGGTTTCGCCCGCCTTGGGCTGGCCCACGTCCATCAGTCCGAAGTAGCCGGTCATGCCCGGCATGCCGAGCACGTTGAGCCACTGATGGATGGTGCCGGCGCGCAGGTCGATCTTGGCGAGCCCGTTGCGCTTGATCTCCTCCTGGGGCACGAGCATGTATTCCTGCACGCCCAGCGTGCCGTAGACCGTGTCGCCGACCGCGAAGTCCGGGTTCTTCGACGCGATGACGCGGCCGATGCCGCCCGCGCGCATCACGGCGCCGATTTCCACTGGCGCGATGTAGCTCTTGGCGTCGTTGAGCCAGCCGCGCATGGCGGGGTCGAGCGAGAGCGAGAGGGTCTTGACCAGCACGCCACCCTCGGCAGGCTCGCCGACCGGCTCAGTGGTGAACTGCCAGTGTTCGCGGGTTGCCGCGCCCTCGGGCCGCTTGGCGAGCCTGACCTGGTGATTGACGGGTGCTTCGGCCATGGGGGGTCTCCTTGGAGGTCGTTGTTGCGGCGCCATGCTAGCGGCGCGCGGCGCTGTTGGCCGTAGCGCAGGCGACAGCACCGCGCGCTGCCGATAGCCGCTCAGGCCAGCCGAACGACGATCCGCAGGCCCGGATTCGCGTTGCGCACCGCCAGGCTGCCGCCGTGCGCTTCGGCGATCAGCCGGCAAAGGTACATCCCGAGCCCGACGCCGCCGGTGGCGCGCGCGCGCGCGCTGTCGGTGCGGTAGAAGGCCTCGGTCAGGCGTTCGAGCTGGGCCTCGTCGACACCGGGGCCGTGGTCGCGGACCTCGATCTCCACGCCCTGCGCCGGCCCGTCGACCACGGCGCGCAGCGACACGCAGGGCGGGCGGGGCGCATCGGTGCTGTAGCGCAAGGCGTTGTCCAGCAGGTTGCGCACCAGCAGGCGGATGCGCATGCGGTCGACGGCGTGCGGCGGCAGTCCCTCGGCCAGGTCCAGGTGCACCTGCTGGGCGCCCGGCATCTCGGCCGCGACTTCGCGCACCAGCGCCGCCAGGTCGACCGGTTCGCGCTGCAGCGCCACGTGCGGGCTCGCGAGCCGTTCGCTCTCGAGCAGGTCGCTGATCAGGTCGCGCATTTCGTTCAAGTCGCGCAGCAGCGCCTCGCGCTCGGCCTGGCTTTCGGGTGTGACCGGCAGCAGCTCGGCATTGAGCCGGGCCCGCGTGAGCGGCGAGCGCAGCTCGTGGCTCAACGCCAGCAGCAGCCCGCGCTTGGCATCGAGCATGGCCTGGATGTCGTCGGCCATGGTGTTGATGTGCTCGGCAAGGTCACCCAGGTCGTCGTTGCGGCGGATCGGAATCGGCTGCGTGAACTCGCCGCGGCCGAAGCGCTGCGCGCCTTCGCGGATGTCGATCAGCGGCCGCAGCAGCCGGCTGACATAGGCATAGCCCAGCACCACGAGCAGCAGCAGCGCGCAGAGCGTGGCCCAGCCGACGACGCGCGGCGCGAGCTGCCAGAGCCTGGGCGACCAGCCGAAGATGACGTGGTGGCCATCGGCCGTGGGGCGGATGAACCATTTGTCGCTCCACGGCTTCTCGTCGCGGTCGTGCATCCAGCCGCCGCGGCCGTTGCTGCCGCCGGGGTTGGAGTCCCAGTTGACCTTGGGGCCGATGATGCGGATCGTGATCGGCAGCCGGGCGACCAGCGCCTGCGCGCGCGCCACGTCGGGCGGCGTGCCGATCTCGGCGACGAGCCGGTCGGCATAGTCGACCAGCATCGGCTTGGCGGCCTCGGCCCAGCCGGTGGAAAAGGACTTCTTCATGCCGCCCATGAACACCGCCGCCATCACCAGTGCCAGCATCACGAACATCATGACCAGCCGGATGCGCAGCGAGCGGCGCCAGCGGCGCTTGCCCTGCACCTTCTCGTGCCACTGCGCGTGCCATTGCCTGTGCAGTTCCGCGCGGCGCGATGCGATCCCGTGCAGCGCCTCGCGCAAACCCCGCCGCCTGGGCCTCATGCGGCCTCGCTGCGCGCGACGGCCAGCGCATAACCGGCATTGCGCAGCGTCTTGATGCAGTCCAGCGGCTCGAGCTTCTTGCGCAGGCGGCTCACCACGATGTCGACCGCCCGGGTGTAGAGCTCGGCCTCGTGGCCGCGCAGGCGGTTCAGGATGTCGTCGCGGCTGAACACCTTGCCGGGCTCGGCCGCCAGCAGCGCGAGCAGTTCGAACTCGGTGCCGGTGAGCTCGACGCGCTCGCCTTGGCGCAGCACCTGGCGCCGGTCGAGGTCGATCGACAGCCCGTCGAACACGCGGTGCTGGGTGCCGTTGCCGTTGGCTGCCGCCGGCGTGCTGCGCTGGCGGCGCAGGATGGTCTGCACGCGCGCCACCAGCTCGCGCGGCTCGAAGGGCTTGGGCACGTAGTCGTCGGCACCCAGCTCGAGGCCGACCACGCGGTCCATCACTTCGCCGCGCGCGGTGAGCATCACGATGGGAATGTCGCTCTCCTTGCGGATCTCGCGGCACAGCGCAAAGCCGTCCATCTCGGGCAGCATCACGTCGAGGATCGCCGCGTCGTAGGGGCCCGCGCGCAGCTTGGCGAGCCCTTCGCTCGGGCGCACCGCGCTCTCCAGCGTGTAGCCGAAGCGGGCGAAGTAGGTGGTCAGCGGCGCGGCGAGATGTTCGTCGTCGTCGATCAGCAGGATGCGCGGCATGGCGGGATTGTGCCTCCTGGCGAACAATTGGCTGACGATCAGGCCTGCAGGCATTGCACCGCCGTTTCCGCTCGCTGCAAGGCGCGCCATTGCGCGGCCTTCACCACGGATCGGCCCGCCCGATGCGGCCCAGGTGCGTCGAGCCGAAGCCCGCGCCGTACTTGAGGCCCCAGCCGAGCGCGCGATCGAGGCCGATGTGGGCGCACCAGATCAGGCCGCCGGCCACGGCCCACGGGATGGCCGCGAGCGCGCCGATCGCCAGCAGCGCCACGGCACCGAGGTACGAATGCGTGGCGTTGTAGAAGGCGGCGCCGATGCGCGGCCCGGCGAGGTAGCCCAGCATCGCGAGATCGGGTACCAGCAGCCAGAGCGCGAACACGCCCCAGCCGGCACCGAACTGCGCGTAGGCGGCCAGCGATGCGGCCAGCACCACCGCCCCTTCCACGCGCAGCAGCGAGCGCACGCCGCCCGCCGCGGCCTGTTCGCGAGACACCGTGGAACCGGCTTCGCCGGGCCACAGGTGTCGCCCCCTTGCAGCAGGTTGGCGAAGCGACACGAAGTGCGCGAAGCCCGGGGGTGAGCCAAGCCTAGCCATGACGGCGCCAGCGGCGTCCGCCGCGGTCCATGAAGTCACGCACCTTCTGCTGCTGCTCGGCGTTCAGGCTGTCGAAGAAATCGGCGGCGGCCGCGATGATCTCGGGGCTGCCGTTGCGCACGGCCGTGGTCTTCTCGTCGACGAGCCGCGTGGCGGCCGCCTGGTCGAGCTTGTTGCCCGCGAACAGCGCCTTGAACTGCGAACGCGGATCGCCTGCACCGCTCGCACCACGCATGGCTTCGCGCTGCGCCTGCAGCTTCTCGGCCAGCACGGTGAGCTTCTGCTTCTGCGCTGTGTCGAGTTCCAGCTTGCTGCCGACGCGCTCGACCATCTTGGTGCGGAACTCGGCGGAGTCGCCGCTGCCCCAGCCGTGCCGATGGCCGGCGCAGCCGGCAATGCTGCCCGCCACCACCGCAAGTCCGGCAAAACCGAAGAGAGTGCGTTTGATCCAGTGTTTCATGATGTTCCTTGCGGCCCCAGGGGTGCCCTGCGGGCGTGATGTGTCTTAGAGCCTGTTGCTGTTGCCGGCGGCTGCGGCGCGTGCATCGACGGGGTTCTGCATGGTCGAGACGACCTTGCTGTTCACGCGCGAACCCGAGGTCACGTTCTGGTCGGGTGCGGCGGCGGTGCGCATGGCTTCGAAGACGACGCCCGCGCGGTCCCTGGAAACGGCCATCGTCTCGGCGCCGCGCGAACCGCGCACGACGTTCTGGTCCGGTGCGGAAGCCTCGCGAATGGCCTCGGCGTTGACTTCGGCGCGGCTCTTGGCCGAGGTGAGCGGCTGGACGCCTTCGTAGGATTCAGCCTTGGCGCCGGCTGCAGCGAGCAGCGCGAAGGAGCCGATGGCAACGACTTGGGTCAGGGAGAGGGATTTCATGGTCAGGCCTTTCTGTAGTTGAAGAGGAGACCTGATGGTGCTTGCCGCGGTGCGGCAAGTCCTTTCGCCGCAGTTTCGGCGTGTTTCGTTTTATTTCGGTTCCGCCCTGCCTTTGAGCGAATTGAAATAGGAAGAACTAATTTCCGGCGAGGACCGACGCCGGATCGTCCGACTCGAGCACGCCCCTGGCCCATTCCTCGAGCTTGGTGGTGTCGGCGCGCAGCACCTCCTGCTTGACGGCGAGGATGCGCGACGGATGCATCGAGAAGCTGCGCAGTCCCAGGCCGAGCAAGAGGCGCGTGAAGGCCACGTCGCCTGCCATTTCGCCGCACACGGCCACGCTCTTGCCCTGGCGGCGGCATTCGGCAATGGTGTCGGCCACCAGCCTGAGCACTGCGGGATGGGCTGGGTCGTAGAGGTGGGCCACGGCCTCGTCGGCCCGGTCGATGGCCAGCGTGTACTGGATCAGGTCGTTGGTGCCGATCGACAGGAAGTCGAAGTACTTCAGGAAGGTCTTGAGCGTGAGCGCAGCGGCGGGAATCTCGATCATCGCGCCGAGCTTCACCTTGCCGTACACGGCGCCGCGGCTGTCGAGTTCCGAGCGCGCGAAGTCGATCAGCGACAGCGTCTGGCGGATCTCGCTGACATGCGCGAGCATGGGGATCAGCAGGTGGATCTCGCCGTGCGCCGCCGCGCGCAGGATGGCGCGCAACTGCGTGAGGAACATCGCCGGATCGGCCAGGCTCCACCGTATGGCGCGCAGGCCGAGCGCGGGATTCAGGTGCTCCTGCTTGCTGACTGCCTTGCCGTCGAGCGGCTTGTCGGCGCCCACGTCGATGGTGCGGATGGTGACCGGCATGCCCTGCATGCCTTCGACCGCGCGCTTGTAGGCCTGGTATTGCTCTTCCTCGTCGGGCAGGCGGGTCTGGTGCTGCGACTCGCGGCCCATGAAGAGGAACTCGCTGCGGAACAGCCCCACGCCCACCGCGCCGGCCTTGACGGCGCCGGCGGTGTCCTCGGGCATCTCGATGTTGGCGAGCAGCTCGACGCGCTGGCCGTCGAGCGTCACCGCGGGCTTGTGGCGCAGGCGCGCGAGCCGGCCGCGTTCGAGGTCGCCCTGGCGCTGCTTGAAGCCGTACTCGGCCAGGATGATCGGCGAGGGATCGACGATCACCACGCCGGCATCGCCGTCGATGATCACCCAGTCGTCCTGGCGCACCAGCTGGCTCGCGGTGCGCGCGCCCACCACGGCCGGAATGTCCATGCTGCGCGCCACGATGGCGGTGTGCGAGGTGCGCCCGCCCACGTCGGTCACGAAGCCGGCGAACACGCTCTTCTTGAACTGGAGCATGTCGGCCGGCGACAGGTCATGCGCGATCAGCACCAGCGGCGCGTCGATGCCGTCGCCGGCGGTGGGGTCGTCGTCCTCCTCGGCCGCGGGGCGCTTGCGGCGCGGCGGGCTCGGTGCCAGCACCGCGGCCGTGCCCTTCATGCGGTGCAGCAGCCGCTCGACCACCTGCTCGAGGTCGGCCTTGCGCTCGCGCAGGTACTCGTCCTCCATCTCGTCGAACTGGCGCGCGATGATTTCGAGCTGCGTGGTCAGCGCCCATTCGGCGTTGTAGAGCCGGTCGGTGATCCAGTGCTTCACGCCGCCGGTGAGCGCCTCGTCCTGCAGCAGCATCTGGTGCACTTCGAGCAGCGCCGCAAGCTCGTGCGGCGCATCGTTGGGGCCCATCAGCGCGACGCTGGCCTGCAGCTTGGCAAGCTCGTCGGCCACCGCGTTGCGGGCCATGCGCACCCGGTCGATCTCGGTTTCTATTTCTTCGGGCTTGATGAAATAGTGGGCCACGTCGATGCGGCTCGACACCACCAGTACCGCGCGGCCAATGGCAATGCCACGGGCAACAGGGAGGCCGTGGACTGCGAAGGTCATGGGAGCCTACCGAAGATCACCGGCCGCCGCCGGGCCGCCCCAAGGCGGCCGAGCCCCCTCGGGGGGCAGCGACGACACGCAGTGCGGGAGCGTGGGGGCCACATTCATTCGCCTTCGCCGAACTTGTCGTTCATTAATTGAACGAGGGCGTCCATCGCCTCTTCCTCCTGCGGGCCGTTGGTCTCGAGTTCAACGGTCGAGCCGAGCCCGGCGGCCAGCATCATGACGCCCATGATGCTCTTGGCATTGATGCGGCGGTCGCCGCGCGAGAGCCACACCTCGCAAGGAAAGCTGCCTGCGATCTTGGTGAGCTTGGCCGATGCGCGCGCATGGAGGCCCAGCTTATTGCTGATGGTCACGGATTTCTTGATCACTGTGCTTTCTCTTCGCCTGATTCTGGGGTGCCGCCACCGCCACCTGCATGACTCCCGCGGTGCCGCCCGCGATGGCGCGCTGCACCAGCGTCTCGAGCGGCTCGTGGCGGTAGGTCACCGCGCGCAGCAGCATCGGCAGGTTGACACCCGCCACCAGCCGCGAGCGGACGCCGTCCACCAGCTTCTGCGCCACGTTGCAGGGCGTCGCGCCGAACACGTCGGCCAGCACCAGCACCTGCGAGCGCGGCGCATTGAGCTGCTGCGCGAGCGTGATGCGGGCCGCCGCCAGCGTTTCTTCGGGCGACACGTTGGGCAGCACGTCGAGTGCGACGATGGCCTGTTCGCAATCGGGGAACACATGCAGCGCGCACCGCCGCAGCGCCTGCGCGAACGGTGAGTGGGCGATGATGAGGATGCTGTTCATGCGGGTCGGGGGACTACGCACCGATTATGCGGGGGCGCCCAGAGGAAGTAGACATACGACATAACGCAGCAGGCGAGGAAAACGGACAGCGCCGCACGGAACGACGCCACCTGGTCGAGCCCGGCGCTGGCGAACAGGTCGATCAGCAGCCCGATGCCCCACTGCACGACAAATACGCCTGCAAAGACCACCAGGTTGTAGGCCGACAGCGCGCGACCCGCGAGCGCCGTCGGCAAGGCCAGGGCCACGGCGGGCTGGGCCAGCGTGACGACGGTGGAAACGCACAGGAAGGCCACCCAGGCCACCGTCCCCGCCGCGGGGCCAGCTATCAAAACCAGAGCAAGCGCGAGCATCCCGAGCGGCATGCCCCAAGCCAGCAGCCGGGCGGCGGGAATGCCGCGGTGCGCAAGCCGCGGATTGACCATGCCCCAGAGCCCGTAGGTCGCGAGCAGCGCGATGCTGATCCAGAACAGCGCGCCGGCGGCCTCCTGGGGCGTGTAGCCCGCCACGCGCGTGAGCCATGGCACGACCCAGAGCGTCTGCATCGCGACGAAGCCGCCGTAGTTGAAGAAACCGATCGGCGCGAGCTTGCGGAAGAACGGATCGCCCCATACGGCCGCGTAGCTGCTGCCCTCTTCCTGGTTCTTTTCCCGCACAGCGGTGTCGTCGTGCCATGCCGGCGCGGCCCATGCGATCAACGCCATCGACACGAGCACGCCGGCCGCCAGCAGCCAGAACAGCGGCCGCCAGCCGAGATAGGGCATGAGCCACTGCACCGGCAGGGTCGCGCCGACCAGGCCGAAGGAGCCCACCATCAGCATCCACGAGTTGCTGCGCAACTGCATGGGCGGCGTCAGCCAGCGCCGGTAGCCGGTGAGCGGCGCCATCAGGCAGGCGCTCACGCCGACGCCGGTGAGCACGCGCGCCGCCAGCAGCAGCCAGAAATGCGTGGCCACCGAAAACAGCAGGCAGCCGGCCACCGCGGCAGACAGGAAGCAGACGATCACGCGCTTGGGCCCATGGCGGTCGAGCCAGGTGCCCATGGGCAGCTGCGTGAACGCGAAACCCAGGAAATAGCCGCCCGCGAGCAATCCAAGGTCGCGTGATTCGAGTCCGAATTCAACGGTGAGCGCGGGCGACAGCGTGGCGGTGATGGCGCGCACCAGCGTCGAGAGGAAATAGGCGAAGGCAAAGGCCAGGAAGACGGTGGCGATGCGCCGCCGTCCGGCAAGCAGGCCGGCGCTCATGGGAGGCGCAGGCCCTCGAAGAAGGTATTGGCCGCATCGGGCGCAGAAGGGCGGCCGAGCACGGTGGCCTGGTAGAGCGAAACACCGCCGTTCTTCTTCGACTGGGCAAACCAGAGCACCTGGACCGGCACGGCGCCCTTTTGCGGCGGCTGCGCATCGAGCCGCACCGGCGCGGGCGCGGCGATCGCGCGTTTCAGTGCAGCGGGGGCTTCGGTCATCTGCGCCTCGCCCAGCTGGCTGCGGGTGGCAGCGCGCCATGCCCTGAGCCAGGCCTCGGCCTGCGCCGGGCTCTCGGCGGATGCATGGGCCACGGCGAAGGTCGCACCGCCGGTCTCGCAGCCCGCCATGTCGACCTGCACCGACTCGACGCCAAGCGGCAAGGCGCGATTCGCGCGGTCCGGCTTGCAGGGCAGCAGGACGATCAGGCCGTCATCGGCAACCGGCACCTCGCGCCAGTTGAAGGTTGGGCTGCAGGCGGCAAGCGCGAGCGCGGTGGCTGCGGCCAGCGCGGGCCGGAAACGGGAGTCGGACGATGGCATCGGAAAGCCATTATCGAGCCGCGCGGACGCCCGCCGGCACGATCCGGCGGGCGGAACTAAAATCGGCTCGCCCCTCTCCATCCGCTGCCATGAAAAAATACATCGCCGTCGCCGCAGTCGCCCTTGCATTGGCCGCTGGCGTGGGGGTGTACCTCGGTTCCGGCGCCACCGCGGCACCGGCCTCGACCTTCGTGCTGCTCGACGGCAGCACGAAAAGCACCAGCGACCTGAAGGGCAAGGTCACCCTGGTGAACTTCTGGGCCACGAGCTGCGTGACCTGCGTGGCTGAAATGCCCAAGGTCATTGCCACCTACGACAAGTACAAGTCCAAGGGCTACGACACGCTGGCCGTGGCCATGAGCTACGACCCGCCGAGCTACGTCGTCAACTTTGCCGAGACCCGCAAGCTGCCGTTCAAGGTGGCGATCGACAACACCGGCAGCGTGGCGCAGGCCTGGGGCGACGTGAAGCTCACGCCCACCACCTACCTGGTCAACAAGAAGGGCGAGATCGTGAAGCGCTATGTGGGCGAGCCCGATTTCGCCGAGCTCCACAAGCTGATCGAGAAACTGCTCGCCGAGGCTTGAATCCGCCCGCGGGCATCATGAAGGCGCTCCTTTCGGCAGCGCCTTTTTTGTTTCCGCCGCTCGCCTACTGGTTGCGGAAGCTGTCGTGGCAGGCCTTGCAGCTCGAGGCGGTGGCGCCGAACTGGGCCTTGAGCGCCTCGACGGTGCCGGCCTTGGCCGCAACCACCAGCTTGCCGGTCTCGGCAACCATCTTGTCCTGGTGTTCCTTGAACTTCGCGGCTTCCTTCCAGACCTCGGGCTTGCCCTTGCCGCCCTCGGTTCCGGCCCCGAAGGCGGTCCAGGGCAACCTGGCCATTTCGGCCACGAGCTCTGCGTTGGCGGAGGCAGCAGCCGCGTCGTAGGGAATGCGTCCATTGGCCATGGCGCCGACACGGCTGAAATGCTGGCCCATCACGAACAGCGCGCTCTGGCGGTACTTGATGGCGTCCTCGGGCTTGGCGAACTGGGCGGCCGCCGGCAGGGAAACCGCGGCGCAGGCAGCGGCCAGCGCGAACGAAGCAAGTCGAATCATCGGGGGGTCCTTGTTGTGGGTTGGGCACCGCCGGAAACGGCGCCGCGCCGAGTGTAGGGGCAGCGTTCCCGGTGCGCATAGCAACAACCCGATGCATGCAGCGGCCCGGACTTTGCTAATCTGCGCCTTCCGCAGTCTTTTGCGCACCCCGCCTCTTCGATGACCGACTCTTCCGTGGCCGCCATGCAGGCCGCAGCGTCCGACACCCCCGTCCGAAAGCGCATCTGGGATCTGCCGACGCGCATTTTCCACTGGACATTGAGCGTCGCCGTGATCGGCCTGGTCGCCACCGGCCTCGGCGGTGTCATGGAGTGGCATTTCCGCCTGGGCTACACAGTGCTCGCCCTGCTGCTGTTCCGCCTGCTCTGGGGTTTCGTGGGCGGACGCTGGTCGCGCTTTGCCTCGTTCTTCTATGGCCCGGGCTCGGTCGTCGCGTACCTGCGCGGGCGGGCCCATCCCGATCATGTGATCGGCCACACGCCATTGGGCGCCCTCTCGGTTTTCGCCGTGCTCGCGGTGCTTGCGGTACAGGTCGGCACGGGGCTGATGGCGGACGACGAAATTTCGGCAGCGGGGCCGCTCACGCGCTTCGTCTCCGGCGACGTGGTGAGCCTTGCCACGGGCTGGCACGAGGGACCGGGCAAGACGATCGTGATCGCCCTGGTGAGCCTGCACGTGCTGGCGGTGCTCTTCTACGTGCTGGTCAAGCGGCACCGCCTGGTGCGGCCCATGGTGTCGGGCGACAAACTGGTCACGCCCGCGCACAGCCAGGCGGCACCCAGCCGCGACGACACCGCCTCGCGCGGGCTCGCGCTGGTGCTGTTCGCCGCATGCGCAGGCGCGGCCTGGTGGATTTCATCGCTGCGCGTATGAGCTTTTCGGTTTCACGCCCCCTGCCGCTGGCCGACACGCCAGCCGTCGTGCTCCTGACGCCGGAGGAACCCGGCGAACTCGATGCCGCACGCGCGATCTTCCGCGACTACGCCGCCTCGCTGGACATCGACCTGTGCTTCCAGAATTTCGAGGAAGAAGTCGCCACGCTGCCAGGCGACTATGCCGAGCCGCGCGGCGCCCTGCTGCTTGCGCTGGTCGATGCCGCCCACATCAAGGAGGAAGCCGGGCAACGCGCGCCGACCTTCATGCGGGCCAACGGCACGCTGGCGCACGTGGCCGGCTGCTGTGCGCTGCGCCCGCTCGACAACACCGACTACGCCAACGCCGCGGAGATGAAGCGGCTGTTCGTGCGGCCCGGCTTTCGCGGGTTGGGGGTCGGCCGGCAGCTCGCCGAAGCCATCCTCGATGCCGCGCGCGGCGCAGGCTATGCCTGTGTGCTGCTCGACACGCTGGATGAGATGGAGTCGGCCCGCGCGCTCTACGAAGACCTGGGTTTCGAGGAAGTGCCGCCCTACTATCACAACCCGATCGCGGGCGCGCACTACCTCAAGGTCGATCTCTAGTTAGCCGCGGGCCTGGGCCAGCAGCGTCTCGGCATTGCTGACCTCGAACTTGCCCGGGGCCTCGACGTTCAGCGTGGCCACCTTGCCGTCCTTCACGAGCATCGAATAGCGGTTGCTGCGCAGGCCCATGCCGCGGCCGGTCAGGTCCAGCGTGAGGCCGGTGGCCTTGGCGAAATCGGCACTGCCGTCGGCCAGCATGCGCACCTTGGTGCCGGTCTTCTGGTCGCGCGCCCAAGCGCCCATCACGAAGGCGTCGTTCACGCTCACGCACCAGATCTCGTCCACGCCGGCGGCCTTGAAGTCGTCGAAGTGCTGCACATAGCCGGGCACATGCTTGGCCGAGCAGGTGGGCGTGAAGGCGCCCGGCAGCGCAAACAGCGCAATGGTCTTGCCGGCCGTGGCCTTGCTCACGTCCACCGGGTTCGGTCCGATGCTGCAGCCTTCGCCTTCGACCTCGGAATATTCCTGCAGGGTTGCCGAAGGAAGGGTGTCGCCGACTTTGATCATCTGAGTGCTCCTGAAAAAGAAAAACGGCCCACATTGTGGGCCGTTTCCGGATGGGTTGCCTTCAAGAGGCTTCCCGAGGTCGATCAGCCGGTGATCAGACCAGCACGGCCTTCTCGACCAGACGGGTCACGACCCAGTTCTTGGTCTTCGAGATCGGACGGCTTTCCGTGATCTCGATGGTGTCGCCCAGCTTGTACTCGCCCTTTTCGTCATGGGCGTGGTACTTGCTCGTCTTGGCCACGATCTTGCCGTAGAGCTCGTGCTTCACACGGCGCTCGACCAGCACGGTCACGGTCTTGGCACGCTTGTCGCTGACCACCTTGCCGATCAAGGTGCGCTTGAGGGATTTTTTAGCTTCCGTCATGTTCACTCCTTACTTGGCGGCTTGGGTTTCTTGCTGCTTCTGAGCAAGAATGGTCTTGGCGCGCGCGATGTCGCGGCGCGTCACGCGCAGCGTCGACGTGTTCGACAGCTGTTGCGTGGCTTTCTGCATGCGCAGGCCGAAATGGGCCTTCTGCAGTTCCTTGACTTCGGTTTGCAGCGCTGCGACGTCCTTCGTGCGCAGGGTTGCAGCCTTGGTCACCTTGGCCGGAGCCGCGGTTTCTTTTTTCTTACGTGTTGCCATGGATGTTCTCCTCTCAGGCGCCGAGCTGGCGAGCGACGAACGTCGTGCGCAGCGGAAGCTTGGCGGCGGCCAGGCGGAACGCTTCGCGGGCGAGTTCTTCGGGCACGCCGACGATCTCGAACACGATCTTGCCAGGCTGGATTTCAGCGACGTAGTACTCGGGGTTGCCCTTACCGTTACCCATCCGCACTTCGGCGGGCTTGGTAGAGATCGGCTTGTCCGGGAACACGCGGATCCAGATACGGCCACCGCGCTTCACGTGACGCGAAATCGCGCGGCGAGCGGCTTCGATCTGGCGCGCCGTGAGGCGGCCGCGGTCGGTGCATTTGAGACCGAAATCACCGAAGGCAACCGAGTTGCCCCGGGTTGCGACGCCGGTGTTGCGGCCCTTTTGTTCCTTGCGGAACTTTCTGCGTGCAGGTTGCAGCATTTTTAATACTCCGTAGTTCTAAGACCGATCACTCGGTCTTGGCACCGTCAGCTGCTGCAGCTGGCGCGGCTTTGCGGACGCGCTTAACGGCGGGTTTCGAGTCTGCACCCGGAGCAGCGGGAGCTGCGCCAGTGGCTTCTGCGGGCTTGTCGCTGCCGTCGGCCGGGGCGGTGTTGCCACCGATCGGGCCACGGGCACCGGCGCGCGGGCCGGGACCACGACGGTCCGAACCCGGACGGTCGCCACCCGGGCGGCCATCGCGGCGCGGACCACGCGGACGACGCTCGTCGTCCGGACGCGGCGTTTCGACGGCCGGCAGGTCGTTGCGGCCCAGCGTGTCGCCCTTGTAGACCCAGACCTTGACGCCGATGACGCCGTAGGTGGTCTTGGCTTCCGAGGTGCCGTAGTCGATGTCGGCGCGCAGCGTGTGGAGGGGCACGCGACCTTCGCGGTACCACTCGGTACGGGCAATTTCGATGCCGTTCAGGCGGCCAGCCGACATGATCTTGATGCCCTGGGCACCCAGACGCATGGCGTTCTGCATGGCGCGCTTCATGGCGCGGCGGAACATGATCCGCTTTTCGAGCTGCTGCGTGATGCTGTCGGCGATCAGCTGGGCATCGATTTCGGGCTTGCGCACTTCTTCGATGTTCACTGCCACCGGCACGCCGAGCTGCTTGCCCAGTTCGCGCTTGAGGTTCTCGATGTCTTCGCCCTTCTTGCCGATCACGACGCCCGGACGAGCCGAGTAGATCGTGATGCGTGCGTTCTTGGCGGGACGCTCGATCATGACGCGCGACACCGAAGCGTTCTTCAGCTTCTTCTTGAGGTATTCGCGAACCTTGATGTCTTCGGCCAGCATGCCCGCGAAATCGCGGTCGCTTGCGTACCAGCGGCTGGACCAGTTACGGGTAACCGCAAGGCGGAAGCCGGTCGGATGGATTTTCTGTCCCATATTTCTTCCAGGCGTTCTTAGTTGCCAACCGTCACGTACACATGGCACGTGGGCTTGCTGATGCGGTTACCGCGACCCTTGGCTCGCGCCGTGAAGCGCTTGAGCGTCGCGCCCTGTTCGACGTAGATGGTCTTGACCTTCAGTTCGTCGATATCGGCGCCATCGTTGTGCTCGGCGTTGGCAATTGCCGACTCGAGCACCTTCTTGATGATCACAGCGGCTTTCTTCTGCGTGAATTGCAGGACGTTGAGCGCTTGATCAACCTTCTTGCCGCGGATCAGGTCAGCGACCAGACGGCCCTTGTCGACCGAGAGGCGGACACCGCGGAGGACTGCACGTGTTTCAGACATGGTCGTTCCTTACTTCTTCTGGACTTTCTTGTCCGCGGGGTGCCCCTTGAACGTGCGCGTGAGCGCAAATTCGCCGAGCTTGTGGCCGACCATCTGGTCGGTGATGTAGACAGGCACGTGCTGCTTGCCGTTGTGCACGGCAATGGTCAGGCCGATGAACTCGGGCAGGACCATCGAGCGGCGCGACCAGGTCTTGATCGGCTTCTTGTCCTTCGTCGTCACTGCCTTGTCGGCCTTGGCCACGAGGTGATGGTCAACAAACGGACCCTTTTTGAGAGAGCGAGTCATTTGCTATCCCTTACTTCTTGCGGCGCGACACGATGAAGACCTGCGTGCGCTTGTTGTTACGGGTACGGTAGCCCTTGGTCAGGTTGCCCCATGGGTCGACAGGATGGCGGCCTTCGCCGGTCTTGCCTTCGCCACCACCGTGCGGGTGGTCGACAGGATTCATCACCACGCCGCGAACGGTCGGGCGAATACCCATGTGACGCTTCACACCGGCCTTGCCGAGTTGGCGCAGGCTGTGCTCTTCGTTCGCGACTTCACCGATAGTGGCGCGGCATTCGATGTGGATGCGGCGCACCTCACCCGAACGCATGCGGACCTGGGCGTAGACGCCTTCGCGAGCCAGCAGCGTGGCCGACGTGCCGGCCGAACGCGCGATCTGCGCGCCCTTGCCGGGTTGCAGTTCGATGCAGTGGATCGTCGAGCCGACCGGAATGTTGCGGATCGGCAGCGTGTTGCCGGCGCGGATCGGGGCTTCCGAACCGCTCAGCAGCGTTGCACCAGCCTCAAGACCGCGCGGGGCGATGATGTAGCGGCGCTCGCCGTCGGCGTAGCAGACCAGGGCAATGTGGGCGGTGCGGTTCGGGTCGTACTCGATGCGTTCGACCTTGGCCGGGATGCCGTCCTTGTTGCGCACGAAGTCGACAACGCGGTAGTGGTGCTTGGCACCGCCGCCACGATGACGGATCGTGATGTGGCCGTTGTTGTTGCGGCCGGCCTTCTGGAACTGGGGTTCCAGCAGAGGCGCGTGAGGAGCACCCTTGAACAGGTGGTCCCGCGAGATCTTCACCGCGCCGCGTTGGCCCGGCGAAGTGGGTTTCATCTTGATGACGGCCATGATTAAGCGCCTTCCCCGACGAGGTTGAGCTCTTGACCGGGCTTGAGCGTCACATAGGCCTTGCGAACGTTGTCGCGGCGGCCGATGGACTTGCCAAAGCGCTTGGTCTTGCCCTTGGTGTTGAGCACCGACACGCCCTGGACTTCGACCTTGAACATCAGTTCGACAGCGGCCTTGATCTCGGGCTTGGTGGCGTCTTGCAGCACCTTGAAAGTGACAGCGTTCGACTTCTCGCCGACCATCGTGGCCTTTTCGGACACGATCGGGGCGACCAGCACCGCCATCAGGCGGCCTTCTTCGAACGTACGTTCAGCGGCGGTAGGGTTCACGCGGCTCATGCGAACATCTCCTTGAGCTTGTCGACGGCACCCTTGGTGACCAGCACCTTCTTGTAGTGGACCAGCGACACCGGATCGGCGTAGCGGGGTTCGACCACGAGAATGTTGACCAGATTGCGCGAGGCAAGGTACAGGTTTTCGTCGACTTCTTCGGCGATCACGAGCACGGACTCGAGATTCATCGCCTTGAAACGGGCTGCCAGCGGCTTCGTCTTGGGCGAATCCACGGTCAGCGAATCCACCACGGCCAGACGGCCTTCGCGAGCGAGCTGCGAGAAGATGGCGGCCATGCCGGCGCGGTACATCTTCTTGTTGATCTTCTGCGAGAAGTTTTCGTCAGGCATGTTCGGGAAGATCCGGCCACCCCCGCGCCACAGCGGCGAGGACGTCATACCGGCACGGGCGCGGCCCGTTCCCTTTTGCTTGAAAGGCTTCTTGGTCGAGTGCTTGACCTGCTCGCGGTCCTTCTGGGCGCGCGTGCCTTGGCGGGCATTGGCCTGGAATGCAACGACGATCTGGTGGACCAGGTCTTCGTTGTAATCACGGCCGAACACGGTCTCGGGGGCGTCGTATTTCGACGCGGCCTGGCCTTGTTCGTTCAGGAGTTCGAGTTGCATTACTTCGCTCCTTCAGCCGCTTGCGGCTTGGCCTTGATGGCGGGACGCACGGTGACGAAGCCACCCTTCGAACCCGGGATCGCGCCCTTGATGAGCAACAGTTGACGCGCTTCGTCGATGCGGAAGACATCGAGGTTCTGCGTGGTCTTGGTGACGTCGCCGAGGTGGCCCGTCATGCGCTTGCCGGGGAACACGCGACCGGGGTCTTGTGCCATGCCGATCGAGCCGGGAACGTTGTGCGAACGGCTGTTGCCGTGCGACGCGCGCTGCGAGCTCATGTTGTGGCGCTTGATGGTGCCGGCGTAGCCCTTGCCGATCGAGGTGCCTTGCACGTCGACCTTCTGGCCCACCGAGAACACGCTGCTCGCGGCGATCACGCCGCCAGCCTTGTGCTGGCCTGCGGTATCGGCGGTCACGCGGAATTCGCGGATGATTTCACCAGCTTCGACACCCGCCTTGGCGAGGTGGCCGGCTTGGGGCTTGGTCACGCGCGATGCCTTGCGCGAACCGAACGTCACTTGCAGTGCGACGTAGCCGTCGGTCTCTTGCGACTTGATCTGGGTCACACGGTTGTTGGACACATCCACCACCGTGACAGGAACTGCGTCCCCGTCATCGGTGAAGAGACGCATCATCCCCACCTTGCGGCCCAGCAACCCGAGGGAGTTGCTCAGACTCATTTGTTTTCTCCAAAAATGGAAACTCCCCTCGCCGCTGCCACTTCAATTGGCGACAGCGTTTGGCCGATTCCCTTGGGGGTCCCGGCCTACGAAGGAAGGTTGATAAATCTCCGCTCTCACGGCGCCCAAATGGACGCACGAAGGGCAGAGCCAGCGATTATAGCCCGCGATGCGGGCGCAGTGCAAGCTGCATTGCGAAGCGGCCCGGAGGGCGCCTGCCCCCTGTTCTGGGCCGTTTTTTTACTGCTTCTGGCCTATTTGACAGGCATCGTGATGATGCTGTCGCCACTTGGCGTGGACTTCATTTCGCCGCTGGATTTCAGGTTCGGTGCCGCCGTACCGGTCTGGATGGGAACCGAAACCGCGCTCGAGGCGCTGCCATGCTTGATGAACACATTGAGGTAGGCCAGCCCCTCGGCCTCGCTCACCACGACGACGGTGGCCGTGGTCCGCTTGCCGGCCGGCAGCGCGAGGGTGCTGCTTCCCTGGAGCGCCAGCCCCTTGTCGGCGCTCAGGCGGACCGTGGCACCGTCGGCGTCGGTCACGCCGTCGAATTGCAGCACCACAGGCGTGGCCTGGCCCAGTTGCGGCGTGGCGTCGAGCCGATAGCCGAGCTTGACGCCGGCGCCCCCGGGCTTCTGCGGCGCCGTGGTCATCGGGGCGGCCTGGCGCTGCTGCGACGCCGCATGCCTGGCGCTGCGCGACCCGGGCTCGCCGTCTGCCGCGGCCGGCGCCGACAGCGTTGCCAGTGCGAGGCACGCGAGGGCCATCATCGAATTCGATCGGATGTTCATGGCGGCCTTTCTTGCTACTGAATGGATACGTTGAAGCATGCGTCGAGACTGCTGAGGTCCGTCACTGCCAGAACGTACTCGCCAGCCGACAGGCTGACCGTATTGCCGGTGCGGGCAATCAGGCCGCCCCTGAAGATGTCGAAATCGGGATTGGATCCCGACGGACCGCCATTCACGACGATCTGGTAGCTGCGGTTGGCAGGCGCTGCGAAGCGAACATAGGAGAAGTTGCCGAGCTTGTTGCCTGTGCCGGCGTCGTTGGAAACGCAGGCCTGGGTCACGGCGCCGCCCACGGCCGCCACCCGGTACATCGGAATCGCGACCGGAATTGCGCCGTCGTTGGTTTCGGCGCCGCCGAACGGATCGTTGTCCGTCGCGTTGATGCTCTGCCCGCCGAGCAGGGCCGCCAGGGCCGAAGCGCTGCCCGGGGCGGTCGCGTTGAAGGCCGCCGAGAAAGGATGGATCGAGGTGACGGCCGCTCCGCTCCTGAACTGGAAGCCGGTCAGCGTGTCGTGGATCGGCTTGAAGCCCACCTGCTGGTTGAGGTTCCAGAAAATCGACTGGATCGAGGTCTCGCGGTACCAGCCCGGCTGGGTTGCCGCACCGGCGGAAAGGTCGATGTTGATGCTCTCCCGAACGGACGCCTGTTGCGCGCCGCCCGAATCGACATAGTTCCGGCGCCCCAGCGCGATGCCCGACCAGGCGTTGCCCCAGCCTTCCGAAAACGCGAGCCGGCGATCGGTACGCTGGCTCTGGCTGTGGTCCCCGCCCATCGAGTCGTCGCGGCTGAAGGAGGATTGGTAGTAGTGCCCCCACTCGTGGGCAATCACCGAGGTGTCGTATTCGTCGGTATCGACGTCTTCCTTGCCCAGCACATAGATTTCGCGGCCGTTGCTGCCCCTGTCGACGAAGAAAGTGGTGCCGATCTGCCCCGCCGCGACGCTACCGGGGGATGGCGCATTGTTGACGCTCCAGAACACGCGCAATGCCGGAAACGCCGTTGCAGGCGCCACCGAGACCACCTTCTGCATGGCGGTGTAGACCGTATCGAGGATGGCGAACGGTGCCGCCACCCGGTCCTCGGTGTAGCCCGAACCACCCCATCCCGACGGTGCGTGGAGGTCGCGCACCGAGGCGGCCGCGCCGGACGAGAAGGCGGGGCTTTGCATGGTGTAGAGGCCGCCGGAACGCGTGTTGTCGCGCACCGTCACATCCCAGCTTGCGCCCGGGCCGCTTCGAACCAGCTGGGCCTTGACCCGCACCGCGATCGCCGTGTTCGCGGGCACGGACACCGCATAGGCACCGTTGTCGTCGGTGGTGGCCGTGGCCAGCTGCGCGGACGTTGCCACGTTGAGCACTTCCACCATGGCCCCTCGCACAGGCCTGGGGGCAGAGCTGGCATAGACGAGGGTGCCGTTCGGATTCGGCACGGATTCGTAAGTGGCCGTGCCGCTCAGGGTCACCGGACCCGCCACTGGCAGCGGGAAGCCGGCCAGGCCGCCGCCACCTCCCCCGCCTCCGCCACCGCAACCGGCCAGCAGCGCCGCGGCAACACATGCCGCGATCCATGCAGAAGAGTTCCTGTAGCTCATAGCTTGTACTGCCCTCGTTTCAGCCCCGGCCCTGCTTGCCCCGAAGAATACCGGTGCGCGAGGATGCCACAGTTGGGAGACAAATAAGAAAAGCCCGCTTGCATTTCTGCAAGCGGGCTTTTCAGGAAACGCGGCGCGAGGCCGGGTTTACTGCAGCTTGATCTCGACGTCCACGCCGGCCGGCAGGTCGAGCTTCATCAGCGCGTCCACGGTCTTGTCGGTCGGGTCGACGATGTCCATCAGGCGCTGGTGCGTGCGGATCTCGAGCTGGTCGCGCGAGGTCTTGTTGACGTGCGGCGAACGCAGGATGTCGAAACGCTTCATGCGGGTCGGCAGGGGCACGGGGCCCTTGACGATCGCGCCGGTGCGCTTGGCGGTATCAACGATTTCGGCTGCCGACTGGTCGATCAGCTTGTAGTCGAACGCCTTCAGGCGGATGCGGATTTTTTGCTTGGTAGCCATGGTGATTCCTTTGCGTGCGGCTTAGATGTCGAGGATCTTTGCCACGACGCCCGAACCCACGGTGCGGCCGCCTTCGCGGATGGCGAAGCGGAGACCCTCTTCCATCGCGATCGGGTTGATCAGCTTCACGGTGATGCTGACGTTGTCGCCAGGCATGACCATTTCCTTGTCCTTGGGCAGCTCGATCGCGCCGGTCACGTCCGTCGTGCGGAAGTAGAACTGCGGACGGTAGTTGTTGAAGAACGGCGTGTGACGGCCACCTTCGTCCTTGGACAGCACGTACACCTCGGCGGTGAAGTGCGTGTGCGGCTTGATCGAGCCGGGCTTGCACAGCACCTGGCCGCGCTCGACTTCTTCGCGCTTGGTGCCGCGCAGCAGCACGCCGACGTTGTCGCCAGCCTGACCCTGGTCGAGCAGCTTGCGGAACATTTCCACGCCGGTGCAGGTGGTCTTGACGGTCGGGCGGATGCCGACGATCTCGATTTCCTCGCCGACCTTGATCACGCCGCGCTCGACGGCGCCGGTCACCACGGTGCCGCGCCCGGAGATCGAGAACACGTCTTCCACGGGCATCAGGAAGGTGCCGTCCACGGCGCGCTCGGGCGTCGGGATGTAGGTGTCCAGCGCTTCGGCCAGCTTCATGATGGCTTCTTCACCGAGCTTGCCCTTGTCGCCTTCCAGGGCGAGCTTGGCCGAGCCGTGGATGATGGGGGTGTCGTCGCCGGGGAACTCGTACTTGTCGAGCAGCTCGCGCACTTCCATTTCGACGAGCTCGAGCAGTTCGGCGTCGTCCACCATGTCGCACTTGTTCAGGAACACGATGATGTAGCCCACACCCACCTGGCGCGCCAGCAGGATGTGCTCGCGGGTCTGGGGCATGGGGCCGTCGGCGGCCGAGCACACGAGAATGGCGCCGTCCATCTGGGCCGCGCCGGTGATCATGTTCTTGACGTAGTCGGCGTGGCCGGGGCAGTCGACGTGGGCGTAGTGGCGGTTGGCCGTCTCGTACTCGACGTGGGCGGTGTTGATGGTGATGCCGCGGGCCTTTTCTTCGGGCGCCGCGTCGATCTGGTCGTAGGCCTTGGCTTCGCCGCCGAACTTGGCCGACAGCACCGTGGCGATGGCCGCCGTCAGCGTGGTCTTGCCGTGGTCAACGTGACCGATCGTGCCCACGTTCACGTGCGGCTTGGTGCGGGTGAATTTACCTTTTGCCATTTTTCAATCCTTGAAAGAGCATTCCCGTGTATTGGTTTTATGTCTGCATCCGATTGCTGGTTCGCCCCGCACGGGAACAGGGCGGCACCGGATCGCAGACAAGTTGGGCGGCGCCGTGCGTCGCCCGACGTTCTTGAAAACTTACTTTGCGCGAGCGGCCACGATGGCTTCGGCCACGTTACGGGGAGCTTCGGCGTAGTGCTTGAACTCCATCGTGTACGTGGCGCGGCCTTGCGACATCGAACGCAGCGTGGTCGAGTAGCCGAACATTTCCGACAGCGGCACTTCGGCCTTGATGGACTTGCCGCCACCGATCATGTCGTCCATGCCCTGCACCATGCCGCGGCGTGACGAGAGGTCGCCCATCACGTTGCCGGCGTAGTCTTCAGGCGTTTCGACTTCCACGGCCATCATCGGCTCGAGGATCACGGGGTTGGCCTTGCGGGCGCCTTCCTTGAAGCCGAAGATCGCGGCCATCTTGAACGCCATTTCGTTCGAGTCCACGTCGTGGTACGAGCCGAAGTGCAGCGTGACCTTGACGTCGACGACGGGGTAGCCCGCCAGCACGCCTTGCGTCAGCGCTTCCACAACGCCCTTTTCCACTGCGGGGATGTATTCGCGAGGAACCACACCGCCCTTGATGGCGTCGACGAATTCGAAGCCCTTGCCGGCTTCCTGCGGCTCGAGCTTGAGCACCACGTGGCCGTACTGGCCCTTGCCGCCCGACTGGCGCACGAACTTGCCTTCGGCTTCTTCGACGGTCTTGCGGATCGTTTCGCGGTAGGCCACCTGCGGCTTGCCCACATTGGCTTCCACGCCGAACTCGCGCTTCATGCGGTCCACGATGATTTCGAGGTGCAGCTCGCCCATGCCGGCGATGATGGTCTGGCCCGATTCCTCGTCGGTCTTGACGCGGAACGACGGGTCTTCCTGAGCGAGGCGCTGCAGGGCGATGCCCATCTTTTCCTGGTCGGCCTTGGTCTTGGGCTCGACGGCCTGCGAGATCACCGATTCCGGGAACACCATGCGTTCGAGCGTCACGACGGCTGCCGGGTCGCACAGGGTTTCGCCCGTGGTGACTTCCTTCAGGCCCACGCAGGCGGCGATGTCGCCGGCGCGGATTTCGTTGACTTCTTCGCGGTTGTTCGCGTGCATCTGCACGATACGGCCGATGCGTTCCTTCTTGCCGCGCACCGGGTTGTAGACGCTGTCGCCCTTGGTCAGCACGCCCGAGTAGACGCGAACGAAGGTCAACTGGCCCACGAACGGGTCGGTCATCAGCTTGAATGCGAGCGCCGAGAACTTCTCGTTGTCGTCAGCCTTGCGGGTGACGGGGGCTTCGTCTTCGTCGGTGCCGTTGACCGGCGGAATGTCGGTCGGAGCGGGCATGTATTCGACGACAGCGTCGAGCATGGCCTGCACGCCCTTGTTCTTGAAGGCCGAGCCGCACAGCATCGGCTGGATTTCGCCGGCGATGGTGCGCTGGCGAATGGCCTTCTTGATTTCCTCTTCGGACAGCTCGCCGCCTTCGAGGTACTTGTTCATCAGCTCTTCGCTCGCTTCGGCAGCGGCTTCGACGAGCTTTTCGCGGTATTCGTTGCAGACGTCGGTCAGGTTCGCGGGGATTTCACCGTAGGTGAAGGTCACGCCCTTGTCTTCGTCCCAGATGATCGCCTTCATCTTCACGAGGTCGACGATGCCCTGGAAGTGCTCTTCGGCACCGATCGGGATCTGGATCACGACGGGGTTGGCCTTCAGGCGGTCCACCATCATCTGGCGCACGCGCAGGAAGTCGGCGCCGGTGCGGTCCATCTTGTTGACGAACGCGAGGCGCGGCACCTTGTACTTGTTGGCCTGGCGCCAGACGGTTTCCGACTGGGGCTGCACGCCGCCGACAGCGTCGTACACCATGACGGCGCCGTCCAGCACGCGCATCGAGCGCTCGACTTCAATGGTGAAGTCCACGTGGCCAGGGGTGTCGATGATGTTGATGCGGTGTTCTTCGAACTTGCCGGCCATGCCCTTCCAGAAGCAGGTGGTGGCAGCCGAGGTGATCGTGATGCCACGCTCTTGCTCTTGCTCCATCCAGTCCATCGTGGCGGCGCCATCGTGCACTTCACCGATCTTGTGGTTCACACCGGTGTAGAACAGGATGCGCTCGGTCGTCGTGGTCTTGCCGGCGTCGATGTGCGCGGAGATGCCGATGTTGCGGTAGCGCTCGATGGGGGTCTTGCGGGACATGATTTACTTTCGGGTTAAATGCGTTGAGCGCTGGGCCTCGAGCACGGGCGACGCCGCCCGAAACTCAACACCCAACGCCCAAGCGAAGTTTGATTCTTAGAAGCGGAAGTGGCTGAATGCCCGGTTGGCTTCTGCCATGCGGTGCACTTCGTCGCGCTTCTTCATGGCACCGCCACGGCCTTCCGTGGCTTCCATCAGCTCGTTGGCCAGGCGCAGGGCCATCGACTTCTCGCCGCGCTTGCGGGCGGCTTCCTTGATCCAGCGCATCGAAAGCGCCAGGCGGCGCACGGGACGCACTTCGACCGGCACCTGGTAGTTGGCACCGCCGACGCGGCGCGACTTGACTTCGACCATCGGCTTCACGTTGTTGATGGCAACGGTGAAGGCCTCGAGCGGGTCCTTGTCAGGGTTCTTCTTTTCGATGAAGTCGAGCGCGCCATAAATGATGCGCTCGGCAACAGCCTTCTTGCCGCCTTCCATGATCACGTTCATGAACTTCGACAGCTCGACATTGCCGTACTTGGGATCCGGCAGGATTTCACGTTTGGGGACTTCGCGACGACGTGGCATTTTTCTAACCTCTTTGCTTCAGTTGGCATCGTTTCCGATACCGCGAGAGCCATTCCGGACCCTCACTTACTCGACCCGACATTGGGTCACTTCGTTCGATGTGCCCGCCAAGGCAACCGAACACCGCTTGTTTGTTTTCTACGACAGGAAGGCTTAAGCCTTCTTGGGACGCTTCGCGCCGTACTTGGAACGCGACTGCTTGCGGTCTTTCACGCCTTGCAGGTCGAGCGAGCCGCGCACGATGTGGTAGCGAACACCGGGCAAGTCCTTGACACGACCGCCGCGAACCAGCACGACGCTGTGTTCCTGCAGGTTGTGGCCTTCGCCGCCGATGTAGGAGATGACTTCGAAGCCATTGGTCAGACGGACCTTGGCAACTTTACGAAGCGCCGAGTTGGGCTTCTTGGGCGTCGTGGTGTAGACGCGGGTGCAGACACCGCGGCGTTGCGGCGAGTTCTGCATGGCAGGGCTCTTCGAATTGATCTTTTCGACCGTTCGACCCTGACGCACCAGTTGATTGATGGTTGGCATGAATGAATTAGTCCCAAAACAACCCGGCTTTTGGCTGTGAAGCCGCCCCTGACTTGTCGTGACGCAAGGCAAGGAAACCGGGAATAACGAAAACGTGAAACCCTTCGGAAAATTCCGAAAAGCCCACGAGTATAGCAGGCGGGCTTGAAACGGCAAGGACAGCATCGGCCGGCGTTGCCTGGCGCCCTTCCTTACTTGATCCAGAGCCGGACGGCATCCCAGGCGCGGCCGAGGATGCCCGCCTGCTCGACGCCTTCCAGCGCCACCAGCGGCACGTCCGCCAGGGGCTGGTCATCCAGGGTCACCTTGAGCGAGCCCACCGGCTGGTACTTGGTGAACGGCGCCACCAGCGGATCGGGGCGCGCCACCTGGGTCTTGATCTTGTTGGCGGTACCGGCCGGTACCGCGACCACGATGGCTTCCGGGCGGCCCAGCTTGAGCGTGTTGGCCTTGCCCTTCCAGACCGCCGGCGTGGCGGCCGGCTGGCCGGCGTCGAACAGGCGCACGGCGTCGTAGGCGGTGTAGCCCCAGTTCAGGAGCTTCTGCGATTCGTTCGCGCGCACGGTTTCGCCCGAGGTGCCCAGCACGATCGACAGCAGCCGGCGCCCGCCGGTCAGGTTGGGGAAGTCGCGCTTGGCGGTGGCGATCATGCAGTAGCCCGCCGCCTCGGTGTGGCCGGTCTTCAGGCCGTCGACGGTCGGGTCGCGGAACAGCAGCAGGTTGCGGTTGGTGTCGTTGGTCGACGGCGTGCCCGGGTAGCGGTATTTCTTGATCGCGTAGTACTTGGCTTCTTCCGGGAAGTCGCGCACCAGTCGCGTCGCGAGAATGCTCAGGTCGCGCGCCGTGGTGGTGTGGCCGGGCGCGGTGAGGCCTTCGGGATTCTTGTAGGTCGTGTTCTTCATGCCCAACACCTTGGCCTGCGCATTCATGAGCTCGACGAAATGCTCCACGGTGCCGCCCACGCCTTCGGCCAGCGCCACGGTGGCGTCGTTGCCCGACTGCACGATCAGCCCCTTGATCAGGTCTTCGACCGGCACCTGCATCTTGGGATCGATGAACATGCGCGAACCGGGCATCTTCCAGGCGCGCTGGCTGACCGGCAGCGTCTGGGCCAGCGTGATCTTCTTGGCGCGCAGCGCATCGAACACCACGTAGGCCGACATCAGCTTGGTGAGCGACGCGGGCTCCACGGGGCTGTCGATGTCCTTCTGCGCGAGGATCTGGTTGGCCGTGACGTCCAGCAGCAGGTAGCTGCGTGCGGCGATCTCGGGCGGCGCCGGCACCTGGGCAGCGGCGATCATGCAAGCCGATGCGGCGGCGGCCAGCACCAGCGCGCGAAACGCGTCAAGAAAACGATTCATGGAGCAATAGGGAAAACGGGAGAGACGGGAGGAAACGAAAACTCAAGCCCGTGAGGCTTTTCATGCGGCGCCCGCACGCAGATGGCGGACAACCAGACTTTTGAGGAGGGGCAATTGTCCGTGAAAGAAATGGCCGCCCCCCGGAATAACCGTGACAGGCAGTGACTGCGGCCGCGCCCAGTCCATGACCGCCGCCAGCGGCACCGTGTCGTCGGCCTCGCCGTGAACCACCAGCGTGCGCTCGTGCGCCTCAGCCGGCAGCGTGGCGACGGAAAAGCGCGAAGCCGCCGTTCCGACCAGCACGAGCTGCCGCAGGTCGCGGCCGGCCCAGAGCTTTTCGGCCGCGCCGCTTGCCACGAAGGCGCCGAACGAAAAACCGGCAATCGCCAGCGGGCCCTCGGGCGCGAGCTGGGCGACGACGTTCATCATGTCTTCGCACTCGCCGCGCCCTTCGTCGTGCACGCCTTCGCTCGCACCCACGCCGCGGAAGTTGAAGCGCACCGCGGTCCAGCCGCAGGAGACGAAGGCGCGCGCCAGGGTCTGCACCACCTTGTTGTCCATGGTGCCGCCGAACAGCGGATGCGGATGGGCGATCACGGCAATGCCGCGCGCGGCCTCCGACGGCTGATCGCGCTGCACCTCGATGACGCCGGCGGTGCCCTGGAGGCGGATCTTTTCGGTCTGGGAATTCATGATGCGAGGAATGGAACTGACCGGCCCCGAGGGCTTGGGTGCACGGTACGAGCGCGGGATCCCGCCAAAAGTTCAGCGGCCCACATCGGGAGGCAGCAGCAGGCGCTCGACGACCTGGCCGTTCTTCAGGTGCGAGTCGACGATCTCGTCGATGTCGTCGGCATCGACGAAGGTGTACCAGACCGCGTCGGGATAGACCACCGCCACCGGGCCGCCGGCGCAGCGGTCCAGGCAGCCCGCCTTGTTGACGCGCACCTTGCCGGGACCGGCCAGCCCCGCCTCCTTGACCTTCGCCTTGCAGCGGTCGAAACCCGCCTGGGCGTTGTGCAGGGCGCAGCAGTCTTCCCCGTTCTTGCGCTCGTTCAGGCAAAAGAAGATGTGGCGGCCGTAATAGCCGCGCGGCGCGGCGGGAGAGGAACTGGGCATCGGGAGATTTTAGTGACGCCGCCGCACGCCATCAGCTTGCCGGCCGCCCCCGGCGCGACAGCGCAGCCACCACATAGGCAAGGACCGCGAACGGCCACAGCCACCCGAGCCACTGCGCCAGGCCGTGGAAGCGGATGAAGCGCCCCTGCTCCCAGGTGGCGAGGGTCTGGGCGAAATACGCGCTCTCGGGCGCCTGGTTCAGCAGGCTCAGCTGGATCACCAGCGCCACCAGCAGCAAGGCCGCGCACAGCCGCCGCGGCGCGCCGAGCAGCAGCACGCCGGCAACCAGCGCCGTCGCGATGCCGACCTGCACCGGCAGGCCCAGCCATGCCCATGCGTGCTCGGGGCCGTAGCTCAGCGCCGCCGACAGCGCCGAGGCGCCGATGCCCGCCAGCAGCGTGAGCGGCAGCAGCACGGCACGCCGGACGACCGTGCGCGTCACCATGAAAGCCAGCAGGCACGGCACCAGGGCACCGAGCATCACGCACAGCAACTCGACGGCTGGCACCAGCGGCTCCAGCTCGAACTGGCGCAGCGGCATCCAGTCGATGAAGGGCGTGTCGAGCAGCCACTCCGAGACCGCGACTTCGAGCCGCTCGAACACCTGGCCGAGCCCGAAGGTCACGGCAGCCGGGAACAGCAGCGCCAGCGGCCACAGCGCAAGCAGCACCAGCGCGCCGCGCGAGTCGTCGACGAACCACTGCGAGCGCGTGCGGCTCCAGTGCGCCACCGCGCCGAGCCGTTCGAGCCCCGCCGCGAGCAGGGCTCCCAGCAGCGCGCCGGAGCTGTTCAGGCCCAGGTCGACATTGGAAGGAATGCGCGCGGGCAGATAGCTCTGCAGCGTTTCCATGGCAAAAGCCACGGCCGCGCCGGCCAGCGTGGCGCGCAGCACCGCACGCCAGACGCTGGCGTCGCGCCGCGTCCGCAATACCGCCAGCGCACACAGGAAGCCGAACGGAACATAGCCGCCCACGTTGACCGCGAAATCGAAGCCCGTCCAGTACTTGGGCCACGAGGCCGACAGGTAGGCCCACGGCGCAATGCCCTGGTCGCGCCAGTCGGCGAACGGGTACAGGCTGGCATAGACGATCAGCGCCGCGTAGGCCAGCGCCAGGGGCAGCGCGGCGGACTTGTGCTGCGTCTCCACCGTGGCTTTCGGGCTCAGAACGGCTTGACGACCACCAGCACCACGATGCCGAGCAGCAGCAGCACCGGCAGTTCGTTGAACCAGCGGTACCAGCGGTCGTTGCGCTGGGTGCCGCCGGCCACGAAGCGGCGCAGCAGCACGCCGCAGGCATGGTGGTACCCGATCACTGCCAGCACCAGCGCCAGCTTGGCATGCAGCCAGCCGTTGCCCGGGCCGCGCCCGATGCCATAGCCCAGCCAGAGCCAGAGGCCGAAACCCAGCGCCGGAACGGCCAGGAAGGTCGTGAAGCGCAACAGCTTGCGCGCCATCAGGAGCAAGCGCTCGCGTTCGGCCACGGACTCGGGCGGCACCATCGCCAGGTTGACGAAGATCCGGGGGAGGTAGAACAACCCGGCGAACCAGCTGGCAATGAAGACGATGTGAAGAGATTTAACCCAGAGCATGGGGCCAGTTTAGTGGCCGGCCGCGCCGTGCAGGCCGGGCTTTGGCGCCGGCGCGGATGCAGCGGGCAAAAAAAAGCCCGACGTCTTCACGTCGGGCTGGGAAGCCCTTTTGCTGTCACACATCAAGGCACCCGCTCAGGGAGGAAAAGCGGGGAGCGGTAAACCGCCCGCTTTTGAATTTAACAAAGGCGAAACAAAGTTTCAAGCGGCCCGGGCCAGATTCTTTGACATTTCCACGCAAAAAAAGAGAACCTTCGGTCTACCCGCCCGGATGGTCATCGGACAACACTTGGCCAGCCGTCCAGCGCACGGATGGAGGCTTCAGGCACAATTTTCCGTCTATGACGCCATCTTCCTTTGCCATGTACCCCGCCGGCCGTCCGCGCCGCCTGCGCCGCGACACCTTCACCCGCAACCTGGTCAGGGAGCATGCGCTGACGACGCACGACCTCATCTACCCGGTGTTCGTGCAGGAAGGAGAGAAAAAGCGCGAGGCCGTGGCGTCGATGCCCGGCGTGGATCGCCTGAGCCTCGACCTGCTGCTGCCGGTGGCCGAGCAGTGCGTGGAGGCCGGCATCCCGGTGATGGCGCTCTTTCCGGTGATCGATGCGAGCCTCAAGACGCCCGAGGGCGACGAGGCCTTCAATCCCGACGGGCTGATCCCGCGCGTGGTCGCCGCGCTGAAGTCGCGCTTTCCGGAGCTCGGCGTCATGACCGACGTGGCGCTCGACCCCTACACCAGCCACGGGCAGGACGGCCTGCTCGACGACACCGGCTACATCCTCAACGACGCCACCGTTGAAGTCCTGGTGAAGCAGGCGCTCACACAGTCGCAAGCCGGCGTCGACATTGTGGCGCCGAGCGACATGATGGACGGCCGCATCGGCGCGATCCGCACCGCGCTGGAAGCCCGCGGCGACATCCATACCCGCATCATGGCCTACAGCGCCAAGTACGCGAGCGCCTTCTACGGCCCGTTCCGCGATGCCGTGGGCTCGGCCGCGACGCTCGGAAAGAGCAACAAGAAGGTCTACCAGATGGACCCGGGCAACAGCGACGAGGCGCTGCGCGAGGTCGGCCTCGACATTGCCGAGGGCGCCGACATGGTGATGGTCAAGCCCGGCATGCCGTACCTGGACATCGTGCGCCGCGTGAAGGACGAATTCCATGTGCCGACCTTCGCCTACCAGGTGAGCGGCGAATACGCGATGCTCAAGGCCGCCGCCCAGAACGGCTGGCTCGACCACGATGCGGTGGTGCTCGAGAGCCTGCTCGCCTTCAAGCGCGCCGGCGCCGACGGCGTGCTCACCTACTTTGCGCTCGACGCCGCGCGGTTGCTACAAAAACAATAGCGCATGCGCATCTTCGAAATCGACCGCTCGCGCGTCAGCGAGCATCCGGCGCTGGCTCCTCTCGCGCTGCCCGGGGCGTGCGCCGCGCAAGGCTATCTCTGGATTTCGCTCACGCGGGACGAATTCCGCGCCTCGCTGCCCGAGGTCCAGCAGATCCTGCAGTCGCTCTGCCAGGCGCAGCTGGTCGACCTGCACGTGGCGGACCTGCTCAACGACCAGCTGCCATCGCACTACGACTACACCTCGCAATACGACGTGCTGGTGTTCCGGCGCCTCTCGAGCGGTCCCGGCCAGGCGGCGCTGGGCAACGGCAAGGGCACCACCGGCGGCGAGCCGCCCCTTCCCGCGCCCTTGCGCCACGGCCCGCCGGTGCTGCGGCGGGTCGACACCCGTCCCGTGGGTTTCGCGCTGTTCGACCGCGTGCTGCTGTCGGTGCACCCCGAGGACGGCGCCGTGCGCGACGCCTTTGCCGCCCGGCTGCTCGCCGCCGGATCGCCGGACGACAAGGGCGCCCCCGCGCTGGACGTGCGCGCCACCTCGGCCCGCGTGCCCACCGGCACCGCCGACCTGATGCTGCGCGTCATCAACCAGATCGTCGACGGCTACCTGGACATGCGCCGCGAGCTCACGCGCCAGCTCGACCACTGGCAGACCGAGCTGATCGATCCGCGCAGCCGCTTCACCAACTGGGGCGCGCTGATGGAAGCCCGGCAGTCGCTGCACCACCTGGACGAGATCTGCGAAGACCAGCGCGCGGCCATCCAGGACTGGATCGATTCGCTCGAGACGCTGCCTCCAGCCCAGGGCGAGGCGGAGCAGCGCGAACGGGAACTGATCATGGTGCGAAGCCGCGACGTGCTCGAGCACATCGAGCGCGTGGTGCACCACGTGCACCGGCTCGAGCAGAACGCCGAAACCGCGGTGCAGATGCATTTCAGCGTGCAGGGCCACCGCGCCAACGACATCATGCGGGTGCTCACCGTGCTGACGGCCATCTTCCTGCCGCTCAACCTCATTGCCGGCATCTTCGGCATGAACTTCGAGTTCATCCCGCTGGTGCACAAGGCCGACGGCTTCTGGATCGCCATGATGGCAATGCTGGTGATCGCGCTGCTGCTGGTGCTGGTGTTCTGGCGCAAGCGCTACCTCGCACGCACGCGCTGAAGCTCGCAAGCCGCCCTGAAAGCAAAAAGGCCACGCGATTGCGTGGCCTTTTTGCTTGCCCGCGAGGGGCAGCGGTCTTGCCGGTCTTACTTGGCGACGGCGCCCGAGCCTTGCTGGGCTTGAACGCGTGCGTCCATCGGGTGGACCATCGTCGAGATGACCTTGCTGTTGACGCGCGAGCCGCCGGTCACGTTCTGGTCGGGAGCGTAGGCGGTGCGAACGGCTTCGGCTTCCACGAGCGCACGGTCCTTCGACACGGCGACCGTTTCCGGGCCGCGCGAGCCGCGGGTCACGTTCTGGTTCGGAGCCGATGCGGCGCGCACGGCTTCGGCGTTGACTTCGTCGCGGCTCTTGGTCGAGACGGCGGTGTTCACGCCTTCGTAGGATTCGGCTTGGGCGCCGGTGGCGGCAAGCAGGGTCAGGGCAGCGGCGGCGAGGATGTGCGAGGTCTTCATTTCAATTCCTTGTGTTCGTTGGATGGTTCGTCCACCAGGCTCGCTCGTTCGTTCGTGCTCACCTGTGCGGCGAGTTTCCAACTGAACGGCCTTTGTAAATCACGCGGAACAGAGACACCGTGTTTCCTCTATTGAAACAATCACGCCCCGGCGGCATGCACACGATCGAAAGACGCGTTGGCGGCTGCAAAAGGCGGTCATCCCGGAAAATCGCGGCAGGCTGGTCATGAAACGGAAACAATGGGCGCTTTGACATGGACAGTCTCGATCTGATCAGAACCTTCCGGGAAGTGGCCTCGCATGGCAGCTTCTCGCACGCGGCAAAGAAGCTCGACATGTCGAAGGCGACGGTCAGCAAATACGTGGCGGAGCTCGAAACGCGCTTCGGCGTGCGCCTTCTCAACCGCTCCACGCGCTCCGTGAGCCTGACCGATGCCGGGCAGTTGCTGCTCGAGCGCAGCACCCCGGTGCTCGAAATGGTGGAACTCACGCAGGCCGAACTGCAGGAGCGCGCCAGGCAGCCCGGCGGCCGGCTGCGGATTTCGGCGCCGCACGGCATGGGCAACGGCGAGTTTCCGAGCCTGCTGGCCGAATTCATGCGCTATTACCCGGACGTGAGCATCAGCCTGCAGCTGACCAACCGCGCGGTCGACCTTGCGGAAGAAGGCATCGACGTCGACATCCGTAGCGGCCCGGTCGCGGACGCCAACCTGATCGTGCGCAAGCTGATGCTCATGGAGATGGTGGTCTGCGCCTCGCCGGTGTACTGGAAGAAGCACGGCAAGCCCGAGCATCCGCGCGACCTCGCGGCGCACGAGGCGCTCACGCATTCGCTGCTGGGCGCCCAGCCGGTCTGGCGCTTCGACGACGGCGGCGAGCCGCTGGACGTGCCGGTGAAGAGCCGCATGGACTGCACCGAGGGCGCGCCGCTGATCCGGGTGGCGATGCACGGCTTCGGCGTGATCTACCTGCCCTCGATCCTGGTGCAGTCGCACATCGACCACGGCGAGCTGGTGCCGGTGCTGCAGGGCTATGCGCGCAAGGACATGTGGCTCTCGGCCGCCTACCTGCAGCGGCGCCACAACAGCGCCGCGCTGCGTGCGCTGCTCGACTTTCTGCAGACCCGCGTCGGCAAAGGGCCGGGCTCGCAAAAGAAGAAATAAGGCAAGGCCCGGCACGCCGAGCCCCGGCCGCGCTCAGCCAACGTGCTTGGCAAAGAACGCGAGCGTGCGCGTGCGCGCGAGCTTGGCGGCCTCGGCGTTGTAGGAGCCGCGCTGGTCGCAGTTGAAGCCGTGGCCGGATTCGTAGACGTGCACTTCCACCTCGGGATGCGCCTTCTTGAAGGCTTCGATGGTGTCCAACGGGATCCAGTGGTCCTGGTTGCCGAAATGCGCGAGCACCGGCACCTTGGGCTGGCGCGCGGTTTCCTCCGGCGTGGTCATGCCGCCGCCGTAGTAGGGCGCCGCGGCGGCAACGCCGGGAACCAGGCTGGCGGCGCGCCAGACCAGCAGGCCGCCCCAGCAATAGCCCACGATGCCCACTTTGCCGGCCTTGGACGCATAGGCCACGGCGGCCTCGATGTCCTGCAGCACGCCGGGCGCGGGCAGCGCCTCGACCGCGGTCTTCAGCGCGAAGCCGGCCTTCATGTCCTCGTCGCTGTAGCCGAGCTCGACGCCGGGCTTCACGCGATGGAAGGTCGAGGGCGACACCGCCAGGTAGCCGTCGGCCGCGTAGCCGTCGGCCACCGAGCGGATGTGCGAGTTGACGCCGAAGATCTCCGGCACCACGACCACTGCGCCGCGCGGCTTGCCGGCCGGTTCGGCCACGTAGGCGGGAAAGGTGAAGCCGTCCTTGGCTTTCAGATCGATGAATTGACCCATGATGTCTTGCTCCTTGATGGCAACTGAGAAAAAAAGGCCGGGTTAGGGGCGCAGCGCCCGCTCGACGAAGTCGAGGCGGTCCTGCCCCCAGAAAATTTCACCGTCGATCACGTAGCTCGGCGCGCCGAACACCTGGATGTCGATCGCTTCCTGCGTGTAGGCCTCGTAACGCTCCTGCACCGCCTGGCTCTGCGACTGCTCCGCGCGCTTGGGCGACAGCCCGCATTCGACGACCAGCGAATCGAGCACCTTCGGGTCGCCGATGTTGCGCTCCTGCACCCACACGGCCGCGAACACCGCCGCGCACATGCGCATGGCGGCCTCGGTGCCGTCGTGCATGTCGACCGCGATGATGACCCGGGCTGCGTCGTCGCTGGCCACCGGAAAGAACTTCGGCTTGGTGTTCAGCGGCAGGCCGAGGTGGCGCGAACAGCGTGCGAGGTCGACCAGCCGGTACGCCTGGCGCTGCGGCGCGCGCTTGCCCAGCGGCAGCCCGCCCGACACCGGGAACACGCTGCCCAGGTCGATCGGCCGCACACGCACCGTGGCGCCGGCGGCTGCGGCGATCGCGGCAAAGCGGGAATGCCCCAGATAGGTCCATGGGCTCTGTGGCGCAAAGTAATAGTCGATCGTCTTGTGCATTCAATAACCTCCGTGCTTCGCACTGCGGTGCGAGCTTGCTTGGGGCGGCCCGGCGCGGCGCTCACGCTCATGCGCGTGCCCCCGATGATGTAATCCAAGCCGACGGTTTTAACTGACACGCAGTTTCTCTGCAGGAGGTGGGTTTTGGACCAGGTGCTCTTGATCACGGGCGGCAGCCGCGGCATCGGCGCCGCCACGGCCCTGCTGGCGGCGCAGCGCGGCTACGCGGTGGCCGTCAACTACGCGAACAACTCGCTCGCCGCCGACGAGGTGGTGCGCGCCATCCGCGCGGGCGGCGGCAGCGCCATGGCCGTGCAGGCCGACGTGGGCGACGAGGCCCAGGTGCTGGCCATGTTCGAGAAGGTCGATGCCAGGCTCGGCCGGCTCACGGCGCTGGTCAACAACGCCGGCGTCGTCGACGTGCAGGCCCGGGTCGACGAAATGAGCGTGGCGCGCCTGGAGCGCATGTTCCGCATCAACGTGATCGGCAGCTTCATCTGCGCGCGCGAGGCGGTCCGGCGCATGAGCACCCGGCACGGCGGATCGGGCGGCGCCATCGTCAACGTCTCGAGCGGCGCCGCGCGGCTGGGCTCGCCCGGCCAGTACGTCGACTACGCGGCCAGCAAGGGCGCCATCGACACCTTCACCATCGGCCTGGCCAAGGAAGTGGCCGCCGAGGGCATCCGCGTCAACGCGGTGCGCCCGGGCCTGATCGACACCGAGATCCACGCCTCCGGCGGCATGCCCGAGCGCGCCTTCGAGCTCGCGCCCACCGTGCCGATGCAGCGCACCGGCAGCGCCGAGGAAATTGCCGGCGCGATCCTGTGGCTGCTGTCCGCCGAAGCGAGCTACACCACCATGGCGCTGCTCGACGTGACCGGGGGAAGGTAAGCATGAGCACCTCGATGGACCTGATCAAGCCGCTGGTCACGCTGGTGGCCATCGTCAACCCGCTGGCCATCGTGCCCTTCTTCATCCACTACACCCAGGGCTATTCCGATGCGCAGCGCCGGCACACGGTGCGCATGTCGGCCTTCAGCGCCTTCGTGGTGATTGCGGTCAGCGCGCTGATCGGGCTGCAGCTGCTGGCGTTCTTCGGCATCTCGATTGCCAGCTTCCAGGTGGGCGGCGGGCTGCTGCTGCTCATGAGCTCGCTGTCGATGCTCAATGCCAAGCCGGCCGAGAGCAAGACCAATGTCGAGGAGCTGCGGGCCACCGAGGTCAAGGCCTCGATGGGCGCCTCGATCGCGGTGGTGCCGCTCACCATTCCGCTGCTCACCGGGCCGGCCACCATATCGACCGTGGTGATCTATGCCGACAAGACGCAGCACCTGTGGGAGCTCGGGCTGCTGGTGGGCTATGGCGTGGTGGTGGCACTGGCCACAGCGCTGGCGTTTTCGCTGGCGCAGCCGATTGCGCGCGTGCTCGGCAAGACGGGCATCAACATCATGACGCGGCTCATGGGCCTGATCCTCGCCGCGCTCGCGGTCGAGGTCATGGCCGACGGCCTGGGCAAGCTGTTCCCGATCCTGCAGCGCGTGGGCTGACGCCCTTCAGCCCAGCATCTTCTCGATGACTCGCCAGTGCGCGGGCTCGACCGGCGTGATCGACAGCCGGTTGCCCTTGCGCAGCACGACGAGATCGGCCAGCTCGGGCCTGGCGCGCAGCTCGGGCAGCGGCAGCAGCCGCGTCTTGCGCACGGCCTGCACGTCGACCAGCAGCCAGCGCGGATCGTCCTTCTTCGAGGCCGGGTCGTAGTAGGGCGACTTCGGGTCGAACTGTGTCGGGTCGGGCTTGATGCCCGAGGCCACGCGCGCAATGCCCGCGATGCCGGGCTCGGGGCAGCTCGAGTGATAGAACAGCACGCCGTCGCCGACCTTCATGCCGTCGCGCATGAAGTTGCGTGCCTGATAGTTGCGCACGCCGGTCCACGCCACGGTGGCGCCGGGTGCGGCAAGCGCGTCGTCGATCGAGACCTCGTCGGGCTCGGATTTCATCAGCCAGTAGTTGGGCATGGTCCCGCTATGGTGTCACATAGTCGGACACGACGACCCATTTCCCATCCTTGATCTGGGACAAGCGGGACTGGTCGTTGCCCAGGCGCTTGGTGGCGGTGTAGGTGCTCTTCGCGCTGCCGAACATGTCGGGCTCGAAGGTCATGCTGTCCATGGCCTTGATGAAGCTGTCGGTCGAGAGGTTCGGGCCGGCCTTCTGCGCCGCCTTGATGAACGAATCGATGATGACGTAGCCGTACACCGAGAACACCGTCGGGTCTTCGTTGAACTTGGTCTTGTACTTGTTGGCCCAGAAGCGCAGCGGCTGCGACTGCTCGTCGGTGTAGGGGTTCTGCACCGTCATGGTGGCGTAGATGCCGTCCATCGCCTTGCCGCCGAGCTTGTGGATCAGGTCGGTGTAAGCCGCGCTCGAACCCAGGAAGGTCGGGTTGAAGCCGGTCTTGCGCGCCTCGCCCACGGTGCCGATGGTCTCGCGGATGATGGTGCCGAGCACCACGAGGTCGCAGTTGGCAGCCTTCATCTTGGCGACCTGCGAGCTGAAGTCGGTGGCGCCGCGCTTGAACGAGGTTTTTTCGGCCAGCTCCAAGCCGGCGGTCTTCAGGCCGGCCTCGGCGCCGCGCTGCACCTCGAGCCCGAACTCGTCGTCCTGGTAGATGGTGCAGACCTTCTTGGCGCCCTTCTCCTTGATCATCTTGGGCAGCGCCAGGCGGATCTGGTCGTAGTAGGTGGCGGCGAACGAATACTTGAGCCGGTGCAGCGGGTCGTACATCTCGCGCGCCGCGGTGATCGGCATGAAGTTGACGATGTTCTTCTCGAACTGCACCGGCATGGCCGCCATGTTCTGCGCCGTGCCGATGTGGCCGGCCATGATGAAGATCTTCTCCTGGTTGACCAGCTTCTGCGCCGCAAGCACGGCCTTCTTCGGGTCGTAGCCCGAGTCCTCGACGAAGAGCTTGAGCTTGCGGCCGTGGATGTTGCCCTGCTCGTTGAGTTCGTCCACGCGCAGCTGCATGCCGTTGCGCGCCTGCTTGCCGAAGCCTGCGAGCGGGCCCGACAGGTCCTGGATGGTGCCGATGCGGATCTCGTCCTTGCTCACGCCCTGTTGCTGCTGCGCGGACGCGAACGCTGCGGCCAGGCCCAGCACGGCCAGGGTCGTCACTGTCTTGAGCTTCATGGGGTTGTCTCCTCGGGTTGGCGAAAATGATTCAGCGGTACATGGCGTCGATGCGCTCGGCGTATTTCGTCTGCACCAGCTTGCGCTTGAGCTTCATCGTCGGCGTGAGCTCCTCGTCCTCGGCGCTCAGCTGCGTTTCGAGCAGGAAGAACTTCTTGATCTGCTCGACCCGCGCAAACTTCGCGTTGACGCGGTCGATCTCGCCCTGGATCAGGTCCAGCACCTCCTGCGCGCGCGTCAGGCTTTCGTAGTTGCTGAACGGCACGTCGTGGTCCTGCGCAAACTTCTCGACGTTCTCCTGGTCGATCATGACGATCACCGTGAGGTAGGGTTTCTTGTCGCCGATCACCACTGCGTCGGTGATGTAGGGGCTGAACTTGAGCTCGTTCTCCAGCTCGCTCGGCGTGATGTTCTTCCCCCCTGCCGTGATGATGATGTCCTTCATGCGGTCGGTGATGCGGAAATACCCTCCCGCGTCGACCGTTCCCACGTCGCCGGTGTGCAGCCAGCCGTCGGCGTCGATGGTCTCGGCGGTCTTCTCGGGCAGGTTGAGGTAGCCCATGAAGACATTGGGGCCGCGCACCAGGATCTCGCCGGTCTGCGGATCGAGGCGCACCTCGTTGTAGCTGGTGGCCGGCCCGATCGAGCCCGGCATGATGCGCGACGGCGGCACGCCGGTGGAGGCGCCGCACGATTCCGTCATGCCCCAGACCTCCAGCATGGGCACGCCCAGCGCCAGGTACCAGCGCACGAGCTCGGGCGAGATCGGCGCCGCACCGGTCACGAGGAAGCGCGCGCGGTGGATGCCGATGAGCTTGCGCACGTTGTCCAGCGCCAGCCAGCGCGCCAGGCGGAACTTCAAGCGCAGCCAGGCGCCCACCGGCCGCCCTTCGAGCACGCGATCGGCGATCTGCCGGCCCACGCCGATGCTCCAGCCGTAGGCAGCCTGCTGCAGGCGGCTGGCTTCCTTCAGCGCGATCATCACGCCCGAATAGAACTTCTCCCACACGCGCGGCACGGCGGTGAACACGGTGGGCGAAATCTCGCGCACGTTCTCGGGCACCGTCTCCGGGTTCTCGACGAAGTTGAGGATCGAGCCGGTGTACATCGCGAAGTATTCGCCGCCCATGCGCTCGGCGATGTGGCACAGCGGCAGGAAGCACATGCGCTCGTCGCCCTCGCCCTGCGCCAGCAGGGTGTTGTAGCCGCGCATGGTGTAGACCAGCCCGCGGTGGCTGTGCATCGCGCCCTTGGGCTTGCCGGTGGTGCCCGAGGTGTAGACCAGGATCGCGAGGTCTTCGGGCCGGCAGGCGGCGATGCGCTGCTCCAGCGCCTGCGGATGGGCCTGCAGGTAATCGCGGCCGAGTGCGCGCAGGGCGTCCAGGCTGATGACGCCGGGATCGTCGAGCTCGCGCAGGCCTTCCATGTCGAACACGACGACCTTGCGCAGCATCGGCAATTGCGCGCGCACCTCGAGCGCCTTGTCGAGCTGCTCGTCGTCCTCGACGAAGAGCACGGTGGTGCGCGAGTCCTCGCAGAGGTAGTGCACCTGCGAGGCCGCGTCGGTGGGATAGATGCCGTTGGACACGCCGCCGCAGCTGAGCACGGCCACGTCGCACAGCACCCATTCGATGACGGTGTTGGCAAGGATCGACGCGCACTCGCCCTGGCCAAAGCCGAGCGCCAGCAGGCCGCCCGCGATCTCGCGCACGGCCTCGGCGGTTTGCCGCCAGGTCCATGCGCGCCAGATGCCGAATTCCTTCTGCCGCATCCAGACCTTGTCGGCGCGCAGCTCCACGGCCTTCCAGAACACGGCCGGGATGGTGTCGCCCGGCACGGCGATGCCCGGACTCGGCTGCAGGTGCGCCAGGTCCCAGAGGCCGGCGGGAGCGCGCAGGGCGGTTGTGCTCATGCCGTCATCTCCAGGTCTTCTTCTTTTTCCAGCGCCGCTCGCCGCGCACGCCGTCGTCCTTGACGCCGAGGTAGAACTCCTTGATGTCTTCTTTCTCGCGCAGGCGTTCGCAGGTGTCTTCCATGACGATGCGGCCGTTCTCGAGCACGTAGCCGTGGTCGGAGGCGTTGAGCGCCATGTTGGCGTTCTGCTCCACCAGCAGGATGGTGGTGCCGCGTTCGCGGTTGATGCGCACGACGATCTCGAAGATCTCCTTCGTCAGCTTGGGGCTGAGGCCAAGGCTGGGTTCGTCGAGCAGGATGAGATGCGGCGCGGCCATGATGGCGCGCGAGATGGCGAGCATCTGCTGCTGGCCGCCCGAGAGCAGGCCGGCGTCCTGCGTGGCGCGTTCGCGCAGGATCGGAAAATAGGCATAGACGCTCTCCATGTCGCGCGCCACGCCGTCGCGGTCCTTGCGGGTGTAGGCGCCCATCAGCAGGTTGTCCTTCACTGACAGCAGCGGGAACACCTCGCGGCCTTCGGGCACGTGGCTCAGGCCCTGCTGCACGATGTGGGCCGGGTCCTTGGCGGTGATGTCCTTGCCCTGGAATTCGATGCTGCCTTTTCTCGGGTCGATGATTCCGGAGATCGTTTTCAGGATGGTCGTCTTGCCCGCCCCGTTGGAGCCGAGGACCGTCACGATTTCGCCCTGCCTGACTTTCAGGCTCACGCCTCTGATGGCCTTGATGGGGCCGTAGGCGCTCTCGACGTTGAGCAGCTGGAGGACGACGTCGGTCACTTCGTTGTCCCTCGAATGTTCGACAAGGGCGGGGAGCGGCGTTGGGGCCCATGCCCCGGGCGGGCCGACGTCACCGGCCGCTTCGCGGCTCCCCTGCGCTGCTCACGACAGGCGGGGTCTCGCAGAACTCGCTCCACTGCGTTGCGCTCAGACAGCTGCGAGCCCTGATCCGCCTGTCGCTGCGCTGCTCGGCGGTGCCTCAACGGCCCGCCCGGGGCATGGGCCCCAACGCCGAGGGCACGCTCGGGGTCGTTCCTCCACTCCCAAGCCCGGTGTGCGGTGCGGGGTGGGCGCCCCCTCTGTGCCGCCGAGGAGCGCAGCGTTTCGCGGATCAGGGCTCGCAGCTGTTTGAGCGAAGCGAGTTCTGCGAGACCCCGCGAAACGCGAGCACCGCAGGGGAGCCGCGAAGCGGCCGGCATAGTGGGGGCGACCGCCCCGCACCGCACACCGGGCGTCTCCAACGAAGCAGCGAACAAGACATTCACGCCGCCACCCTCCTCAAGCTGCTCACGTCATCCACAGTCCCAAGATAGGCCTCGACAACCCGCGAATCAGCCTGCACCTCGCGTGGCGTACCAGTGGCCAGCACCTCGCCCATGTTCATCGCCAGCACACGGTCCGACACCTTCGACACCAGGGACATATCGTGCTCGACCATCAGCACCGAAACACCCAGCTCATGCTGGATGTCCTGAATCCAGAACGCCATGTCGGCCGTCTCCTCGACGTTGAGCCCCGACGACGGCTCATCGAGCAGCAGCAGCTTCGGCTCGGTGCACAGCGCACGCGCGAGCTCCACCACCTTGCGCACGCCATAAGGCAAACCGGCCACCATCGAATCGCGGTGATGCTGCAAATCCAGGAGTTCGATCACCTGCTCCGCCTTCTCGCGCGCCGCAATCTCCGCACGCCGCGTCGCGGGCGTGAAGAACACCTCGCTCCAGAACCCCGTCTGCCGGTGCGTGTGGCGGCCGATCAGCAGGTTGTGCAGCACCGTCGCATGTTCGAACAGCTCGATGTTCTGGAAGGTGCGCGCAATGCCCAGCGCCGCAATCGCGTGCGGTGCCTGCTGCGTCAGCGCCAAGGGCCCCGCAGCCTCGCCATGCCACGTGATCTCGCCCATCGTCGGCGTGTAGATCCGGCTGATCAGGTTGAACACCGTCGTCTTGCCCGCGCCGTTCGGGCCGATCAGCGTGAACACCTCGCCGCGGCGCACGTCGAAGCTCACCTTGTTGACCGCGAGCACGCCGCCGAAGCGCACGCTCAGGTCCTTCGCGGAAAGAAGAACGTCGCTGCTGCTGCTCATCTCAATCGGTCCGACTTGGTGAACGACTTCTGCCGCTTGAACAATCCCTTGCGGTAGAACGGGAAGAGCTGCAGCCAGGTACGGATCTTGAGCCAGCGGCCATACAGCCCCAGCGGTTCGAACAGCACGAAGGCGATCAGCACCACGCCGTACACCAGCCCCTGCAGCCCCGGCGCCTGGCCGATCACGGCCGGCAGCCAGTCCTTGCCCATCGAGATCAGCTGCGGCATCGCGATCAGGAAGATCGCGCCCAGGAACGCGCCATGCACCGAACCCAGGCCGCCGATCACCACCATCAGCAGCAGGTCGATCGACTGCAGGATGTTGAACTGGTCCGGCGAGATGAAGCTCAGCTTGTGCGCATACAGCGCACCGCCCAGGCCCGCGAGCGCGGCCGAGATCGCGAACGACATCGTCTTGTAGCGCGCGAGGTGAATGCCCATGCTCTGCGCCGAAATCTCCGAATCGCGGATCGCGACGAAGGCGCGGCCGGTCGGCGAGCGCAGCAGGTTCAGGATGCCGAGCGTGCTGAGCACCGCCACCACCAGGCACAGAAAGTAGAAACCGTTGCCCGATCCGAGCGACCAGCCGAAGAGCTGCGGCGACTTCACATGCAGCCCCGCGTTGCCGCCTGTCACGCTCTCCCAGCGCGCGAACACTTCCTCCACGATAAAGCCGAACGACAGCGTGGCGATACCCAGGTAGATGCCCTTCACGCGCAAGGCCGGCAGCGCCACCACCACGCCCACCGCCGCCGACAGCGCCGCGGCTGCGACCAGCGCAATCGGAAACGGCACGCCCAGGTTCGTCAGCACGCCCTGCGTGTAGGCACCCGCACCAAGGAACGCGGCGTGCCCGATCGAGAACTGCCCCGTGAAGCCCGCCAGCAGCATCAGCCCCAGCCCGACGATGCCGTAGATCAGCACGAAGGTCAGCTGCGCGAGCCAGTACTCGTCGATCGCCCATGGCGCGACGACGAGGAACGCCGCGAGCAGGCCGTACCAGAACACATGGCCGCCGTGCCGCGCGAGGCGGATGTCCTGGTCGTAGCTGGTCTTGAAGATGAAGCGCATGAATCAGGTCCGTCGCCGGGCCGCCCCAAGGCGGACCTGCGCCCCCTCGGGGGGCAGCGAGTACACGAAGTGACGAGCGTGGGGGCACATGCTTTTACACCTTCTTGCGCAGCTTTTCGCCGAACAATCCGTTGGGCTTGATCATCAGCATCAGCAGCACCACGATGTACGGCGCCGTGTCCTTGAAGCCGTCGGGCAGGTAGAAGCCCGCGAACGATTCGACGATGCCGATCACCAGCCCGCCGACGATCGCACCTGGCAGGCTGCCGAAGCCGCCCACCACCGCGGCCGGAAAGGCCTTGAGCCCGATGAAGCCCATGTTCGCGTGCACGAAGGTGATGGGCGCGAGCAGCATGCCGGCGATGGCTGCGACCGCTGCAGCGAGCCCCCACACCAACCCGTTCAGGCGCTTCACCGGAATGCCCATGTAGTACGCGGCGAGCTGGTTCTGCGACGAGGCCTGCATCGCGATGCCGAGCTTGCTGTAGCGGAACATCGCGAACAGCAGGCCGCACAGGATGGCGGTCGCGATGATGATCGCGAGCTGTTCGAGGTTGACCACCAGTTCGCCCAGCTTCCAGATCTGGTCCTTGTAGGGCACGGGTAGCGTGTGGGTGTCGGTGCCGATGCCCGGCACCATGGTGATGAGCCCGCGCGCCACGTAGGCGATGCCGATGGTGAGCATCACGATGGAGAACTGCGGCTGCCCGAGGATCGGGCGGATCACCACCAGCTCGAGCAGCACGCCGAAGGCGGCCATCGCCACCACCGCAAGAAGGGCCGCGAGCCAGAACGGCAGGCCGAACAGCGACATGCCGGCAAACGCACCGAAGGCGCCGAGCATCATCAGGTCGCCCTGCGCGAAGCTCACGGTTTCGGTGGCCTTGTAGATCAGCACGAAGCCCAGCGCAATCAGCCCGTAGATGCAACCTTGCGCAATGCCCGACAGCAGGAGTTGGAGTATCTGCATGGGGCTTCCTTGCGACTACTGCCTGAAGCCGCCGGCCGCGTCGTGCAGCGCGAGGCGGCGCGAGCCCGCCAGGATGTCGCTGGGCTTCAGGCCGTAGACCTGGCGGATCGAATGGCTGAAGTGCGTCGAATCGGGGTAGCCGGTGTCCAGCGCGATGTCGGTCAGCGTGCTGGCCTGGCGCACGTAGCGCAGCAGGCTGCGCGCGCGCTTCCAGGCGCGGAAGGCGCGGAACGCCATGCCGGTTTCCTGCTTGAACAGATGCAGGAAGCGCGAGAAGGAAAGGTGCACCGAGGCCGCGCAGTCTTCGGCCGAGGTGGGTGCGGCCGGGTCGGCGTTGATGGCGTCGATCACCTTGCGGATGCGCGCATCGAGCGCGCGCGGCGCCAGCGGCTCGCCGAAGAACAGCGCATCGAAGTCGAAGCCGTCGAAGTTGATGCCGCGGCCCGACGCGGCAAGCAGGTGTGCATGGGCGCCGCGCATGCGCCGCACGAAGGCCGGTGCATCGACCGGACCGCAGTGCTGCATGAAGGCCGGCATGCGCGCGGGATCGACCGACTCCGATTCGATCAGCAGGTTGAAGATGAGCGGATGCGCGCTTTCCACGCGGTGCGGCACCTGCGGCGGCACCACCAGCAGTTCGCCCGTCTGCCAGGCGCCGCCGCCGATGCACAGGCGGTTCGGCGGCGCGCCCGCGGGCGACACGTACACGCCGTGCCCGCCCATCGTGCGCTCGGCGGCGGCCCCGAGCAGCCCGGCGTAGAACACGCGCTGGTGCGTGAGCCACATCAGGCGCTCCCCGCGCTGCGCGCCGCCGCTTTCGGGCGGCGCCGTCTTCGTTCGCTGCATGGTGTCTGTCTCCTGCATCGGGCCGCCGCCGGCCTGGGGCCGGCGTTGCGTTGGCTGGATCGTAGCGGCGGGGGCCGGCGGCGCGGCGTGCATTTGCGCGGGGACTTTCCCTAGGCCGGCCTAAGCCGGCGCGAACGCGCGGCGCAGTTCGGCGCAGCACAGCGCGATCGCCGTATCGGCCTCGTCGAGCACCTTGCCCATGGTGATGAAGCCGTGGATCTGGCGCTCGAAGCAGACGTACGCGGCGCGGTTGCCGGCGGCGGTCAATGCCTCGGCGTAGGCCATGCCTTCGTCGCGCAGCGGGTCGTAGCCGGCCGTGAGCACCAGCGCGGGCGGCAGGCCCGAGAGATCGGCGTGCAGCAACGGCGATGCCCGCCAGTCGAGGTCGTGCCGGGCGTCGTCGATGTAGTGGTCGTGGAAGTAGGCCATCGTGTCGCGGGTCAGGAGGTAGCCCTGGCCGTTGGCCTGGTGCGAGGGATGGCCGCGGCGCATGTCGGTGGCCGGATAGATCAGCAGCTGGAAGGCGATCGGCAGGTCGCCGGCATCGCGCGCCGCAATGGCCGCCACCGCCGCGAGGTTGCCGCCCGCGCTGTCGCCGCCCACCGCGAGGCGGCCGGCATCGAGGCCGAGCGAGGCGGCTTCGCGACGCACCCAGCGGGTGGCGGCCAGCACGTCGTCGACCGCGGCCGGGAAGCGATGCTCGGGCCCCATGCGGTAGTCGATCGAGGCGACCGCGCAGCCTGCGCCGTTGGCAAGCGAGCGGCACAGCACGTCATGCGTGTCGAGGTCGCCGATGACCCAGCCGCCGCCGTGGAAGTACACGAGCACCGGCAGCGCGGCATCGGGCGTGGAACCCAGCGGGCGGTACAGGCGCACCGGGATGGTGCCGTGCGGCCCGTCGGCCTCCAGCCCGCGGACTTCGGCGACCGGCGGGGCTTCGGGTTGCGTGGCGGTGCGCCGCTCGCGATAGAAGGCGCGCGCCTCGGCCGGCGAAAGCGTGTGGGTCGGCGGGATGCCGCGCGCCTCGATGAAGTCGAGCAAGGCGCGCGCCTGGGGATGCAGCATGGTGTCTCCGGTGGATCGGTCCGACCATGCCCGCGCCGCCCTGGCGCGGCTTGCGAAAACTGGCTATGCCTTGCGCGGCTTCACGCGCGAGGCGGCTTCCTTGGCGAGCCTGCGCGCCGTGCCGGTATCGGCCGCATGCACCAGCGCCACGCCCATGCGGCGCTTGGCAAAGCTCTCGGGCTTGCCGAACAGGCGGATGTCGCTGCCGGGCACCTGCAGCGCCTGGGCCACGCCGTCGAAGGCAATGCCGGCGGCATCGACGCCGCCGTAGATCACGGCGCTCGCGCCCGGGCTCTTGAGCGAGGTGTCGACCGGCAGGCCGAGGATGGCGCGCGCATGCAGCTCGAACTCGTTCTGCCATTGCGTGGCCATGGTCACCATGCCGGTGTCGTGCGGACGCGGGCTCACTTCGCTGAACCAGACCTCGTCGCCCTTCACGAACAGCTCGACGCCGAACAGGCCCTGGCCGCCGAGGTCGGACGTGACGGCCTCGGCAATCTGCTGCGCCTTCTGCAGCGCGGCCGGCGCCATCGGGTGCGGCTGCCAGCTTTCGACGTAGTCGCCGCTCACCTGCACATGGCCGATGGGTTCGCAGAACTGGGTCTGCACCGCACCGGCCGCATCCCTGGCGCGCACGGTCAGCAGCGTGATCTCGTAGTCGAAGTCGATGAAGCCCTCGACGATCACGCGGCCGTGGCTCACGCGGCCGCCGGCCATGGCGTAGTCCCAGGCCTTCTGCACGTCGGCCGGACCGTCGATCTTGCTCTGGCCCTTGCCGGAGCTGCTCATCACGGGCTTGACGATGCAGGGGTAGCCGATGCCGGCATCGATGGCCGCCTGCAGCTCGGCCAGCGAGTCGCAGAACTTGTAGGGGCTGGTGGGCACGCCCAGCGTCTCGGCGGCCAGGCGGCGGATGCCTTCGCGGTCCATCGTGAGGCGGGCGGCGCGGGCGGTGGGAATCACGCGCACCACGCCGGCGTCTTCGAGCTGCTGCAGCATCGGCGTGGCGATGGCCTCGATCTCGGGCACCACGAGCATGGGCTTCTCGGCCTCGATCAGGGCCTTGAGCTGCTCGGGGTCGCTCATGGTGATGGTGCGCGCGTGGTGCGCCACCTGCTGGCCCGGCGCGTTCTCGTAGCGGTCGACCGCGATGGTCTCGACGCCGAGGCGCTGCAGGGCGATCAGCACCTCCTTGCCGAGTTCGCCGGAGCCCAGCAGCATCACGCGGGTGGCCGAGGGGGAAAGAGGGGTGCCGAGGGTGGTCATGGTCGGAGTCGGAAAAGGGGAGGAAAAAGCAATCGCCGCACTGTAAGCCACCCGCGCACCGCCTGTGTCACGCGCGGCAACGGCGCCCCGGCGGGGCTGCTTCACAATCGATCTCCTGCCGCGGTGGCGCATCCACCCGCTCCCTTTTTCTTCCGCTTTTATTCTTCAAGGAGTTTTCTCATGACGATTCAGACCGTCGGCATCATCGGCGCCGGAACAATGGGCAACGGCATCGCGCAGGCCTGCGCGGTGTCGGGCGTCAACGTGGTGATGATCGATGTCGCGCAGGCGGCGGTCGACAAGGGCCTGGCCACCGTCTCGGGCAGCCTCGACCGCCTGATCAAGAAGGAAAAGCTCACGGCCGAGCAGAAGACCGCGGCGCTTGCGCTGATCAAGGGCTCGACCAACTACGACGACCTGAAGGGCGCGCAGCTGGTGATCGAGGCCGCCACCGAGAACCACGCGCTCAAGCTCAAGATCCTCAAGCAGGTCGACGAGCTGCTGGCGCCCGAGGTGATCATCGCGTCGAACACCTCGTCGATCTCGATCACGCAGCTCGCGGCCGCCACCTCGCGCGCCGACCGCTTCATCGGCATGCACTTCTTCAACCCGGTGCCGATGATGGCGCTGGTGGAGCTGATCCGCGGCTATCTCACGAGCGACGCCACGCACGATGCCGTCAAGGCGCTGGCCGAGAAGCTCGGCAAGTCGCCGATCACCGTGAAGAACGCGCCGGGCTTCGTCGTCAACCGCATCCTGGTGCCGATGATCAACGAGGCCTTCTTCGTGCTGTCCGAAGGCATCGCCACGGCCGAGGACATCGACGCCGGCATGAAGCTGGGCTGCAACCAGCCCATCGGCCCGCTGGCGCTGGCCGACATGATCGGCCTGGACGTGTGCCTGGCTGTGATGGAGGTCTACCTTGAGCAGTTCGGCGACTCCAAGTACCGCCCCTGCCCGTTGCTGAAGGAGATGGTGGCTGCGGGCCAGCTGGGCCGCAAGACCGGACGGGGCGTCTACACCTACTGATCCGGCGTCCAGCAAAAACAAGGAGACAAGCGCCATGACCGCCACGCCTACCACCCCACCCGCAGAAGGCTGCATCGACACCCAGGTGATCGGCCACGTGCTGCTGATCGGCATCAATCGCCCGGCCAAGCGCAACGGCTGGACGCCGCCGATGTTCCGGCAACTGGCCGAGGCCTACACCCGGCTGGACGACGACCCCGCGCTGCGCGTGGGCGTGCTGCATGCCTTCGGCGACCACTTCACGGCCGGGCTCGACCTGCCGGCGGTCACCGAGTACATGAAGCGCGGCGAGAAGGCGGTGCCGGCCGGCCTGGTGGAGCCGCACGACTTCGGCCTGCCCGGCTACCGCCGCCGCACCAAGCCGATGGTGGCGGCGGTCAAGGGCATCTGCTTCACGGTGGGCATCGAGCTGATGCTGGGCGCCGACATCGTGGTGGCGGCCGACAACTGCCGCTTCTCGCAGATGGAAGTACAGCGCGGCATCATGGCCACGGGCGGCGCCACGCTGCGCATGGCCGAACGCGCGGGCGTGGGCAACGCCATGCTGCACCTGCTGACGGCCGACGAGTTCGACAGCGCCGAAGCCTATCGCCTGAATTTCGTGCAGAAGGTGGTGCCGGCCGGGCAGGAACTCGACGCGGCGCTGGCCATTGCACAGCGCATCGCGGCGCAGGCCCCGCTGGCGGTGGTGGCCACGCGGCTGAACGTGATCAAGGCCGTCGAGCACGGGCCGCTCGCGGCCGTGTCGGAATTCATCGAGACGCAGAAGCGCCTGTCCAACAGCGAAGACGCGGCCGAAGGCGTGCGTTCCTTCGTCGAGCGCCGGCCCGCGCGCTTCAGCGGCCGCTGAGACGATGATCGGCCTCTTCCAACGCACGGCGCTCGCTGCCGTCTTCGCACTGCTCGCCGTGAACACCACCACCTCCCTGGCCCAGGCGCCCGCCTCCCCTCCCGATCCCGCGGCCACCTCGGTCGAGGCCATGGGCTGGATGAAGGGCTTTCCACCCCCGCCCGACAGGCTGATCACCTTCGACGATCCGGCCGGCGGCGTGTTTCCGCGCACGCGCTGGAGCTTCTCGCATGTGCGCGAAACCGTGCCCACGGCCAACGTGTGGCGCGGCAGCGGCGCGCCGAGCCCCCTGCCGGCGGCGCCGCGCAGCGACCTCGAGGCCGTGACCTTCAAGCCCCTGGGCAGCGAGGAGACGGTGAGCTTCGGCCAGATGATCCCGCGCACCTACACCGACGGCATCCTGGTGCTGCACCGCGGCCGCGTGGTCTACGAAAAGTACTTCGGCGCGCTCACGCCCGAGCGGCCGCACATCGCGATGTCGGTCACCAAGTCCTTCGTCGGCACGCTGGCGGCCATCCTCGCGGACGAGGGCAGGCTCGACCCGTCGGCGCCCGTCACCCGCTACCTGCCCGAACTCAAGGACACGGCCTACGGCGACGCCACGGTGCGCCAGGTGATGGACATGACCATCGGCGTGCACTACTCCGAGAACTACGCCGACCCGAAGGCCGAGATCTGGGACTATGCGCGCGCCGGCGGCATGCTGGCACAGGGGCCGAACTACACGGGCCCGAAGTCGTTCTACGAATTTCTCACCACGCTGAAGAAGGAAGGCGCGCACGACGCCGCCTTTGCCTACAAGACGGTGAATGCCGAGGTGCTCGCCTGGATGCTGCGCCGCGCCAGCGGCCAGTCGCTCGCCGACCTGCTGAGCGAGAAGATCTGGCGCCGCATCGGCGCCGAGCAGGACGCCTACTTCATGGTCGACCGCATCGGCACCGAGTCGGGCGGCGGCGGACTCAACACCGTGCTGCGCGACCTCGCGCGCTTCGGCGAGACCATGCGCAACGGCGGCCGCGCGCCCAACGGGCAGCAGGCCATTCCAAAGGCGGTGGTCGCGGACATCGCGCGCGGCGCCGACCCGGCCAAGTTCGCCAAGGCCGGCTACGCGCTGCTGCCGGGCTGGTCGTACCGCAACATGTGGTGGGTCACGCACAACCCGCATGGCGCCTACATGGCGCGCGGCATCCACGGCCAGAGCATCTACGTCGATCCGAAGGCGGAAATGGTGATCGTGCGCTATGCCGCGCACCCGGTGGCGGCCAGTGCGGGCAACGACCCGCTCACGCTGCCGGCCTTCCAGGCCGTGGCCGAGGCGCTGATGCGGCCCTGATGAGGCCCTGGATGGGTCAGCCCCGTGCCTGGGCGATCACCAGCAGGCCGTCCATGATCAGGCTCTCGACCAGTTCGAAATGCCCGTTCATCACGGGCGCCATCTTCCAGCCCGCGCCGCCGGTCATGTAGCAGGCGGGCTCGGCGCCGCAATGCGAGCGCACGTGCTGCACCATGCGCTCGACCGCCCCGGCAATGGCATAGGTCCCCCCGCTGGTGAGCGCGTCGCTGGTGTTGGTGGGGAATTCGCGCACCTCGCCGGTCGGCACGTGCAGGCCCGCCGTGCCCGACTCCAGCGCGCGCAGCATGATGCCGTGGCCCGGCAGGATCAGGCCGCCCAGGAACTTGCCGCCGGCATCGATGGCCTCGACCGTCACCGCGGTGCCGATCATCACCACCACCATCGGCCGCGCCGGCCCCGCGTCCAGCATCCGGTGGCGCGCGCCGATCATCGCCACCCAGCGGTCGGCGCCCAGCCGCGTCGGATGGTCGTAGCCGTTGACGATGCCGGCCTCCGCCGCGCTCGACACCACCCAGCGCGGGGCGCAATCGAAGCGCTCGACGATCTGCTCCTCGGCGCGGCGGCGCACCGCGTCGCCGGCCACCACGCAGCCCAGCATGGAGCCGGGCGCGGGCAGGTCGGCCCAAGGGCCGTCGGCCAGCCGCTCGATGTGGTCGAGGAATTCCGCGCCATGCGCCCGAAGTGCGGCCCCCGGATGCGCCGCATCGTAGAGCGCCCATTTGAGGCGGGTATTGCCGATGTCGATCGCGAGGAAGGGGGATGCCATGGGCGGGATTATTGCGACTTTGTTGTCATGGATGCTGGCGCATCGTTGACACACGCGGCGCGGACCTACGCGCCCGTGCCCGGTTTCGCCGCTACATTCGCGATTCCCTCAACCAAGGCGCAAGGAGAGAACCATGGGTTTGCTTAGTTTCATCAAGGAGGCCGGCGAGAAGCTGTTCGGCGGATCGGCGGCGCAGGCGGCCGAGCCGGACGCCAACACCAAGGCCGCGGCAGCCATCAAGACCTACATCGAGACGCAGAATCTCGGTCTCACGGGCCTGGAAGTGACCTACACCGCGAGCAGCGGCGTTGTGACGCTGGCCGGCCAGGCGCCTTCGCAGGAAGCCAGCGAAAAAGCCGCGCTTGCCGCGGGCAACGTGGCCAACGTGACGAGCGTCGACAACAACTTGGTCGCTCCGCCCGCACCGCCGGCGCAGTACCACGACGTGGTGAAGGGCGACACGCTGTCGGCCATCTCCAAGAAGTACTACGGCGACGCCAACAAGTACAACGCGATCTTCGAGGCGAACAAGCCGATGCTGAGCCACCCGGACAAGATCTATCCGGGGCAGAAGCTGCGCATTCCAGCGCTGTGAGCTGATTCGCTCGCGGCTGCGGCAAAAAGGCCCACTGGTATCGGTGGGCCTTTTTTTTATGGGCGCTGGTGTTCGAGGCGTCGCTGTACGGGGCGCGTGCACAGGCCACCGGGTACTCCCCTCCGCGAATGTCCCCCGGCCTGCGGCCTCCTCCTTTATTTCGCTGCGGGGAGCACCCGATGCCCTGTGCACGAGGGCACGCTGCTGGTGTATCGCTGATCAACGACCGCTCTTCTGATCACGCTCCCGCCGATGGGGTGCCTTGCGCAGCGAAATCAAGGGGGAGGCCGCAGGCCGGAGGACATTCGCGGAGCAAGGTACCCCGTCGGCGGGAGCGCGCCCCGAACTGAACCCGAGCCCGAGCCCAGGCCCAAATCTAGTTCTGCTTCCAAGGCAGCCCGCGCTTGCGCCAGCCGCCGATCTGCCCGCGGTGGCCGCTCTCGTCCGGATCGCCCTCGAAACCTTCGAGGATGTTGTAGGCCTTCAGGCCCAGCTCGGTGGCGCGCCGGGCGGCGGCGATGGAGCGCACGCCGCTGCGGCACAGCAGCACCAGTTTCTTGTTGCCGTCCTCACCCGCGGCGCGGATGCCGCCGTCGAAGGCCGGGTTGAGCGTCATGCCGGGCCACTGCTTCCAGGCCAGCGGCACGGCACCGGGCACGTAGCCGACCCATTCGCGCTCGGCGTCGGTGCGCACGTCGACCAGCACGGCCTCGCCGCTCGCCATCCACTGCGCGGCCTGCTCGGGCGTCACGTCGCCCGCATAGCCCTTTTCCCCAATGGGTTCAGTCATCTTTGTTCATTCCTTCCAATCGATAGGGTTACTTCACTGGCAGCAGCCATCTTTACGTTGCTCTGCGTCCTCGCCGGATGATGGAATTTTTCACCAGTTCGTGAAAACCCTGTTTGTCACATATTCCGGCGCGCCAAAGATGCGTGTGGGCCTGCCGAACATCACGCCAAGAAGGCGGGCAGGGTTTCTTCGGTCAGAAATTGTATGGAGAGAGACAAGATGACAGACAGCAAATCGCCTCGCCGCCGCAACCTCCTGAAGGGTGCCGCCGTGGCCGCAGGCGCCATGTCGGCGCCGATGGTCAGCATGGCCCAGACCACCTCGCTGCGCTTCCAGAGCACGTGGCCGGCCAAGGACATCTTCCACGAATATGCACAGGACTTCGCGAAGAAGGTCAACGACATGGCGGGCAACCGCCTGAAGATCGAGGTCTTGCCCGCGGGCTCGGTCGTGCCCGCGTTCCAGCTGCTCGACGCGGTTGCCAAGGGCACGCTCGACGGCGGCCATGGCGTGGTGGCCTACTGGTACGGCAAGAACTCGGCGCTTGCGCTCTGGGGCTCGGGGCCCGGCTTCGGCATGGACGCCAACATGGTGCTGGCCTGGCACAACTACGGCGGCGGCAAGGCGCTGATCGAGGAGATCTACAAGAGTTTGAACCTGGACGTGGTGTCCTACCTCTACGGCCCCATGCCCACGCAGCCGCTGGGCTGGTTCAAGAAGCCGGTGGCCAAGGTGGAAGACATGAAGGGCCTGAAGTTCCGCACCGTGGGCCTGGCGGTCGACGTGTTCACCGACATGGGCACGGCCGTGAACCCGCTGCCGGGCGGGGAGATCGTGCCGGCGCTGGACCGCGGGCTGATCGATGCGGCCGAGTTCAACAACGCCTCGAGCGACCGCGTGCTGGGCTTTCCCGACGTGGCCAAGAACTGCATGCTGCAGAGCTTCCACCAGTCGGGCGAGCAGTTCGAGATCCTCTTCAACAAGGGCAAGCTCACGGCGCTGCCGGCCGAACTCAAGTCGATCATCGACTATGCGGTGCAGGCGGCCAGCGCCGACATGAGCTGGAAGGCCATCGAGCGCAATTCGCAGGACTACATCGAGCTCAAGAAGGCCGGTGTCAAGTTCTACAAGACGCCCGACCCCATCCTGCGCGCGCAGCTGGCATCGTGGGACAAGACCGTTGCCAAGAAGGCGACCGAGAACCCGATGTTCAAGAAGGTGCTCGATTCACAGCGGGCCTTCGCGGAACGCGCCGGCCAGTGGCAGAACGACTACACGGTCGATTTCAAGATGGCTTACAACCACTACTTCGGGGCGAAGGCCAAGAAGTCCTGAGACCGACCCGGTGACCCGAGGGCACCCGGCCGGTGCCCTCTTTTCTTGCCAGTCTCGTGCTGCGCCGGCCGTAGCGAGGAGTTTCTCTCGATGCAATCTTTCCTGTTGGCCGTCGATCGTTTCTCGACCTGGATAGGCAAGACCTTTGCGTGGTGCGCGGTGTTGCTCACCCTGCTGATCAGCTGGGAGGTGTTCTCTCGGTATGTGCTGAACAGGCCCCATGCCTGGGTGCTCGATGCGCAGATCATGCTGTACGGCGCGATGTTCATGACGGCCGGTGCCTACACGCTCTCGAAGAACGGCCACGTGCGCGGCGACGTGCTCTACGGCTTCTTCCGGCCGCGCACGCAGGCCATCTTCGACCTCACGCTCTACATCGTCTTCTTCCTGCCGGGCATCGTTGCGCTGACCTGGGCCGGCTGGATCTACGCCGGCGAATCGCTCGCGATCCGCGAGCAGACCTTCTCGGCCGACCCGCTGCCGCTCTATCCGTTCAAGTACGTCATTCCGCTCGCCGGCTTCACCCTGCTGGTGCAGGGCTTTGCCGAGATCGTGCGCTGCATCCAGTGCATCCAGACAGGCGCCTGGCCGTTGCGCGAGGAGGACGTCGAGGAAGTCGACGTCGGCAAGCTCAAGGAGATGGTCAACGTCAAGGACGCGGACATCGAGGCACTGGATGCCGTGGTGATCGCCAAGGAGGGCACGCGATGATCCGCCGCGAACTCTGGTTCGGCCTCTCCTTCATGGCGTTGGTCGTGATCACCGCCGCGGTGCTGCTGCTGCGCGCCGACACCATCACCGACGGGCACCTGGGCCTGCTGATGCTGTCGCTGGTCGTGGTCGCGATCATGCTGGGCTTTCCCACCGCCTTCACGCTGATGGGCATGGGAATGATCTTCACCTGGTTCGCCTACAACCGGGACACCACGCGCACGCTCGACCTGATGGTCCAGTCGGCCTACAAGACCATGGCCAACGACGTGCTGATCGCGGTGCCGCTGTTCGTCTTCATGGGCTACCTGGTCGAGCGCGCCAACCTGATCGAGACGCTGTTCAAGAGCCTGCACCTCGCAATGGCGCGGCTGCCCGGCGCACTCGCGGTGGCCACGCTGGTCACCTGCACCATCTTCGCGACGGCCACGGGCATCGTCGGCGCGGTGGTGACGCTGATGGGCCTCTTGGCGCTGCCCGCGATGCTGCGCGCCGGCTACAGCGTCCCGATTGCGGCGGGCGCCATCACGGCCGGCGGCTGCCTCGGCATCCTGATCCCGCCCTCGGTGCTGCTGATCGTCTATGGCGCCACCGCGGGCGTCTCGGTGGTGCAGCTCTATGCGGGTGCGTTCTTTCCGGGCGTGATGCTGGCTTCCATGTACGTGCTCTACGTCATCATCGTTGCGAAGCTCAAGCCGGCGTGGGCGCCACCGCTGTCCGCCGCCGACCGCGCGGTGGCCCTGCCGCCGCTCACGCAGAAGCTGACCACCGACTCGGCATCCCATGCGCTGCCGAACCTGCTCGCCGCCCTGAAGGGCAAGCGCAATGCCGGCGTGCCGACAGGCCACCTGCTGCGCCAGCTCGGCATCGTCGCCCTGCCCGGCCTGCTCTTCGTATTCCTGGCGCTGACGAGCTACCGCGCCGCGACCAACGTGGCGGCCGAGGAGGTCTACGACATCCAGGAGATCGGTGCGGCCACGCGCGCCGCACCCGGGGCCGGCGGCGGGCTCGCCGAGCCACCGTCCACCGGCGGCTTGCAGGAGCCGCCTGCCGAGCCATCGGGCCTGCAGGAACCGCCCACCGGCGACACGCCTTCCGAGCCGTCGTCGGCAGGCGGCGGCGTCGCGGAGCCGCCCGGAGCCGAACCACCGCCGGCCCCTGCCGCAGAACCATCCGCCGGCACGCCGGAAGCCGCCGCGACGGAAGGCGCCACCACGCGCGCCGCGCCGACCTGGTGGTGGGTCTGCTTCGCGCTGTTCGGCGCGATCACCACGCTGTTCTACCTGTTCCTGAGCTTCGCGCGGCTCGAGATCTTCAAGATGCTGCTCGCATCCTTCTTCCCGCTGATGCTGCTGATCGTCTCGGTGCTCGGCTCCATCGTGCTCGGCCTCGCCACGCCCACCGAAGCCGCCGCCATGGGCGCGCTCGGCGGCTTCCTGCTGGCCGCCGCCTACCGGCGGCTGACCATGGACGTGCTGAAGGAGTCGGTGTTCCTCACCGCCAAGACCTCGGCCATGGTGTGCTGGCTGTTCGTGGGCTCGGCCATCTTCTCGGCTGCGTTCGCGCTGCTCGGCGGCCAGGCGCTGGTGGAGGAATGGGTGCTGAGCATGAACCTCAGCAAGGTCCAGTTCCTGGTGCTCAGCCAGGTCATCATCTTCATCCTGGGCTGGCCGCTGGAGTGGACCGAGATCATCGTGATCTTCATGCCGATCTTCATTCCGCTGCTCGACAACTTCGGCGTCGATCCGCTGTTCTTCGGCCTGCTGGTGGCAATGAACCTGCAGACCGCGTTCCTTTCGCCGCCCGTGGCCATGGCCGCGTTCTACCTGAAGGGCGTGAGCCCGCCGCACGTGACGCTGAACCAGATCTTCCTGGGCATGCTGCCCTTCATGGGCATCCAGGTGCTGGCCATCGTGCTGCTCTACATCTGGCCGCAGATCGGGCTGTGGCTGCCGCAGCTGCTCTACAAGTAGCCTGCGGATCAGCGGCGCCGCTCCACATAGGGCCGCGCCTGCAGCAGCACGATGCGGTCGCCCACGGTGGCCCATTCGATGTCCTGGTCGACGCCGCCGAAGGCGCGCTTCACGGCCGCGCCAACGCCTGCAAGGCGCAGCACCAGTTCGTCCGTCAGCACGGCGCGGCCGGCCTCCACCGGCACTTCCTTCACGCCGCCGTCCTTGTCCAGCTGCAGCGCCGTCTCTTCGGCCGAGCGGCTGAGCACCTGGATGGCCCTGGACCAGCTCGAGTACATCACCTGCTCGGCCACGCGCCGTCCCTCCACCACGCGAATGCCGATGCCGCGCTTGGCCGAGATGTAGGTGACGTGCGGGTGGCCGGCGTCGAAGGGGTCGCGCGTGATCATCACGCCGGCGTTGGTGGCATCGATGGCCGTCTGCACGAACACGCCCATCAGCACCGACTCGGCGCCGAAGCCCGCGGCGCTGCGTGCCTCCCAGGCCTCGGGGTTGAACACCGAGGCCCAGACCTTCTTCACCGCGAGTTCGAGCGCGTCGCCGGTCTTGACGTTGGGCACCGTGGTGTAGAGCCCCGCGCCGCTGAAGCCCGGCAGGTCTTCCGAGTTGGACGAGCTGCGCACGAACACGCCACCGCCGCCAAGCTGCGCCTGCCATGCGGCCCGCCACGCCGCCGCGCTGGCCGCATCGACGGGCCACTGCACGATCTCGCCCTGCAACTGCGCCAGCGCTTTCTGCCGGACCTGCGGATCGCCCGCGAAGCCGGGCTGCTGCTGCATGCGCGCGATGCGCTCCGCCAGCCCGTTCGCGCGCATGAAGCGGTCGTAGTGCGCGAAGGGAATGCAGAAGCCGTCGGGCACGGAGGTTCCCGGAATGCGCGCGGCCAGCACGGCGCCGAGGTTGGCAGCCTTGGCCCCGCATTGCACGCTGTTTCGCGCGCGCAGCGAGGCGAACGGAAGCAGGCGGGTTTCACGCAGATCGGGCTTGGCGGCCTTCGCATGGCCCGGTAGCGCGCCGATGGCTGCGGCGCGCGCGCTGCGCGGCGGCAGCGCGGCGATTTCTTCCGCCGCGAGGCGGCGCACCTGGTAGCCCGACGCGGCCACCTTGAGCGCCACCCACTGCCCCGCGTGCTCGCGCAGCACGGCCGCCGCATCGCGCACATAGGCATTGGGAATGCCCCAGCCCTTGGCCAGCAGGTTGACGTGCGAGAGCGCGGTGGACGGCCGCTCGGTCAGCACGCCGGCCACGGGCGGCAGGCCGATCGGCACTTGGCGCAGCACGGCGATGTCGTCGGGCAGCAGCGCGTTCAGCGCATTCGCACCCGAGGCCTCGTCCACGATGCGCACGCGGCCCGTGGCCGTGCCCAGGTTCATCGGCATGTAGGGCTGCTCGCGGATCAGCGCCTCCTGGCTGACGAAGTCAATGCCCGCCTCGTTCGCGATGCGTTCGTGCAGCGTCGAGTTGGTCTTGAACTTCACGGGTGCGAAGAAGCTGGCCTTCACCTGTGCATCGGCCTGGCGCAGCAGCGCGGGGGTGAGCCGGTCGCCTTCCCAGAACTCGTAGGTGAAGCTGCCGATGTTCTGCTGCCAGCTCAGCGTGCCGAACAGGAAGCGGCGATCGGGCACGAGGTAGTTGCGATCGATCTCGCGCTTGCCCGCGCGTGGCGCGAGCCCGGTCTCGCGCACGAAGCGCAGATGCAGCTGGTAGCGCGGCGTGTCGATGTAGTAGGTGCGCACGGGCCGGGCCCGGCGGTCGACGGCGAACAGCACGTGGGCCAGCTGCATCGGCGTGCCGGCGTCGTAGACGCGGGCCAGCGTGTCGAAGTCGCCGCGGCTGCGCAGCACTGGCAGCGACGCGGGCGCGGCCGGCCGCGCGGGAAGCTGCGCGCCTTCCGGGGCGGACGTGTTGCTGTTCTGCTGCTGGTAGTAGGAAGGCTTGCGCGCAAGCTGCGCGTGCGCGGGCGCGGCGGCAATGGCCAGCGTGGCGCACACGAGCACTGCGATCCAACGCGCCGCGCTATGGTTCCGGTAGCGCAGTTCGCCCGGTGCACAGGCGTTCTTGTTGTTTTTCATGCCGAGTCCTCGATTACAAGCGGTTGCCGAATGTGCGTGCGCTTCACCAAGCAGGGGACATGCGCTGACAGCGGCAGCGGATTCTCGCGCGTTACATATCCATCGCATTCATCCGCCCCCGGGAACCGGAGACAAACCCATGAACCGCCCCGCCTTTCTCGATCTTCACCGGCCATTGCACCGATGGCTGTTCGGCCTCGTGCTGCTGTGCCTCGGTGCGGCGGCCAGCGCACAGCAGGACCCGCCCGGACGCGTGGCGCGCCTGAACCTGCAGCAGGGCACGGTGAGCTTCGCGCCCGCCGGCGAAGACAGCTGGTACGACGCGCAGCCCAACCGCCCCATCACCACCGGCGACCGGCTCTGGACCGACCGCAATGCGCGCGCCGAAGTCCACATCGGCTCGGCCGCGCTGCGCATGGACGGGCAGACGCACATCGAATTCTCCGAACTCGACGACGACACCGTGCGCCTCACCGCGAACCAGGGCAACCTGCAGCTGCGCGTGCGCGACGACCTCGCGGGCCAGCGTTTCGAGGTGGACACCGGCAACCTCGCGGTCGTGATCGATGCGCCCGGCGAATACCGCGTGGCGGCCGACCCCGCCGCCGGCACCACCTGGATCGCGGTGGCTTCGGGCCGCGTCACGCTGCATGGCGAGAACGGCGAATCGCAATCGCTGGGTGCGCGGCAGCAACTCACCGTGTCGGGCCGCAACTTGGCCGCGGTGGGCGGCGCGCCGGCACAGAACGGCAGCTTCGATGCCTGGGTGGCCGAGCGCAACCGCATCGAGGACCAGTCGATCTCCGCACGCTACGTGTCGCGCGAGGTCGTCGGCTACCAGCAGCTCGACGCCTACGGCGACTGGCAGAGCGACCCGAACTATGGCGACGTCTGGCTCCCGCGCAACGTGGACGCCGACTGGGCGCCCTACCGCGACGGCCAGTGGGTCAACATCGCGCCCTGGGGCCTGACCTGGGTCGACGCTGCGCCCTGGGGCTTTGCGCCCTTCCACTATGGCCGCTGGGCGCGCCTGGGGCCGCGCTGGGCCTGGGTGCCGGGACGGCCGGCCGCACGGCCCGTGTATTCGCCCGCGCTGGTCGGCTTCGTGGGCGGCAGCGGCGCCAATGCCGCCTTGCCGATCGGCGATGGCCGCAGCGGCGTGGGCTGGTTCCCGCTGGCCCCCGGCGAGGCATGGCGGCCCGGCTATCGCGCGAGCCAGCGCTACCTCGACCAGGTGAACCGCATGGCGGCCTACCGCAACCGGCAGGCCGAGTTGCGCAGCGGCTTCTATGCCAACCAGCAGATGGCGGGCGCCGTCACCGTGCTGCCGGCCGACCGCTTCGGCCGCGGCCCCTTCGGCCGGCGCGACCTGGTGCGGCTGCCGGACGACCGCTTCGCGCGCGTGCCGGTGGCGCCGGCGCCGGGCATCCCGATGCATGGCTTCGGCGGCGGCTTCGGCCGGCCCGCCGCGGCGCCGCCGCCCACGCAGCTGATGGCGCGCGAGCAGGCGCGACGAACCCAGCAGATGCAGCAGGCGCAGCAGGCGCAGCAGGTCCAGGCGATGCAGCAACAGCAGCAACAACAGCAGCAGCAAATGGAATGGCAGCGCCAGCAAGGCTTGCGACAGCAGCAGCAGGAATGGCCGCAGCGCGGTGCGCATGACCAGCGGCAACCGCAACGCCAGCAGCAGCAACAACAGCAGTTGCAGGTCCAGCAACAGCAGCAACAGGCGCTGCGGCAACAGCAGGAGATGCAGCAGCGCGCAGCCCAGGCGCAAGCCCTGCAGCAGCAACAACAAATGCAGCAGATGCAGCAGCAACAGCGCGCGGCGCAGCAGCAGGCATTGGCCCAGCAACAGATGCTGCGCCAACAGCAGGAGATGCAGCAACGCGCCGTGCAGGCGCAGCAGCAGGCCCAGGCGCAACAACAGGCCCAGCAGAACGCGATGCGCCAGGCCCAGGAAGCGCAGGTGCGCGCCATCCAGCAGCAGCGCGGCTTCGCGCCTGCACCACCCTCACCGCAGCCGCCCCAGCTTCAGCCGGGCCAACGCGGCGGCGACGACCGGCGCAGGTTGATGTCCTCTCCGGACCAGCGCTGAACCTCCTGGGCTTGCGCGGCGCCATCGCATCGCGCAAGCCCCGCCGCAAGCGGCGCCCTTGGCCGGCGGCTACAGTCGCCGCCAAGGAGCGTCTTTTCCATGCCCACATTCGACTTCGATCTTTTCGTCATCGGCGGCGGCAGCGGCGGCGTGCGCGCGGCGCGCATGGCGGCCCAGCAGGGGGTGCGCGTGGGCCTGGCCGAGGCGGCCGAACTCGGCGGCACCTGCGTCAACGTGGGCTGCATTCCGAAGAAGCTCTACAGCTACGCAGCCGGCTATGCCGAATCCTTCGAGGAAGCCGCAGGCTACGGCTGGCAGCTGCCGCAGGCGCCGAAATTCGACTGGGCGCACCTCAAGGCGCAGCGCGCAAAGGAAATCAAGCGGCTCAACGGCGTGTACGCCTCGCTGTTGAAGAATTCCGGCGTGGTGCTGGTCAGCGGCTGGGCGCAACTGCTCGACGGCCACACGGTCGAGGTCGACGGCAAGCGCCACACCGCGCGCCATCTGCTGGTGGCCACCGGCGGCACGCCCTACGTACCCGACATTCCGGGCCGCGAGCACATCGCCATCTCCGACGCGATGTTCGACCTCGACCCGTTCCCCAAGCGCCTGCTGGTGGTGGGCGGCGGCTACATCGCCTGCGAGTTCGCATCGATCTTCAACGGCCTGGGTGCCCAGGTGACGCAGTTGCACCGCCGTGCGCACCTGCTCACCGGCTTCGACGACGACGTGCGGCAGTTCCTTGCCAACGAGATGGGCAAGGCGGGCGTCGACGTGCGGCTGAACTGCGAGGCCACCTCGATCACGCGCGGGGCGCACGGGCTCACGGTCACGCTCGCGCGCGGCCAGCAGATCGAAGCCGACACGGTGCTCTTTGCGACCGGCCGCGTGCCCAACACCCAGGGACTCGGCCTCGAGGCGGCGGGCGTGAAGCTCGACGAGCGCGGCGCCATCGCGGTCGATGCGCACTACCGCAGCTCGGTGCCATCGATCCATGCGGTGGGCGACGTGTCCACGCGCGTGCAGCTCACGCCGGTGGCGCTGGCCGAGGCGATGGTGGTGGTCGACGAACTGTTCGGCAAGGGCCGGCGCCGGCTCGACTACGAGTTCATTCCGACGGCCGTGTTCACGCACCCCAACATCGGCACCTGCGGCTACACCGAGCTCGACGCGCGCGCGAAATTCGGCGACGTGGCGGTGTTCTCGAGCGAATTCAAGTCGCTGCGCCACACGCTGTCGGGCCGCACCGAACGCACCTTCATGAAGCTGGTGGTCGACAAGGCCAGCGACCGCGTGGTCGGCCTGCACATGGTGGGCGCCGATGCGGGCGAGGTGGTGCAGGGCTTTGCCGTGGCGATGCGCGCGGGCGCGACCAAGGCGCTGTTCGACAGCACCATCGGCATCCACCCGACGGCGGCCGAAGAGTTCGTGACGATGCGCGAACCCATGCCAGGCTAGCGCTGCTTGCCCTCGAGCAGCTTCACCATCACGAACAGCACGCGGTTGGCGGGGGTGGGCACGCCGAGCGCCTCGCCGCGGCGCACGACGAAGCCGTTGAGGTGGTCGATCTCGCTGGGCTTGCCGCGTGCGAGGTCCTGCGCGGTCGATGAATACTGCGAGGGCATCGACTGCGCAATGCCGCGGAGGGCCGCATCGGTGTCGCCCGGAATCTCGACGCCTTCGGCCTTTGCCACGGCCATGCATTCGGCGACCACGTCGCGGATCACCTCGGCCACGCCCGTGCCTTTCACGAGCTCGCCGTAGGGCAACTGCGACACGGCCGACAGCGCGTTGTAGGCGCAGTTCAGCACCAGCTTGGCCCAGAGCGAGCCGCGCACGTTGCCGGAAATCTGCGTGGGCACGCCGGCGGCCACCAATTGCTGCGCCACCTGCTCGCTGCGGCGCGACGGTGCGATCACCAGCTCGCCGCGGCCATGGTGCTTCACGTGGCCGGGGCCGGCCATCTCGGTGGCCACGTAGACCACGGCGGCGGCCACTTCGCTGGACGGCAGCACCGAGCGCACGCGCTCGTCGTTGTCGACGCCGTTCTGCAGCGTGAGCACCAGCGCATCGGGCGAGAGATGCGGCTTCATCTGCGCCGCGGCCGCTTCAGTGTCGATGGACTTCACGCAGAACAGCACAAGCTGGGCGCCCTGCACCGCGCTGGGCTCGGTGCTTGCGCCGAGCGGCACCTGCTCGTCGAAGGTCTTGGTCTCCAGACGCAGCCCGCGGGCGCGCACGGCCTCCACGTGCGAAGGCCGGCCGATCAGCACCACCTCGTGGCCCGCGCGCGCCAGCATGGCGCCGTAGTAGCAGCCGACTGCGCCGGCGCCCATGACTGCGACTTTCATCGATTCGCCCTTCGAGCTTGTTTTCGGGAGCCCCGAGGTTAATCGGTCGACCGCTGCAAAATCACGATGTGACCGATATCGACAAGGACTGGCTTTCCTCAAAATATGCACGCAGTTTTGCAGCCGTGGAGTTGGTTGTTGGCGGAGTGAACCGGACCTACCGGGTCCGCGAAGCAGCAAACACTTTCTACCTGCGCCTCTATCGGAAATCGGGAAGACCTCTGCCGCAGATCGCAGCTGAAATCTGCCTGCTGACAGAATTCAAGGGCGATGCAGAAGTCGCCGTCAGTCGTCCTGTGGCTGCCAAGGATGGAACCTACGTTCTGGAAGTCGCTTGGGGCGGCGAATCGCGCCTTGCTTGCCTTTTCGAGAGCGTCGAGGGCGATGGTTTTGACCTCACTCGCGCCGGCATGGAGCAATTTGGCGCGGCGCTCGCGCGCCTGCATCTGGCGATGCCAACCATCATTGGCGGCGAAGTGCGCAGCCTCGATCCGGTTGCAATCGTCCAGGATTCTCTACAGGCACTTCATCGCATTCGCCAAAGCAAAGACGTCGCGAGAAAGATCGCGCATGACTACCTTGCAACTTTGCAACGGCCCGAACTGCGCGCCCTGCCAAGCGGCCTGTGCCACGGCGACGCCTGGACTGGCAACGTTCGCGTTCACCAAGGTCGAGCCGGATTTTTCGATTTCGATGACTTCGGCCGCGGCCCCCTCGCGATCGATCTCGGAACGGCCGCCTGGCATCTCGCAGACGAGGGTCCAGCCTCCGATGGCCTGATCACTGCATTGGTCACCGGATACGAAAAAATCCGCCCTTTGTCGGCGCTCGAGAAAGACGCCCTCCCCCTCTTCATGCAGTTTGCCGAAATTCGCTCACTGCTTTTTCTCGCGCGCTATTGCGTGCTGACCGACGAGATGTGGGCATATACCTTTCAAAGGGCCGGTTGCATGTTCGGCAAGTTGCGAAACTTCTGACTTTTGCCTGGCCACCGGCGGCGCGATGCAGCAGTTCCCGGCGGACCGCCGCCGGCGCTGAATCTCGTCAAGCGGGGCTGAAGAAGCCTCGCGTTCAGACCTCCGTGCCGCGCGACTTCGCGCCTTCTTCCATCAGCCACTCGCGGAACGCCGCGAAGGCCGGCAGGTCGAGCCGGTCCGGCCGGTAGCAGAGGTAGTGGCCCTGGTCCACGCGCACCGGCGTGCCGCAGGGGCTCAGCAGCGAGCCCTCGGCCAGTTCCTCCTGCACCAGCAGCTTCGGCACCAGTCCGATGCCCAGCCCGTTGAGCGCCGCCTGGATCAGCGCCGAATACTGCGCGAAGCGCGGCCCCGCCACGGTCTGCACCTCGGGCACGCCGTGCTGCGAGGCCCACTCGCGCCAGGCGGTGGGCGCGCCCTCGTGATGCAGCAGCGTGTGGGCGACGACGTCGGCCGGCTGCGCGATGCGGTGGCGCTTTTCGACCAGCGCGCGCGCCGCGATCAGCACGAACTCGCGCCCCGCGATGTATTCGGACACCACGCCGGGCCAGCCGTCGGGGCCGTAGCGAATGGCGGCATCGACGCCGGCCGGGATGCCGTCGCTCGGCTCCAGGTGGCGGCTGAAGCTCAGCATCACATGGCGGCTCTTCTGGCTGAAGGCCGGCAGGCGCGGAATGAGCCACTTGGTGAGGAAGGTGGGCACGCTCGCGAGCGTGAGCAGGCCGGCGCCGGCATCGCCCGAGCGCGCCTCGAAGGTCGCGGTCTCGATGGCGCGCAGGCCGCCCGAGATCTTTTGCCAGTACACGCGCCCCTGCGGCGTGAGCTGCACGCCGCGGCCGTTCTTCTGCAGCAGCTCGCGGCCCAGGAAGGCCTCGAGCCCCGCGATCTGCTTGCTGACCGCGCTCACGGTGATGCACAGGGCGCCGGCCGCGAGCGTGATGCTCTGGTGGCGCGCCACCGCGTCGAAGGCCAGCAGTTCCTGGATGGTGGGGCAGTCGCGCTTCATGCATGGCTCCGGTCGATGAAAACTCCGTGAAAAACACTTTCCGATTGCTCAAGCGTCGTCATCCAGCTTTCACCCATAAGTACGCATGTGCTTCCTAGAATTCGCTGGAGCGCGGCAACTGGCCGTGCGCAAAAGGTAGCGCACTCGGAAAGTATGCCGGCTGCGCAAGACATCGGGAGACATCATCTTGGTTCGCGGCATCTCGCTCATCTACGGCCTGTACCTGCTGCTGCCGATCGCCCTGCTGCTGGTCGGCAGCTTCGGCGGCAACTGGACCAACACGCTGCTGCCCACGGGCATCACCGGGCAGTGGTACCTCGACCTCTGGCTCGACCCCTCGTTCCGCAGGGCCTTCGCGAGCAGCCTGGTGGTGGCGTTGTCGGCCTGCGCGATCAACACCGTGCTGGCGCTGCCGCTGGCCTATGCGCTGTACCACGGCGCCGGGCGCGGCAGCAGCCTGGCGGCGCGCATCGTGAGCGCCATGCCGATCGCGGTGCCGACCATCACGCTGGCCTTCGGCTACATGATCGTGTTCAACACCGACTTCGCACCCTGGCTGGGCTCGATGCCGCTGCTGATTGCGGCGCACGCGATCCTCACGCTGCCCTATCTCACCAACACGCTGCTGAGCGACCTGCGCCACCTGGACCTCGGCCGGCTCGAACAGGCGGCCGCGACGCTCGGCGCCTCGGGCTGGCAGCAGTTCACCGGCATCGTGCTGCCCAGCCTGCGGCAGAGCCTGATCAGCGGGCTGGTGATGGTGGCCGCCATTTCGGTGGGCGAGTTCGGGCTGTCGAACCTGCTCACGAGCTTCCAGAACCGCACCTACCCGGTGGTGCTGCTGCAGGCCTTCTACGGCGCAACGGGCTTTGCCTGCGCGGCGACGGTGATCCTTCTGGTGCTGGCAAGTGCGTCGGCCCTTCTTTCGTCCTCCCTTGTGAAGCAACGCGCATGAGCCTCCTTCTGGATCAGGTCAGCTACAACTACCCGGGCAGCACGCACGGCCTGCACGATGTGTCGCTCGACGTACGAACGGGCGAGCTGGTGGCGGTGATCGGGCCGAGCGGCTCGGGCAAGTCGACGCTGCTCAAGCTGGTGTCGGGCCTGGAGACCGGCCACAGCGGCCGCATCGCGCTCGACGGCGAAGACATGTCGCGCACGCCGGTGCACCAGCGCCACATCGGCATGGTGTTCCAGAGCTATGCGCTGTTTCCGCACCTGAGCGTGCTCGACAACGTGGCCTACGGGCTCAAGCTGCGCAAGGTGGCCACGGCCGAACGCCGCAAGCGCGCGCAGGAGCTGCTCGACGTGGTGGCGCTCGGCGAGTACGCACAGCGCGCCGTCGCACAGCTCTCGGGCGGCCAGCAGCAGCGCGTGGCCCTGGCGCGCGCGCTCGCCATCGACCCGCGCGCGCTGCTGCTCGACGAGCCGCTCTCGGCCCTGGACGCCAGCGTGCGCGGCCACCTGCGCGACCAGATCCGCTCGATCCAGCAGCGCTTCAACGCGACCACGCTGCTGGTCACGCACGACCAGGAAGAGGCGCTCGTGATGGCCGACCGCGTGGCGATGCTCAAGGACGGCCGGCTGCTGCAGATCGCCACGCCGCGCGAGATCTACGAGAACCCCGCGAGCCGCGCGGTGGCGGAGTTCGTCGGGCTCTCGACGATCCTGCCCGCGAAGGTCGGCGCGCCAGACCGGCTGGACCTCGGCTTTGCGGAGCTTGCCGCGCCCACGGGCAGCCGCACCGCCGGCAGCGCGGTGCATGTGCTGGTGCGGCCCGAACACATCCGGGCCGATCCGCCCGCCGGCAGCCTCAACCGGCTCGCGGGCCGCACCGGCGCGCAGCGCTACCTGGGCGCGCTCACGCGCTACGACTTCGAAGTGGCGGGCGCACCCAAGCCCTTCCTCGCCGAATCGGCCACACCCGCCGCCGAGGCGATCGCCATCGCGCCCGAACACCTCCGTTTGCTCGACCACTGACCTTTTTTCCTTCCAAGGAGCCACCCCCATGCAACGCAGACATCTGATCCAGGCCGCCGGCGCACTGCCCGTGCTGTCATTGGCCACCCTCGCGGCCCGCACCGCCTTCGCCTTCGACGGCCCCGAGCTCTACGCGGGCGAGAAGGCGCTCTATGCCGAGGCGCAGAAGGAGGGCCTGTGCGTCTCCTTCGACACCGGCCCCGAGTGGGCCAACTGGAAGTCGCTGTTCCGCGACTTCAAGAAGCGCTACCCCGAGATCGAACTGACCTACAACGACATCGGCTCGGCCGCCACCGTGGTTGCGCTCGAAAAGACCAAGCGCCGCCCGCAGGCCGACACCGCCTACTACTTCGCCGCCTCGGCCGTCGACGCCGCGAAGAAGGACGTGGTTGCGCCCTTCAAGCCCGTGAACTTCGACAAGCTGCCGCCGGTGTTCCGCGAGGCCGAGGGGCGCTGGTTCACCATCCACACGCTCAACATCGCCTTCCTGGTCAACAAGAAGCTGGTGAAGAACGTGCCCACCGGCTGGGCCGACTTGCTCAAGCCCGAGTTCAAGAGCACGGTGGTCTACCTCGACCCGCGCTCCACTGGCATCGGCCAGGTGCTGACCTTCGCCGCGGCGTACGCGAACGGCGGCAGCGTCGACAACGTGCAGCCCGGCACGGACTACCTGGGCAAGCTGCACTCGGCCGGCAACGTGCTGCGCGTGGAAGGCACCACGCCGTACGCCAAGTTCCTCAAGGGTGAGATCCCGGTGTGGATCAGCTACGAGAACGATGGCCTCAAGGCCAAGCATGTCGACGGCATGGGCGATGCGGTGGAAGTCGTGATCCCGAAGGAAGCGAGCGTGGCCGCGCCCTATGCCATCAGCCTCGTGAAGAACGGCCCCAACCCCAACGCCGGCAAGCTGTGGCTCAACTTCATCATGAGCGAGGCCGGCCAGTCGCTGTTCGCGCAGGGCTTCGTGCGCCCTGCCGTGCCCGGCACGCCGCTCTCGGCCGATGTCGCGGCCAAGATGCCGGCCGCGCCGCAGATCCGCCCGCTCGACGTGGTGAAGGCCTCGGAGCGCAAGGCCGAAGTCGACAAGCTCTGGGCGCAGGCCGCACTGGGAAAGTAAGCCGCCATGCGACGCTTTGGCGCCTGGCCCGCCTGGGCCTTCATGGCGCTGTTCTTCGCAGTGCCGCTGGCTGCCCTGCTGCCCGAGGCCTTCGGCGAAGGCGGCAGCGCCTTCGGACGGCTGTTCGACAACCCGCTGTTCCTGGGCGCGCTGCGCAACACGCTGGGCCTGGGCCTCGCGGCGGGCGCGATCTCGGCACTGGTGGGCACCTGCATCGCCATCGAGCTCGCGCGCCAGCCCGAGGGCCGGCGCCAATGGATGATGACCCTGCTGGGCCTGCCGCTGGCCTTCTCGGGCCTGGTGATCGCCTACGGCTTCATCCTGGCCTTCGGCCGCGCGGGCTTCGTGACGCAATTGCTGGCCGGCCTGGGCGCGGACCCGGCCGCGCTCGGCAGCTGGATCTACAGCGTCTCGGGCCTGGGATTCGCCTATGCCTACTACCTGATCCCGCGCGTGGCGCTGTCGCTGTACCCGGTGTTCGCCAACCTCGACCTGCGTCCGGCGCAGGCGGCGCGCACGCTGGGCGCCTCGCGGGCGCGGGCCTTCCGGGACACGGTGCTGCCCGAGGTGATGCCCTCGGTGCTGTCCAACGCCTGCATGGTGGCCGCGATTGCGATGGGCACCTACGGCACGGCGCTGGCGCTGGTGGGCACGCAGCTCAACATCCTGCCGCTGATGCTGCTCGCGCAGGTGGGCGACGGCGGTTCGGATTTCGCGGTGGCAGCGGCCTTGTCGCTGGTGCTGATGGTGGTGTGTGTGATCGTGATGGGAGTGGGCGATGTCCTTACGCGAAGGCGCGAGCGCGGTGCTGCCGGCGCCGGTCATTGAGGCGCTGGCGCGCCTGGCGCAGAAGCAGTCGGGGCCGGCGCGCCACCGCCAGCCGGTGGCCATCCTCGGCCCCGGCGACGGCGGCCCGGCCGAATGCGGGGCGGCCTACGCCGTGGCGCATGCGCTGGCCGGCGCGGGCATGGCGGTGGTCTGCGGCGGCCGCGGCGGCGTGATGGCCGCGGCCTCGCGCGGCGCCGCCGAGGCCGGCGGCATTGCCGTGGGCATCCTGCCCGAGGACGACGACCGCAACGCCAACGAATGGCTCAGCGTGGCCATTCCCACCGGCATGGGCGAGATGCGCAACGGCATCATCGCGCGCAGCGGGGTCTGCCTGGTCGCCATCGGCGGCAACATGGGCACGCTGTCGGAAATGGCGATGGGGCTCAAGTGGGGCAAGCCGGTGTTCGTGATGCATGGCGACGTCGAGCTGCCGGGCGCGGTGCAGGCCACGGGCGTCGACGACATGCTGGCCAAGGTGCTGGCCTGCCTTCTCGCCTGAGCCTGTTGCGGGGGCAGCGGCCGACACGGCCGCATTGCACAATGCCGTCATGCCCTACATGCCCACTTTCGTCGCTCCCGCCCGCTTCAACGATGCTGCCGCCGCACTCGAACAGGTCAAGTCCATCTACCAGGGCGGCCTGGCGCACCTGCGCGAATCGATGCTGCGCTTCGTGGCCGGGGAGGCGATGCCGGGCCGGGTGCGGGCCTGCTACCCGTTCGTGCGGGTGCACACGCACACGGTGTCGCGCCACACGCCGCCGGCCAACGCGGGGCTGAGCTACGGCTTCGTCGCCGGGCCGGGCCGCTACGAGACCACGCTGACGCGGCCCGACCTGTTCTCGCGCTACTACCTCGACCAGTTTCGGCTGCTGCTGGAGAACCACCAGGTCGAGATCGAGGTGGGCACCAGCACGCAGCCGATCCCCATCCACTTCTCCTTTGCCGAGAACGACCACATCGAAGGCACGATGAACGAGGAGCGCCGCGCGCTGATGCGCGACGTGTTCGACCTGCCCGACCTGGGCGTGATGGACGACGGCATTGCCAACGGCACCTACGAGGCGCTGGCAGGCGAGGCGCAGCCGCTGTCGCTCTTCACGGCGGCGCGCGTGGACTACTCGCTGCACCGGCTGCGGCACTACACCGGCACCGCGCCCGAGTGGTTCCAGAACTTCGTGCTGTTCACCAACTACCAGTTCTACATCGACGAGTTCGTGCGCCTGGGCCACGAGGCCATGGCCGACGAAAACAGCGAGTACGTCGCCTTCATCGAGCCCGGCAACGTGGTCACGCGCCGGCGCGGGCTGGCCGCGGGCGCCAGCACCAACTACGGCGGCCTGCTCGACGGCAGCCAGGGCACGGCGCCGCCGCGCCTGCCGCAGATGCCGGCCTACCACCTGGTGCGCGAGGACTGCAGCGGCATCAGCATGGTGAACATCGGCGTCGGCCCGGCCAATGCCAAGACCATCACCGACCACATCGCCGTGCTGCGCCCGCATGCCTGGATGATGCTGGGCCACTGCGCGGGCCTGCGCAACGCGCAGCAGCTCGGCGACTACGTGCTGGCGCATGCCTACGTGCGCGAGGACCACGTGCTCGACGAGGAACTGCCGCTGTGGGTGCCGATCCCGGCGCTCTCGGAAATCCAGCTCGCGCTGGAAAAGGCGGTGGCCGACGTCACGCGCTACACCGGCCCCGACCTCAAGAAGATCATGCGCACCGGCACGGTGGCGAGCACCGACAACCGCAACTGGGAGCTGCTGCCGGGCAACCAGCCGCAGCGCCGCTTCAGCCAGAGCCGGGCCGTGGCGCTCGACATGGAAAGCGCCACCATCGCGGCCAACGGCTTCCGCTTTCGCGTGCCCTACGGCACTTTGTTGTGCGTGAGCGACAAACCGCTGCACGGCGAGATCAAGCTGCCGGGCATGGCCAACCACTTCTACCGCGAGCGCGTGGAGCAGCACCTGCGCATCGGCATGCGGGCCATCGACATCCTGCGCGAGCAGGGTTCGACCCGGCTGCACAGCCGCAAGCTGCGCAGCTTCGCCGAGGTCGCATTCCAGTAACGGCCGGGCTTACCTAGGGTTTTCACCTACCTTCGAAGGTAGGCGGGCGACGCATTTCCCGGACATCATCCGGAAACCTTTCTCACACCTGGAAACAAAATGCCTCGTTCGTCGCCCGGCAAGCTTTCTCGCCGCAACTTCAATGCATGGATGGCGGGTGCGGCCGCCGCTGCCGGGGCCGGGCCTGCGCTGCTGTGGCCCCGCCTGGCTGGCGCGGCCGAGCCGCAGCTCGTTTCCAGGCTGCGCATCGTGATTCCGGCCAACGAAGGCGGCGGCTGGGACCAGACCGGCCGCGCGCTCGGCGCGGCGCTGCTGGCCTCGGGCGCAGCGGGCGAAGTGGTCTACGAGAACATCGGCGGCAAGGGCGGCACCATCGGCCTCGCAAAGTACGTCGAGAAATACGACGCCGACCCCGACACGCTGCTGATGAGCGGCATGGTCATGGTCGGCGCGGTGGCGCTGCAGAAACCGGCCGTCACCATGGCCCAGGTGGCGCCCGTGGCGCGCCTCACCAGCGACTACGAGGTGGTGGCCGTGAAGGCCGATTCGCCGATCAGGACGCCCAAGGACCTGATCGCCCAGCTGCGCGCCGATGCGGCCAAGGCCGTCATCGCGGGCGGTTCGGCCGGCGGCGTGGACCACATGTACGCCGGCATGCTGGCCCGCGTGGCCGGCAACACCGCGGGCCTGGTCTACCAGCCACATCCGGGCGGCGCGCAGGTGGTGGAAGCGCTTGCCACCGGCAAGGCCGTGGCCGGCATCTCGGGCTTCAGCGAATTCAGCGCGGGCCTGTCCAACGGCACGCTGCGCGCCATCGGCGTGTCGTCGAAGCGGCCGTTCCTGGGCATTCCGTCGGTGCGCGAGCAGGGCGTGGACGCCGACCTGGCCAACTGGCGCGGCGTGCTCACCGGCAAGAAGGTGACGGCGGAGCGCCGGGCCGTGCTGCTCGAGGCGGTGCACCGCGCCACCAACGCCGATGTCTGGCAAAAGACCATCAAACGCAACAACTGGGATGCGTACTGGATGGCGGGCAAGGATTTCGAGAGCTTCCTCGAGCTCGACCTGGCGATGGCCGGTCCGATGATCTATCTCCTCAAGCTGAAAGCCTGAGCGCGCGCCTTCAGGCAAAGAGCTCGGGCATCTCGCGCTGCGCCCTGGGCGTGAGCGCCAGCGCGCGGCCGTCGAGCTCCTGGCGCACCCAGCCGCGGCGCAGCGACAGCTGGAGCCAGGCCGCGCCGAGCGCGCCGCCCAGGTGCGGGCGGCGCTCGCTCCAGTCGAGGCAGGCGCAGGCAAAGCGCCGGCGCGAGCGGCGCACCGCATCCACCTCCACGCCCAGGCTCTCCAGCGCGATCGCGCCTTCGGGCGTGAGTTCGTACGAGCCGCTCTGCAGTCCGCTGAGCCAGCCCTGCGCATGCAGCCGGTCGTGCAGCGCGACGCCGGCGGTGCCGGCCATGTGGTCGTAGCAGGTGCGCGCGGCGCGCAGGCGGCTCGGCGTGCTGGGCTTGAACTGCGCGGCGCGCGGCGCGCCGGCCACCACCATCAGGCTTTCGAGCGCGGCCGCCACGTTGTCGCCCGCCAGCCGGAAGTAGCGGTGCTTGCCCTGCACGAGCAGCTCGACCAGCCGCTCTTCCTTGAGGCGCGCGAGGTGCGCGCTGGCGGTGGAGGCGGCCACCTCGGCCACGGTGGCCAGCTCGGTCGCGGTGCGCGCGTGGCCGTCCATCAGGCAACTGAGCATGCGGGCGCGCGCGGGCTCGGCGATGGCGCCGGCCAGGCGGGCCAGCTGCACGTCGGCGTTGGAGGAAGAAGAAGGGCTCGTGTCCATGCGCTGATCCTAAGACGCCGCCGCATCCCACACTTCGTTCGCGGCCGAAGTGTGGCGGCGGCCGCAATTGCACACTGCGCGGCATGAACACAAGCCCCACGCCTTCCCACTCCGACGGCATGCCGCCCGACCCCGTCGCGGCCGTCACGCATGCCGATCCGTATCCCTTCTATACGGAACTGCGCGCGGGGCCGCCGCTCGCGTGGAACGAGGCGCTGCGCCTGTGGGTCGCGAGCCGCGCGGAGGTGATCGAATCGCTGCTGCTCGCGCACGGCGCGCTGCGCGTGCGGCCGGCGGCCGAACCGGTGCCGCGCGCCATTGCGGGCAGCGCGGCGGGCGAGGTGTTCGGCCATCTCGTGCGCATGAACGACGGCACGGCGCACCAGGCCCATCGGCCCGCGCTGCAGCGTGCGCTGGCCGGATTGGACCTGCGCGCAGTGCGCACGGCGGCCTTGCGGGTTGCTCGCGATGTGCCGGTGCAGCCTGTGTCGGACGCGCTCTTCTCCATGCCGGTGCGGAGCGTCGCGCACCTGCTGGGCTTCGACGATGAAGCGCTGCCGCAGGTGGACCGGTGGATGCGCGATTTCGTCGCCTGCCTGTCGCCGCTGTCCACGGCAGAGCAGCTGCAAGGCGCCAGCGCCGCCGCGGGCGCACTCATGACGCGCTTCGAGGCGCTGGCCGCAGGTGCAGCGCCGCGCGACGGAACACTGCTCGCGGCCGTGCTCGCCGAAAGCCAGGCCAGTGCGCCGCTCTCGCGCGCGCTGCTCGCGAACCTCGTCGGCCTGCTCTCGCAGACCTGCGATGCGACGGCCGGCCTGCTGGGCAACAGCCTGATCGCGGTGATGCGCGAACCGTCGCTGCAGCAGGCCGCGCAGACCCAGGCCGGGCTGCAGGCGATCGTGGAGGAGACGGCGCGGCACGACCCCTCGGTGCACAACACGCGGCGCTTCGTGGCCGAGCCCGTCACCCTCGCAGGCACGCCGCTGGCGGCAGGCGATGCGGTGTTGCTGGTGCTGGCCGCGGCCAACCGCGATCCGGCGCTCAACCCGGAGCCCGAGCGCTTCAGCCTCGTGCGCGCGCGGCGCCGCATGCTGGGCTTCGGCCACGGCATGCACGCCTGCCCGGGCCAGGCGCTGGCCTGCACGCTCGCCGCCGCGGGGCTGGAGGCCGTGCTGCATCGCACGCCCGATCTCGCGGCGCTGCGCGAGCGCGGCTGGCACTACCGGCCCTCGGTCGCCGCGCGCATTCCCGTCTTTCACTGACGGGAGCGCGAAGACCGCTCAGGCGCGCGCGGCAGCCCAGCGCCCGGTGCCTTCGAGATGCGGCGACAGCGCCGCGTCACCCCAGCGCAGCGGCAAGGCGGCAGGCCGGCGCAGTGCGTGCTCCACATGCAGCCGCAGCAGCCGCTCGGCGCCTTCGAACTCGGCGATCTCGGGGCCGTCCAGCACCAGCTCGGCCGTGGCCGCCACGTGCAGCAGATCGCCGTTGTCGTAGTCGATGAACAGCAGGCCCGCACGCGGATAGGCCACCAGGTTGCCCAGCGTGTTGAAGAAGCGGTTGCCGTTGAAGTCGGGCACCGTGAGCACGCCGCCCGCGTCGACGCGAACGAAGCCGGGCCGGCCGCCGCGGTGCGACACGTCGACACCGTGCGAGCGCGCATCGGCTTCGTCGCCCCTGGCCGCATCGCCCGGGTACGCGGTGGCGATGAACAGCGTGTCGGCGCTGCCGATGAGGCGCTGTGCGTCGAGGTCGAGCGCATCGAGCCGCTGCACGGGCGCGCTGCCGTCGCGCGCGGCCACCAGTTCCGGCTCCCGCGCCTGGATGTAGCGCGGGCAGTTGCCGAAGCTCTGCTGCACCGCGACCATGAAGCCATCCGCATCGAGCGACTCGACCGTGCCGTTCATGCGGTTGCGCCGCCGCGTGTGCGGCTCGATGCCCAGCAGGCCGAGCGTGGCGCCCTGCGCGAGCTGCCCGGCCAGCGGATCGCCGCGGCCCGGCAGCGCATCGACGCGCAGGTGCGTGGCATCGGGCGAATGCGCGAAGCCCGCGGGCGCCGCGAGCACGCTGGCCCAGGGCTGCAGATTGGCATCGAGGCTGCCGACCACGAGGAAGGGCAGCTGCGCGAAGAATTCGCGGTGCTGGTCAGGCATGTAGTCGCGGATCACGCGCGGGCCCATGGCTTCCATGCGCTCGCGCCAGCCCGTCTGTACCTGCAGCGCGCGCTCGCCGGCGTGGAACGGTTCGGCGATCATGATTGAGCCGCCGCCAGGCCGACCGGCGTGCGCACCATCGGCACGAAGCCGGGCAGCGCCTCCACGCGCCCGAGCCAGGCGCGCACCTGCGGGTAGGCGTCGAGCGACACGCGGCCTTCGGGCGCATGCGCGACATAGGCGTAGTTCGCGACGTCAGCCAGCGTGGCCGCAGGCCCGGCCAGGAAGGGCTGCTGCCCGAGGTGGATCTCCATCACCGCGAGCAGCGCATGCGAGCGCGTCACCGTCTCGGCGGGATCGGCGGCCAGGCCGAACAGCGCCATGACGCGCGCGGCGGCCGGCCCGTAGGCCAGCGGCCCCGCGGCCACCGAGAACCAGCGCTGCACGCGCGCCGCGCCCACCGCGTCGCGCGGCATCCAGCGCGCCGGATCGGCCGAATAGCGCTCGTTGAGGTAGACCAGGATCGCGTTGGAATCGGCCAGCGTGGTTTCGCCGTCCTCGATCACCGGCACCTGGCCGAAAGGGTTGCGCGCCAGGAACTCGGGCGTGCGGTTGTCGCGCTTCTTCAGGTCGAGCTCGATCACCTCGAAAGGCAGGCCGAGCATCGAGAGGAACAGCCGCACCCGGTGCACGTGGCCCGAGATGGCGCTGCCGTAGAGCTTGATGGGTTGTGCGGGACGGGTGGCAATGGCGTTCATGGGAGGTCCTCTGGAATGTGGAGTGGGCGTGATCCGGATTCTTCTCTCTTGCGCTGAATGAAGGAATAGCCGTTATTGCATTTAACTGCTGCGCTATTCGGCTTAATCCGGTTTAATCGCGCCATGGATCGCTTCAAGGCCATGCAGACCTTCGTGCAGATTGCCGACCAGGGCAGCCTGACCCGCGCCGCCGAGGCGCTCGGCAGCTCGCTGCCCGCGGTGGTGCGCGCGCTCGCCGCGCTCGAGGCCCACCTGGGCGTGCGCCTGTTCCACCGCACCACGCGCCGCCTCTCGCTCACCGAAGAGGGCCGCCACTACCTGCCGAGCGCGCGCGAGGTGCTGCTGGCGGCCGATGCCGCCGACCTCGCGCTCAAGGCCGAGGCGCGCGAGCCCGCGGGCCAGCTCACCATCACCGCGCCGGTGCTGTTCGGCCACATGTACGTGGCGCCCGCCATCACGCGCTTCATGCAGCGCCACGACAAGGTGCGCTGCACCGTGCTGCTGCACGACCGCACGGTGAACCTGCTCGAGGAAGGCATCGACGTGGGCATCCGCATCAGCCCGCTCGCGGATTCGTCGCTCGTGGCGCAGACGCTCGGCACCATCCGGCGCGTGGTGGCGGTGAGCCCCGAGTACCTCGCGCGCCACGGCACGCCGCGCCATCCGCGCGAGCTCCATGGCGCACCCTGCGTGCGCGGCCGCGTCGACGCGCCGCCGCAGTGGGTGTTCCACGAACGCGGCAAGACCCTCAGCGTGACGCCGAGCTGCCGCCTCGAGTTCAACCACCTCGCCCCAGCCATCGAGGCCTGTGCCGCGGGCATGGGCTTCGGCACCTTCTTCTCCTACCAGGTGCTGCCGCATGTGGCGCAGGGCCGGTTGAAGCTGGTGCTGGAAGACTTCGAGCCGCCGCCGCGTCCGGTGAGCGTGATCTACCCGAACGCGCGGCTGCTGCCAGCCCGCACGCGGGCCTTCATCGACTGGATGAAGACGGAGTTCAGCGGCCTTCGCATGTAGGCCGGCGGCGGCAGCAGTGGCTCCGAATATGCGCGGCTTGTCCATCGGTTGAAGCGATGGCGGCAGGCTTCTCGGGCCTGCGTCAGAATGGCCGCGTGCCTTCCTCTTCTTCCTCCTCCGCCCCGCTCTTCCACGCCAGCCACCTTTGCAAGCGCTACGGCGGCACCACGGTCGTGGACGACCTGTCGTTCGAGATCGCGCCCGGCGAATGCCTGGGCGTGATCGGGCCGAACGGCGCCGGCAAGACCACCACCATCCGCATGTGCCTGGGCCTCACCACGCCCGACGGCGGCGACATCTGCGCGCTGGGCCTGCAGATGCCGCGCGACGCGCTGGCCATCAAGGCGCAGCTCGGCGTGGTGACGCAGTTCGACACGCTCGACCCCGACTTCAGCTGCGCCGAGAACCTCGTGGTGTACGGCCGCTACTTCGGCTTCAGCAAGGCGCAGGTGCGCGAGCGCGTGCCGCAGCTGCTGGAGTTTGCGGCGCTATCGCACAAGGCCGATGCGAAGCCGGGCGAGCTCTCGGGCGGCATGCGGCGGCGCCTCTCGCTGGCGCGCGCGCTGGTGAACGACCCCAAGCTGCTGCTGCTCGACGAACCCACCACCGGGCTCGATCCGCAGGCGCGCCACCTGATGTGGGAGCGCCTGCAGGTGCTGCTGCAGCAGGGCAAGTCGATCCTGCTGACCACGCACTTCATGGACGAGGCCGAGCGCCTGTGCTCGCGCCTCCTGGTGCTCGACCACGGCCGCAAGATCGCCGAGGGCCGCCCGCGCGACCTGATCGCCGAGCACCTGGAGCCCGACGTGGTCGAGGTGTACGGCAATGGCGCGCTCTCGCTGGCCGAGTCGCCGGAACTGAAGGCGATGGCGGCGCGCGTGGAGGTGAGCGGCGAGACCGTGTTCTTCTACACGCAGGATGCGCGCCGGCTGCTCGATGCGCTCAGCCGGCATGGCCGCCTGCGCACCTTCCACCGGCCCGCGAACCTCGAAGACCTTTTTCTCAAGCTCACGGGCCGGCAGATCCGCGAAGACGGCTAGGCCACGACGATCATGAATACGACGACTGCAAGTTCTTCTTCTGCCGCGGCATCGCCGCCGGCCCGTTCCGTGTGGCGCCCCCCCGAGATCTCGCTGCGCTGGTGGCCCGTGTTCCTGCGCAACCTGCTGGTGTGGCGCAAGCTCGCGATTCCCAGCCTCATCGGCAACATCGCCGAGCCACTGATCTGGCTCGTGGCCTTCGGCTACGGCATGGGCGCGCTGGTCGGCGAGGTGTCGGTCGACGGAATCCGCGTGCCCTACATCCTGTTCCTCGCGAGCGGTTCGATCTGCATGAGCGCGATGAACGCCGCGAGCTTCGAGGCGCTGTATTCGGCGTTCTCGCGCATGCACGTGCAGAAGACCTGGGACGGCATCATGAACGCGCCCGTGGGCCTGGACGACATCGTGCTGGCCGAGATGCTGTGGGCCGCATTCAAGTCGATCTTCACCGTGACCGCGATCCTGTTCGTGATGCTCGGGCTGGGCATCAGCCACAGCCCCAAGCTGATCGTCGCGTGGATGGTGCTGATCGGCGCGGGGATCACCTTCTCGTCGATTGCGCTGATCTTCAATGCGCTCGCGAAGGGGTACGACTTCTTCACTTATTACTTCACGCTGTTCATGACGCCGATGATGTTCTTGAGCGGCGTGTTCTTTCCGCTGGAACAACTGCCTTCCGCCGTGAGGGCGGTGGCGGCCTGGCTGCCATTGACCAATGCGGTGGCGCTGGTGCGGCCGCTGTTCATGGATCAATGGCCTAACGGGTGGTGGGTGCATGCGGGGGTGCTGGTGGTTTATGGGGTTGTTTCTTTTTGGGTTGCTTTGGCGTTGACTCGGAAGAGGTTTCGGGGGTAGTTTTTGTTCCGGGGCCGGGTCTCGCCCCGGCGGGCGACTCACTTTCTTTGCTTCGCCAAAGAAAGTAAGCAAAGAAAGGCGACCCCTACTGTCTGCGTCCCTCCGCTTCGCTGCGGGCAACCTGCGGTGCTCGATTCCGGCGGGGGTCCGCAGAACTCGCTTCGCTCAAACAGCTGCGGCCCTGATCCCGCCTCCATCTGCGCTCCTCGGCGCATACAGAAGGGGTGGGAGCGGGCGGCCTTCGCTGCGCTCGGCCCCAAGACCAACAGCCCAACTCAATACCAACCACCGCAGGCGCTGCGCGCCTGCGGTGGCTTGGTGGCCGAGCGAAGCAAAGGCCCGTGTGGTTTGCCCTCCCCTCTGTATGCGCCGAGGAGCGCAGCGTTTCGCGGATCAGGGCTCGCAGCTGTTTGAGCCGAAGGCGAGTTCTGCGAGACCCCGCGAAACGCGAGCACCGCAGGTTGCCCGTAGCGAAGCGGAGGGTCGCAGACAGTGGGGTCGCCTTTCTTTTGCCTACGTTTCTTTGGCGAAGCAAAGAAAAGTAGGTCGCCCGCCGGGGCGAGACCCGGCCCCGAAACACAAACCCAAAACAGCACCCAAAATAACTACATTGCACACAATTCAATTGCACGCTACAATCACAGCCATGCGCAGCACCATACAAGCCTCAGACGAAATGCTCAAGCTGGACAACCAGCTCTGCTTCGCCGTCTATTCCGCCTCATTGGCCATGACCCGCCTCTACAAGCCGGTCCTGGAAAAGCTGCAGCTCACCTATCCCCAATACCTCGTCATGCTCGCCCTCTGGGAGCAAGACGGCCCCACGGTCTCCGAGCTCGGCGAACGCCTCTCGCTCGACTCCGGCACGCTCACGCCGCTGCTCAAGCGGCTCGAAGCCGTCGGCTATGTCACGCGGCTGCGCGACGTGGCCGACGAGCGCCGCGTGCACATCACGCTCACCGCCGCGGGCCGCAAGCTCAAGGCGCGCGCCGCCGGCGTGCCCGGCTGCCTCATGGCCGCAGCGCAATGCTCGGTGCCTGAACTCATCTCGCTCACCCAGCAGATCCAGACGCTGCGCGACCGCATCAGGAAAGCGGCCTGACACGCAGGCAAGCAAGCAATCCCAGGTTCCCCCCGCTTCGATTCAAAAAAGAAGCTCTTTTTCACCACCCTCACCAACCGAAGGAATCACCACCATGACCACCAAGCTCGACAAGGTTCTCTACACCGCTGAAGCCCACACCGTCGGCGGCCGCGACGGCGCAGGCAAGTCCAGCGACGGCGCCATCGACGTCAAGCTCAGCTCGCCCGGTTCGGGCAAGCCCGGCACCAACCCCGAGCAGCTGTTCGCGGTCGGCTATGCCGCCTGCTTCATCGGCGCGATGAAGGCCGTCGGCCCGAAGATCGGCGTGAAGGTGCCCGAGGACGTGGCCATCGACTCCAGCGTTTCCCTTGGCCCGACGAACGGCGGCGCCGCCTACGGCATCGCCGTGAAGCTGGCCATCACGCTGCCGGGCCTGGACGCCGAGCAGAAGCAGAAGCTGGTCGACACGGCTCACCAGGTCTGCCCGTACTCGAACGCCACGCGCGGCAACATCGACGTCGAACTCTCGATCGCCTGATTCCGCGCGCCCTGCGCAACAGCAGCAGCGGCAACAAGAAGCAAAGCGTCCCGGCCACAAGCCGGGGCGCTTTTTGTTTTTCATGGCCGGCGTTGTCCCGCGGGCGACGCGGAAAAGGGAAACGCGATAGCGCCTTTCATCGAGCTTGGCTAATGTGGCTGCAGCACGCGCCATCCCGCAACCCATACCACCACCATGGAGATCGACACCATGAGCACCACCACCAGCCTCCTGATCCGCAAGGGCGAACTCGCCACCACGCGCCTGCACACCGCCACCGACCAGCCGCTGGCCGAGGGCCAGGTGCGCGTGCGCATCGACAGCTTTGCGCTCACCTCCAACAACATCACCTACGCCGCCTTCGGCGATGCGATGAGCTACTGGCAGTTCTTCCCGTCCACGGAAGAAGGCTGGGGCAGCATCCCGGTGTGGGGCTTTGCCAGCGTGGTGCAGTCGCTGCACCCGGGCGTGGCGGTGGGCGAGCGGCTCTACGGCTACTGGCCGATGTCGTCGGGCGCCGTGCTGAGCCCCGACCGCCTTTCGCCCGGGCGTTTTACCGACGCCGCCGCGCACCGCGCGGAGCTGCCCGCGGTCTACAACCAGTACTTCCGCTGCAACGCCGATCCGCTCTACACCGCCGACACCGAAGACGTGCAGGCACTGCTGCGCCCGCTGTTCATCACCTCGTGGCTGATCGACGACTTCATGGCCGACAACGATTTCTTCGGCGCCAACACCATGCTGCTGTCGAGCGCATCGAGCAAGACGGCCTACGGCACCGCCTTCCAGCTGCACCAGCGCGAAGGCGTCGAGGTGATCGGCCTGACATCCGCCGCCAACGTTGCCTTCTGCGAGAGCCTGGGCTGCTACCACCGCGTGCTGACCTACGACGCGCTCGACGGCATCGCGGCCGACACGCCTTGCGTCTATGTGGACTTTGCGGGCAACGCCGGGCTGCGCAACGCGATCCACGCGCGCTTCACGAACCTCAAGTACAGCTGCTCGATCGGCGGCACGCATGTGGAGCAGCTCGCGGCCAAGGGCGCGGGCAAGGACCTGGCGGGCCCGCGCGCCACGCTGTTCTTCGCGCCGGCGCAGATCAAGAAGCGCACCGCCGAATGGGGCGCCGACGAATTCGGCCGGCGCATGGTGGCCGCATGGCACCGCTTCCTGGCCACCGTGACCGATGCCAAGAACCCCTGGCTGCGCGCCGAGCACCACCACGGCGGCGAGGCGGTGCAGGCCGCCTATGCGCAGGTGCTGGCCGGCAAGGGCGACCCGCGCATCGGCCATGTCCTTTCGCTTTACAAACAACCGGGCGGCCTCTGACATTCCGGGCGCCGGGGTAGCGACAATCGCCGCATGACCCTTTCCCCCGCAGCGCCCGCGAATACCCATCCCTACGAGAACCTCACGCCCGACGTGGTGCTGGACGCCCTGGCAACGCTCGGCCTGCACGGTGATGGCCGGCTCACCGGCCTGAACTCGTACGAGAACCGGGTCTACCAGGTCTACCTGGAAGACCGCAGTTCCGTGGTGGTCAAGTTCTACCGCCCCGGGCGCTGGAGCGAAGCCGAGATCCTCGAGGAGCACGCCTTCTCGCTCGAACTGGCGGCGGCCGAAGTGCCCGCCGTGGCGCCGCTGGCCTTCGACGGCAGCACGCTGCACCGCCACGGCGGCTTTGCCTTCAGCGTGAGCCCCTACCGCGGCGGCCGCGCGCCGGAGCTCGACGATTTCGAAGTGCTCGAATGGGTCGGCCGCTTTCTCGCGCGCATCCACACCGTGGGCAGCGCCAGGCCTTTCGAGGCCCGGCCCGCGCTCGACCTGCAGACCTTCGGCATCGCCTCGCGCGACTGGCTGCTGGCCAACGACAAGGTGCCGCTCGACGTGCAGCGCGACTGGGAAAAGGCCTGCAACGAAGCACTGGACATGATTGGCGCCACGGCACTGGCGGTGAACGCCCCGGCGTCCGATTTCAAGCCGCGCAAGCTGCGCCTGCACGGCGACGTGCATCCCGGCAACATCCTGTGGACACCCACCGACCGGCCCGGCGGCGGCCCGCACTTCGTCGACCTGGACGATGCGCGCACCGGCTTCGCGGTGCAGGACCTCTGGATGCTGCTGTCGGGCGAGCGCGCGCAGCGCACCTCGCAACTCTCGGGGCTGCTCGACGGCTACGAGCAATTTCGCGAATTCGACCGCCGCGAGCTCGCGCTGATCGAGCCGCTGCGCACCCTGCGGCTCATCCACTACAGCGCCTGGCTCGCGCGGCGCTGGGAAGACCCGATCTTCCCGATCAACTTTCCGTGGTTCGGCTCCAGCGACTACTGGAAGGGCCAGATCCTGGTGCTGCAGGAGCAATGCGAGCAGATGGCCGAAGAGCCGCTCTACGCTTAGGACGCCGCTTCGGCCGCGAGGCTTTCCGCCACCCCCTGCAGCAAGCGTTCGGCCAGCACGTTCGGCGGCCCGCTGCGCCACACGCCATGGGCCTCCGATTGCGCCACCGCGCGGTCGAGCGGCCGGAACACCGCGCCGCGCAGGGCCGAGTGCCGCATGGCCTGCGGCACCAGCGCCACGCCCATGCCCTGCGACACCAGCGAGACCACCGCGAGCCAGTGGCGCACCTCGTGCCGCACCTCGGGCAGGAAGCCGGCGTCGGCGCAGATCGACAGGATGCGCTCGTGGTAGTCGGGCGAGGCCTCGCGCGAGAACAGCACGAAGGGTTGGTTGCGCAGGTCGGCCGGCGCCAGCACGCGCTTGCGCGCGAGCGCGTGGCCCGCGGGCAGGCAGCACACGAAAGGCTCGGACAGCAGCAGCCGGTGCTGCAGCTCGGGCGGCATGCGGCTGGTGTGGACGAAGCCCAGGTCGAGCCGGTCGTGCAGCAGCTCGGCGATCTGCACGCCTGAATTGAGTTCGGCGAGCGTGATGCGCACCGCCGGGTGCCTGGCCTGGAACGCGCGCAGCGCCTGCGGCAGGCCGCGGTAGAGCATCGCGCCGACGAAGCCGATGCGCAGCCGCCCCGCCGAGCCCGCGGCCACGTCGCGTGCTTCGAGTGCCGCCTCTTCCGCCTGCAGGAGCAGCCGCCGCGCCGAGATGCGCAGCGCCTCGCCCGCATGCGTGAGCCGCACCTCCTTGCTGTTGCGCTCGAACAGCCGCGCGCCCACCGACTCCTCGAGCTGGCGGATGGCCACCGACAGCGGCGGCTGCGAGATCGACAGGCGCCGCGCGGCGCGGCCGAAGTGCAGCTCCTCGGCCAGCACGGAAAAGTAGCGCAGGTGTCGCAGTTCCATGAATAGGCAAATCGAATCGGACAAGACCTATTCGATATTAGACACGGATCGCCCGGAAACCAACAATGCGGCGAACCAGGAGACAAACGCATGGCCCAGAACGACGCCACCGCCGCGCACGCGCACCCGATTCCCGACCGCCACGGCCAGAACCTGTTCAGCACCGACGCCGAGCTGCACAAGCTGCTCGCGCTCTACCTGCCCGCCGACCTGCTGGCCCACATGCAGCCGCACTTCGAGCGCCTGGGCGGCCTCGCGGGCGGCCTGCTCGACGACCTGGCCGGCACCGCCGACCGCAACCCGCCCACGCTGAAGCAGCGCACCCGCACCGGCCTGGACGAGCAGAAGATCGTCAAGCACCCGGCCTACGTGGAGATGGAACGCCTCGCGCTCAGCGAATTCGGCCTGGCCGCCATGTCGCACCGCGACGAGACGCTGGGCTGGAAGGGCAGGATGCCGCCGCTGGTCAAGTACGTGCTGACCTATCTCTTCGTGCAGGCCGAGTTCGGCCTGTGCTGCCCGGTCTCGATGACCGACTCGCTCACGCGCACGCTCAAGAAGTTCGCGAGCCCCGAACTGGTCGCGCGCTTCCTGCCGCGCCTGACCTCGCTCGACTTCGACGAGCTCGCGCAGGGCGCGATGTTCATGACCGAGCAGGTCGCGGGCTCCGACATCGCGGCCACCGCGACGACGGCGCGGCAGGAGGCCGACGGCAGCTGGCGCCTCAGCGGCGACAAGTGGTTCTGCTCCAACCCCGATGCCGACTTTGCGATGGTGCTCGCACGCGCCGGCAACGGCCCGGCCGGCATGAAGGGCGTGTCGCTGTTCCTGCTGCCGCGCCGGCTCGATGGCGGCAGCCTCAACCACTACCGCATCATTCGCCTGAAAGACAAGCTCGGCACGCGCTCGATGGCCAGCGGCGAGATCCGGCTCGAAGGCGCCGTCGCGTACCTGGTGGGCGAGGAAGGCCGCGGCTTCGTGCAGATGGCCGACATGGTCAACAACTCGCGCCTGTCGAACGGCGTGCGCGCCGCCGGCCTCATGCGCCGCGCGGTGGCCGAGGCCGAGTACATCGCCGCCGAACGCCGTGCCTTCGGCCGCACGCTCGACCAGATGCCGCTGATGCAGCGCCAGCTCGACAAGCTGCGCCTGCCGGCCGAGCAGGCGCGCACCATGGTGTGCCAGACGGCGCTGGCGCTCGCGCGCTCGGATGCCGGGGAACCCGACGCCTACGCGCTGCTGCGCATCCTCACGCCGCTCATCAAGTTCCGCGCCTGCCGAGACGCGCGCAAGGTGACGGGCGATGCCATGGAAGTGCGCGGCGGCTGCGGCTACATCGAGGAATGGAGCGACCCGCGGCTCGTGCGCGATGCGCACCTGGGCTCGATCTGGGAAGGCACGAGCAACATCGTGGCGCTGGACGTGATCCGCGCCGTGAAGCGCGAGGGCTCGCTGCCGGTGCTGCGCGCGCATTGCGAACAGCTGCTGGCCGATGCGGCGCTGCCGCCGGCCTTTGCCAAGGCGCTGCGCGATGCACTGGCGCGCGCCGCCGCGCTCGCCAAGACCGCCGCGCGCGAAGGCGGCGACGTGCTTGCGCGCCAGGCCGCCTCGGCGCTCTACCACTGCACGAGCAGCATCGCGATGGCCTGGGAGGCCGCGCGCAGCGGCTCGGCCCCGCGCCTGCGCTGGGCCCAGCTGGTGCTGCTGCACCGCGTGCTGCCGCGCGACCCGCTCGCGCCCGACGCAATGCCCGCGGACTGGAACAGCGTGGCCACCACGCACACCGCCAGGGCCACGGCCTGATTCACGACGACAGAAAAAACGGAGACATCACCTTGCGACACCTCACCCCCTTCTTCGCGGCCCTGGCCGCCTGCGCCGCGCTGCTGGGCGCCGCTCCCGCCGCACAGGCCCAAGCCTTCCCTTCCAAGCCGCTGGTGCTGGTCGTGCCCTTTCCGCCCGGCGGCCCGACCGATGCCATGGCCCGCACGCTGGCCGCCGAGATGAAGGACCGCCTCGGCCAGCCGATGATCGTGGAGAACCGCGCGGGCGCGGGCGGCAACATCGGCGCCGACTACGTGGCGCGCGCCGAGGCCGACGGCCACACGCTGCTGTTCGGCACCTCGGGGCCGCTGGCCATCAACGCGAGCCTCTACCGAAAGATCAGCTACGACCCGGTCAAGAGCTTTGCGCCGGTGATCCAGGTCGGCTACCTGCCGAACATCCTGGTGGTGAACCCCGCGCTGCCGGTGAAGGACGTGAAGGAACTGGTCGCCCATGCCAAGGCCAACCCCGGCAAGCTCAGCTATGCGTCGTCGGGCAACGGTGCGTCGTCGCACCTGGCGGGCGTGCTGTTCAATTCGGTGGCCGGCACCGACCTGCAGCACATCCCCTACAAGGGCACCGGCCCCGCGCTCAACGACCTGCTCGGCAACCAGGTGAGCATGACCTTCACCGACATCCTCACCGCGCTGCCCTACGTGAAGGCCGGCAAGCTGCGTGCGCTGGGCGTGGCGACGCTCGCGCGCTCGCAGGCGCTGCCCGAGGTGCCGACGATTGCCGAGCAGGGCTACAAAGGCTACGACGTGAGCGTGTTCTTCGGCATCGTCGCGCCGGCCGGCACGCCCGCGGACCGCGTGGCCAGGCTCAACCAGGCCTTCGCCGAGGTTCTGAATTCGCCCAAGGTCAAGCAGATGTTCGCGGCGCAGGGCCTCGAGGCCTCGGCGGACACCTCGCCGCAGAAGCTCGGGCAGTTCATCGTGAGCGAGTCGGCCAAGTGGAAGGATGTCGTGAAGAAGTCGGGGGCGCAGCTGGATTGATTTGCGCCCTGTTGCGTTATTGTTCAGGGCGCGCTCACGCCGACGGGGCACCTTGCTCCGCGAATGTCCTCCGGCCTTCGGCCTCCCCCTTGATTTCGCTGCGCAAGGCACCCCATCGACGGGAGCGTTATGCGGAGCGGTCGTTGATCAGCGATGCACAACGAGCGTGCCCAAGTGCACAGAGCATCGGGTGCTCCCCGCAGCGAAATCAAGGAGGAGGCCGAAGGCCGGGGGACATTCGCGGAGGGGAGTACCCGGTGATCTGTGCACGCGCCCTGAACAAAGCGCCCCGAGCAAAGCGCCCCGAACAAGAACAGCAGCACCAACAAGCAATGCATCGGAACACCGAAATGACAAACCCTCAAGGCGCCCTCGCAGGCATCCGAGTCCTCGACATCTCGCGCATCCTCGGCGGCCCCTACTGCGGCCAGATCCTCGGCGACCATGGCGCCGACGTGCTCAAGGTCGAGCCGCCGCAAGGCGACGACACGCGCACCTGGGGTCCGCCCTTCAAGGACGGCGTGGCCTCGTACTACCACGGCCTGAACCGCAACAAGCGCGTGCAGCACCTCGACTTTTCCACGGACGAAGGCCGCGAAGCGCTGCTCGCACTCGTGGCCGAGGCCGACGTGCTGATCGAGAACTTCAAGACCGGCACCATGGAGCGCTGGGGCATCGGCTACGAGGCGCTCTCGGCGCGCTTTCCGCGCCTCGTGTGGTGCCGCGTCTCGGGCTTCGGCGCCGATGGTCCGCTGGGCGCGCTGCCCGGCTACGACGCCGCCGTGCAGGCCATGACCGGCATCATGAGCATCAACGGCGAGGCCGACGGCGGCCCGCTGCGCGTGGGCCTGCCGGTGGTCGACATGGTGACCGGGCTCAATGCGGTGATCGGCGTGCTGCTCGCGCTGCAGGAGCGCAACCGCAGCGGCCGCGGGCAGTTCGTGGAAGCCGCGCTGTACGACAGCGGGCTCTCGCTGCTGCATCCGCATGCGGCCAACTGGTTCATGGATGGCACCGAGCCGCGCCGCACCGGCAACGCGCATCCCAACATCTATCCCTATGACGCGCTGGCCACCGGCGCCGACCCGGTGTTCGTGGCGGTGGGCAACGACCGCCAGTTCGCAAGCCTGTGCCGCTGCATCGGCCTGCCCGCGCTGGCCGACGATCCGCTCTACCGCACGGCCGGCGCGCGTTCGGTGCACCGTGCGGGGCTCAAGCAGCAGCTGGAAGCGGCCATGGCGGCGTTCGACGGCCGTGCGCTGGTCGAGCAGCTGATGGCCGCGGGCGTGCCCGCCGCGCCGGTGCTGCCGGTGGATGCGGCGCTCGAGCATCCGCACACCGCGCATCGCGAAATGGTGGTGGAAATGGAGGGCGGCTACCGCGGCATCGGCGCGCCGGTGAAGCTCAGCCGCACGCCGGCGAGCTACCGCCACGCGCCGCTCACGCCGGGCGAGCGCTTCCTGCCCGAATCCGCGGCCGGCGACAGCAGCTCATAGCTCGGGCCGCACGCCGCCGCCCGCCTTGGGCGCATGGAAAGCCTGCATGAACGCGCCCTGCAGCTCCGCCGGCAGGTCGGGCCGGTGGCACATCGCATAGCCGAGGCTCGGCGGATCGTCGGACAGCGCAACAAAACGGATGTCGGGCCGCGCAATGCAGGCGAGCGATTCCACCACCAGCCCGATGCCGGCTCCAGCCGCCACCAGCCCCACGAGCGAGATCGACGAGCTCGCGCACTGGTTGACCTGCGTGGTGATGCCGGCACGCGCAAGGTAGGCGGCGATGCGGTCGAACACCACCGGCCCGATGTCGCGGCGCACGCCGACCAGCGTCTGCTGGCGCAGGTCCGCCGCCGCGATGCGCCCGGCGCCCGCGAGCGGATGCGCGGCCGGCATCACGGCCATGAAGCGGTCGCGGGCCACCTCGCGCACCACGAGGTCGTCGCGCGAAGACGGCGGATGCACCACCGCGAGGTCGAGCCTGCGGTGCGCCACGGCCTCCTCGAGTTCGTCCGACAGGCCCTCGGTGAGCGCCAGCACCACGCCCGGATGCGCGGCCGAAAAGGCACGCATCGCATCGGGAAAGAACGACAGCGCCGCGATGGGCGTGACGCCGATCTCCAGCCGGTCGAAGGCGCCGCGCCCGATGGCGCGCGCGGCCTCGTCGGTCTCGGCGGCGCGTGACAGCAGCCGCCGCGCGTGCGGCAGCAGGCGCGCGCCCTGCTCCGTCAGCCGGACGCCGCGCGCCTGCCGGTCGAACAGCGCAAAGCCCAGGGCTTCCTCGAGCCGCTGCACCCGCACGCTGAGCGCCGGCTGCGAGATGGCGAGCAGCGAGGCGGCGCGGCGGATGTTGCCGATCTCGGCCAGCGTGACGAAGCATCGCCATTGTTTGAGTTCCAAGGAGCGGCCTCCGTTCAGAGCTATGCCGCCCGGCTGGTCTTCAGGCCCTGCCCCGCGGCCCAGGCCGACACGTCCTCGCGCTTGATGGCAGCGGCCATCAGGCCCGGAAACGCATCGGGCGTGCAGGCGAACGAGGGCACGCCGAGCGCAGCCAGCTTGGCGGCCAAGTCGCGGTCGTAGGCGGGCGCGCCTTCGTCGCTGAGCGCCAGCAGCGCGATGAACTGCACGCCAGCCTCGACCAGCTCGTTGGCGCGCCGCAGCAGCTTGCCCTCGACCCCGCCTTCGTACAGGTCGGAGATCAGGATCAGGATGGTGTTGCGCGGCTCGCGCACCAGGCCCTGGCAGTAGCCGACCGCGCCGCTGATGTCGGTGCCGCCGCCGAGCTGCACGCCGAACAGCAGGTCCACCGGGTCCCGCAGCTGCTCGGTCATGTCGACCACGGCGGTGTCGAACACCACGAGCCGGGTCGACACGGCCGGCAGGCTCGCCATGACGGCGCCGAAGATGCTCGAATAGACCACCGAGGCGGCCATCGAGCCGCTCTGGTCGATGCACAGGATCACCTCGCGCTGCGGCTGGCGCGCCTTGCGGCCATAGCCGACCAGCGTCTGCGGCACCACGGTGCGGTAGGCGGGCTGCCAGTGGCGCAGGTTGGCGCGGATGGTGCGGTTCCAGTCGATCTCCGAATGGCGCGGCCGGCGGTTGCGCTGGCTGCGGTTGAGCGCGCCGCTCACGGCGCTGCGCATCGGCTCCTCGAGCTTCTTCATGAGCTCGTCGACCACCTTGCGCACCACGGCGCGCGCGGTGTCCTTGGTGCCGGCCGGAATCACGCTCGCGAGCGCCACGAGGTTGGCGACCAGGTGCACGTCGGGCTGCGCGTTCTCGAGCATCTCGGGCTGCAGCAGCATCTGGCGCAGGTTGAGCCGCTCCATCGCGTCGCGCTGCATCACCTGCACCACCTGGCTCGGGAAGTACTTGCGGATGTCGCCGAGCCAGCGCGCCACGCTGGGCGCCGAATCGCCGCGGCCGCCGCGCTGGCCGCCCTGCCCCAGGCCGCGCCGGCTGTCGGCCTCGTAGAGCGCGGCGAGCGCCTGGTCGATCTCGCGCACGCGGCCCTCGATGGCGCCGCAGCTGGCATCGGCCTCGCTGCCGAGCACGAGGCGCCAGCGCTGCAGGCGGTCGGTGGACGGCAGGGCCTCTTCGTCGTCGATGGAGGTTGGATTCGCGCTCATGCCTTCACTCCCAGCAGTTCCCGCAGCAGCGGCAGCGCGAGCACCGCGCGCGTTTCGTCCCAGTCGGCGGCGGCCGTGGCAGCCGGCGCCGTGCCACCCACCGTGCCGCGTTTGGCGCGCTCGCCGAGCGCACGCCGGTCGGCACCCGAAAAATCCGCGAAGCTGCGCCGCACCAGCGGCAGCACCTGCACGAAGTGTTCTTCGCCGAGCCCCGAAAGCCAGCGGTCGACCAGCGACCAGACGGCCTCGTCGTGCAGCAGCACCATCGCATTGCGGTTGAGAAAACCCTCGAGCCAGGCGGCCGCTTCGGCCGGCGGTGCGCCGGAGGAAAGATTGCGCGCGAGCTGCTGCGAAGCGCCGTCGCTGTCGAGCTGCGCCTCGTCGAGCAGCAGCCGGCAGCTCACGCCGCGCAGCAGCGGCGCGCCGGTTTCGCCGAAGGCAATGGCGCGCAGCGCGGCGCGCCAGGCGGCGGTGGTTTCCTCGGCGTCGCGCAGCCGCACCGCATCGTGCGCGGCGATGAGCCGGGTGCGCAGCGCCTCGGCGGCTTCGGCATCGAGCGCGCCGCAGGCGATCGGCAGGCCGATGGCGCCGCGCACGATCAGGCTGTCGAGCACGTGCGAGAGCAGCGCGCTGTCGGTCTGGCGCACGCTGCCGTAGCGGAACACGTTGGCCAGCGGCGGCACCGCGCCGATCAGTTGCACCGCGTCGCCGGTGAGCGCGGCGCGGTCTTCGAGCGCGCGGGTCACGGCCTGCACGGCCACGGGCAGGTCGGCCAGCAGCACGGTGTCGACCTGCTCGGCCAACGCGGCCAGCGAGGTTTCCGCCGCGAGCCCTTCCATCACACGCGCGCTCGCGGCATGCGCCACGGTCGCGCCGAAGCGGCTGGCCTCGATGATGCGGAGGGCAAACTCGGGCTGCCATTGCAACTGCCACACCTCATGAAAGGTGCCGCGGCTGGCGCGCTGGCCGGCGGTGACCTGGCCCCAGGGCAGGTCGAGCAGGCGCAGCCGGTGCAGCAGGTGCAGCAGGTGGCTGCGCGCCAGGTCGTTGGGCTGGCGCAGGTCGAGGTCGAGCGTCTTCGCGGTGGCCTCGGGCTTCAGGCGCAAACTTTTCTGCGCCTGTTCGATGTCGCGCTGCAGCGGCACGGTCGGCACGTCGGCAGGCACCTGGCCCATGCGGTCGCCGACCGTGAGGCGTTCGCGGATCAGCGTGAGCGGCGCCTGTTCGCCCATGCAGATCACGCTGCGCACGGCTTCGTCGAGCTCGGGCAGGCCCGGCGCGGGGCGCCCGCGCAGCGCGGCCAGCGTGTCGGCCAGGCGCGTGGCCTCGATCAGGTGGGCGGAAGAGCAGTCGAGGTCGTGCGCGCGCAGCAGCCTGGCCACGCGTGCGAGCCAGCCCGTCGTGCGGCCGGCCGCCTCGTGCCCCTGCTGCCAGAGGTGCTCGTACCAGCCGGGCGAATCGATGCCCGCGCCGTAGCCGCTCGCGCTCGTGAGGTGGCGCAAGGTCCAGGGCACCCAGGTGGCGAGCACCTTGAGTTTGGGCAGGCCCTTGAGCAATGCGGCATCGGCCTTGGCGGTGGCCGCGCCCTGCAGCGCGGGAACGTGCCATGCGCCGCAGACCACCGCGATGCGCTGGTGGCCGGCCTTGACGGCCTCGCGGATCGACTGGCGCATGAAGGCCTCGCGCTGCTGCTCGCGCTCCATCGCGCGCTGGCCGCGCCGGTCTTCGGGTGTTTCGGCGCGCACCGCGGTCATGGCTTCGGCGATGGCGCCGAACAGGTCTTCGCCGTCGCCGCGCTCCTCGACCATGTGGTTCCACCAGCTTTCGCCATCGGCATAGCCGGCGGCGTGGGCGAGCCAGTCGAAGGGGTCGTCGGGCAGCGTGCGGGTTGCTTGTTCCTGTTCGGGCGCTTCGACCGTCTCGGACACGGGCACCGTGCCGGTCTCGTCATCGCCCAGCGGTGTTTCTTCGGGCGCTTCCGCCTTGGCTTCGTCGGCTGCGCGTGCGGCCTGATCGATCGCCATGCGGTGCGCCTGCGGCAGGTCGATGAAGCGCGTGGGCACGCCGCGTGCGGCGCCCCACTGCAGGGCCTGCCATTCGGGCGAGAACGTGGCGAAGGGATAGAACGCGGCCAGGCCGGTGTCCTCGCTCGCGTGGATCAGCACCGCGACCGGCGGCTGCAGGTCGGCGTGCGCCAGGAAGGACAGCAGCGGCTCGGCCTCGGGCGGGCCCTCGACCAGGATGCAGTCGGGCTGCAGCGACTCGAAGGCGCGCAGCAGGCTGCGCGCGCAGCCGGGCCCGTGGTGGCGGATGCCGAAGTAGTGCGGCGGCGAAGGCGGCGTGCTCGTCGTGCTCATGCGCCGGTCCGCAGTCAGAGCTGTTCGCGGCAGGCGCGGTAGAGGTCCTTCCAGTCGCCCCGTTCCTTGACCACGGTCTCCAGGTATTCCTTCCACACCACCTGGTCCTGCACCGGGTCCTTGATGACGGCGCCGATCAGGCCCGAGGCCACGTCGGCCGAGCGCAGCACGCCGTCGCCGAAATGGCCGGCCAACGCCATGCCGCTGTTGATGACGGAGATGGCCTCGGCCGTCGATAGCGTGGAGTTCGGCGACTTGATGCGGGTCTTGCCGTCCTCGGTCTGGCCGTTGCGCAGTTCGCGGAAGATCTGCACCACGCGGCGCACTTCCTGCAGCGCCGGCGGCTCGGCCGGCAGCGCGAGCGCGCGGCCCAGCTCGGACACGCGCTTGACCACGATCTGCACTTCCTCGGCTTCGCTGGCCGGCACCGGCAGCACCACGGTGTTGAAGCGGCGCTTGAGCGCGCTCGAGAGCTCGTTCACGCCCTTGTCGCGGTTGTTGGCGGTGGCAATCACCGAGAAGCCGCGCACCGCCTGCACCTCGCTGCCGAGTTCGGGAATGGGCAGCGTCTTTTCGGAGAGCACGGTGATCAGCGTGTCCTGCACGTCGGCCGGAATGCGCGTGAGTTCCTCGACGCGCGCGATCTTGCCCAGGCGCATCGCATGCACCAGCGGGCTGGGCACCAGCGCCTTTTCGGAAGGGCCGTTGGCCAGCAGCTCGGCGTAGTTCCAGCCGTAGCGCAGCTGCTCCTCGCTGGTGCCGGCGGTGCCCTGGATCAGCATGGTCGAGTCGCCGCTCACGGCGGCGGCCAGGTGCTCCGACACCCACGACTTGGCGGTGCCCGGCACGCCGTACAGCAGCAGCGCGCGGTCGGTCGCGAGCGTGGAGACCGCGATCTCCATGAGCCGCGGACTGCCGATGTACTTGGGGCTGACTTCGAAACCATTCGCCAGCTTGCCGCCCATCAGGTAGGTGAGCACGGCCCAAGGCGAGAGCTTCCAGTTGGCCGGACGCTGGCGGTCGTCGACCTTCTGGAGCGCATCGAGTTCTTCGGCGAATTGCTGTTCGGCATGCTGGCGCAGGACATTGCTCATGGACGGCCTTGGGAAGATGAAGAAGAGGTTGGCTGGGAAGAAAGGGAAGAGAACAGCTGGCGCGCGCGCACGATGCGCGCGGTGTCGCTCAGCGCGTTGGCAAGGCCGGGGCTTTCCTCGGCCGCGCGCGGCAGGCCGGCCAGGAGGTGCAGCGCACTCGCATGCAGCAGCGCGGCGGCGTCGCCGAGCACCTGGCGCAGCACGTAGTCGTTGACGAGGTCGCCGCGCTCGACGCGGGCGCGCAGCGCGGCCGCGATCCGCAGCGACAGCTCGGCCGATGGGGTTCCGCCCGGCGCGCAGGCCTGTTCGGCGAAGGCCACGACCTCCTGCACGCCATCGCCCGATTCGCCGAGCTCGCGCAGCCAGTGGCGCTCGCGCCGCCCGCGCGGCAGCAGCGCCAGCAGCTGGCCCGTCCACGCACGCTGGTTGCGCGAACGATCGAGCATCGCGTCGCACCAGTCGGCATCGGGGGTGGCGAGGACGGCTTCGTTCCAGCCGCGCAGCAGGGCGTCCTTCCAGTCGCCGTTGGCGGCCCAGTCGAGCAGCGCGGCGGGCGCCATGCCGGTGCGCGCGGTCCACCATGCGAGCGGCGCCTGGCGCACCAGCTGGTAGAGCCACCAGGCGCGCTCGCCGAGGCTGTCGTGCGTGGGGCGCGCGGGGTCGATGGCATCGTCCTTCCAGCGCGGGTCGGCGGCCTCGGGCGCCTGCAGCTGCCAGCCCGCGTCCTGCGGCGACAGCAGCGGCCCGAGGAAGGCCTGGATGCGCTGCACATGCGCGCTGCCGGGCAATCGCTGCAGCAGCTCGGTGGCCACCTGGCGCACGTCGCGGGCGCGGTCCTTCAGCTGGGCGTCGAGCAGGGCTTCGTCGCCGGGCCCGATGTTCTCGGCCAGCGCACCGAGCAGCGCGGCCCGCTCCTTGGCGGGAAGCTGCGGCAGCTCCGCGGCGAGGCGCTCGCGCGCGGCCGCCGGGTCGATGCGGCGCTGTTCGACCAGCACCGCGCGGCGCTGCTCGAGGCTGCCTTGGTCCCAGCGCGTCTGCGCATCGGCCTGCTCGCTGGCACCGGCGGCATAGCGCCAGTCGTCGTTGCGCGCGGCAAGCCAGAGCCCGCGTTCGCCGAGCGCGGCGACCACGGCGGGGCGCAGCTCGACGGCGCGGCGGCCGGCGTCGAGTGCCGCGGGCAGCAGGCCGTGTGGTAGCCGCAGGCCGGCGGCGGCGAGCGCGGCCAGGCCTTCGTGCTGCAGGCGCAGCGGGCCGCTGCCCAGCGCATCCGCGATCGCGGCCTGCAAAGCGGGTTCGGCGAGTGGGGGCCGCGCGTCGGCGGTTGCGACGGGCGCATCGGACGGCGACAGACCGGGCGCCACGAAGCCCGCGCGGCGGCCGACAGCCACGGCGCCGGCGGCGCGCAGCAAGCGGCCCTGGGCGTCGCCGCCGTTGATCGATTGCAGCAGCGCCGCGAATTCTCCCGCCATGCCATCGGCTGCGGGCACGGGCTGGCGCGCGGTGCCGACCAGCGCGGTCTGCAGCAGGGTGTTCCAGTGGCTCATTGGTCGACCTCCGCGCTGCGCGCCGCGGTGTTCGCAGCGGAAGCAGAGTGGCGGCTCATGCACGCACTCCGGCCAGCGTCCAGACCGGCGCAGCGCCGGCCGGTGCGCCCTGCGCCCAGGCGGTGAGCGGCGCGAACTGCTCGCCGTCCCATTCGCCGAAGACGCGCAGCGGCGCACCGCCCGAATGCGCCATCAGCTGCCACGCCTCCTGCGCCGCCAGCTGCATCGGCAGGGCCTGCGACACGTCATCCAGGCGCAGCCACCATTGATCGCCATGGCGCGCGGGCACGGCTTCGGTCCACACCATCGGCAGCAGCGGTTGCCAGGGGTTGGCCGCGATCTGCTGCGCCATGCGCTGCCATTCGCCGGCTGCGTCCGGAGCGGCGCCGGCCGATGCAGCCGATGCAACTGGCGCATCGGCGGCCAGCTCGGCCACCAGGGCGCGCTGCGATGCATGGCCCGGATAGAAGCACAGCACGGCGGCGCGCTCGCTGCCCGTGACCCAGGCGGTCTCGAAGCCGCGGCCGCCGTGCGAATAGTCGAGCAGCAGCGCGCGCCGTCCGCTCGCGCGGCCCTGCAGCCAGACATGGCGCTCGACCAGTTTCGTGTCGCGTTCGTCGGTGCACTGGCCCAGCACGAGCCAGTGGTCGCTGATGCGCTCGCCGTCCGCGAGCAGGGCTTCGCGGTCCTGCGGCCAGCCGAGCGCGCTGCGCAGGTCGGCCAGCGTGGCGGGCGAGAGCGATTCGCGGCGCGGCACCGCATCGGCGATCAGCTGGAGCCGGCCCAGCCGGTCGAGCAGCCGCGCCGGCCAGCCTTCGCCGGCGCCGATGAGTTCGGCCGCCTGCGTGACGCGCTGGCCGAGGCCGGGCGCCTGCGCATCGACCATGCGCGCGGCCATCGCGCCCCAGGCCTGCTGCTGTTCGCTGCCGAGCGAGGCGAGCCCGCGCTGCACCTGGTCGTCGAGCCAGCGCGCGAGTTCCTGCACGCCGGCCTCGATGCGCTTCCAGCGCTGTGCGTCGCGCCTGGCGGCCGCTGCGGGATCGGGCGCGGCCGCAGGCTCGGCGGCGCGCGCTTCCTTCTTCTCGGCCTTCTCGCGGCGCGAGGCGATCCATTCGGAAACCCAGGCTGGCGGCGCGCCCGCGGTGAAGCTGGCGCCGCCCTGCGCGCGCAGCAGCAACAGCGCGAGGCCATGCTTGCACGGGAACTTGCGGCTCGGGCAGGAGCAGCGGAACACCGGGCCGCCGAGGTCGACCTGCGTCTGGTAGGGCTTGCTGCCGCTGCCCTGGCATTCGCCCCACACCGCATCGTCGGAATAACCGAGCGTGGGCCACTTGGCCGGCGCGAGCAGGCCCTTCGCGGCTTTCGCGGAGGCATCGTCGGGCGCGAGCGCCAGGACGGCTTCTGTGCTGAGAGTCATCGGGGCACCCTCGCGCCGACCCGCGGCGCGGATGATTGGAAAGACGCGGCCATCAAGGCGCGACGGGATTGCCCGGCGTGCCGAGGCTGCCGGCCGGAGCGGCGGCGGCATTGGCGGGCGGGCGGTAGGAGACGCGTACCGCGGAAGGCTGAGGTGCCGCCTGCGGCGCGGGGCCGGCGGCCGGCTTGGTCACGCCGCCCTTGGTGACCGTGACCGGCGCAGCCGGTGGAGTCGCCGCCACGGCCGCCACGGGCGCCACGCCCGTGATGCCGGAGGTACCGGAAACCGGGACCGTGGCCCCCACCGCCGCCGTCGTGACCGGTGCGGCGCCGCCCGCAGGCGCGTACCCGGCCTGCCCCGCATTGGGGTCGTGCAGCACCACGCTCTTGCCCACGCCCACGCCGGTGCCGATCGGCCCGATGCCGACGCCCACGCCCACGCCGGCCGTGCCGGCCACCACGCCGGCGTTGTTGACCACCACGCCGGCGCCGAGCGGGCCCCAGCCGGTGTTCAGGCCGACGGAAAAATTGCCGTCCCTGGTGGCGCCGAGCCCGAGCGAGAGCCCGGGCACCAGCGGAATGCCGATGCGGTAGTGCGAACAGCCGCTCACCATCACCAGCAGCAGCGCCGCCGCAAGGGCGGCAGCTGCACGGGCGGTGCGCGGCCGGGCGTTCACACCAAAAGCGCGTTGACGCGCCTCACGTAGGCCGCGGGATCGGCCGGCAGGCCGCCTTCGGCCAGCAGCGCCTGGTCGAAAAGAATGTTCGCAAGATCGTCGAAATGCTCGGAGCCGTCGAGCTTTTTCACGAGCGCGTGCTCGGCGTTCACTTCGAGCACGGGCTTGAGGTCGGGCGCGGGCTGGCCGGCCTGCTTGAGCATGCGCGCGAGCTGCGTGCTCATGCCACCGTCCTGCACCACCAGGCAGGCCGGCGAATCGACCAGGCGCGTGGTCACGCGCACGTCCTCGGCCTTGTCCTTGAGGGCTTCCTTGAGCTTCTCGAGCAACGGCTTGAAGGATTCGGCGGCTTCCTCGGCGGCTTTCTTCTCGGCCTCGTCCTGCAGCTTGCCCAGGTCGACCGCGCCCTTGGCCACGCTCTGCAGCGGCGTGCCGTCGAACTCGGTGAGGTAGTTGAGCGCCCACTCGTCGACGCGGTCGGTCATCAGCAGCACCTCGATGCCCTTCTTCTTGAAGACCTCGAGCTGCGGGCTGTTCTTGGCGGCGGCGAGCGTGTCGGCCGTGATGTAGTAGATCGCGTCCTGGCCTTCCTTCATGCGCGCCTTGTAGTCGGCAAAGCTCACGCTCACCGCGTCGCTCGTGGTGGAGGCGAAGCGCAGCAGCTTGGCGATGCGGTCGCGGTTGCCGAAGTCCTCGCCCAGGCCTTCCTTGAGCACGGCGCCGAACTCGGCATAGAACTTGGCGTACTTGCCCGATTCGTCGGCGGCGGCCGCGGCGGCTTCGGCGGCCGTGGGCGCGTTCTTGTCGACCACGTCGGTCACGGCCTCGGTCGGCTCGGGGGCCGGCACCGATTCGCCCGAACCCACGTCGATCTTGCCCTCGCCGCTTTCCGGCCCGGTCTTCTGCTTCCTGGCCAGGTCCTCGAGCATGCCGAGCACGCGCTTGGTGCTGCCTTCGCGGATGGCCTTCACGTCGCGGCTTTCCTGCAGCAGTTCACGGCTCACGTTGAGCGGCAGGTCGGACGAGTCGATCACGCCCTTCACGAAGCGCAGGTAGCTCGGCAGCAGCGCCTCGGCGTCGTCCATGATGAAGACGCGCTTCACGTAGAGCTTGACGCCCGCGCTCTTCTCGCGGTTCCACAGGTCGAACGGCGCCTTGGCCGGGATGTAGAGCAGCTGCGTGTACTCGGTGCTGCCCTCCACGCGGTTGTGGCTCCAGGCGAGCGGCGCCTCGTAGTCGTGGCTGATGGTCTTGTAGAACTCTTCGTACTGCTCGGGCGTGATGTCCTTCTTGGGGCGGCTCCAGAGGGCGCTGGCCTTGTTGACCGTTTCCCATTCGCCGGTCTTGACCATGTCGCCGGGCTGGTCGTTCTCGCCTTCCTTCCACTCCTCCTTTTCCATGAGGATGGGCAGCGAGATGTGGTCGGAGTACTTGCCGACGATCTGCTTGAGCTTCCAGGCGTTGAGGTATTCGTCGGCGTCGTCGCGCAGGTGCAGCGTGATGCGGGTGCCGCGCTCGGCGCGCGTGATGTCGGCCACTTCGAAGTCGCCCGCGCCGCCGCTCGTCCAGCGCACGCCTTGCTCGGGCGGCAGGCCCGCGCGGCGCGATTCGACCGTGATCTTGTCGGCCACGATGAAGCCCGAATAGAAGCCCACGCCGAACTGGCCGATCAGCTGGGCGTCGGCCTTCTGGTCGCCGCTGAGCTTGCTCACGAAGTCTTTGGTACCACTTTTGGCGATGGTGCCGAGGTTCTCGATGGCTTCCTGGCGCGACAGGCCGATGCCCTTGTCGGTGATGGTGATGGTGCGCGCGGCCTTGTCGAAGGAGAGCCGCACGTCCAGCTCGGACTGGTCCTCGTACAGCTCGGGGTGGTCGAGCGCCTCGAAGCGCAGCTTGTCGCAGGCGTCCGATGCGTTCGAGATCAGCTCGCGCAGGAAGATTTCCTTGTTCGAGTAGAGCGCATGCGTGACGAGGTGCAGCAGTTGCGCGACTTCGGCCTGGAACGGGAGTTTCGTATTGGAAGAATCAGCCATGGAAAGAGAAGAAATATCGAAGCCAAAAAATTCTAAGCCGGACAGCCGCCACCGGGCGCCCGGCTTACCAACTCCGCGAGTTGGGGCTTGCGCCCCGGAAAAACAATAGTCCCCGTTTTACCTGGCCTGGGACTCGACCTCGCGGGTCCAGCGGTCGATCAGCCGCTTGCGCTCGGCGGCCTTGCCGTATTTCTCGAAGTCGTATTTGATGAGCTTCACGTCGCTCATCGATGGAATGCGCGCATCGGGCTTGAAGGTCTTGTTGGCGGGCGACTGCAGGCTGCCGACCTGCCCGCCGATCGCCTGGCCGGCCGGGCTCATGAGCCAGTCGTAGTAGCGCTTCGCATTCTCCTTGTTGCGCGCGCCCTTGACCAGCGCGATGCCGCCCACCTCGTAGCCCGTGCCCTCGCAGGGCGCGGCCGTCTTGACCGGGAATTTGTCGTACCGCCAGCGCTCGAAGCCGAAGATGAAGCTCACGCCCACCGCCACCTCGCCCTTGGCCACGTTGGGCGCCTGCGCCTGGCCGCTGCGCGTGTAGCTGGTGACGTTGCGGTGCAGCTTCTTCAAATAGTCGAAGGCCGCGTCCTCGCCCATCTGCTGCACCAGGCCCGCGATGATGGTGTAGGCCGTGCCGCTGGACGCCGGATGCGAGATCTCGATCTCGCCCCGGTATTCGGGCTTGACGAGGTCGGCCCAGCACTTGGGCTCGTGCAGCTTCTTGCGCTTGAGCAGATCGGTGTTGAAGCCGAAGCCGATGGCGCTGGTGTAGAAGCCGCCCACCATGTTCTGCGACATCGCGTACTGGCGCACCGCCCAGTCGTGCAGGTCATTGATGTAGGCCGGCCGGTAGGCTTCGAGCAAACCTTGCTCGGCAGCCTGCAGGAACGGATCGCCGGTGCCGCCCCACCAGATGTCGGTCTTGGGATTGGCGGCCTCGGCGCGCAGCTGGGCACCGATCTCGCCGGTGCCCTTGTGCGCCTGCTGCACCCGGATGCCGGTCTCGCGCGTGAAGGCCGTGGCCGCGGCTTCGCACCAGCCCGCGTCGGTGCTGCACAGCGCATTCACCGCGCCCTGCGCCGCGGCGCCTGGGGAAAAAAACAGGGCCATGGCGCCCGCGCATGCGGCAAGGGCCGCGACGTTCCTGATGGCAAAGGGGCGCATGCGTTCTCCGAAGGATGAAAGGCGACCCGAGGATAGCGGGCAAAGCCGCTCAGCGGGCCGCCAGCAGCGGCGGCATGTGCTCGGCCAGCCAGTCGACCACCACCCGTGTCTTGTGGGGCAGGTAGCGGCTGCGCGAGCGGATCACGTTGAGCTCGAAGCCGAAAGGCCGCGGCTCCTCGAACACGCGCACCAGCGTGCCGGCCGCCAGCGCATCGGCCGCGAGCCAGGCCGGCAGGCGCGCCAGCCCCATGCCGCCGATGGCCGCTTCGAGCAGCACCTCGGCGCTGTCGCAGCGCAGCCGCGAGGGCAGCACCACTTCGACCAGCCGGCCTTCCGCGTCGTGGAAGCGCCAGGGCGAGATCTGCCCGTCGCGCGCATAGAACACCGCCTCGTGCGACGGCGATGCGCCCAGCTCGGCCACGCTGCCGGGGCGCCCGCGTTCGGCCAGGTAGGCGGGCGCGGCGCACAGCGCCATCCATTGCACGCCGACCGGCCGAGCGACCAGCTCGGCGCTGTCGGCCAGTTCGCCGCTGCGGATCGCCAGGTCCAGCCCGTCTTCGACCAGGTCCACGCGCCGGTCGTTGAAGGAAAGCTCCAGCGACAGCCCCGGATGCCGCCGCGCCAGCGCGAGCAGCAGCGGCCCGACCTTCAGCCGCCCCAGCATGGCCGGCATGCTCAGGCGCACCAGCCCGGCCGCGGTGCTGCGCGCGGCATCGGCCATGGCCTCGGCGGCATCGAGCTCGGCCAGCACGCGCCGGCAGCGCTCGTAGTAGCCGTGGCCTTCTTCGGTGAGGCTCTGGCTGCGCGTGGTGCGCAGGAAGAGCCGCGTGCCCAGCCGCGCTTCGAGCCGCCCGATGCTCTTGGCCACCGCGGAGCGCGTGACGTGCAGCCGCTCCGCCGCACGCGCAAAGCTGCCGGCCTCGACTGCGGCCACGAACTCTTCGATGCCCTGCAGGCGTGGACTCATTGGATACTTTCAGGCGCCATGGAGTTGAAAATTATCCGCCACTGGATAGATCGACTCGCCAATAGCATGAGGGCTTCTTTTTTCGTGGAGGCTTTTTTCATGCAGGCAAGCAGAACGCTCAGGCGCTGGCAACTTTCTTCCTTCGGCCGCGAGCAGCTCGAACAGGTGGAGCTGCCGCTGCCCACGCCCGGCCCGGGCCATATCCTCGTCGAGGTGGGCGCGGTGTCGCTCAACTACCGCGACCTGCTGATGATCCGCGACGGCATGGGCATGAGGTTCGACCTGCCCTTCACCCCCGGCTCCGACATGGCCGGCACGGTGGTGGCGACCGGGCCCGGCGTGCAGCGCCTGGCCGTGGGCGACCGCGTGCTCAACACCTTCTGGGGCGGCTGGATCGACAGCCACTGGCCGGCCGAGGCGGTGCCGATGGGCGGCCCCGGCCCGGGCATGCTGGCCTCGCACGTGCTGATCGACGCGGCCTGGGCGGTGGCTGCGCCGGCCACGCTCGATTTCGCGCAGGCCAGCACGCTGCCGTGCGCCGGCCTCACGGCCTGGTTCGCGCTGGCCGAGACCGGCGCGCTGCGGCCCGGCCAGACCGTGCTGGTCCACGGCACCGGCGGCGTGGCGCTGTTCGGCGTGCAGCTGGCGCGGCTGCATGGCGCGCGTGCCATCGTGGTCACGGGCAGCGAAGAGAAGCGCGCGCAGACGCTGGCGCTGGGCGCCGCCGAGGTACTGATGCGCGAGGGCGACTGGCCGGCCGAAGTGCGCCGCCTCACGCAAGGGCGCGGCGCCGACCATGTGCTCGAACTCGCGAGCGGTCCGAACCTCGACCGTTCGCTGCAGGCGGTGGCGCAGGGCGGGCGCGTGTCGATCATCGGCATGCTCGGCGGCGAGACGCTCAGCGCTTCGTACTACGCGATGGTGCTCGGCCGCGTCACGGTGCAGGGCATCGGCGTGGGCCATCGGCGCGCGCTCGAGGACCTGGTGCGCGCCGTCGACGCCAATGCGCTCGAGCCCGTGATCGCGGCGCAATACGCCTTCGACGAATTGCCCGATGCGCTCGACCACCTCGCGCGCGGCGCCTTCGGCAAGATCGTCGTCACCCTCTGACAAAGCCCTTTAGCGGTTTGCGCAACGCGTGTCAGAAACAAAAGACCGCTGAACTGTGAACAGGTTCCGCCAGGTGCAACAACATGCGTGACGCATGCTGTTTACGTTCCTAGAATCCGCCCGCGCATGGCCCCGGGGCCACGCAACTTTTCAACTTCTGAATGGATGGAGCAGATGGAACATAGCACCTACAAAAAGTGGTCAGCCGAGTTCATTGGTACTTTCTGGCTCACGCTGGGCGGCTGCGGAAGCGCGGTGCTGGCGGCGGCCTTTCCCAACAATTTGGGCATCGGCTTCCTGGGCGTCTCGCTGGCGTTCGGCCTGACGGTGGTGACCGGCGCCTATGCGCTCGGTCCCATCTCGGGCGGCCACTTCAATCCTGCCGTGTCGATCGGCCTCGCGGCCGCGGGGCGCTTCAAGGCCTCGCAGCTCGCGGGCTACATCGTGTCGCAGGTGCTGGGTGCGATTGCCGCGGCCGGCGTGCTCTACCTGATTGCCACCGGCAAGCCCGGCGCCGACATCGGCGGCTTTGCCACCAACGGCTTCGGCGAGCACTCGCCCGGCAAGTACGGCATGACCGCCGCGCTGGTGTGCGAGGTGGTGATGACCGCGGTGTTCCTGATCGTGATCCTCGGTGCCACCGCCAAGCGCGCGGCCGGCGGCTTCGCGGGCCTGGCCATCGGCCTGTGCCTCACGCTGATCCACCTGATCTCCATTCCGGTCACCAACACCTCGGTGAACCCCGCGCGCAGCACGGGCCCGGCGCTGTTCGGCCCGTCGTACGCGGTGTCGGAGCTGTGGCTGTTCTGGGTTGCGCCCATCGCCGGCGCGATCATCGGCGCGGTGATCTACCGCGCGCTGCTCGCGAACAGCGACGACTGATTGATCAGCTGCCGCTGGCCGACTGCACGAGCGGCAGCGCGGTCGACTGCCCGATGGACTCGGTGCCCGTCGCATGCGAGGCCGCATAGGCGCCGGCCTGCACGTCGGACACCGGCGTCGTCGAGTTCATGGCCGGCGCGCTGGTCGACTGGCCGATGGACTCGGTGTCGGCGGGCCGCGCGGCGGCCATCGCGCCGGCCTGCACGTCGGGGTTCTCGGGCGAATTCATCTGCAGCGGGTGGTAGTCCGAGCCGTCGGTTGTCTCGGCCAACGCACTCACGGCACCGAGCGCCGCGAACGCGGCGAAGGAACCAAGGGCAAGAAGCTTGAAGGAAGTGCGCATGGTGTGTGCTCCTGAGGGTCTGTCTCCGGCCGCGTGCCATCGCGCGAACTGCGCGTGGCAGGGCCTGCACGCACTCTAGGCAGCCCGGCTGAGCGGGGCGTGAGCAGGAAATTAGCCCGGCGTGAGCGGCACCGGTGCCGCAGGCAGGTGCACCCGCGCCAGCAGCCCCGGCCCGCCGCCCTCTTCTGCTTCATTACGGTTGCGCAGCTCGATGCGCAGGCCGTGCCGCTCGGCGGCCGTGCGCGCAATCGCCAGCCCGAGGCCGCTGCCGCCCGCCGGCGCGCCCGGCACACGGAAGAAGCGGTCGAACACGCGGCCGATGGACGAGGCCGGAATGCCCGGGCCGTTGTCGAGCACATCGACCACCGCGTGGCCATCGACCTCGTGCAGCCGCACGTCGACCACGCCGCCTTCGGGCGCATAGCGCAGCGCGTTGTCGATCAGGTTGTCGAACACGCTGCGCAGCTCGGCGGCCGGCGCCTGCACCACGGGCGCGATCGAGCCCTCGAAGCCGATGTCCACGCGGCGCGCGTCGGCCAGCACCATCAGCTGGCTCACGCTCTCGCGCAGCAGGGTCTCGATGTCGACCGGCTCGCCCGGCATGGGACGCCCCGGCGCGTCCTGCCGCGAGAGGCTCAGCAGCTGCTCGATGAGGTGCTGCGCGCGCGTGACGCCGGCCTCCAGCTGGTTGAAGCGCTCGGTGGCTTCGCCCGCGGGCACGTGGGCGCGCAGGTTCTCGATCTGCAGGCCGATCGCGGCCATCGGCGTGCGCAGCTCGTGGGCCGCGTCCTGCACGAAGCGTCGCTGCGTGGCGAAGGCGCTGCGCACGCGCGACAGCAGCTGGTTGAAGGCCTGCACCAGCGGCGCAATCTCGTCCGGCACGCGCGCCAGCGACAGCTCGGTGGGGCGGCGCTCGTCCTGCGAGGCCACGTCGCGCGCCACCGCGCGCAGCGAGCGCGAAGCCGCCGACACGATGAGCCAGAGGATCAGCAAGGCCAGCGGCAGCAGCAGCGCGATGGGCAGGCCTTCGAGCAGCGCGCGGCGCAGGGCACGGCGCCGGCGGTAGTCCTCGTTCTGCAGCACCTGCACGCGCGGCTGGTCGGCGCGCGGCCCGGCCTCGGCCGTGAACACGCGCCAGCGCGAGGGCGCGGGCGCATCGGCGCGCGCATTGCCGAAGCCTGGCTGCGGCTGCAGCGGCACCACGGCCAGCGGCGGCCAGGAACTCGCGCGCAGCGTGCGGCCGTCGGCGCTCCAGAGCTGCACCACGAAGGCGCCGCGCACGAGGGCGGCGTTGCCGTCGAGCGGACGCGGGCTGCGCGGCGGGTCGCTGCCCGCATAGGAATCGGCCACCAGCCGCATCTGCTCGTCGAGCGCGTTGTGCACCAGGTCGCCATAGGCCACGAAGGTGAACCACGCCGTGAGCGCCGCCGCCGCGAGGTGCAGCGTGACGAGCCAGAACAGGAGCTGCGTGCGCAGCGAGCGCGGGCGCCACCAGCGGCCCGCTGAGGTCATGCGGTGACGCGCCAGCCGAGCCCACGCACGTTGCGGATCGATTCCGCGCCGAGCTTGCGGCGCATGCCGTGGATCAGCACGTCGATGGCGTTGCTCGTCACTTCCTCGCCCCAGCCGTAGATGCGGTTCTCGAGCTGTTCGCGCGAGAGGATGGCGCCGGGCCGCTCGAGCAGGGCGTGCAGCAGCGCGAACTCGCGCGCGGTGAGCGCCTCACGCACGCCGTCGACCAGCACCTCGCGCGTGGTCAGGTCGAGCTGCATCGTGCTGCCGCCGATCAGCGAATGCGCGGCGCCGTCGCGCCGGCGCACCACGGCCCGCATGCGCGCGAGCAACTCGCGGAATTCGAAGGGCTTGAGCAAATAGTCGTCGGCGCCCAGGTCGAGGCTGTGGATGCGGTCGTCCAGGCCGTCGCGCGCGGTGAGCACCAGCACCGGCGTGGCATCGCCGCGTTCGCGCGCGCGGCGCAGCACCTCGGTGCCGTCCTGCCGCGGCAGGCCCAGGTCGAGCAGCACGCAGGTGTAGCCGCCGTCGCCGAGCGCGCTTTGCGCCAGCTCGCCGTCGCGCACCCAGTCGGCCGACCAGCCTGCGCCCTCGAGCGCCTGCTTCAGGCTGCGCCCGATCATCTCGTCGTCTTCCACCAGCAGCACACGCATCGTGTCGACTCCTTGGGCGGCAAGTTAGCACGCGATCGGGATGATCGGTAGTGCCCTGCGCCGTGGCGCAGCGTAGGGGCGGAGTCTTAGGCGGGGCTTAGCACGCGGACCTCGTGCCGCCCGCCCTCGCCATCCGCCGCGAAGGCCAGCAGGCGCAGGGCCTCTTCCTCGACGCCAAGCCGGCCGGCCTTCGGCCAGCGCGTGAAGGGCTCCAGCACCACCGCGGCCGTGCTGTTCTTCGCGCGTTCGATCTTCCAGACGCCCGCGACGAAACCGTCGAGCAGCACCGTGCCGCGCACGATGCCGTTGACGGTGAACACGCGCGCGCGGTGCGCCTCGCTCATCACGCGGCTGCGGTCGGCATGCGAGAGCAGCAGGTTGTCCCACTCGGCGACCAGCCGCGGCGGCGCGGGCGTGTCGGGGTCGGGCCGCGGCGCGCGCGGCAGGTCGAACAGTTCCTGGCCCTGCTCGCCGGTGAAGACGCGCAGCTGCGGCCGCAGGCGCTCGGCCACGGCCTTCCAGCCCGTGAGGCCCGACCATGCGCCCGCATCGGCCAGCGTGGCGGGGCCGAAGGCCGCGAGGTAGCGCAGCAGCAGCTCGTCCTGCGTGGCGGGTGCGGCACTTGCGGCGGATTCGCCGAGCCACTGTGCGATGGGCTGCAGCCGTGCGCCCTGGTGCGCGTTCCAGCTGCCCGCGGGCGGCAGGTGCACCAGCGGCACGCTGTTGCGGATGAGTGCGGCCAGCGAGGCCGGCTCGCGGTCTTTCCAGCGCGCCGCGAGGGCCTGGCCGAGCTCGGAGCTGGTGAGCGGGCCTTCGCGCAGCAACGCGAGGCCCGCCTCCACCACGGCCGCGCGGTCGATGCCCTCGAGCGCCCGCGCATGGCTGCTGCCCTTCAATCCGCGCTGATGCACGGGCTCGAGCAGCGGCCGCCAGGCCAGTGCATCCGATGCGGCCATCAGGTGCAGGGTCGCGCGCATCGCCGACATGCGCACGACGCGGCGCTGCTTCAGGGCCTCGGTCAACTGCTCGCGGCGAAAGCCTTCGAGCCGGCTCCACAGGCCGATGTAGGGCGGGTTCGGCGCCTGCGCCTGCAGGCCCGCGAGCTTTTCGATGGCCTGCGCGGGCGCCGCCTTGCGCCGCTCCAGCAGCATCTGCCGCGCCAGCGTGGCCCGGTTCAGTGCGCGCTGGCTCAGCACCACGGCCATCGGCAACCGCTCAGAACTTCTCGTGCGGACCGAGATAGCGCCACTGCCCCACGGGCAGGTTGCCGAGCATCACCTTGCCGATGCGCACGCGCTTCAGGCCCACCACCTTCAGGCCGACCAGCTCGCACATGCGGCGGATCTGGCGCTTCTTGCCCTCGGTGAGCACGAAGCGCAATTGCTCGGGGTTCTGCCATTCGACGCGCGCCGGCTTGAGCGGCTGGCCGTCGAGGCTCAGGCCGTGGCGCAGCCTGGCGAGCATCGCGGGCGGAAACACCGCCTGCACGTTGGTGGTGACGGGGTCGTCGTCGTCCATGCGCACCAGCTGCCCGGTGGGCGCGGGCTGGCCCAGGCCGTGGTAGGCCACGCGCACCAGGTACTCCTTCTCCATCACCGAGTCTTCGCCGATCAGCTGGCGCGCGATGCGCCCGTCCTGCGTCATCACCAGCAGGCCGATGGAATCGATGTCGAGCCGGCCGCACGGCGCCAGGCCGCGCAGCTGCTGCGGGCTGAAGAAGAAGCGCGCGTTGTCCTCGGCCCAGCGGTTCTGCGGCGTGAAGAGCGTCACCGCGGGCTCATGGCCGTCTTCGGCCTGGCCGCTCACGTAGCCGATGGGCTTGTTGATCAGGATGGTGACCTGGTTCGCCTGCTGGCCCTTGGCGGCCTTGTCGACCTCGATGCGGTCGGAGGGCGTGACCTTCACGCCCATTTCGGCCGGCTTGCCGTTCACCTTCACCCAGCCGTTGGCGATCCATTCGTCGGCCTCGCGGCGCGAGCAGAGGCCGAGCTCGGCCATGCGTTTGTTGAGGCGGATCGGGGCGGGGGCGTCGGTCATGCGGGGGGCGCGGTCGGTTGGGGGCGGGTCACGCCCGGTGAAGCGGTGCGCAGCCGCATTTTCGCCGATGGCGGCGGCCCGCGGAATGTGTCGCAATGCATGGGGATAATGCGCGCCAATGGCCCGCCGACGGCCCGGACCCGCATGACCAAAATCCTGATCCTCAGCGTGAGCGCCGGCAACGGCCACGTGCGCGCAGCGCAAGCCCTCGAAGCCGCGGTGCAATCGACCCCGTCGCACACGGCGGTCCACATCGATGCCATGGCCCATGTGGCCGGCGGTTTCCGGAAGGTCTACACCGACTGGTACATCCAGCTCGTGAACCGCGCGCCCGAGCTGTGGTCCTACCTGCACCAGCGCACCGACGCCACGCCGCACCATGCGCCTTCGCAGCGCCTGCGCCGCGGCATCGAGCGGCTGAGCACCGGCGCCCTGCTGCGCGAGATCCGCCGCGAAAGGCCCGACGCCGTGATCTGCACCCACTTCCTGCCCGCCGAGCTGCTGATGCGCGAGCGCAACCGCGGCCGCATCGACTACCCGGTGTGGCTGCAGATCACCGACTACGACCTGCACAACATGTGGCTGGTGCCCGGCATGGCGGGCTACCTGGCCGCGACGGAGGAAGTGGCCTTCAGGCTGCAAGCGCGCGGCATTCCCGCCGAGCGCATCCACGTGACGGGCATTCCGGTGATGCCGGCCTTCTCCGAACCCGATGCGCCGGCGCTTGCGCGCAATGCCTGCGCCACGGCGCTCGGCCTCGACCCCGCGCGGCCGGTGCTGCTGATGGCCTCGGGCGGCGCGGGCGTCGGCGACCTGGCGAGCATGGTCGAGCGCGTGCTCTCGCTCGACGGCGACAGCGGCCTGCAGGTGATTGCCGTGGCCGGCCGCAACGCCGAGGCCCACGGCAAGCTGCAGGCCCTGGCCGCCCGCCATCCGGGGCGCGTGGTGGCCATCGGCTTCACCAACGAGATGCACAAGCTCATGGCCGCGGCCGACCTGGTGGTGACCAAGCCCGGCGGGCTCACGGTGTCGGAATGCCTGGCACTCGGCAAGCCGATGCTGCTGATCTCGCCGATTCCGGGCCAGGAAGAACACAACGCCGGCTTCCTGATGGAAGAAGGCGCGGGCTGGCTCGCCTACGACGCCATCGGCCTGGACTACAAGGTGGCGCGCCTCATGGCCGACCCCGCCAAGCTGGCGGCCATGGCCGGGCGCAGCCGCGCGCTCGGCAAGCCGCGCGCGGCGGCCGCGGTGCTGCGCCACGTGCTGGGCGAAGCCGCATGACGGGCGCCGTGGAAAAGACGGGCGTGGCCCGCACGCTCGGCTACCTGGCATGGGTGGTGGTGATGGCCTTCTTCTTTGCCAACGCCGAGATCCAGATCGAAGGCGGCGCCGGCTGGGCCACCTCGCTGCCCACCTGGCGCATCGAGAACAGCATCTGGCTCGACATCTTCTGGGGCGGGCGCGCGATGACCGGCTACCACGCCTGGGTCTTCACCTTCATGGTGCTGGTGTTCTTCGCGCCGTTGGCCTTCAACGGACGCTGGACCTGGCGCGACGTGGGGCTGGCCGTGGCGGGCCTGATCGTGTTCTGGGTCTGCGAGGACTTTCTCTGGTTCATGATCAACCCGGCCTTCGGCTGGGCGCGCTTCAATGCGGTGGATGCGTTCTGGCACAAGCACTGGATCTGGGGCGCGCCGGTCGACTATTGGGGCGGCCTGGCGGTGGCCCTGCTGATCCTGGTGACGCGGCACTGGCGGCGCGCGAAATGAGCGCAAGGAAGCACAAGCGAAGGAACGGCAGCGACGCCGCCGCGGCGCACGCCGCGCCGCGCCCCGAGCACTGGGCCGATCCGCTCGACACGCTCGGGGTCGAGAACCTGCACCGCATCACGCCCACGCTGTACCGCAGCGCGCAGCCGCGCATCGCCAACGTGGCGGCGCTGAAGGCGCTGGGCATCCGCACCATCGTGAGCCTGCGCTCCTTCAACGACGACCGGAAGGTGTTCGCGGGCAGCGGCATCCGCCTGGTGCGCGTGCCGATCAACACCTGGTCGATCGACGACGCCAAGGTGCTGCGCGCGCTGGTGGCCATTCGCGAGGCCGAGAAGCAGGGGCCGGTGCTGATCCACTGCATGCACGGCGCCGACCGCACCGGCGTGGTCGCGGCGGCCTACCGCATGGCGGTGCAGGGCTGGGACAAGGAGAGCGCGCGGCAGGAGATGTTCCGCGGCGGCTACGGCTACCACACGCTGTGGCGCAACATTCCGCGCTACATCGAGCGCTTCGATGCAGGGAAGATGGGCCATGCGCTGGCCCATGCGCCGGCGATTCCGGCGGTGTCCTGAAGGCGTCTGCAGCTTTCGCGCACCGCTCCTATACTGGCCGCCCCGTGGCCCCGGGCCACCTTCGAACCTGCCTCTTTCACGAGGCGCAAGGGGCTCATCCATGGCACTGCAACTGCGCTCCCTCATCCGCGCGAACGGCGAACTCGAACTCTCGCTGCACGACGAGCCGATTCCTGAACCCCAGGCGCACGAAGTCGTGATCCGCATCGAGGCCTCGCCGATGAATCCGTCGGACCTGGGCCTGCTGTTCGGCGCGGCCGACATGGGCACCGCCAAGATCTCCGGCACGCCCGAGCGCCCCGTCGTGACGGCCACGGTGCCCGAGCGCGCCATGCCGGCCATGGCCGGCCGGCTGGACCAGTCGATGCCGGTCGGCAACGAAGGCGCCGGCGTGGTGGTCAAGGCCGGCTCGTCCGCGGCGGCGCAGGCGCTGCTGGGCAAGACGGTGGCCGCGATCGGCGGCGCGATGTATTCGCAGTACCGCGTGGTGGCCGCGGCCCAGTGCCTGGAACTGCCCGCAGGCACGGCGCCGACCGAAGGCGCCTCGTGCTTCGTGAACCCGCTCACGTCGCTCGGCATGGTCGAGACGATGCGGCGCGAAGGCCACAAGGCGCTGGTGCACACGGCCGCCGCATCCAACCTGGGCCAGATGCTCAACAAGATCTGCCAGAAGGACGGCATCGCGCTGGTCAACATCGTGCGCAAGCCCGAGCAGGAAGCGCTGCTGCGCGGCATCGGCGCAAAGTACGTGTGCAACGCGAGCTCGCCCACCTTCCTCGAAGACCTGACGCAGGCTCTGGTCGAGACCGGCGCTACGCTGGCCTTCGACGCCACGGGCGGCGGCAAGCTCGCGGGCCAGATCCTCGGTTGCATGGAAGCGGCGCTGAACCGCAGCGCCAAGGAATACAGCCGCTATGGCTCGACCACGCACAAGCAGGTCTACATCTATGGCGGCCTGGACCGCTCGCCGACGGAGTTCGTGCGCAACTTCGGCATGGCATGGGGCATGGGCGGGTGGCTGCTGTTTCCGTTCCTGCAGAAGCTCGGGGATGAAGGTGTGCAGCGGCTGAAGGCGCGCGTGGTGGCCGAGTTGAAGACCACGTTTGCGAGCCATTACACGCGGGAGGTCTCGTTGCTCGAGGCGCTGCAGCTCGATGCGATTGGCGTGTATGGGAAGCAGGCGACGGGGGAGAAGTTCTTGTTGAATCCGAACAAGGGTGTGGCGGCTTGAATGCTGCTGCCCTCACCCTAACCCTCTCCCAGAGGGAGAGGGGACAAGACGGGGAGTGACGGTGTCGGCTGTTGCTCCCTCTCCCTCCGGGAGAGGGCTGGGGTGAGGGCTCTGTGCGCCCGACAAAGCGCGGCGTCAGCGAGCTAAACCACCAGCCGATACCCCACCGCAGTCTCCGTCAACAAATGCCGCGGCTGCGCCGGATCCGCCTCCAGCTTCTGCCGCAGATGCCCCATGTAGATGCGCAGATAGTGGCTCTGGTCCGTGTGCGACGGCCCCCACACCTCGCGCAGCAGCTGGCGCTGCGTGAGCACGCGGCCGGCGTTGGCAACGAGCACTGAAAGCAGCCGGTACTCGGTCGGCGTGAGATGCACCTCGGCGCCGGCGCGGCGCACGATGCGCGCGGCGCGGTCCAGCTCGACCTCGCCGAAACGGAACACCGCTTCTGCCGCTTCGTCGCCGCCCGTCGCGCGCGGCCGGCGCAGGTTGGCGCGCACGCGCGCGAGCAGTTCGCCGGTGCCGAAGGGCTTGGTCAGGTAGTCGTCGGCGCCGGCATCGAGCGCGGCGATCTTGTCGGCCTCGTCGCTGCGCGCGGACAGCACGATGATCGGCACGGCCGACCAGCCGCGCACATCGCGGATCAGCGACACGCCATCGCCGTCGGGCAGGCCGAGGTCGAGCACCAGCAGGTCGGGCTGGCGCGTGCCGGCCGCGGCCAAGCCATCGCGCAGCGTGCCGGCCTCGTGCACCAGCCAGCCTTCGGCCTCGAGCGCGCCGCGCACGAAGCGGCGGATCTGCGGCTCGTCCTCGATCACGATGGCGGTGGGCGATGGCATGGGTTCAGAGTTGGGCTTCTTCGGCCGGTTCCGGTGGCTCCCGGCGCGGCAGGGTGACCGTGAATTCTGCACCGCCGCCCTGCGCATTGGCCGCGGCAATCTCGCCGCCGTGCGCGCTCACCACGGCGCGGCAGATCGCCAGGCCCAGGCCCACGCCCGGCGTGGCCGATTCGGTTTCGCCGCGGGTGAACTTGTCGAACAGCTTCTGCTCGCGGCCCAGCAGCGCCGTGGGCAGGCCCGGGCCGTGGTCGCGCACCGTGAGCCTCAGCGTGCCGGGCTCGGCCCGCGCGCCGACCATGATGGGCGGCGCGCCGTACTTGGTGGCGTTCTCGATCAGGTTGACCAGCACGCGCTCGATCAGCACGGCATCGAACTCGACCAGCGGAAGCCCGGGCTCGAGCGCGGTCTGCACCACGGTATTGCCGAGCGCGGGGCGCGCCGCGCGGATGGCCGAGCCGACCACTTCTTCCACCGACTGCCAGTCGCGCCGCAGGTTCACCGCGCCGCCCGCAATGCCGCTTTCGAGCCGCGCCATGTCGAGCAGGTTGTTGACCAGCGCGTGCAGTTCATGCGCCTGCGCGACGATGGCGCGCGCCGCCTCGGCATGCGCCTCGGGCGGCAGCGTCTGCAGCGATTCGGCGAGCGCAATCAATGCGGTGAGCGGCGTGCGCACGTCGTGCGAGATGGCGCCGAGCAGCGCATTGCGCAGGCGCTCCGATTCCATCTCGACCACCGCCTGCTGCGCCACTTCCACATAGTGCACGCGCTCCAGCGCAATCGCGATCTGCCGCGCCAGGGTGTCGAGCTGCTGCGCCTGCTCCGGAATCAGCAGCCAGCGCGGATGCGCCGGCGACAGCGCGAGCACGCCGCGCACGCGCATCGGCGCCTGCAGCGGCACGTAATGCCAGGGCTGGGCCGCCAGCGTGGCGGTGGCCAGGCCGGCGGGCTGGCCATGGCGGAAGGCCCAGTCGGCCACCTGCGCATCGAAGCCTTCGGGCGGGTTCTTCGGCAGCACGAGCTGGTCGGCCGCGTCGGTGACCAGCACCAGCGCATGGCCGCCGAAATGGCCCTGCACCGCGGCGGCGCCCAGCGCCACCACCTGCGTGCTCTCCAGCGCGGCGGAGAGTTCGCGCGTGAGTTCGAACAGCGAGCGCGCGCGCCGCTCGCGGCTGGTCGACACGCCGGCCGCAAAGCGCAGCCCCGCCATCAGCTGGCCCACGAGCAGGCCCACGCCCAGCATGATCGCGAAGGTCAGCACGTACTGCACGTCGCTCACCGCGAACGACAGGCGCGGCGGCACGAAAAAATAGTCAAACGCCGCCACGTTGAGCAGGGCTGCGAGCGCCGAAGGCCCACGGCCGAAGCGCATCGCCACGCCGACCACGCCCAGCATGAACAGCATCACGATGTTGGACAGTTCCAGCACGGCGGCCAGCGGCGTGCACAGCAGCGTGAGCGCGACGCTCGCGGCCGTGGCCCAGGCATAGCCCGGCCAATGGACGGGCGCCTTCTCGTGGTCGTCGTCATCGGCGCGCTCGCCGGCGATGGGCGCGCGCGACAGGCGGCGCGAACTGTCGGCGCGGCCGACCTCCATGATGTCGAGCGCGGGCGCGCGCCGGGCCAGCGCGCGCGGCATCGGCACCGGCGTGGCGGGCCACCAGCGGCGCCAGCCGGTGGCCGGCGCGGGGCGCCCCAGCACCAGCGTGGCGCAATTGAGCCGCCGCGCCTGCTCGGCCAGCTGCTCGGCCACGTCGGAACCCGTGAGCACCGCGGTGGCCGCACCCAGTTCTTCGGCGAGCTTGAGCACCGCGAGGATGCGGTCGCGCTCCTCGGCGGCGAGCCGCTGCAGCCGCGGCGTCTCGACGTACGCCGCATGCCAGCGCACATTGAGCTGGCCCGCGAGCCGCGCCGCGGTGCGCACCGTCTGCGCGGCGCCCTCGTGCGGCCCGACGCACGCGAGGATCGCGCCCGAGGTGTTCCAGGCCTGCAGCTCGCCGCCCTGCCCATTGCCCCCGTTGCGGCCGGCCGCGCCCGACTGCTCGACGCGCCAGCCGCGCACGTCGTCTTCCACATGCTCGGCGGTGCGGCGCAGCGCAATCTCGCGCAGCGCGATCAGGTTGCCCTTGCGGAAAAAGTTCTGCGCAGCGCGCTCGGCTTGCTGCGGCAGATAGACCTTGCCGGCCGCGAGCCGCGCCGCGAGTTCGTCGGGCGTGACGTCGACCAGCACCACCTCGTCGGCTTCGTCCAGCACGGTGTCGGGCACGGTCTCGTGCACCCGCACGCCGGTGATGGCGCCGACGGTGCCGTTGAGGCTTTCCAGGTGCTGCACGTTGAGCGCCGACCACACCTCGATGCCCGCAGCCAGCAGCTCCTGCACGTCCTGCCAGCGCTTGGCATGGCGCGAGCCGGGCGCATTGGTGTGGGCCAGTTCATCGACCAGCAGCACGGCGGGCTTGCGCGCCAGCGCGGCGTCGAGATCGAACTCGGCCAGCGTGCGGCCGCGGTGGTCCACCTCGCGCGGCGGCAGCACGTCGAGCCCCGCGAGCAGCGCCGCGGTTTCGCTGCGGCCATGGGTTTCGGCCACGCCGACCAGCACGTCGCGCCCCGCGGCACGCTCGCGCTGTGCGGCACTCAGCATGGCCCAGGTCTTGCCGACGCCGGCGCTGGCGCCGAAGTAGATGCGCAGCTTGCCGCGCAGCGCACGCGCCTCGTCGCTGCGCAATTGCGCAAGCAGGGCATCGGGATCGGGGCGGGCGTCAGGCGGCATGGCGGTGGCTGCGCAGGTTAGCGCATCGGCGCGCCTTCATCGAGCGCGAGATTCAATGCCAGCACATTGACGCGCGGCTCGCCCAGCAAGCCCCAGAGCGGCGCCTGCGTGTGGCTGGCGACCAGTGCATTCACCTGCTCGGGCGGCAGGCCGCGCACGCGCGCCACGCGCGCCGCCTGGTACTGCGCGGCGGCGGGGCTGATGTCGGGGTCGAGCCCGCTGGCCGAGGCCGTGACGAGGTCGACCGGCACCGGCGCGGCATTGCCCGGGTCGGCGGCGCGCAGCGCCTCGATGCGCGCCTTGACCGCATCGGCCAGCGCCGGGTTGAGCGGCCCGAGGTTCGAGCCGCCCGAAGCGCTCGCGTTGTAGGGCTGCGGCGCGGTGGCCGAGGGCCGGCCCCAGAAGTGCTTCGGATCGCTGAAGTTCTGGCCGATGAGGCTGGAGCCCACGGCGGTGCCGCCCTGCACGACCAGGCTGCCCGCCGCCTGCGACGGAAACAGCGCCTTGGCGGCGCCGGTGACGGCCAGCGGATAGACCAGGCCGGTGAGCGCGCCCAACAGCGCGAAGAGCACAAGCGCGGGACGAATGACGTTGTTCATGGTGAAGAACTCCTCAGACCAGATGGACTGCGACCAGCAGCCAGTCGATCAGCTTGATGCCGATGAAGGGAACGAGCAGGCCGCCCAGCCCGTAGATGGCCAGGTTGCGCCGCAGCAGCGCGGCCGCGCCCACCGGCCGGTAGCGCACGCCCTTGAGCGCGAGCGGAATCAGGAACACGATGACCAGCGCGTTGAAGATCACCGCCGACAGAATGGCCGACGACGGGCTCGCGAGCCGCATCACGTTGAGTGCGCCGAGCTGCGGATAGGTCGAGACGAAGATCGCCGGAATGATCGCGAAGTATTTCGCCACGTCGTTCGCGATCGAGAAGGTGGTGAGCGAGCCGCGCGTCATGAGCAGCGCCTTGCCGGTCTCCACCACCTCGAGCAGCTTGGTCGGGTTCGAGTCCAGGTCGACCATGTTGCCGGCCTCTTTCGCGGCCTGCGTGCCGCTGCCCATGGCCACCGCCACGTCGGCCTGCGCGAGGGCGGGCGCGTCGTTGGTGCCGTCGCCGGTCATCGCGACCAGGCGGCCTTCGGACTGGTACTTGCGGATCAGCGCGAGCTTGTCCTCGGGCGTGGCTTCGGCCAGGAAATCGTCGACGCCGGCCTCGGCCGCAATGGCCGCGGCGGTGAGCTTGTTGTCGCCGGTGATCATCACGGTCTTGATGCCCATGCGGCGCAGCTCGGCAAAGCGCTCCTTGATGCCGGTCTTGACGATGTCCTTGAGCTCGACCACGCCGAGCACGCGGTTGCCCTCGGCCACGGCCAGCGGCGTGCTGCCGCGGCGCGCCGTTTCCTCGGACGCGCGCAGCACCTCGGCAGGCACGCTGCCGCCCAGCGATTCGACATGCCGGCGGATCGCATCGACGGCGCCCTTGCGCAGCAGCACCGCGTCGGTGTCGAGGCTGTTGGATGCGGCCGGCAAGTCGACGCCGCTCATGCGGGTCTGGGCTGTAAAAGAAACGAAGCGCGCGCCTTCGACAGATGCGGCCTCCAGGCCATCGCGGCGAGCGAGTTCGACGATGCTGCGGCCCTCGGGCGTTTCATCGGCCAGCGAGGCGAGCATGGCGGCCCGTGCGAGGCGGCCCTTCGGCACGCCGGGCGCGGGCAGGAAAGCGCTGGCCTGGCGGTTGCCGTGCGTGATGGTGCCGGTCTTGTCGAGCAGCAGCACGTCGACGTCGCCGGCCGCCTCCACCGCGCGGCCCGAGGTGGCGATCACGTTGGCCTGCATCATGCGGCTCATGCCGGCCACGCCCACGGCCGAGAGCAGGCCGCCGATGGTGGTCGGGATCAGGCACACCAGGAGCGCCACCAGCGCGGTAAGCGACACCACGGCGCCCGCGCCCGCGGCTTCCACGCTGAACACCGAGAACGGCAGCAGCGTGACGGTGACCATCAGGAACACCAGCGTCAGCGCCACCAGCAGGATGGTGAGCGCGATCTCGTTGGGCGTCTTGTGGCGCTTGGCCGCCTCCACCATGCCGATCATGCGGTCGAGAAACGACTCGCCCGGGTTCACCGAGATGCGCACCACCAGCCAGTCGGACAGCACGCGCGTGCCGCCGGTCACGGCCGAGAAGTCGCCGCCCGATTCGCGCACCACGGGGGCCGATTCGCCGGTGATGGCGCTTTCGTCCACCGAGGCCACGCCTTCGATCACTTCGCCGTCGAGCGGGATCACATCGCCCGTTTCCACCAGCACCACGTCGCCCTTGCGCAGGTTCGGCGCCTGCTCCGGCAGGAATGCCGCGCCGTGGTGGGGCTCCTTGAGCTTCTTGGCCCAGGTGTCCTTGCGCAGGCCGCGCAGCGAAGCAGCCTGCGCCTTGCTGCGGCCCTCGGCCAGGGCCTCGGCAAAGTTCGCGAACAGCACGGTGAACCACAGCCAGACGGTGATGGCCAGAACGAAGGCGGGCTTCATGCCGGTGTCGCCGGGGAAGCTCAGCGAATGCACCCAGAGCAGCGTCGTGAGGATGCTGCCGATGTAGACGATGAACATCACCGGATTGCGCCACTGCGTGCGCGGATCCAGCTTGGCGAAGGCGCCCCACAGCGCGGGCTTCACCAGCGCCGCGTCGAGCAGCGAGAGAGAGGTCTTTGAGTTGGTCATGGTGCGCTCCTTCATTTCCAGAGCACGAGGTGTTCGACCACCGGCCCCAGGGCCAGCGCCGGCACGTAGTTGAGCAAGCCGACCAGCAGCACGGTGCCGATCAGCAGAGAGACGAACAACGGGCCATGCGTGGGCAGCGTGCCGCCGGTGACGGGCAGGCGCTGCTTGGCCGCGAGCGAACCGGCAATGGCCAGCACCGGCACGATCACCGCGAAGCGGCCGAGCCACATCGCAAGCCCGAGCAGGCCGTTGTAGAACGGCGTGTTGGCGGAGAGGCCCGCGAAGGCGCTGCCGTTGTTGTTGGCAGCCGAACTCAGCGCGTAAAGGATTTCGGAGAAGCCGTGCGCGCCGGGGTTCGCGATGCCGGCCTTGCCCGCGCCGGCCATTACCGCCACCGCCGTGCCGGCCAGCACCAGCACCGGCGTGACGAGGATGGCGATGGAGATCAGCTTCATCTCGCGCACCTCGATCTTCTTGCCGAGGTACTCGGGCGTGCGGCCGATCATCAGCCCCGCAATGAACACCGCGAGCATCGCGAAGATCAGCATGCCGTACAGGCCGCTGCCCACGCCGCCGAACACCACTTCGCCCAGCTGCATCAGCACCATGGGCACCATGCCGCCGAGCGGCGTGAAGGAGTCGTGCATCGAGATCACCGCGCCGCACGAGGCGGCCGTGGTGACGGCGGCGAAGAGCGCCGAGGCATCAATGCCGAAGCGCACCTCCTTGCCTTCCATGTTGCCGCCGCTTTGCAGCGCGCCATGCAGCGGGTCGACGCCCAGCGCGCCGAGGAGCGGGTTGCCCGCCTGCTCGGCGGGAATGACGACCATCACCGCGGCCACGAACATCACCGTCATCGCCGCGAGCACCGCCCAGCCCTGGCGCGGGTCGCCCGCCACGCGCCCGAACGCGAAGCACAGCGCCGCCGGGATCAGGAAGATCGCGATCATCTGCAGCAGGTTGGTGAGCGCGCTCGGGTTCTCGTAGGGATGCGCCGAGTTGGCGTTGAAGAAGCCGCCGCCGTTGGTGCCGAGCATCTTGATGGCTTCCTGCGAAGCCACCGGGCCCATGGCGAGCGTCTGCCCGCCCGCCGCCGTGGCCTCGACCGTCTGCACGGTCTTGTAGGCATCGAAGTTCTGGATCGTGCCCTGGCTCACGAAGAACACCGCGAGCACGAACGACAGCGGCACCAGCACCCAGAGCGTGATGCGCGTGAGGTCGGCCCAGAAGTTGCCGACCAGGCCCTTGGCCTTGCCGTCGCCGCGCCGCGCAAAGCCGCGTATCAGCGCGAAGGCCACCGCAATGCCCGTGGCGGCCGAGAAGAAGTTCTGCACCGCGAGCCCGAGCATCTGCGTGAGATAGCTCATGGCCGATTCGCCGCCATAGCCCTGCCAGTTGGTGTTGGAGACGAAGCTCACCGCGGTGTTGAAGGCCGAGTCGGGCGATACGGCGCCCATGCCCGCGGGATTCAGCGGCAGCCAGCCCTGCAGGCGCTGCAGCGCATAGACGAAGACCGCACCCACGGCATTGAAGGCCAGCAGCGCGATCGCATAGCGCAGCCAGTGCATCGACTGCTCTGGCCTGGTGCCGGCGATCTTGTAGAGCGGCGCTTCGACGCGCTGCATCCAGCGCGGCACGCGCTCGTTGCACAGCGCGGCAAGGAACTTGCCGACGGGCCAGGCCAGCACCAGCAGTGCGGCCAGGAAGAGGACCAGCAGGCCCCAGGCGGAGGAAGTCATCTCAGAACTCCTCGGCACAGATCAGCGCGAACACGAGGTACGCGAACAGGACCACGGCCACCAGCGCGCCGAAGCCATAGAGCGCTTCGAGGCCGATCACGATGCGTCCCCTTGCGCCGATGCCGCCGCGTTCTTCGGCGCGCCGAGCCGGTCCAGCCCCACGGCCATGGCCGCCACCACGGCCCACAGCGCCAGCAAGGCGCCCATCCAGACGAAGTCCATTCATCACTCCTCAAGCGAAAACAAGGACTCGAGTCTCGGCAGGCGCCCGTAAAAACGGGGAACAGAGTCGGCGGGGGCGCATAAAGAAACCGTAAAGGCGTCCCTCCTTTTCAAAGTGCTCGACAACACCTCGGCTGTCATTTGATAATCAAAGCAAGCTCTTTGAATAAAGAAAAGGATGACCACGCGCCCCCTCGACGCCAAGCCCGGCTGGATGCCGCATCAGCCGGCGGACCGCATCCTGTCCACGCTCAAGACCCGCGGCGCGCTCGGCATTCCCGAGATCGCCAAGGTGCTCGACGTCACGGTGGAGGCCGTGCGCCAGCAGATGGCCAAGCTGCAGGCCGAGGGCCTGGTCGATGCCGAGAGCCGCCCCGCGGGCCGCGGCAGGCCCACGCAGATATGGCGGCTCACCGGCGCCGGCCACGCACGCTTTCCCGACACGCATGCCGAGATGACGGTGCAGATGATCAGCGCCGTCATCAGCGTGTTCGGCGAGAAAGGCATGGACCGGCTCATCGGCGCGCGCGAGGAGGCCATGCGCACCAACTACCGCGAGGCCATGCGCGGCGCGCGCAGCCTGAAGAACAAGCTCGAGCGGCTGGCCGAGATCCGCAGCCGAGAGGGCTACATGGCCGAACTGCGGCCCGAGGGCGATGGCTTCCTCTTCATCGAGAACCATTGCCCCATCTGCACCGCGGCGCGCGCCTGCACGGGCTTTTGCCGCAGCGAGCTCCAGCTCTTCGATGAGGTGCTGGGCCCCGGCGTGAGCGTGAGCCGCGTCGAGCACGTGCTCGCGGGCGCGCGGCGCTGTGCCTACCAGGTGACTCCGAAGAGCGCGCCTTGATCCGATTCGATTTCTTCTAAACCCGAAAGGAAAAACCCACCGTGGAACACGCCCTGCCGCCCCTGCCCTACGCCCTCGACGCGCTGGCACCCGAGTACTCGAAGGAGACCCTCGAGTACCACTACGGCAAGCACCACAACGCCTACGTGGTGAACCTCAACAACCTGCAAAAGGGCACCGAGTTCGAGTCGATGCCCCTGGAGGACATCGTCAAGAAGTCCAGCGGCGGCATCTACAACAACGCCGCCCAGATCTGGAACCACACCTTCTTCTGGAGCTGCATGAAGCCCCAGGGCGGCGGCGCTCCGAGCGGCGCGCTGGCCAAGGCCATCGATGCCAAGTGGGGCAGCTACGACGCCTTCAAGGAAGCGTTCGTGAAGTCGGCCGTGGGCAACTTCGGCTCGGGCTGGACCTGGCTGGTGAAGAAGGCCGACGGCTCGCTGGACATCGTGAACATGGGCGCCGCGGGCACGCCGCTGACCACCGGCGACACCCCGGTGCTGACGGTGGACGTCTGGGAGCACGCCTACTACATCGACTACCGCAACCTGCGCCCGAAGTTCGTCGAGACCTTCCTGGCCAAGCTGGTGAACTGGGACTTCGCGGCCAAGAACTTCGGCTGAAGAGCCGGGTTCGGCCCGGCGGGCATCCTCATCACTCGTTGATGAGGTTGAGGATGTTGCCGTCCGGGTCCTTGAACCATGCGACCTTCATGTCGCCCATGACATGGATGTCGCCTTCGAGCTTTGCGCCGGGCATGTCGTAGTGCTCGAAGCGCACGCCCTTGGCCTTGAGCGCGGCCACGAGGCGCTCGATGTCGCCACCGACCGACCAGGTCACGGCCGTGGCCTGGTTGGTGCCCGCAAAGGCCGAGCGGTACACGTTGATGCGCGAGTTGCCGCTGCGGTAGACGACCACCTCGTCGCCCTCGGCATCGACCTGCGCCAGGCCCAGCGTGTCTTCATAGAAACGGCGCGCCACGGCGAGATCCTTCACCGCGAGATTGGCCACCGCGTTGATGTTTCCGAGCATGAGAGTCTCCTGTGAAGCCCATCGCGCGGCGGACGCGCGGCGGGCGAGCCAAAAATACTCAACCATTTGGTGGAGTATTTGCCTCGCGACGGCCGATGTCAATACTGCGCTACCTGCTCGCTTCATGACGCCCGTGGGGCGGCCGAACATCCACGGAATAAGCGCACTACTTCAAAGTCATTTCACTTCTTTCAGCGCGGTGGTTCAATTTCCAAAGAGCTGAAACTTTCCTGAAAGCTGACTGCTTGTTTCAAGCGTCCGTTCTTGATTTCTCGCCCTGCTCTATCGAAAAATTTGATATCGGTATCAATGATGAGTGTGACCGGGGTGTCGCCCTCGGTGCCTTGCCACGTCGCCTGAAACGCGTATGGCCCCGTTCGAGCCCCACCGAGGTGTGGCATCGCTTGGTCAGAGATGCGTGTACCCAGTCCGTCGTCTGAAATCTTGAACGTTTCAAACAGGAATTTCTCGAGCTCCGGTTTTGTTTTGATCATTGGCAAGATGTGTGCGCGGAAGCTCACCGTGCCGTCCGCCCATGCCGGTGCGGCGGCGAGCCAAAGTACGCTGCTGACGACGAGCAGTGCTATGCGGTATCGCTGCTGCACGAGCCGATATCCCGCTGTGGCGCGAGTGCGTGGACTCGACGCGGCCTTATGCCCCGGTTGCCTCACCGTCAACGCGAACGGCGCCCCATCCACTGGCCGGTCCATCACTTGTCGTCCTTGGGATCGCTTGTCTGCTGCCAGTTCGTGTCGCCGAAGGAACTGCCTTTGATGATCGGCATGATCTCGCCCTTGTCGAAGTAGCGCCGGCTGTCCAACTGGGCCGGGGTGAACCACCAGCCGGCCTGCGGGCAGGGCTCGCCGCCGGGGACGAGAGGCTTCCTCTTCGAGGCGGTGGCACGGCCTTCATCGGGCGAGGGCTTGCGACGCTGTTCCGCACTGGGCCAATCGCTGTCATCGTCGAAGCGGCGCATCCAGCGCAATGAGCTCTCGTAGCCGAATCGGGGATTCGGGTCACCGTCCCAGGGATCGAGCGTGTTGAGGTTCAACTCGTCGCAGCGGATCGGACGGATCAGGCTGTTGGCCTTGACCAGCACATCGGGCACGCCGTCTTCCACGGGATAGAGATCAAGGTCGCCCAATTCGATCCAGAGCCCGTTGGCCCCGTCAGGGTTGAGTTTGTCCCGAGGGTAAGGAATGGCGGTGATCTTGATGCGCGGGTCGGCCAACTCGACGCGAATCTGGTGCTCGGGCTTGCCCAGCTTGCGCTGCCATATGGGCGAGAGCATGAAACACCAGGTGGGCGGGCGTAGGCCTGCGCCGAGATCGGAAGGAAGCACGATGCCAGTCTCGTCGGGAACATTGGCATGAAATCCCATCTTGAACGGATGATCAATGTCTATGCCGTAGAAATAGTCGGCACAGATGCGCTCCAACACGTCTGACTCGTACGCCCCCATCACGCCTAGATGTGAAGCTCCAATAGGTTGTATCCGGTGTTCATCCGGATTGGGTTTGAGAGACTGGAAGTCGCCAAACACCCAATCCACTCAGGACGCCCAACCGGATGAACACCCATAAGCATGCCCGACTTACCTTTGCCCGCCGACTTGAGATGGTCAAACAGATGACTCGTGAAGGCTTGGATGCCGTGCGAGCCGCGGCTGCACACGGCGTCACTGCGCCAACGGCCAGGAAGTGGCTTGGCCGTTACCTTGCGGGCGGTGAGGCCGCCTTGGCCGATGCGTCCTCCAGGCCCATGCGCTCTCCCAGGGCCATCGATGCGGGCAAGGCCCTGCTGATCGTCGAACTGCGCAAACGTCGAATGCTGCAGGCTCGCATTGCGCGCAGCGTGGGCGTCTCGGAGTCCACGGTCAGCCGCGTCCTGGCACGCGCCGGCATGTCCAAGCTGAGCGACCTGCAGCCTGTGGAGCCCGTCGTGCGCTACGAGCACGAAGCACCCGGCGATCTGCTGCATATCGACACCAAGAAGCTCGGGCGCATCGAGCGGCCCAGCCACCGCGTCACCGGCAATCGGCGAGATTCGGTCGACGGCGCGGGCTGGGAGACGCTGTTCGTGGCCATCGATGACCACGCCAGGCTGGCGTTCACCGCCATGCACCCGGACGAGAAGCAAGCGCAGGCGGTCCTGTTCCTGCGCAATGCGGTGGCCTACTACGCCCGCCTGGGCATCATCGTAAAGCGGTTGCTGACGGACAACGGTTCAGCCTTCCGCTCGCGCGACTTCCGGGCAACCTGCATTGAACTGGGCATCAAGCACAGCTTCACGCGGCCCTACCGGCCGCAGACCAACGGCAAGGCAGAGAGGTTCATCCAGTCCGCGTTGCGAGAGTGGGCCTACGGCTGGACCTACCAGAACTCGGCCCATCGAACCGATGCCCTGGCAAGCTGGCAACACCACTACAACTGGCATCGCCCGCACAGCGGTATCGGCGGCATCGCGCCCATGTCCAGACTCAACTCGTCAAGAAACAACCTCTTGACGCTTCACACCTAGACCGCCGTTTCCCACCTCGTAGCCCATGTACGCCTGCTCGGGCCGAAGCGACTTGATGCAGTCAAGCACAAAATCGTGCCACCGTGCCTGATTGCCGTCCTCGTACCAGTCGTAGCAAAAGACCAGTTTGAGAGTGCTGAAGCATTGCCAATGGTTATGAGTTACCTGGGCAGAATATGACCACAGAGGTGAGGAATCGGGCGACTCCATGTCAGTGGCCATCAAAAAGAAGCTCTCAAACTCTTCTTGGTGATGCTTTGCTTCGGCCCGAAGATCGGTCGGAAACCGCTTGTCTCCTGCGTTGAGCCAAACCTGAGTGCGTGACTTGAACACCTTCTTGAGGGGTTCGTCGATGATTCGGCCGAAGCGCTCCCAGATGTCGATGAACTTGTCCGCGACCGCCATGTATTCCTCGGGCCGGTGGTACACATAGAAGGTCACGTACGGACAAATGCCCAACTCCCGACCTGGGTAGCCATAGAACCATTGCGGAGCGATCTTGCTCTCGAGGATGAACTTCTCAATCTCCTCGGGACTGAGGAACAATTCCGCTGTACTCATCAAATTCCTCGTTTTCTACTGTGCCGCGACCTACCGCTGGACTTTTCCGATTTCTGTTGCTTCGGCTCTTCCTTCTTCTCGTGCTCCGATGACTTGTCGGGCTCATTTTTCCCATGAACTGCAATGTCCTCAGGGTAGCGGAACAGTGACAGCCGGCCGCCCGAGTTCACGGGCTTGTTCTGAAAGCGAATCACCGCTCTTTCTGTCTTGACGAGCGCGGCTCGTCTGAGCATCTGGTTGTATGCGACGAACTGCGCAGCTTCAATCCGATCCCCCTGAAACTTGATCTCCACGATGGCAAAGATGTTGCCCTTGTCGGGCCGCTGATGCCGGTATTCCGAGATCATGAGGTCGGCCGAAATGCTCCCTTTTTGGTACTGGAACGGGCTGGGATAGAACGGATTGATTTTCCCCAGCCGCTGGAGCTTGGTGGCGCCCTCCACCGGATGATCGTCGAAGGATGGCGGCGGTCCGAAGTTGACCTCGCATTTCAACGGACTGGCCCAGCTCAGGCACTCGTCCACGAACTCGAACAGCAGGTTGGCCGCCAGCTGCTTCAGCCTGATCACGAAGAATTCCTCGAACTCCACATCGGCCAATTGCTCGACTGACTTCGACAGCAGTTCCTCGAGGACCTTGCGCCTGGCCTTGGGCAGGTCCTCGATCGACACCCCCTTCTTCTTCCGAAGGCTCCACACTGGCACGCGGTCGGCCGCATTGCACACCTGGGTGATGGCGTCGCGGAAGGGAATCTTCTGCTCGATGGCCGCGTTGATGGTGGCATCCGTGGCGCCCCGGCCCGCGGCCTTGCGCGTGTTCTGCCCCTGCGGGTCGGCGGCCTCGAGTGCCAGCAGGATTGCGACTTCCTCCTTCTCCTCGATCTTCTGCGCGATCTCGTCCTGGATGCTCTGGATGACCTTGCGAACCTCTTCCTTGGCCTTGCCGATGTCCTTGCCGTATTTTTCGACCCCTTCGTAGAGTTCTTCAGCCAGCTCGCCCAGTTCATGCAGCGTGATGGCGAGGGCGACCAGCTCGAGCACGCCCCAGACGATGGCGGGTACGGGCATTACGCGGCCTCGCTTCCAGGAGCGCTGCCCGGTGCCGGCGCGCTGCGGGCTTCAACTTGTCCGGCCTTGGCCTGCAGCGCGGACGGCCAGTTCTCGGTCACCCGCTCGCTCGCGCGCATGATCGACTTGTAGCCCTTCAGGCCGATGGCCATCTCGCTGTTGACCAGGCGGGTCTGGCCGGCCCTGGACGTATCGCCGCTCTCCAGCAATTTGCGGTGCCGGTCATGGATTTCGTAGGCGTAGCCTTCGAAGGGGCGGTTGTCGGTCTTGAAGAGTTGGTAGTCGGCCTTGTACGGACCCAGGTCGAGATTGGGGAGCTTCAGTTCGATCGACGGCACCGGCACGCTCTTGGGCCCCACCATCGAATGCGAAGCCGCATGCGCGCGCCACAGCCCGTTGGTGCCGCTCTCGATGCCGCCGGCCGTCCAGCGCGTGTAGCTGGAGCCGCCGTTGATCAGCACCTCTTCCTTCGCCGTGATGGTGATCCGGTTGGCCTCCATCCTGATGTCCAGCTTGGCCAGCGCGTTGATGCTGTCCTTGAGCGCTGTGATGTCGATGTCGGCCGCGGCCGCCGCCATGCGGATGCCCTGGTTGAAGGCGACCATGCGCACCGCATCCTTGGCGCTCACCAGGAAGCTGTTGCCCGTGGCCACGCTGGTGTGGGCACCGCTGCTGATGGCGGTGTGCTCGACGCTCACGAGGTGGGTGGAACCCTGCGTCGTTGTCTGGATGCCCGCCGGGCTCGCCAGCGTCAGGTGCGGTTCCTGGAATTCGGGGAAGAGGCCGTGCGCCTTGTCCCCGCCGCTGCCTTTGATCGCATCGTTCTGCGCCTTCAGCGCCCGGGCCACCTCGTCCTGGTCGCCCGCCTCGTGCGCCTTGGCCTGCTGCGCCACCTGCGCCAGGCTCTCGTGCAGGTCGCGTCCCTGCGTGAGCCGGGCCACCGTCTCGCGCATGTCGGTGATGTGGCCCTGGGCGTTGGCGCGCGCCTCGGTGCTCACCAGCAGGCCCTTGGCAGCCCGCACCGCGCCATGACCGTCGGTGCGCAGCTCGAAACCCTGGCCGCGGTCGTCCTTGCGGCCCGCCACGTCCTCGATGCGCGCGATGTGCCCGAGACTCAGGCTCGAGCTGTCGTGGTCGCTCTTGAGCTGGCTTTGAATCTTTCCTGCGAAATCGTCGAGCACAAGGTGGTTGGAGCGGCTGCCGCCGAGCTCGCGGCTGCGCAGGCCCGAAAGGTGCGCCTGGCCGGGCAGTTGCCAGGCCGGCATCTCGTCGGCGTTGTGCACCCGGCCGGTGATGATCGGATGGTCGGGGTCGCCGTTCAGAAAGTCGACGATCACCTCCTGCCCGATGCGCGGCAGCGCGGTCGCGCCGAAGGTGGCGCCGGCCCAGGCCGTGGACACACGCACCCAGCAGCTCGAGTTCTCGTTGCGCTGGCCGATGCGGTCCCAGTGGAACTGGACCTTGATGCGCCCGTACCTGTCGGTCCAGATCTCCTCGCCGGCCGGGCCGACCACCAACGCGGTCTGAGGGCCCTCGGTCCACGGCTTGGCCGTGGTGCGCGGAGGACGCCAGGCATAGCTCGTGGGTTGGGCCTCGAAGGCGAAGCGCTGCACCGAGCCCTCGGACCCGGCCACCCCTTCGCTGGCCTGCAGGTTCTCCTGCAGCTCGTAGTCCACGGCCAGCAGCAGGTGCTCCCTGTTCTGATCTTCACGGGGGTGATGGGTGAGCGTGAAGGTGCAGCCCGGCGCGAGATCGCGCCGGTTGGCGCGGCCTGTGACCCGGCTGCGTTCGCTCAGCTGTTCTTCGGTGCGGATGCGCGCGTAGGTCTCGCCGTCGTCATGCTGGGTGAAGCCGCCCGGCCATTGGTAGCGCTCGAAGTCGTCGTGGTCGTGCCCGGGTGGCATTTGCCGCAGGTGCGACAGCTCGGCCCTTGGTTTCTCGAAGTCGTAGTCGTCGTTGAAGTAATGGCCTGGGCGCACTTCCTCCGAGGACGCCCATTCGTAGATGCGCTCGCTGGCCTCCAGCCCGCCGGTCATGCCGGCCTGCTCGTGCGGGTGGTAGCGCACGGTCTCGCCACCGGGCAGCGGGGCGTGCGAGCTGGCGATGTCGTCCGCGAAGACCAGCACATGCTGCTCGGCCTCGTGGCGGAAGTAGTAATAGATGCCCTCGTGCTCGCACAGGCGGGACACGAAGGAAAAGTCGTCCTCGCGGTACTGCACGCAGTAGGTCCAGGCGCGGTAGCTGCGGTGGAGCTTCTGCTCCATCGGATAGCCGTAGCGGCCCAGCACGGCCGCAACGATCTCGGGCACCGTCTGGTCCTGGAAGATGCGGAAGGCGGAGCGGCGCGTGGCCAGCCACAGCCACGGGCGCAGCCGCATCTTGTAGAAGGCCTGGCGGTCGTCTTCGTGCGACAGGCCGAAGCGGGTGACAAGGCCGGCCAGGTAGCGCGGGGCGCCGCTCTCGGTCTCCATCATGACGGTGGCGGGCTTGCCCAGGATGGCCTGGGGGTCCAGCGCATTGCTGCTGCCCAGCAGGTCCAGGTCGAAGGCGCAGGCCTGGCTGAGCGCCTCGCGCCCCGCCAGCCGATGGAATTGCAGTGCCTCGCCCAGGGGCGAGTGCAGGATCACGCGCCTTCTCATGGACGCGGACGAACCACGGGCGCGGGCGAGCGCGCTCGCGCGATCGAACATTGACATGAAAGCTCCCTGGCCGCCCTCAGAAGCTGGGGGGCCGTTTTATGGGCGGATTATGTAAGCCGCTGTTGCAGGCTAGGAAGCAACCCAAAGTAGTCATCGCGAACGCGCACGTGCAATTCGTGAAGGAATGCACATCGCGCGGCCGCCGCAGCTTGAGAAGAGGGCCATCGCGAACCACGAAAACCCTGCGATTCGGCTTCCGGCACACTGCACCCTCGGTGCAGTGTCCGACGAGGACTAAAGTCTGCAAACCCGATTCGCTCCGATACAGAGACAACACCCATGATCCGCAAACTCACCTGCTCGCTGGCCCTCGCGCTGGCACTTCCCCTGGCCTTCACCGCCCCCGCGCAGGCACAGTCCTACCCCGCCAAGCCCATTCGCATGGTCGTGCCCTTTCCGCCCGGCGGCGGCACCGACATCCTCGCGCGGCTGGTCGCGCAGAAGCTCACCGAGGCCAACCACTGGACCGTGGTGCCCGACAACCGCGGCGGCGCCGGCGGCACCATCGGCATTGCGGAGGCCGCGCGCGCCGCGCCCACGGGCTACGACATCGTGATGGGCCAGAAGGACAACATGGTCGTCGCGCCCTGGCTCTACAAGAACCTGAGCTACAACCCGGTGAAGGACCTCACGGCCGTGGCGCACGTGGCCTACACGCCGGTGGTGATCGTCACGCAGGCCAGTTCGAAGTTCAAGACGCTCGACGACGTGGTGAAAGCCGCGCGCGCCGCGCCCGACACCGTCACCTACGGCTCGCCCGGCAACGGCACCACCATCCACCTGGCCGGCGAGATCTTCAACGGCGCCGCCCAGATCAAGATGCGCCACGTGCCCTACAAGGGCTCCAACGCGGCCATGATGGACGTGCTCGCGGGCAACGTCGACCTGATGGTGTCGTCAGTGCCCTCGGCGCTCGCGCAGATCAAGGCGGGCAAGCTGCGCCCGCTGGCCGTGACCTCGGCCAGGCGCAGCACCTCGCTGCCCGAGACGCCCACGGTGGCCGAGCTCGGCTACAAGGGCTTCGACGTGTCGACCTGGTACGGCCTCTTCGTGCCCGCCAGGACGCCGAAGGACGTGATCGCCACGCTGAATACCGAAGTCAACAAGCTGCTGGCCACGCCCGAGATGAAGGCCGCCATCATCGCGCAGGGCGCCGAGCCGCAGAGCATGACGCCCGAACAGTTCGAGACGCTGCTGAAGACCGACTACGAGAAGTGGAAGGGCATCGTGCAAGCCTCGGGCGCGACCATCGAATAAGCGCTGCCGTCGCAGAATGGCGTCTCCACCACAGGCCGCAGCGACGGCATGGAGACACCGATGGCAGCACAGCGCAAGAATTCGAACAATGTCCTTCTGCTGAAGGCCACCGCCCTGGCCGCGGTGGCCGCCCTGGTGCAGGGCTGCGCGCTGACGCCGGCCGGCACCACCGCAGCGCTGCCAGCCACCCCGTCGGAGGCCAGCGTGGCGGCCCATGTCGCCACCGCCACGCGCGCGGCCGGCACCGACCTCAAGGCCCTGCTGACCTTGTGCCAGCCCGCCCCTGCCGCCCGGCCGCCGCAGGACGCGCTCGACAAGAGCCTCACCGGCTTCATCAACCGGCCCGCGCCGCCGCCGGGCCAGGCCTTCGATAACCTGTATTTCGTGGGTGCCGACTGGGTCAGCGCCTGGGCGATCAAGACCTCGCAGGGCATCATCCTGATCGATGCGCTCAACACCCAGGCCGAGGCCGCGTCGCTGATCGAAGGCGGCATGCGCAAGCTCGGGCTCGACCCGGCGCAGATCAAGTACGTGATCGTGACGCACGGCCACGGCGACCACTACGGCGGTGCCGGCTACCTCGCGCAGAAGTACCGCGCGCGCGTGGTGATGAGCGAGGCCGACTGGACCATGACCGAGACCAGGCTCGAATTCGCGACGCCGATCTGGGGCGCGCCGCCCAAGCGCGACATCTCGGCGAAGGACGGCGACCGCGTCACGCTCGGCGACACCAGCGTCACGCTGTACCTCACGCCGGGCCACACCATGGGCACGATCTCGCCGGTGTTCGACGTGAGCGCGGGCGGGCGCAAGCACCGCGCAATGCTCTGGGGCGGCACCGGCTTCAATTTCGGCAAGGACGTGCCGCGGCTGGACGCCTACATCGGCGCCACGCAGCGCATGGGTGCCATCGCGCAGAGCCAGCGCATCGACGTGATGCTGTCGAACCATTCGAACATCGACGGCTCGCAGGCCAAGCTCGCCGCCCTGCGGCAGCAGCCCGCGCCGGCCGCGAATCCCTTCGTTCTGGGCACCCCGGCGGTGGAGCGCGCGCTGGCCGTGATGGGCGGATGTGCGCAGGCGCAGCGCGACCGGTTCCTGCTGTAGCGCCGGGTCAGTCCGGCGTGAACTTCTTGTTGAAGATGTCGACGTCCGATGCCAGCTCGAAGGTCGCCACCTGCCCCATCTTGCCGTCGCTCAGGCGGCAGGCGGAAAACAGGCTGTAGCGGCCCTTGAAGTAGAACTCGTCCATCACGATCAGCGCGTACGGATACGGCACGAAGACCTGGTGCTCGAAGATGACGCGGTGCACGTTCCTCGGCGACGGAAAGAGCTTGTAGTCGCCGGTGTCGATCGACTTTGCGGTGGCCATGGTGTGCTTGCCTTGCTGGCGCTCAGGCCGGATCGCGCACGTCGGCCACGGGGTTGCGGCCGAAGTCCTCGCGCGCCAGGTACTTGAGCACCTTGGCCGCGGCGGTGGCCGGGCTGTCGAGCCGGCCTTCCTCCTTCATGCTCACGAAGCGCGTGCGGTCCGGAAACTTCTCGGCCGATGCGCCGCGCAGCTGCACCTGCATGTCGGTGTCGATGATGCCGGGCGCGAGCGAGACGATGCGCGCGCCGTTCGGTGCGCCCGCTTCCTCCAATGCCACGGCGCGCGAGAAGTGGTCCATGCCGGCCTTGGCCGCGCAGTACGGCGCCTGGCTGCCCATGGCATTGCGCCCCAGGCCCGAGGAGATGTTCAGCACCTTGCGCGCACTGCGCCATTCGCGCGTGGCGCCCAGGAAGGCGGCCGTCAGCAGCATCGGCGCCTCCAGGCCGATGCGCAGCGCCTGCGACAGCTCGGCACCGACCGCGCTCGCGAGCGGTGCGGGGTTGCCGACGGTGCCGGCGTTGTTGATCAGCGTGACGCTGTCGAAGCGCTGGCTGTCGAGCGTCTTGAGCCAGGCCGAGAGGCGCGCCGATGCGGCGACCGGATCGGACAGGTCCTGCTCCCACTGGATGAGTTCGGCGCCGGCCTGTTGCGCGAGCTGCGCAAGCTCCGGCTCCTGCCGGCGCGAAATGCCGAGCACCATGTGGCCGGCCTGCAGCAGCTGTTCGGCCATGGCGCGGCCCAGGCCGCGCGAGGCGCCGGTGATGAGGGTGAGATGGGAAGAAGCGGTCATCGGGAGGAAAGTCTTTCTGGAACGAAGGCGCGAGGTTAAGCGGTATCGGGAGGCCCGGGCTCAGCCGGTGCGGAACTGGTTGCGCAGGAAGGCCCGGTGCCGCGCGATGTGCTGCAGCTGCGCCGGCGCGATGGTGCCGCCGAGGTCGACCTCGTCGGCCCCGTTGAGCACCGCGTTGGCATGGCCCATCGCACGCGCCACGACCTCTTCCTCGCTCAGGCCGAGCTGCGCCGCCAGGTCGAGCGCCACGCGGCGCATGGCGCGCTGCGAGAGCATCCACATCGCGCCAAAGCGGTCCCAGGCGAGCGCGGCCTCGTCGGCCTTCTCGCGCTCGGCAAGGATCTCGGCGAGCGGCTTGGCAAGCACCGCGTCGAGCGCGTCGATCTTCTCGGCGAGCGCCTCGTTGCGCGCGAGGGCTTCCTCGAGCGTCGGGCCGGCGTTTTCGGCCTTGGCCTTGGGCGCCGCGGGCGGCGGAACGAAGGCGGCCTGCGCATCCGCGGGCACGATCTGCAGCTGGTCTTTGAGGGTCATGGGTTTTCCGTTTCGGGTGAGCGGCTGTTGTTGTTCTTCTTGTTGGACATCGCGCTCGCGCGCAGGCCCGGCAGGTCGAGCACGCGCAACCCACCGTACTCCACCCGGATCAACCCCTCTGCCGACAGGCCGTTGAGCGCCTCGTTCACGCGCTGGCGCGACAGGCCGACCAGGTAGGCCAGCTCCTGCTGCGTGATGCGCAGCACCTCGCCCACGCCCGGGTAGAGCACCGGGTTGAACAGCGAGACCAGGTTGCGCGCCACGCGCGCATCGGGGTTGTTGAGGCGGTCGATCTCCAGCGCCGCAATGAACTGCCCGAGCCGCTCGTTGAGTTGGTTCATCACGAAGCGGTTGAAGCCGATCGAATGGTCGAGCAGCCAGTGGAAGCTCTCGATCGGCAGGCCCGCCACCACGCTGCGCCGCAGCGCCTGGATGTTGTAGCGGTAGGGCTCGCGCTTCATCACCGTGCCTTCGCCGAACCAGCCGCCGGGCGGCACGCCGGTGTAGGTGACGGAGCCGCCGTCGGCGTTGTCGTTGCTCATCTTGAGCAGGCCCTCGACCACGCCGAACCAGTAGGTGGGCGAGCGGCCGACGCGGCAGACGAGGTCGCCGACCTCGGCCTCGCCCACCACCAGCGCGGCTTCGGCGCGGCGACGCTCGGCCGGCGTGAGCGTGGGCAGCCACGGAATGCCGTGGAGTTCGGCAGCGCTAGGGGGACGAACTCGGTCCTTGATAGAACCACCCAGCACGTTGCGTTGATTGAGATTGCCGTGAGGCATCGGGAAACTCCGGGGAGTAGTGTCCCTAGGATTGTCGTTGGAACGACAACCTGACGTCAAAGTGGGGCCTACGATCCGCCCACTGTGCAAACCACCGCCCCCACCTTTCCCCGTCTGCTGCTTGCGCATGCGCAAGCCCAGCCCCAGGCGCCCGCCGTCCGTGAGAAAGATCTCGGCATCTGGCAAACATGGAGCTGGAGCGCCGTGGCGCAGGAAGTGCGCGAAATGGCCTGCGGCCTCGCGAGCCTGGGCTTCAAGCCCTTCGACAACCTGTCCATCGTGGGCGCCAACCGCCCGCACCTGTACATGGCGGTGCTCGCGGCGCAGAGCCTGCGCGGCGTGCCGGTGCCGCTCTACCAGGATGCGGTGGCCAGCGAGATGGTCTTCATGCTGCAGGACGCGGCCATCGACTTCGTGATCGTCGAGGACCAGGAGCAGGTCGACAAGCTGCTCGAATGCCGCGAGCTGCAGAAGGACCAGCAGCACGGCATCCGCCACATCATCTACGACGACCCCAAGGGCCTGCGCCACTACGACCAGCCCGGGCTCATGAGCTACGAGCAGCTGCGCGAACTCGGCCGCGAATTCGACAAGGCCCATGTCGGCTACTACGACCGCGCGGTGGCGAGCGGCGAGGCCACCGACGTCGGCGTGATCCTCTACACCTCGGGCACCACCGGCCGGCCCAAGGGCGTGTGCCAGACGCATGCGAGCTTCATCGCGGCGGGCCGCGGCGGCGTGGAGACCGACAGGCTCGGCCCCGGCGACAACATCATGAGCTACCTGCCGATGGCGTGGGTGGGCGACCACCTGTTCTCGGTGGCGCAGTGGCTGGTGGGCGGCTTCACGCTCAATTGCCCCGAGTCGTCCGAAACCGTGATGAACGACATGCGCGAGATCGGGCCGAGCTACTACTTCGGCCCGCCGCGCACCTTCGAGGGACTGCTCACGGCCGTGTCGATCCGCATGGAAGACGCGGCGCGCCCGAAGCGCTGGCTGTATGCGAAGTTCATGGCGCTTGCGCAGCGCGTGGGCGCGGACATCCTCAACGGCGCGCCAGTGAGCACGGGCGACCGGCTGATGTATGGCCTTGGCAACCTGCTGATCTACGGGCCGCTGCGCAACGTGCTGGGCATGAGCCGCATCCGCGTGGCCTACACGGCCGGCGCGGCCATCGGGCCCGACCTGTTCCGCTTCTACCGCTCGATCGGCGTCAACCTCAAGCAGTTCTACGGCCAGACCGAGACCTGCGCTTATGTGTGCCTGCAGCAGGACGGCAAGGTCAAGCTGCAGACGGTGGGCACGGCCGCGCCGGGCATCGAATTGAAGATCGCCGAAGACGGCGAAGTGCTGGTGCGCGGCGTCTCGGTGCTCAAGGAGTACTACAAGCGCCCCGACGCCACGGCCGAGGTGCTCGATGCCGAAGGCTACTTCCACACCGGCGATGCCGGCGTGCTCGACAGCGAAGGCCACCTGCGCATCATCGACCGCGCCAAGGACGTGGGCAAGCTCGCGAGCGGCGCGATCTTTGCGCCCAACTACATCGAGAACAAGCTCAAGTTCTTCCCGCAGATCAAGGAAGCCGTGTGCTTCGGCAACGCACGCGACGAGGTCTGCGCGGCCATCAACATCGACTTCGAGGCGGTGGGCAACTGGGCCGAGCGCCGTGGCCTGGCCTACGGCGGCTACGTCGACCTGGCCGGCAAGCCCGAGGTGCTGGCGCTCATCGCCGAATGCATTGCCAAGGTGAATGCCGACCTCGCGAGCGAGGACGGCATGGGCGAGACGCAGATCGCGCGCTTCCTGGTGCTGCACAAGGAGCTCGATCCCGACGACGACGAGCTCACGCGCACGCGCAAGGTGCGGCGCGGCTTCATCGCCGAGAAATACGCGGTGCTGGTCAGCGCGCTCTACGGCGGCAAGACCGAGCAGTACATCGAGACCCAGGTCAAGTTCGAGGACGGACGCACGGGCGTGGTGAATGCCACGCTGAAGATCGTCGAGGCCAGGACCTTCCCCATCGTGAAGGCGGCCGCATGAGCAGCAACAGCAACAGAAAAGTCGGCGACGTCATTCTCGACGTGCAGAACATCTCCTTGAGCTTCGGCGGCGTGAAGGCGCTCACGGACATCAGCTTCGACGTGCGCGAGCACGAGGTGCGGGCCATCATCGGCCCCAACGGCGCGGGCAAGAGCTCGATGCTCAACTGCATCAACGGCGTCTACTGGCCGCAGCAGGGCTCCATCACTTTCCGCGGCAAGACCTTCAAGCACATGAATTCGCGCCAGGTGGCCGAGATGGGCGTGGCGCGCACCTTCCAGAACCTGGCGCTCTTCAAGGGCATGAGCGTGCTCGACAACATCATGACGGGGCGCAACCTGCGCATGAAGTCCAACCTCTTCCAGCAGGCGATCCGCTGGGGCGCGGCCGAGCGCGAGGAAACGAAGCACCGCGAGTTCGTCGAGCAGATCATCGACTTCCTGGAGATTCAGGCGCACCGCAAGACACCGGTGGGCCAGCTTCCCTACGGCCTGCAGAAGCGCGTCGACCTGGGCCGCGCGCTCGCCATGGAGCCGCAGGTTCTGCTGCTCGACGAGCCGATGGCCGGCATGAACGTGGAGGAGAAGCAGGACATGAGCCGCTTCATCCTCGACGTGAACGACGAATTCGGCAGCACCATCGTGCTGATCGAGCACGACATGGGCGTGGTGATGGACATTTCGGACCGCGTGGTGGTGCTCGACTACGGCAAGAAGATCGGCGACGGCACGCCGGACGAAGTGCGCAGCAACGAGAACGTGATCCGCGCCTACCTCGGGGTTGAACACTGATGGCCTTCTTTCTCGAAACCCTCTTCGGCGGCCTCATGGTGGGCATGCTGTATTCGCTGGTGGCGCTCGGCTTCGTGCTGATCTTCAAGGCCTCGGGCGTGTTCAATTTTGCGCAGGGCGCGATGGTGCTGTTCGCCGCGCTTGCGATGGCGCGCTTTGCCGAATGGATCCCGATGTGGACCGGCATCGAGAGCCGCTGGTTCGCCAACGGCGCGGCCTTCGTCGTGGCCGGGCTGGTGATGTTCGCGGTGGCGTGGCTGATCGAGCGGCTGGTGCTGCGCCACCTGGTCAACCAGGAAGGCGCGACGCTGCTGATGGCCACGCTCGGCATCGCCTACTTCCTGGACGGCGCGGGCCAGACGCTGTTCGGCAGCAACATCTACAAGATCGACATCGGCATGCCGAAGGATCCGATCTTCCTGCTCGACAAGGTGTTCGAGGGCGGCATCCTGATCAACAAGGAAGACTTGTACGCCGCCGCGATCGCGGCCGCGCTGGTGGCGCTGCTCTCGCTGTTCTTCCAGAAGACCGGCACCGGCCGCGCACTGCGCGCGGTGGCCGACGACCACCAGGCCGCGCAGTCGATCGGCATTCCGCTCACGCGCATCTGGGTCATCGTGTGGTGCGTGGCCGGCGTGGTGGCGCTGGTGGCCGGAATGATCTGGGGCAGCAAGCTCGGCGTGCAGTTCTCGCTCACCACGGTGGCGCTGCGCGCGCTGCCGGTGGTGATCCTCGGGGGCCTCACCTCGGTGCCGGGCGCCATCATCGGCGGGCTGATCATCGGCGTGGGCGAGAAGCTCTCGGAGGTGTACCTGGGCCCGTACGTGGGCGGCGGCATCGAGATCTGGTTCGCCTACGTGCTGGCGCTGGTGTTCCTGCTGTTCCGGCCACAAGGCCTCTTCGGCGAGAAAATTATTGATCGCGTATGAAATACGAGATCAACAATTTTTCGGTGCAGGCTAACTTGCAAAGCAAGTTAAGCGCAGCGGGCCGTAACCAAAAAATCATTGATCGGGTTTGAACATGTTCTATAGAGAAAACGGGCAGTTCAAGACCAGCTACCGCGCCGACCAGCAGGTCTTCCCGATCCTGCAGGACCGCGTGGCGATCGGCCTGCTGCTGATCTTCGCGTTCGCGGTGGTGCCCTTCCTGGCCAGCGACTACCTGATGCGCGCGATCCTGATCCCGTTCGTGATCATCTCGCTGGCGGCGCTGGGCGTGAACGTGCTGGTGGGCTACTGCGGCCAGATCTCGCTGGGCTCGGGCGCCTTCATGGCGGTGGGCGCCTACGGTGCCTACAACTTCTTCGTGCGCTTCCCGGGGCTGCCGCTGATTCCCGCGCTGATCCTGGGCGGCCTGTGCGCCACGCTGTTCGGCATCCTGTTCGGGCTGCCCAGCCTGCGCGTGAAGGGCCTCTACCTCGCGGTGGCCACGCTGGCGGCGCAGTTCTTCAGCGACTGGATGTTCCTGCGCATCAAGTGGTTCACGCTCGACACGCCCTCGGGCTCGGTGTCGGTGTCGAACCTGCAGGTCTTCGGCTGGCCGATCGAGAGCGCTGCGAGCAAGTACCTGTTCTGCCTCGCGATGCTGGTGGTGATCGCCGTGCTGACCAAGAACCTGGTGCGCGGTGCCATCGGCCGCGAGTGGATGGCGATCCGCGACATGGACGTGGCGGCCGCGGTGATCGGCATCCGTCCGATGTACGCCAAGCTCAGCGCCTTCGCGGTCAGCTCGTTCATCATCGGCGTGGCCGGCGCGCTCTGGGCCTTCGTCTACCTGGGCGCCTGGGAGCCGGCGGCGTTCTCGGTCGACCAGTCGTTCCGGCTGCTCTTCATGGTGATCATCGGCGGGCTCGGCTCAATCACCGGGGCCTTCTTCGGCGCGGCCTTCATCACCGTGCTGCCGATCGTGCTGAACCAGGCGCTGCCGGTCATTGCCGGCTGGTTCGGCGCGCAGATCTCGACCGTCGGCATCGCGCATGCGGAGCTGATGATCTTCGGCGGACTCATCGTGTGGTTCCTGATCGTCGAGCCGCACGGGCTGGCCAAGCTGTGGTCCACGGGCAAGCAGAAGCTGCGGCTGTGGCCCTTCCCTCATTGATGACAGCAATGCTTTTTTCGAGCGTGACTTTCCCATACAAAACCAGGAGACAACCATGAAGCTGAAATCACTCGCACTCGCCGTGGCCGCCGCATCCGCGCTGGCAGGCGCGGCCCCTGCCTTCGCGCAGGCCAATGAGCAGTTCATTCCCGTGCTGTCGTACCGCACCGGCGCCTATGCGCCGAACGGAACGCCCTGGGCCAATGGCTATGTCGACTACCTCAAGCTGGTGAACGCGCGCGGCGGCATCAACGGCGTGAAGATCTCCTTCGAGGAATGCGAGACCGGCTACGACACGGCGCGCAGCGTGGAGTGCTACGAGCGCCTGAAGGGCAAGAACGGCGGCGCCTCGCTGGTGCAGCCGCTGTCCACCGGCGCCACCTTTGCCATCACCGAGAAGGCACCCGTCGACAAGATCCCCGTGGTGACCGTGGGCTACGGCCGCAGCGAAAGCGCCGACGGCACGGTGTTCAAGTGGAACTTCCCGATCGCCGGCACCTACTGGGTGGCGGCCGACGCGATCATCCAGGCCATCGCCAAGAAGGAAGGCGGGCTCGACAAGCTCAAGGGCAAGAAGATCGCGCTGATCTATCACGACAGCCCCTACGGCAAGGAGCCGATCCCGCTGCTGCAGGAGCGCGCGAAGATGCACGGCTTCGACCTGCAGCTGCTGCCGGTGACGGCGCCGGGCGTGGAGCAGAAGGCCACCTGGCTGCAGGTGCGCCAGGCACGGCCCGACTACGTCCTGCTGTGGGGCTGGGGCGTGATGAATTCCACCGCGCTCAAGGAAGCGCAGGCCACCGGCTTCGCGCGCGAGAAGATGTACGGCGTGTGGTGGGCCGGCGCCGAACCCGACGTGAAGGACGTGGGCGACGGCGCCAAGGGCTACAACGCCGTGACCATGCAGCACGGCGCCGAGCCGCAGTCCAAGCTCGTGAAGGACGTGGTCTCGATGCTGCACGACAAGAACCAGGGCACCGGTCCGAAGGAAGAAGTGGGGCAGGTGCTCTACATGCGCGGAGCCATGAGCGCGATGCTCGGCGTGGAGGGCATCCGCTCTGCACAGGAACGCTTCGGCAAAGGCAAGGTCATGACGGGCGAACAGGTGCGCTGGGGCCTGGAGAACCTCAACCTCACGCAGGCCAAGCTCGACGGCCTGGGCTTTGCCGGCGTGATGCGCCCGATCAGCACCTCGTGCACCGACCACATGGGTGCGGCCTGGGCGCGCATCCACACCTGGGACGGCAAGGCATGGAAGTTCACGTCCGACTGGCTGCAGGCCGACGAGCAGATCATCAAGCCGCTCGTGAAGTCGACCGCGGCCAAGTACGCAGCCGAGAAGAAGCTCACGGCGCGCACGCCCGCCGACTGCCAGAGCTAAGCCCGTCCACCGTCTTCGCCAGTCCCCGGAAGCACCATGAGTTCACCCAGCATCGTCCTCAACGTCAACGGCATCGAGGTCATCTACAACCACGTGATCCTGGTGCTCAAGGGCGTCTCGCTCGTGGTGCCCGAGGGCGGCATCGTGGCGCTGCTGGGTGGCAACGGTGCCGGCAAGACAACCACGCTGCGCGCGGTGTCCAACCTGCTGGCCGGCGAGCGCGGTGCGGTGACCAAGGGCAGCATCGAGCTGCGCGGCGAGCGCATCGAGGCGCTGTCGCCCTCCGAGCTGGTCAAGCGCGGCCTGATCCAGGTGATGGAGGGCCGGCACTGCTTTGCCCACCTGACCATCGAGGACAACCTGATGACCGGCGCCTACACGCGCACCGACGGCAAGGCGGCGATCGCCGAGACGCTGGAGAAGGTGTATGCATATTTCCCGCGCCTGAAGACGCGGCGCACTTCGCAGGCCGCCTACACATCGGGCGGCGAGCAGCAGATGTGCGCGATCGGCCGCGCGCTGATGGCCAACCCGACCATGGTGCTGCTCGACGAGCCCTCGATGGGCCTGGCGCCGCAGATCGTGGAGGAGGTGTTCGAGATCGTGAAGGACCTCAACACCAAGGAGCGCGTGACCTTCCTGCTGGCCGAGCAGAACACCAACATGGCGCTGCGCTACGCCGACTACGGCTACATCCTGGAGAACGGCCGCATCGTGATGGACGGCGAAGCGAAGAGCCTGCGCGAGAACGAGGACGTGAAGGAGTTCTACCTTGGCGTCGGCGGTGCGGACCGCAAGAGCTTTCGCGACGTGAAGAGCTACAAGCGCCGGAAAAGGTGGCTGGCTTGATGGCATGCATTTCGTGTTGTCCCCTCTCCCTCCGGGAGAGGGAGCAAGACCGAACAGAAAGACAAAGGGTGCGGACATGACCGACCACTACGACAAGCTCGAAATCCGCGACCCCGCCGAACGCGAGCGCGACCTGCTGGCCGCACTGCCCAAGCACATCGCGCAGGCCCAGACCGCCGCGCCTGCGTTCGCAAAGATCCTCGACGGTGTGAAACCCGCCGACATCACGACCCGCGAAGCACTCGCCAAGCTGCCCGTCACACGCAAGACCGAACTGCTCGAGCTGCAGAAACAGCGCCGCACCGACGACCCCTTCGGCGGCTTTTCCACCATCGGCCGTGGCACCCGCATGCCGCGCGTGTTCGCGAGCCCCGGCACCATCTACGAACCCGAAGGCGAGGCGCGCGACTACTGGCGCACGGCGCGCGCGATGCATGCCGCGGGCTTTCGCCCCGGCGAGCTCATCCACAACAGCTTCAGCTATCACATGACGCCCGCCGGCTCCATCATGGAAAGCGGCGCGCGGGCCATCGGCTGCACCGTGTTCGCGGGGGGCACCGGCCAGACCGAGCAGCAACTCGAAGCCATGGCCGACCTGAAGCCCGAGGGCTATGCGGGCACGCCGAGCTTCCTCAAGATCCTCCTGGAAAAAGCCGAGGAGAAAGGCCTGGAGCTGCCCTCGCTCACCAAGGCGCTGGTGTCGGGCGAGGCCTTTCCCCCGAGCCTGCACGACTGGATCGCCGCGCATGGCGTGCAGGGCACGCAGTGCTACGCCACCGCCGACCTGGGCCTGATTGCCTACGAGACCAGCGCGCGCGAAGGCCTGGTGCTCGATGAAGGCGTGCTGGTCGAAATCGTGCGCCCCGGCACCGGCGACCCGGTGCCCGATGGCGAGGTCGGCGAGATCGTCGTGACCACCTTCAACCCCGACTATCCGCTGGTGCGCTTCGGCACCGGCGATCTTTCCGCCGTGCTCGCGGGCACCTGCCCCACCGGCCGCACCAACAAGCGCATCAAGGGCTGGCTCGGCCGCGCCGACCAGACCACCAAGGTGCGCGGCATGTTCGTGCACCCCTCGCAGGTGGCGGAGATCGCGCGCCGCTTTCCGGAAGTGCAGCGCGCGCGCCTCGTGGTCTCGGGCGAGATGGGCGACGACCAGATGATCTTCAGGCTCGAATGCGCAGCCGGTGCGCCGGCCGGGCTCGAGGCACGCATTGCCGATGCGGTGCGCGAAGTGACCAAGCTGCGCGGCACCATCGAGCTGGTGGCGCCGGGCACGCTGCCGAACGACGGCAAGGTGATCGAGGACGCGCGCAGCTACAAGTAGCGGCGGTAGAACCGGCGCGTGAGCGCGCGCATCGCCAGCACCAGCAGCACCAGGTAGATCGCCGCCAGCGCGACGGCGAGCGCCGCGAGGCGGACGCCGCTGCTCACACCCGAGAAGCTCGCGCTCGCGATCCACCACAGCCCGCCGAGCGCGAGGGCGGCGCAGACCACCTGCAGCAGCACGAAGGCCGACACCGCGGCCGCCACGGCGCGGAACGGACGCGTCTGCACAGGCCCTGGCGCGGCGCCGAGCCAGCCGCCCCAGAACGCCAGCGCCCAGACCAGCAACGGCACCGCGAACCAGCCGAGCAGAAGCGGCACCAGGTCCGAGTCCCTCGAGGTGTCGACCCAGCCGCTTGCCACATGGCCGATCCACACCTGCAGCGAGACGAAGGTGGCAGCGGCCACGAGTGCCACCGCGCGACGCGACGGTGCCATGCCCGCACCGCCATCGTCCGCGGCGCCGCGCGACACATCCACGGGCGCGATGCCGCGCTCGCGCAGCGCGAAGCGGGCGGCCAGCCACACGCCCGCGACGAGCACGAGCATCTGGATGGCCGACTGGACGAACATCGACACGGCCATGAACGGGCGCAGGCCGTACATGCCGACGCGTTCGTGCAGCGGTCCACCGGGCATGAAAAGCAGTTGCGCCTGGTAGAACAGCGGCGTCAATGCAAGCATGTTGACGACCATCACCGCAAGGAACACGGCAGCGAAGCGGCTGCCGGCCCCGCGAAGCTGCGCGATGCGGGCCGCGCCGCGTTCGTCGAGCGCCTTGCGCGCATGGCACCACGCCAGCGTGGCCGCCAGCAGCCATACCGTGACGACGCGCGACAGCAGCGGCACCCAGACGCCGGGTTGCGCATACACGCCGCGCATCTGCTCGCCGTGCGGCGAGAGAGGCAGCAGCTGCGCCGCCATGCCCGCCATGAACAGGGCCGCATCGACCGCCACCGCGATCCATGCGAAATTTCCGGGCAGGCGCTGCGCGCGCTCGAATGAAGGGGGTGCCGCCATGGGATGGGAGCGTACCGGAACCCGCGGCCCCCTCCGCGTGCGCGCTGCGGCCGCCGCAGGCTCAGTGAATCGCCGCCTCGTGCGCGAGCTCGAACATCGTCGTCATCTCGCGGATGAACGCGGGCAGGTCGCCGGGCCTTCGGCTCGTCACCAGGCCGCTGTCGACCACCACCTCCTTGTCGATCCACGTCGCGCCGGCGTTGTGCAGGTCGGCGCGCAGCGAAGGCCACGAGGTCATCTTGCGGCCCTTCGCGCCGCCGGCATCGATGAGCGTCCATGGCCCGTGGCAGATGGCCGCGATGGGCTTGCCCGACTCGACGAAGGCGCGCACGAAAGCCACGGCCTTCTGGTTGATGCGCAGCGCGTCGGGGTTGGCGACGCCACCGGGCAGCAGCAGCGCGTCGAAACCGTCGGCATCGGCGATCTTGAGCGGCACGTCGACCTCGAAGGTGTCGGCGGGCTCGAGCTGCTTCCAGGCGCGCACGCTGCCGTCGAGCGGCGAGACGATCTGCGTCTGCGCGCCGGCATGGTCGAGCGCCTTGCGCGGCTCGGTCATCTCGGCCTGCTCGAAGCCGTCCGCCACGAGGATGGCAACCTTCATTCCGTCCAATGAAGAAGAGATGGTGGGCATGGGTGGGTCACTCCTTGAAGGTGGTTCTTTTGATGGCAATGACACTTCACCCTAGGGCCCACGCCCGCGGCGCGCATCGGCGCCCGCCGGGTCCGTCTGTCGGACGGTTCGACGGGCGGCAACCTTCTCTTACGACATGCCTGACTGCCGCTATTTGCGGCAGCTGGCCGGCAGCGCCTTTTCGGACAGGTCGTCGCCGGCCACGCAGTTCCAGGCAATGCCGTCCTCGGTGGCCGAGGGCTCCATGCGCAGCGTGCCCTTGGCCTTGGGAAGCACCGCTTCGACCACCATGGTGTCGGGGTCGAGCGTCAGCTCCGAGCCGCCGGGCAGGGTCTCGGGCGCGCCGGCCGTGGCCAGGGAATCGGGGATCTCTTCCTTCTGCTTGTAGTAGTTGCCGAGCGCTTCGCGCACCGGTGCGGCTTCGGACCAGGCCTGCGAAACGGCCGCGCGCGATTCGTATTGCTGATAGGCCGGCAGCGCCACCGCGGCCAGCACGCCGATGATGGCCACCACCACCAGCAGCGCCAGCGCGCCGCCGCCGGCACGGCCGGTGTACGGCACGAAGACCGCGAGCAGGTAGGCCACCGGATTGCGGCTCGGCAGCTTCGCGCCCGGATCGATGGCGCGCGCAACGCGCTTGGTGAGCCAGGGATAGCCGGCGATCAGTTCATGGAACGAGGCCCAGAAGCCGCTGTTGCCCACCGACTGGTCGGCGTAGCGCTGCAGGTCGACATGGCGCCACTGCTGCGCGCCGGCGGCCAGCGCCACCAGCGCGCGCGGCGCGGAGTCGGTCTGCTTGCAGCAGGCGGCGCCGTGCAGGTCGCAGGTGTATTCCTGGGCCCGCGAATAGGCGGCGCCGAGCAGCGGCAGCCACAGCACCGGGGCGCGCCAGATGTGGCCTGTGAGGTGGCCGCGCCGGATGTGGCCCAGTTCATGGCCGATGTAGAAGTTGATGCCGTCGGGCTGGGTTTCCATGGCGTCGACCACGTCGGACAGCAGCACCACGAAGTTGCGGCCGAAGAAGCGCGTGGCAAAGGCATTGAAGATGCCGTCGCCGTGCAGCAGGTAGGCCTCGGGCGGGTTCTGGATGCCCAGATGGCCGCAGCAGGCCTGGAACCGCGCATGCAGTTCCGGCAGCTGGGTGGGCGAGAGCTTCACGGCCGTGCCCTTGATCCACGCGATGACGGCCGACTGTGCGAACACGTAGGCGATGAAGCCGAGCAGCACGTAGACGAGCGCGATGCCCAGGGTGCCCAGGACCAGCAGCACCCAGACCAGCAGGCCGAGCCCGAGCGTGATGTTGCCGAGCCAGCGCTCGCGCGGATAGACCCATGGATCCATTGGAATTTCCTCCTCGATGCGGCCCGAGGGCCTGCAGTGTTGTGGTTTTTCTTCGCGCCTCCCCAGGCGCGACTTGCGAGCGCGCATCATGCCCCAGGAAGGGGCGGATTTCGGCCCGTGCCTAAGGGCTATTCGCTATTCGTCAGGTCATGGTCAGCCTTTATGATCGCGGCCGTTTTTGCATTTCACCAACCGAGAGACACTCATGAAGAAACTGCTTGCACTCACGGCGTTCGCCGCTGCTGCCGCCGGCGCCCATGCCCAGGATTTCCCCGCAGGCAAGACCGTCACGCTGGTGGTGCCTTTCTCCGCCGGCGGCCCGACCGACCGGGTGGCCCGCGATCTGGCCGAAGCCCTGCAAAAGACCCTGGGCACGACGATCGTGGTGGACAACACCGCGGGCGCCGGCAGCTCCATCGGCACCGCCAAGGTGGCCCGCGCGGCGCCGGACGGCCACACGCTGCTGCTCAACCACATCGGCATGTCGACGATGCCGGCGCTCTACCGCAAGCTGCCGTTCAACGTCGAGAACGACTTCGAATACCTCGGCATGGTCAATGAAGTGCCGATGACGCTCATCGGCAAGCCGACGCTGCCCGCCAACAACTACAAGGAACTGACGGCCTGGATCGCGGCCAACAAGGGCAAGATCAACCTCGGCAATGCCGGCCTGGGCGCCGCCTCGCACCTGTGCGGCCTGCTGTTCCAGAGCGCGCTCAAGGTCGAGATGACGCCGGTTCCCTACAAGGGCACCGCGCCGGCCATCGCCGACCTGCTGGGCGGCCAGATCGACCTCTTGTGCGACCAGACCACCAACACCACCTCGCAGATCGAGGCCAAGAAGGTCAAGGCCTATGCCGTGACCACGACCAAGCGCCTCAGCACGCCGGCTCTCAAGGACCTGCCGACGCTCGCCGAATCGGGCCTGAAGGACTTCGAGGTCACCATTTGGCACGGCATGTACGCGCCCAAGGGCACGCCGGCACCGGTGCTGAAGAAGCTCAACGAAGCCATCAAGGCCGCCATGAAGGACCCGGGCTTCATCAAGCGCCAGGAAGGCCTTGGCGCCGTGATCACCACCGACAAGCGCACCGAGCCGGCCGAGCACAAGAAGTTCGTCTCGGCCGAGATCGCCAAGTGGGGCCCGATCATCAAGGCCGCCGGCGTGTACGCCGACTGATTTCCCCGCTCTTTTGAAAAAAAGCCGCCGGCCCTCGGGACCGGCGGCTTTTTTCATGGTGACAGCAAAACAGATCAGGGCAGCGTGACGGTCCACGCCTCGAAGCTCTTGCGCACGTCCACCTGGCGCGCGGTGCGTGCGGTGAAGGCGAAGGTGCTGATCGAGGAATCCGGGGCGTACTGCCAGCTGTTGTTGTTGGCCGGCACGCAGTGCGCATCCGAAGGATCGACGGGCTGGCAGTAGACGATCGCCTTGCGGGTGGTGCTGCGCACGGTGACGGACTCGCTGAAGCGCGCGCCGCCGCCGGGCGCCCTGCCGAAGACGCTGAACGCGGTGGGTGCGAGCGCGCCGCTCGGAACCACCCAGCCATCGAGGTTGCCGTCGGCGCTGAAGTCGACGTTGTTCGCCTCGGCGCCGGTCGGGTCCACGGCGCCGAAGACGATCCCGCGCGGGCTGCCCAGGCTTTCCGCGAGCACCTCGGCACGCAGGGCGGGCGTGAGCTCCACCAGGGGCGTCTGCACGGCTTCCGCGATGGTGGGCACGCGGGAGAAGGTGCGCACGTACTGCACGACGTTCGGCGTGGCGCCGTCGGCGCGGAAGAACTCCAGCTTCCACACCGACTGGTCACCGATCTTGCCGAGTTCCTCGTCGGTGTACGGCGGGGTAGCGAAGAGATTGGCGCTGTCGAAATCGCTCGGGCTGCCGGTCTGCGCCGGGTCCAGGTAGCGTGCGGACATGCGCCACACCGCCGAGTTCAGGGCCGAACCGGGGGTGCCGTCCGGGGTGAGCACCAGCGAGTTCAGGCCGGCCTTGGGCACCAGGACCAGTTCCTTGCCCGGCAGCGATGCGGTGCTTGCCACCACCTTCGAAAGAACCGGGTCGCCGTTGCCGTCGCGCACGTTGTCGATGGAGATCGCGTAGCCGACCGAATGGAAGACCAGGTTCTGGTGCTTCAGGTAGTCCTTCTTGTCGAGCTGGGGACGCACGAAGGCGCGGTAGGTGTTGCCGTTGCCGGTGAGCTTCAGGGCGCCATCCACGATCTTCGCGTTGAAGACGTCGTTGTCGGTGTTGCCCAGGACGTCGGTCCAGCGGTAGGTGAGCGCGATGTCGCCGTTCGCATGGAAATACTCGAAATTGCCGCGGTCGTGCTTCAGGTTGGTGGGGCCGAAGCGGAACAGGCTTTCGAACGAGCGGCGCGCACCGCCGCTCACGCGGCCGATGGGCACGCCGGCCGCCACGAAGCTGGCCGGATCGTCGCCCACGAACAGCGTGCGGCAGGCCGGCGCCACCACGTTGGCGGCGCTGCCGTAGGCATTGCCGTCGGCCTCGATCGGGCTGTCGACGCGCTGTGCGAGCGGCAGCGCATAGCAGGCGTTGATGCGCTCGAGCAGCGCCTGCACCATGGCCGGCGTGGGCGGCTGCACCAGCGTTGCGGCGTCGATGGCGGGCAGCGCGGCAATGGTGGCGTCGCCGCTGCGAAAGACGATGGACACCGGCGGGCTGTCGTCGCCGGCGGGCAGCGCCTTCACCGTGATCTCGATGTTGGATGCCGTGCCGTCGGGGCGCACCGACACGTTGAGGGCATCGAGCACGCGGTCCTGGCCGGTGCCGTTGGCCTGGAACTCGCCGCTCATCGGGTCGATGCTCGCATCGAGCGCGGTCAGCAGCGGCTGCAGCGCGGCCACCAGCCTGGCCACCTGCTCGCCGATCGATCCGGCCGTGACGGCGCCGGCATCGGCCTGGATCGCGGCGGCCAGCTTGGCCGGGTCGCCGTTGGGCGCGAGCTGCGCCACGATGATGGTGGTCAGCGGCGTCACGTTGGTGGTGCCGGTGGCGGTGCTGGCGGTGGTGCTGTAGAGGGTCAGGTCGTCGCGCACGGCCTGGATCACCAGCGGCGCCTTGGTGCCGGCGGGCAGCGAGCAGCTGTAGCTGCCTTCTGGCGTAGTGGTCACTTCGCAGACCTTGGCGCCGGTCTGGTCGAACACCGTGAGCACCGCGCCGGCAAAGGCCGCGCCGGTGGCGACGGTGCCGCTCAAGGTGGTGGCCGCCGCCGCGGGCGGCTCGCCGCCGCCGCCGGACGAAGGCGGAAGAAAACCGAAACCGCCGCCGCCACCGCCACCGCCACCACCGCCGCATGCGGCAAGAAGCGCCAGGGTGACGACGGACAGGGCGTGGGGAATCCTGTGGGCGAGGGAAGGCATGGGTGATGGCATCGGAGGCTCTTCGAAAAGTGTTGCTGGGCCCGGTCGATCCGGGTTCCCGCAAACAATAGCTTTCACTTTTCGAAAAAAAATGATGCAAATGCACCATTCTTGAAACGCGCCGGAGCATCACCGGAACATGGGATGCGGTACCCCACCGCTGCGGGAAAACTCCGTCGATGACCCGCCAGCCACTGCACGACTTCAGCACGCTGCTGCTGCAGCTCTACCGGCTCTCGCACGAACTGCCGATCGATGCCTTCCAGGATGCCGCGCTCGAACTGATCAAGCCGGTGCTGCCCTTCGACGCATCGATGTGGGGCACGGCCACCACGGCCAGCGAGGGAATCGACGTGCACACGCTGCACCTGCATCGCAAGACGCCCGAGATGATGATGGAGTACGACAACTTCAAGCACCTCGACTCCGCGGCCGCGAGCTTCTTCGGCAAGGGACACGGCACGCGGGGCTTCAACTCGGCGAACTGGTGGAGCGGCCCCAAGTACGCGCCCTTCCTGGACTACGTGCAGCGCTACGACCAGAACAACATCTTCATCACGATGGACAGCGATCCGCGGACCAATTTCATGCACTGGTTCTCGCTGTTCCGCATCGACCCGGACGCGCACTGCAAGCCCGAGGAAGTGAGCCTGCTGGCCAGCCTGTCGCCGCACATGATGCAGGCGCTGGCGCTCAACCGCCTGGTGCACCTGGACCGCACGCTCTCGCCGGCCTCGGGCACGCAGCCGCGCGGCTCGGCCATCGCGGACCTGAAAGGCGCGATCTACCACTGCGACGTGAGCTTCGTCGCGCTGATGCAGGAAGAGTTTCCGAGCTGGCCACGCCAGGCGCTGCCGCAGTCGCTGCTGGAGCATTTCATGATCGAGCAGTCCACCTGGCTGGGCCGGCGGATCGCGGTGTCGTGCCGGCTCGAGCAGCGCCTGCTGTTCCTGAGCGTGCGCAAGCGCTGCCGCTCCGACGGCCTCACGCCACGCGAGCACACCGTTGCCGAATTGCTGGCCCGGGGCGACACCCACAAGGACATCGCGGCCATCCTGAACCGCTCGCCCGCCACCGTGCGCAACCACATCCAGTCGATCTACGACAAGCTGCAGGTGGGCAACGTGGCAGGCCTGATCCAGGAGCTGCGGCTCGCGGGCTGACCGGCCCGCGCCGGTTGCGGCCCCGCTGCCTCACTTCGGCCGGATCGCGTCGGCCGTGCCCTGGATGAAGGCCTTGATGCTCTCGATGTCGTCGCCCGAGAGCTTGCCGGTGAAGTCGGGCATGCCGCGCGCCATGGCCGGGCCCTTGAGGATGAACTTGTCGAGGTTCTCGATGTAGGCCGCATCCATGTAGCCGAGGTTCGGGATGTTGCCGCCGCGGTCCACGCCCGGCACGCCGTGGCAGAACACGCAGTTGCTCACATAGAGCATGGTGCCGGCCTGGACCTTGGCGGGGTCGTACTTCACGCCCTGCACCAGCTTGTCCATGCGGTACTGCACGAAGTCGGGCATCTTGGCGGTGCCGCCCACTGCAAAGGTGTAGACCGTGCCCGGGCCCTGCCGCTCGGTGGCGCGCTGCGCGAGGCCGTACACGCCGCCCCAGCCCACCGCGACCGACACGTACTGCTTGCCGTCGACCATGTAGGTGGTGGGCGCGGCCACCACGCCGGTGCCGGTGGCGGTTTCCCAGAGCTTCTCGCCGGTCTTCGCGTTGTAGGCCACCAGGCGGCCGTCGGCCGTGCCCTGGAACACGAGGTTGCCGGCGGTGGTGAGCGTGCCGCCGTTCCAGGGCGAGACGTAGTCCACGCCCCAGGCCTCCTTCTGCGCCACCGGGTCCCAGGCGACGAGGCGGCCGAAGGGCTTGCTCTTGGGCGCCTCGGCGTTGATCGACATCGCGGTGTTCCAGCCCAGCGCGGCATGCGGGCGGCCGGGCGAGTTCTGGTCGAACTTCCAGTCCTTGTCGTCCATCAGGTTGACCGGGATGTTCTGCGCCGGCAGGTAGGCCAGGCCGGTCTGCGGGTTGAACGACATCGGGTGCCAGTTGTGCGCACCGAAGGGACCGGGAATGCTGTCGCCGGGCTTGTCGTTCTGGCGCGCGGCCGCGATCTCGATGGGACGGCCGTTCTTGTCGTAGCCGGTGGCCCAGTTCACGTCGACGAAATTCTTCGCCGAGATGAACTTGCCGTTGGTGCGGTCGATGACGAAGAAGAAGCCGTTCTTCGGCGCATGCAGCAGCACCTTGCGCGCCTTGCCGCCGAGCGTGACGTTGGCCAGGATCATCGACTGGGTGGAGGTGTAGTCCCAGTTGTCGCCGGGCGTCTCCTGGTAGTGCCACACGTACTTGCCGGTGTCGGGGTTCAGGGCCACCACCGAGCCCAGGTACAGGTTGTCGCCGCCCTTGGGGCTGCGCTTCCTGTGCGCCCAGGGCGAGCCGTTGCCGGTGCCCACGTACATCAGGTTGAGCTCGGGGTCGAAGGCGAAGCTGTCCCATGCGGTGCCGCCGCCGCCGGCTTCCCAGTACTTGCCGCTAGGGTCCCAGGTCTTGGCGGCGCGCGCCATCGATTCGTCCTCGAAGGGCTTGGCCGGATCGCCCGGCACCACGAACCAGCGCCACTTCTGCTCGCCGGTCTTCGCGTCGTAGGCCGTGACGTAGCCGCGCACGCCGTACTCGGCGCCGCCATTGCCGATGATGACCTTGCCCTTGAAGACGCGCGGCGCACCGGTGATGGTGTAGGAGCCCTTCTGCCCCTCGATGGTGTTCTTCTCCCAGGCCTTCTGCCCCGTGGCCGCGTCGAGCGCGATGAGGCGGCCATCGTAGGCGCCGACGTAGACCTTGCCCTCGTGCAGCGCCACGCCGCGGTTCACCACGTCGCAGCAGCCCCTGAAGCCCTTGGACTTGTCGACCTGCGGATCGAAGCTCCAGAGCTTCTGCCCGGTGCGCGTGTCGATGGCATGCACCACGCTCCACGACGCGGTGACGTACATGATGCCGTCCACCACCAGCGGCGTGGCCTCGACGCCGCGCGTGGACTCGAGGTTGTAGGACCAGGCCAGGCCCAGCTGCTTCACGTTGCCGGCGTTCACCTGGTCGAGCTTGCTGAAGCGCGACTCGGCGTAGTCCAGGCCGTAGCTCGGCCAGTCGGGGGTCTTCTTCTGGGCCGCATTGGCGCGGATGAAGTCGCCGTTCACCTGCTTGGCGGCCGAGGCCTGCGCCGCGGCGGGCGAGCTGCCCAGGCACAGCAATGCACCGGCGAGCGCAAGCAAACCGGAGTGGATCTTTTTCATCGTGGGTCTCCTTTGTGCCGCAAGGATCGTTTTTGCCGCACTCGCGTTCACCTTCGGGATTTCCCCAGTCCGGCGCTGTTCCATTGCGGAACACATTCGACAGGGGCAGCGATCTCCCTTTCCTGGTTCCCCCGATTTGCGAGGAGCGGCGAACAGCATGGCTTTCGAACGGCTGGGCACGGCAACCGCGCCGCGCCAACTTTTTTCCAGCACGCCGGCGCAGCGCGTGGCGCTCGCGCGGCAGCAGTTCTTCGAGGAGGGTGTGCGGCCTTCGGGCCTGGTCGGCGAGGCGGTGATCCAGTCATGGCTGCGCTGCGCCCGCAACCACAGCGACCGGCAGCGCATCGTGCCTTTCGATGCGGTCACGCCGAGCCGCCTGCACGCCACGCTGGCGCGCAACCGCGAGCTGCTCGAGGTGGCGCGGCAGGAACTCGCGAGCATGGAAAGTGCGCTCGCAGGCACCGACTGCCGCGTGATCCTGACGGACGGCGAAGGCGTGGTGGTGCACGTCACGCACCAGCCGGCCGCGGCACACCAGCCCGTGCTGCGCAAGACCGCGCGCGTGGGCGTGAACATTTCCGAGCGCATCGTCGGCACCACCGCGCCGGGCATCGTGGCGACCACCGGGCAGGCCTGCACGGTCGACGGCGCGGAACACTACTTCGACGTGCTGTCGCAGATGCAGTGCGCCGCGGCGCCGATCCGCGACGTGGCGGGCCGGCTCGCGGGCGTGCTCGACATCACGATGGAGGCGCGGCGCTTCGGCTTCGACGCGGCCTCGATGGTGGCGCTCTACGCCACGACCATCGAGAACCGCCTGCTGCAGGCGCAGTCGCGCGACCACCTGATCCTGCGCTTCCAGGCCAGCCCCACGCTGCTGGGCACGCCCATGGAAGCACTGGCCGGCGTGGCACCCGACGGCACCATCGCCTGGCTCAACAGTGCCGGCGCGCGGCTGATCGGGCGCCTGCCCGAAGAGGCCTGCGAGCGCGATGTCGAATCGATGCTGGGCCACGACCTCGCGAGCCTGCTGCGGCTCGAAAGGCGCGAAGCCGCGCAGCCGCTGCGCCTGGCGAGCGGTCTGGGCGTGTGGGTGCAGGCGCGCCTGAAGGCTGCCGATGGCGTGGACTTCAGGCATGCGGTGGCGGTGCCCGCCGAAGCCGGCGCGATGTTGTCCGCCGAGCCCGCGGCGGCAGCCGAGCCGTTGGTGGCGCATGAGCACACGGAAGCGATGGCCTCCCACCACGTGCCGGCGGAACCGCTGCCGGGCGAGACCCTGCGCGAGCACAGCCGCAAGCTGATCGAGGACACGCTGGCGGCGCAGGACGGCAACGTGTCGCAGGCGGCGCGGCAGCTGGGCGTATCGCGCGGCACGCTGTACCGGCGGCTGCGCGGCTGGCGCGAAGAGGACAAGGGCGCAGCGGCCGGGCTGCGCTGAGCCTTCAGCGCTTCGGCAGTGCGTAGGCGATCACATGGTCGCCGGTGCGCGTACCCAGCGAGCCGTGGCCTCCCGCGGCCACCACCACGTACTGGCGCCCGTCGCTGCCGCGGTAGCTCATCGGCGTGGCCTGCCCGCCCGCAGGCAGGCGGCTGCGCCAGAGCTCCTTGCCATTGGCCACGTCGTAGGCGCGCAGGTAGTAGTCGAGCGTGCCCGAGAGAAAGGCCACGCCGCCGGCCGTCATCATCGGTCCGCCGAGGCTGGGCACGCCCATCGCAAAGGGCAGCGGCAGCGGCGAGCTGTCGCGCACGGTGCCGTTCTTGTGCTTCCACACCACGCGGCCGGTGCGCAGGTCGGCCCCGGCCACATGGCCCCAGGGCGGCGCCTGGCACGGCAGGCCGAACACCGAGGTGAAGGCGCGCAACTGCACCGCGAACGGCGCGCCGAAGTTCTCGTTGAGCGCGGGCAAGCTGTCGTTGGGCCGGTTCTTGCCCTGCACGTAGAGCGAGGTGTCGTCGGCGCGTGGAATGAGCCTGGACACGAAGGCCAGCGAGGCCGGCGTGGTGAACGCCATCTGCCGCACCGGGTCGACCGCCACGCCGCCCCAGTTGAAGACGCCGAAGTTGCCGGGGTAGATCAGCGAGCCCTCGGTCGACGGCGGCGTGTAGCGGCCTTCGTAGCGCAGCCGGTGAAAGGCGATGCGGCAGGCCAGCTGGTCGAACACGGTGCCGCCCCACATGTCGGCCGGCGTGAGCGCGGGCGGATCGAAGGACAGCTCCGACACCGGCTGCGTGAGCGAGGTGTGGTCGCCCGCGGCCGGTCCCTGCGGCGCGGGCCGTTCATGGACCTTGGTCACGGGCTTGCCGTCGCGGCGGTCGAGCACGAACAGCTCGCCCTGCTTGGTCGGCTGCACGAGCGCGGGCACCGTCTCGCTGCCGATGCGCAGGTCGACCAGGCTGGGCTGCGAGGGCACGTCGTAATCCCAGAGGTCGTGGTGCACGGTCTGGAAGCTCCAGCGCACGCGGCCGGTGGCCAGGTCGAGCGCCACCACCGAGGACGAATAGCGCTCGGCCCCTTCGGTGCGCTTGCCGCCCCACTGGTCGGGCGGCTGGTTGCCGGTGGGCACGTAGACCAGCCCGAGCGCCTCGTCCACGCTGGAGATCGACCAGCTGTTCGGCGAGTTGGCCGTGTACATGCGGTCGGCCGCGAGGGGTGCGGTGTCGTCCGGGTTGCCAGAGTCCCAGTTCCACACCAATGCGCCGGTGTCGATGTCGAAGGCCCGGATCACGCCCGAGGTCTCCTTGGTCGAGACGTTGTCCAGCACCGTGCCGCCCACGATGATGAGCGAGCGCGTCACCACCACGGGCGAGGTCGAGTAGTAGGCGCCGGGCTTCACGTTGGGCATGTTCTTCCACAGGTCGATCTGGCCGGTGCCGCCGCCGAAGCGCATGCAGGGCTTGCCGCTCCCGGGGTCGAGCGCGATGACGCGGCCGTCGGCCGTGGGCATGAAGAGCTTGGCGTCGCAATCGCCGCCCGCGGTGGGTGGCGATGAAGGGGAAGGCGCAGGCGAAGCAGCCGCCGCCGGTGCGGGCCGCACCGCGCTGCCCGGGTCGTAGGACAGGCCGCGGCAGGTCAGGTGCTGCAGGGCCAGCGGACGGTGGATCTCGGGCGTGTAGCGCCAGAGCTGCTCGCCGGTGGTCGCGTTCAGCGCCACCACCGACTGGTGCGGCGTGCAAAGAAAGAGCCGCTCGCCGATCTTCAGCGGCGTGACCTCGAAGGTCGTCTCCTCGGGGTCGCCGCTCTGGCCGCGCACGTCGCCGGTGCGAAAGTGCCACGCCTCCTGCAGCTCGCCCACATTGGCCGGCGTGATCTGGTCGAGCGCCGAATAGCGCTGGCCCATGCCGTTGCCGCCGTAGGCCGTCCAGTCGTCCTTCGGCGGGGCCGGTGCGGCATTCGACGATGTCGCGGCGGCTGCCGTCGGCGCCGGCATGGTGCCTTCGATGCGCGTTGCATCGCGCGTCCACGAGAACACCGCGGCGGCCAGGAAGGCCAGCAGCACCACGCCGAGGAAGCCGCGCGCGGGTGCCACGCCCGCGGCGCTGCGGCGCCCGAGCGCACGCGCCACCCAGGGCGTGAGCAGGAACACGCCAAGCACGAAGAACACGTCGCCGCGCGCCGCCAGCGGCCACCAGTCGAAGCCCACTTCCCACAAGGCCCACACCAGCGTGAACGCCACCACGGCCGCATAGACCCAGAGGCCCGCGCCGCTGCCGCGCGGCAGCAGCGCCGCGCAGGCGATCAGCCCGAGCCCCGCCACGAGGTAGTACCACGAGCCGCCGAGCACGACGAGCCATGCGCCTGCCGCCGCCAGCCCCAGGCCCGCAAGGCCGATGACGACAGCGGTGATGTTGAGCAGCGCGGAAGAAGGCGCACGAACGCGCGCAGCGGCATCGGGCATGGCATGGGCTCCAGGTTTTTTCTCGAACCTAGGCCAAGGCCGCGGCGATGCGCGTAGGCGGTTTGCGCATGTCGCCGTGCATCACCGCAATCGCGGCCGCTTGCCGCCAGTCTTTTTAAACAGAAGGTATTCGGTCTTCGTCGTTGCGCGCGGCGCGGGCCCGGCGCGTGCGCGCATCGGGCTGCAGCGGCCGGAGGTATTCGTGCAGCGCCAGCGCGGCGGCGCCCACGGCGGGTGCAAGCGCACGATAGCGCGCGATGCGCAGGTCGGGTGCGGGCATGCCGGCCGCATCGGCATGGCGCCCAACCCATTCGAAGGCCGCCTGCGCCAGCCCGAGATGGCCGGTGCAGGACTTGCCGCCGAGCACGATGGCGCGCGGATCGAAGGTGACCCACAGGTTCTGCAGCAGCACGCCGAAGAACGCCGCCGCATGCGCCATGCCGGGCGCTTCGCGCTCGAGCGCGCGCGAGCCGAAGAAGGCCTCGGCGCAGCCGCGGCGTCCGCACGAGCACAGCGGCCCGTCGAGCTGCAGGATGGTGTGGCCGATCTCGCCCGCCATGCCTTGCGCGCCCGTGAAGAGGCGGTCGTTCAGCACCACGCCGGCGCCCACGCCCACGTCGCAGCTCACGAAGATCAGCGGGTCCGCGCTCTCGCCGCCGGAGAACTCGTACTCGCCGAGCGCAGCGGCATCGGCGTCGTTCTGCAGCTGCACGGTGACGCCCGGCAACCCGGCCCCGGCAAAGGCTTCTTCCAGCGCGGGCAGCAGGCTCACGTTGCGCCAGCCGAGGTTGGGCGCAAAGCGGACCATGCCGGTGCAGTCATCCACCGCGCCGGGCACGCAGACGCCGATGCTCGACAGCCGCAGCCCCAGTGCGTTGAGCTGCCCGTGCGCGGCCGCGGCCATGCGTGCGACCTGCGCGCAGGCGCCGGCCGGTGCGCTGTCGGCCAGCGCCTGCGTGTCGGCATGCAGCACCTCGCCCTGCAGCGAGACGCAGACCAGGCGCACGGTTTCGACCGCGATCTCGACACCCATCAGCGCGCGCACGCCGACGTTGATCTGCAGCGGCGTGGAAGGGCGCCCCAGGCCATCGGCAACGGTGGTGCCCGCTTCGCTGAGCCAGCCCTCGTCGAGCAGCTCGCGCACCAGCAGGCTCACGGTCGACTTGGTGAGGCCGCTCTCGCTCGCGAGCCGGGCACGCGACAGGCCCGGGCGCGCACGCAGGAGGCGCAGCAGCACGCTGCGGTTCATGCGCTTGAGCAGCTGCTGGTCGCCGATGGTCACGGGGCCACCCTGCCTTGGTTCACCTGTGGGCCTGCTCTTTTCCCTCGGGGCGCTTGCCGGCGATGATCATGCCGAGCACTTCGTCCTCGGTGACGTCCGCGGTGCGGTAGGTGCCCACGAGCTTGCCGTTCTTCATGACCGCGACGCGGTCGCTCAGCGAGAACACGTCGGGCATGTCGTGCGTGATCAGGAAGATGCCGACGCCATCGGCCTTGAGCTGCTTCACGAGGCCGCCGACCATCGCGGTTTCTTCAGGGCCGAGCGCGGCGCAGGGCTCGTCCATGATCAGGATGCGCGCGTTGAAGTACAGCGCACGCGAGATCGCCACCACCTGCCGCTGCCCGCCCGAGAGGCGTCGCACCGGAATACGGATGTTGGTGAAGTTCTTGTTCAGGCGCTGGAACACCTTGCGCGCCTGCACTTCCATGAAATGATCGTCGAGCGTGTTCCAGCGCGTCATCTTCTCGCGGCCGAGAAAGAGGTTCGATACGGAGTCGAGGTTGTCGGCCAGCGCGAGGGTCTGGTAGATGGTCTCGATGCCGAGCGCCTGCGCCTCGGCGGGCGTGCGGATGTGGACCTTCTCGCCCGCGATCAGCGTGTCGCCCGAATCGACCGGGTAGGCGCCCGCGAGCATCTTCATGAGCGTGGACTTGCCCGCGCCGTTGTGGCCGAGCACGGCGACGACTTCGCCGGGATGGAGGTTGATGCTCACGCCGTCCACGGCCTTCACGCCGCCGAAGGCCTTGCGGATCTCCTTCAGCTCGACCAGGGGCTGCGAGGTGTCGACCGTGGTCATTTGGATTCCTTTTGCGGTGTGCCGCTTTTTGCGTGCGGGGCTCCGATGTTCAGGGCGTGTGCACAGGCCACCGGGTACTCCCCTCCGCGAATGTCCCCCGCCTTCGGCTCCTCCTTTATTTCGCTGCGGGGAGCACCCGATGTCCTGTGCACTGGGCACGCTCTGGGTGTATCGCTGGTCAACCAACGCTCTGTCCAACGCACTTTCATCTCTAGTTCTCCCCGAACTTGCGCCGATACAGCACGTCGAACACCACCGCCACGATCAGCACCTGCCCGATGATCACCATGCGCTTGCCGATCGGCACGTCGAGCAGCAGCATGCCGCTGTCGAGCGACTGCATGATCAGCGCGCCCAGCACCGAGCCGAAGATCGAACCGGTGCCGCCCGCGAGCGCCGTGCCGCCGATCACCGCGGCCGCGATCACGTACAGCTCCATGCCCGTGCCGAGCGAGTTGGTGCCCGCGTTGAGCCGCGCGATCGACACGATGGCCGCCACCGTCACCAGCACCGCGAGCAGCGCGAACAGCATCAGCGTGACGCGCTTGACCGGAATGCCCACCAGCGCCGCCGCATCGGGGTTGCCGCCCATCGCGAACACGTAGCGGCCGAAGCGCGTGCGGTGCACGATGAACGACAGCACGATCGCCACCACGGCCCAGATCAGCACCGGGATCGGCAGGCCCTGCGGCGCGTCCTTCGAGGCGATCTGGTAGTTGTTCATGACCGCCGCGAAGACGAACACCACGGCCGCCGGCACCGCCGTGAGCAGCAGCTCCAGCCAGAGCGGCTCGTTGGGCATTTCGTGGTGCGCGCGCGCGCGGCGCTTCTGCAGCATGCGCGCGAACAGCACCAGCGCCACGAAAGCCGCGAGCACCCAGGTCATGGTGGTGCCGATGCCGCCGTCGTAGCCGCCGCCCAGGCGTTGGAAGAACTCGTCGTTCACGGGCTGCGTCTTGCCGTCGGCCACCAGGAAGGCCGCGCCGCGGAACGACATCAGCCCGCCGAGCGTGACCACGAACGAGGGCACGCCCAGCATCGCCGTGAGCCAGCCCTGGTAGATCGACACCAGCAGCGCCACCGCGAGCCCCGCGAGGCAGGCCGCGGGCCACGACCAGCCCGAGGTGTATTGCAGGTACGCGATCAGCACGCCCACGAAGCCCATGACCGAGCCGACCGACAGGTCGATGTGGCGCGCCACGATCACCAGCACCATCACCGTCGACACGATGCCCACCACCGCCGTCTGCTGCGCCACGTTGTAGAGGTTCTCGGGCGACAGGAACACGCCGCCCGACATCACGTTGAAGACCACCCCCATGGCGATCAGCAGCACGCTCATCAGCAGGAGCCGCAGGTCGACGCCCGTGCGCCGCCACCAGCCTGGCGTTGGATTGCTCATTTTTCAGATCCTCTCGAAGGAACAACACATGCGCGGCGGCGGTCCGGGCGGGCCCATGGGCCGGCCGGACGCGGCAGTGCGGCGCGGATTGGTGGCGCTGCTTGCGGCTCGCTCTGCTACTTGCAGGCCGCGGGTGCGCTGGCCGCCGGGACACCCTTGCAGAGCTCGTCCTTCTTGATCCAGCCGGCCTTCACGACCACGTCGAGGTTGTCGCGCGTGACCGGCACCGGCGTGAGCAGGCGCGACGACAGCGAGATCTTCTTCGGCCCGGCATTCCACGGCGCGGCCTTCTCGACCGGCTTGCCCTGCGACAGCGCGATGGCGGCGCTGGCGGCTTCGCGGCCGAGTTCGCGCGAGTCCTTGAAGACGGTCGCGGTCTGCGTGCCCAGCGCAATGCGGTTGAGCGCCGCGAAGTCGGCGTCCTGCCCCGACACCGGAATGCCGCGCAGGCCCTTGGCCGTGAGCGCGGCCACCGCGCCGCCGGCCGTGCCGTCGTTGGCCGCCACCACCGCGTCGACCTTGTTGGCGTTCTTGGTGAGGATCTGCTCCATGTTCTTCTGCGCCACCTCGGGCTTCCAGCCTTCGGTGTATTCGTCGCCGACGATCTTGATGTCGCCCTTCTTGACGGCGGCGTCCAGCACCTCCTGCTGGCCCGCGCGCAGGAAGTCGGCGTTCGGGTCGCTCGGCGAGCCCTTGATGATCACGTAGTTGCCCTTGGGCTTGACCTTGAAGACCTCGCGCGCCTCCATGCGGCCGACCTCGACGTTGTCGAAGGTGATGTAGAAGACGCCCGGTGCCTCGATCAGCCGGTCGTAGGCCACCACGGGCACCTTCTGGCGCGTGGCCTTGGTGACGGCCGGAAGAATCGCGTCCTTGTCCATCGCCAGCACGATGAGCGCCTTGGCGCCCTTCGACATCAGCCCCTCGATGTCGCCCAGCTGCTTTTCGGGCGAGCCGCCCGCGTCGGCGCTGATGTACTTGGCACCGAGCTTCTCGAGCTGGGCCTTGATCGCGGCCTCGTCGGTCTTCCAGCGCTCTTCCTGGAAGTTGGACCAGCTCACGCCGACCACGGTCTGGGCCACTGCGCCCACGGCAGAAAGGCCAAAGGCCATCGCGGCCAGGGTGTGCTTGAGTTGCATGGATGTCTCTCCTTGGAAGGGTGTGCCCGGCAAGAAATGCCGTGTAAGAAATTAGTTAGTTTGAAGGGCGAACTAACTATCCCATCGCGGCCGCGCGCTGGGCACCCGGGAATTCCCGGGGGAATGCGCTTGCATCCCGAGCGAATCGAGCATCGAGAAAATCGATGTTCAGCAAGAAAATATATCGTTTTCGGTTATGAAGGGCACTGCTTAAAGTCCGGCCATCCTGAACTCACAGACCGATGGCCGCCATGAATGCATCCCCCGCGAGAATCCCGTTCCACCTGGCTTTCCCCGTTCGCGACATTGCCGAAGCCCGCGCCTTCTATGGCGACCTGCTCGGCTGCCCCGAGGGCCGCAGCGCGCCCGAATGGGTCGACTTCGACTTCCACGGCCACCAGATCGTGGCGCACCTGGCGCCCGATGAATGCGGCCACAAGGCCAGCAGCGCAGTCGACGGCCACGAGGTGCCGGTGCGCCACTTCGGCGCCATCCTCCCGATGGACCAATGGCAGGCGCTGGCCGACAAGCTGGTCGCGCGCCAGACCCGCTTCGTGATCGAGCCCTACATCCGCTTCAAGGGCGAGCCGGGCGAACAGGCCACGATGTTCTTTCTCGATCCGTCGGGCAATGCCATCGAGATGAAGTCGTTCGCGAACCTGGATTCGCTGTTCGCCGTCTGAGGGCGCCAACGACAGCCCATCGTGATGATTCATTGAACCTTGCATCGATTCTTGAGATGCTCGGTTCATGATCAACGAGCTCAGAACCTTCATCGCCGTCTGCCGCCACGGCACTTTCGCCGCCGCGGGGGAGCGGATCGGCCTGACGCAGTCGGCGGTCAGCAGCCAGGTCAAGCGGCTCGAGGAAGCCCTGGGGTTCGCGCTGTTCGAGCGGACCGGGCGCTCCGCCACCTTGAATGCGGCCGGCCAGACGACGCTGGCGCGCGCGGAGGAGATCTGCGCGCTCTATGCCAAGCTCGGCGAGCTTCCCGACGACGCCGCGGGCGGCGGACTGCTGCGGATCGGCGCCATTGCCTCGGCGCAATCGACGCTCGTTGCGCGGGCGCTTGCAAGGCTGCGCAAGCAGCAGCCGCTGCTGCGCGTCCATGTGTCGCCCGGCGTGTCGATGCGGCTGATGGACGAGCTCGATGCAGGCACGATCGATGCGGCGGTGATCATCCGGCCGCCGTTCGGCATTCTTCCGGAGCTGGCGTGGCAGCCACTGGTGCAGGAACCGTACGTGCTCATCGCGCCCAAAAAACTGCCGGGAAAGGACTGGCGCGCGCTGCTCCAGGAGCAGCCCTTCCTGCGCTACGACCGCGCGTCCTTCGGCGGCCGCATGGTGGAAAGATTCCTCCGGCGCGAAGGCATCGCGGTCAACGATTCGATCGAACTGGACGAGATCGCAGGGCTCATCCACATGGCGTCCAAGGGGCTGGGCGTTGCGCTTGTTCCGCTGGTCGAGGCGCACCTTCCGCTGCCCGCGGGTGTTCGCATGCTCTCGCTCGGCGAGCTCACGTTCCACCGCGAGGTGGGCCTCCTGCTGCGCAAGCCGCGCGCCAGCCCGCCTGCCGCCGCGCAGTTTGCGCAGTGCCTGCGGGAAGCCGCTCAATAGACATCGCGCCGGTAGCGGCCTGCTGCCACCAGCGCTTCGCAGGCCGGCGCGCCCAGCACCTCGCGCAGCCGGTGCGGCACATCAGGCGCTCGCAGGGGTAAGCCCTGTGAGGCGATGTCGTCACGCTTGATACGATTTTTGCCGGAACGCCCCGTCAAGGGCGCTGGAGACACGATGGACCCGAGCAATTCAGGCACGGCGCTGTACCGTGCCATGGTGCGCATCCGCGCCTTCGAAAACGCCGCCGAAACAGCGAGCCAGGGCGGCGTGAGCGCCTATGGCCAGCAGGCCGCCGGTGCCGCCAAGGTGCGCGGGCCGCTGCACCTCTCGACCGGCCAGGAGGCGGTGCCCGCGGGCGTCTGCGCGCATCTGCGCACGAGCGACTACCTCACCTCCACGCACCGCGGCCACGGCCACACGCTGGCCAAGGGCGCCGACCTCGCCCGCATGATGTGCGAGCTGTTCGGCAAGGCCACCGGCTTCAACGGCGGCAAGGGCGGCTCGATGCACATCGCGGACTTCTCGGTCGGCATGCTGGGTGCGAACGGCGTGGTGGCCGCGGGGCTGCCGATTGCGGTGGGTGCGGCGCATGCGCAGAAGCTGCTGAAGGCGGCGCCGGGCCGCTCCCAAGCCGCCTTGCCCCCCTCGGGGGGAGGCCACGGCTTGCCGGGGCCAGGGGGCCATGGTGCAAGTGGCGACATCACGGTCTGCTTCTTCGGCGACGGCGCCATCAACCGCGGCCCTTTTCTCGAAGCGCTGAACTGGGCGCGCGTGTACGGCCTGCCGGTGCTCTTCGTCTGCGAGGACAACCGCTGGAGCGCCACCACCGCGAGCGGCCCGATGACGGCGGGCGAGGGCGCCTCGGTGCGCGCCGCCTCGATGGACATCGCGGCCACGCAGGTGGACGGCAACGACGTGTTCGCGGTGCACGAAACCGCCGCGCGGCTGGTTGCCGAAGTGCGCGGCGGCGGCGGACCGCGGCTGCTGCATGCGCTGACCTACCGCGTGAAGGGGCATGTGTCGGTCGACCTCGCGGCCTACCGCGATCCGGCCGAACTGGCCGCCGCGCTCGAAACCGATCCGATCGCGCGGGCGCGCGGGCACCTGCTGGACATGGGCGTGGCCGCCGCGACGCTGGATGCCATCGAGAATGCCGCGCGCGACGAGGTCGATACCGCGCTGGCCATCGCCGAGGCGGCGCCCTGGCCCGACGCCAGCGCTGCCTTCACCGACGTACAGACCACCGGGGCAGGCCAATGGTATTGAAGGATCTGAGCTATTCCGAAGCCGCCGTGCTCGCAATCCAGCGCGAGATGCAGGCCGACCCGCGCGTGGTGGTGCTCGGCGAGGACGTGGGCCGCGGCGGCATCTTCGGCCAGTACAAGGGCCTGCAGCAGGCCTTCGGCGCCGAGCGCGTGATCGACACGCCGATCAGCGAGGCCGCGATCATGGGTGCCGGCGTGGGCATGGCGCTCGCGGGCCTGCGGCCCGTGGTCGAGATGCGCGTGGTCGACTTCGCGCTCTGCGGCATGGACGAGCTGGTGAACCAGGCCGCCAAGAACCGCTTCATGTTCGGCGGCCAGGGCCGCGTGCCGCTGGTGGCGCGCATGCCCGGCGGCATCTGGGACGCCTCGGCCGCGCAGCATTCGCAGTCGCTCGAGGCCTGGTTCGCGCACCTGCCGGGCGTGGTGGTGGTGAGCCCGTCGACGCCGCAGGACAACTACGGCCTCTTGCGCGCCGCGCTCGCGTGCGGCGACCCGGTGGTCTACATCGAGCACAAGACGCTGTGGGGCCTGCGCGGCGAGGTCGACGAAGACATCGCCGTGCCGCTCGGCAAGGCGCGGCGCGTGCGCGAAGGCAATGCGCTCACGCTCGTGAGCTGGAGCCGGCAGATGCAGGCCTGCGCGGCGGCCTGCGATGCGCTGGCGGCCGAAGGCATCGCGGTCGACCTGATCGACCTGCGCGCGCTCTGGCCCTGGGACCGCGAGACGGTGCTCGCGTCGTGCGCGCGCACCCAGCGGCTGCTGGTGGTGCACGAGGCGGTGCAGGTGGCCGGCTTCGGCGCCGAGATTGCCGCCAGCGCCGCGGAGGCCACGGGCTGCCGCGTGGCGCGGCTCGGCGCGCCGCGCATTCCGGTCGGCTATGCGCCGGTGCTGGAGGCGCAATCGCGCGTCGGCCCCGAAGCCATCGCGGCCGCCGTGAGAAAACTGCTGGGCTGAACCCACCGCGCCATGGACCCGCTGTTCTTCAAGCTGGTGCGGGTGGTCAACCTCACGGCGCGGCCCTTTCACGAGAAGGTGGGCCGCGAGCATCACCTCACGCTCAACGAATGGCGCGCCATGGCGGTGCTCGGCGCGCAGCCGGGGCTCAATGCCACGCAGATCGCCGACCTCACCGGGCTCGACAAGATGGCGGTGAGCCGCGCCCTGGCCGGCCTGAAGCGCCACAAGCGCGTGCAGCCCCTGGGCGATCCCACCGACCGGCGCCGCAGCCGGCTCTACCTCACCGCGGCGGGCAAGGCGCTGCACGAAACCGTCGGCGTGCTGGGCCGGCAGCGCGAGGCCGTGCTGTTCGAGGGCATCGCGGCCGACGAGCTCGCCCGCCTCGATGCGACCCTGGACAAGCTCATTGCCGCCGTCCAGCGCGCCGGATAGCCATCAAGCGGCGAAACCGCCGTCGATGTTGAGGCTGGCGCCGGTCACAAAAGCGGCTTCGGGGCTTGCGAGGTACGCCACCATGCCGGCGATTTCCTCGGGGCGCGCATGGCGGGCCAGCGCCATCAGGCCGTGCATCGCGGCGGCGTTGGGGCCGTCGACCGGGTTCATGTCGGTGTTGACCGGGCCGGGCTGCACGTTGTTGACCGTGATGCCGCGCGGGCCGAGGTCGCGCGACAGGCCCTGCACCAGGCCCTTGAGCGCCGACTTGCTCATGGCATAGGCGCTGCCGCCGGGCCAGGGCATGCGCTCGGCATTGGTGCTGCCGATGTTGATGATGCGGCCGCCCTCGCCCATGTGGCGCACGGCGGCCTTGGCTGCGACGAACACGGCGCGCACGTTGATGTCCAGCGTCCGGTCGAAATCCTCGAGCGAGAAGTCCTCCAGCGTGCCGGGCAGGAAGATGCCGGCGTTGTTGACCAGCACGTCGATGCGGCCGAGCTTGCGCGCGGCCTCGTCGATGCCGGCGGTGAGCGCGGCGGCATCGGCGCTGTCGATCTTCAGCGCCAGCGCGCGGCCGCCTTCGGCCTCGAGGCTGCGCACGAGTTCGTCGGCCGGCGCGCTCGAGCTGGCATAGCTGAAGGCAACGGCGGCGCCGTCCTCGGCCAGGCGGCGCACGATGGCGGCGCCGATGCCGCGCGAACCGCCGGTGACGAAAGCGACCTTGCCCGCGAGCACGGGGGAAGTGGATTTGCTGAGAGCCATGGTGATGTTTCCTGTCGGTTGTGAGGTGGAAGAGCTTCAGTGTCGGGATTCCATTACCTTTGCGGTAGCCATCAATCGGTCCAATCAGATTCAACTCTTGGTTGAAAATGCGCCATGGAACCGCTCAATCACCTCCAGTCCTTCGTGCAGAGCGCCGAAAGCGGCAGCTTCTCGGCCGCGGCCCGCCGGCTCGGGCTCACGCCGGCCGCGGTCAGCAAGAATGTCGCGCGGCTCGAAGCGCGGCTGGGCGTGCGGCTGTTCCAGCGCAGCACCCGCCGCCTCACGCTGACGGAGGGCGGCGAGCGTTTCCTGGGCCAGATCGGCGGGGCGCTCGCCACGTTGCAGGACGCAGTGGCCGGCCTCTCGAAGGACGACGGCCAGCCCGCCGGCACGCTCAAGGTGAGCATGGGACAGGCTTTCGGCCGCGAGCACGTGCTGCCGATGATGGGCGACTTCCTGGCCCGCTATCCGTCCATCCTGCCCGACTGGCACTTCGACAACCAGCAGGTGGACCTGGTGGGCGAAGGCTTCGACGCGGCCATCGGCGGCGGCATCGAGCTGTCGCCCGGCGTGGTGGCGCGCGAACTGGCGCGCATCCATGTGGTGGCGGTGGCCGCACCGGCCTACCTGGCCGGCCGCGCACTGCCGGCGCAGCCCGCGGAACTGGCGCAGCTCGACGCCCTGCTGCGCCGCTCCTCGCCCACCGGCCGGCTTCGCAGCTGGACGCTGCAGCACGCGGGCGGCGACCAGGCCACGGTGGAGCTGCCGCGGCCGCGCGCGATCTTCAACGACCCCGAAGCCATTGCGCATGCCGCGCTGATGGGCCTGGGCGTCGCCATGCTGCCGATGCCCTTCGTCGAGCGCGGCCTGCGCAGCGGCGAGCTGGTGCGCCTGCTGCCCGAATGGCACTTCGACGCGGGCGCGGTCTGGCTCTACTACCCGAGCAAGAAGCTGCTGCCCGCGAAGACGCGCGTGTTCATCGACTTCGTGCTCGAGCGTTTTCGCAGCGAGCGCTTCGCCGAGCGGATGCAGGTGGCATAGACCAGCGCTCCCACGGGGTTTTTACCCGCCATGCGCGCGGCGGTTCCCCTGTACAAACGCCCGCATGACCTCTTCTTCAAATTTCAAGACAAACCGCCGCGCCGCACTGGCCGTTTCCGCCGCCGCCATCGCCCTCGCGGCCACTCCTTCCTGGGCCCAGACCGCCTGGCCGAACAAGCCGGTGCGCATCGTCGTGCCCTTTGCGGCCGGCGGCACCACCGACATCCTGGCGCGCGCCGTCGCGCCCGAGCTGTCGAAGGCCTTCGGCCAGCAGTTCATCGTCGACAACCGCGCAGGCGCGGGCGGCAACGTGGGCGCCGAGATCGTGGCGCGCGCGCCGAACGACGGCTACACGCTCCTGATGGGCACGGTCGGCACGCACGGCATCAACCGCGCGCTCTATCCCAAGCTGCCGTTCGATCCGATCAAGGACTTCGTGCCGATCACGCTGGTGGCGGCCGTGCCGAACGTCATGGAAATGAACGCCGACAAGGCCAAGGCGCTGAACGTCCACAACGTGCAGGACTTCATCAAGTACGCCAAGGCCAACCCGGGCAAGCTCAACATGGCCTCGAGCGGCAGCGGCACCTCGATCCACCTGGCGGGCGAGCTCTTCAAGAGCATGACCGGCACCTTCATGGCCCACATCCCGTACAAGGGCTCGGGCCCGGCGCTGCTGGACCTGGTGGGCGGCAATGCCGACCTGATGTTCGACAACCTGCCCTCGTCGATGGCGCAGATCAAGGCCGGCAAGCTCACGGCGCTGGCCGTGACCAGCGCCAGGCGTTCGCCGGCACTGCCCGACATTCCGACGGTCGAGGAAGCGGGCGGCCCGGCGCTCAAGGGCTTCGAGGCGAGCTCGTGGTTCGGCCTGCTGGCGCCGGCCGGCACCTCGCCCGAGATCGTGAACCGGATCCAGCAGGAAGTGGCCAAGTCGCTCGGCACGCCCGCCATCAAGGAAAAGATGCTCGCCCAGGGTGCCATCCCGAGCGGCAATTCGCCGGCCGACTTCACCAAGCTGATTGCCAGCGAGCACGTGAAGTGGGCGAAGGTGGTGAAGGACTCCGGCGCAAAGGTGGACTGACCCCCAGGCTTCGCGCACTTCGTGTCGCTTCTCTCTCCCCCTTGCCGGGGGCAGCGCCTGCGGCCCGGCGAAGCCGGTTCCGCGGCGCTTCTTGAAGTGAAAAGACAGGCGCTCAGGTCTTCCAGGTCACGTCTTTTTTGTCGGCCAGGGAGTCCCTGAGCATGTGGAGCAGCGGGGCTGCGCGCTGGTGCAGGCCCACGTGCTGCTTCTCGGCCTCGTTGGCATGGCCTTCGACGGCGTAGTCGTCGTGGTTGTGCGGGTTGCTGGCCTCGCGCGCCAGCGCGGATTCGAGCGCCGCAATGGCGCCGGGAATCTGCTCGAGCGTGATGATGCCCTGCGGCGCGGGCGCCTTGCCGACGATGTCGAACAGCTGGCGGGCATGCACCTCCAGCATCACGAAGTCAGGGGAGGCCCGGGACTGGAATCGGTACAGCATGGTTGTTCTCACTCACTTGTAGATGTAGTCACGGGCAAAAGGGTACACCGATTGCGAACCGCGCAAAACACCATGCTCGACCCGGCCGTCGGGCTTGGTCGAAAGCATCTGGTGCAGTGAGATCCAGCCCTGCTCGAAGCTCATGGCCGAGCCCGCCAAGTAGAGGCGGTAGGCCCGCAGGATGCGTTCGGCATTCTCGCCCTGGCGCCCGCCCGCGCGCGCGAGCACCTCGCGCGCAGTGTCCAGCTGCGACTCCAGCGCGTCCGACCAGGCCCACAGCGTGCGCGCGTAGTGCGGGCGCAGGCTCTCGGTATCGACCATCTCCAGGCCCGCGGCCGCCGTCTCGCGCAGCACGTGCGTCACGTGCAGCAGTTCGCCGCCCGGGAAGATGTACTTCTCGATGAAGTCGCCCATGCCCGCGCCCAGCTGGCGGTAGTCGAGCTGGCCCGAGGTGATGCCGTGGTTCAGCACCAGGCCGCCGGGCTTGAGCAGCGAATGGATCTTGCGGAAATAGGTGGGCATGTTGGCCGCGCCCACGTGCTCGAACATGCCGACCGAGGAGATCTTGTCGAAGGGCGCATCGGCGGAAAGTTCTCGGTAGTCGCGCAGCTCCACCCGCACGCGGCCCTGCAGGCCCTTTTCCTCGATCAGGCGCTGCACGTGCGCATGCTGGTTCTTCGACAGCGTGATGCCGGTGGCGTCGACGCCGTAATGCTCCGCCGCCCACAGCAGCAGCCCGCCCCAGCCGGAACCGATGTCCAGGAAGCGCTCGCCCGGCTGCAGCAGCAGCTTGCGGCAGATGTGGTCCAGCTTGGCCTCCTGGGCCTGGGCCAGCGTCAGCCCGGGGGTGCGGAAATAGGCGCACGAATACACCCGGCGCGGATCGAGCCACAGCGCGTAGAAGTCGTCGGAAACGTCGTAGTGGAACTGGATCTGCTCGGCATCCTTGTGCAGCGAATGCGAGTTGTGCGACTTGGCCAGCCGCATCAGGCGGCTCCACCAGGCGGTGTTGGTCTCCGCCGGGTTGCCTGGCAGCATGCCGACCGTGGCGTCGATCAGGTCGCGCATCGCGCCTTCGATCTGGACCCGGCCTTCCACATAGGCCTCGCCGATGGCCCCCACCTGGTGCGCCGCCAGCTTGGCCAGCGCCGACCATTCGCTGAACGCCAGGGTGACACGCGACCCCGGCTTGGCAACTCTTCGGCCATCAGGCAGTTCCAGCGCGATGGGCACGGGCAGCGACGCAAGCTGCGACTCGATCTTGGGTATCAAGCTTTGCATGGTGAAGCGATGGTATTGAGTTTTTCAGTTTTTTGCATGACGCCCGCGGCACCCGGGGTACCCCGCCGGGGATGGCCCCGTTGACAGCAGATTGTTTATGCTTAAACTATTCAATCATGAATAGCCTAACCGCCGGCTTCCCTGCCGCACCCGCCATGGACCTTCAACGCATCCTGTGCATCGGCGGCGGCCCCGCGGGCCTGTACTTCGCGCTGCTGATGAAGGCGCGCAACCCCGCCCTCGAGATCACCGTGGTTGAGCGCAACCGCCCCTTCGACACCTTCGGCTGGGGCGTGGTGCTCAGCGATCAGACGCTCGCCAACCTGCGCGCGGCCGACGCCGAGACCGCCGCGCTGATCGGCAGCGAGTTCCACCACTGGGACGACATCCAGGTGTTCTTCAAGGGCCGGCAGGTGCGCTCGGGCGGCCACGGCTTCTGCGGCATCGGCCGCAAGCGCCTGCTGAACATCCTGCAGGAGCGCTGCCTCGCGCTGGGCGTGCAGCTGGTCTTCGAGACCGACGCCACCGACGACCAGGCGATCGCCGCCCAGTACAACGCCGACCTGGTGATTGCCAGCGACGGCCTCAACAGCCGCATTCGCCAGCGCTATGCCGACGTGTTCAAGCCCGACATCGACCTGCGCAACTGCCGCTTCGTGTGGCTGGGCACGCACCAGACCTTCGACGCCTTCACCTTCGCCTTCGAACAGACCGAGCACGGCTGGTTCCAGGCCCATGCCTACCAGTTCGACGACAAGACCTCGACCTTCATCGTCGAAACGCCCGAGGCGGTGTGGAAAGCCCACGGCCTCGACCAGATGGAGCAGCCCGAGGCCATCGCCTTCTGCGAGAAGCTGTTCGCCAAGTACCTGGGCGGCCATGCGCTCATCAGCAATGCCACGCACCTGCGCGGCTCGGCCAACTGGATCCGCTTTCCGCGCGTGGTGTGCGAGCGCTGGACGCACCGCATCGATGTGCAGGGGCGCTCTGTGCCCGTGGTGCTGATGGGCGACGCAGCGCACACGGCGCACTTCTCGATCGGCTCGGGCACCAAGCTCGCGCTGGAAGACGCAATCGACCTGGCCAACGAATTCGCGCAAGGCGGCACCGTCGACCACGTGCTCGAAGGCTACGAGGCGCGCCGCAGCGTCGAGGTGCTCAAGATCCAGAATGCCGCGCGCAACTCCACCGAATGGTTCGAGAACGTGCCGCGCTACACCGGCATGCAGATCGAGCAGTTCGCCTATTCGCTGCTCACGCGCTCGCAGCGCATCAGCCACGAGAACCTGCGCGTGCGCGACACGCAATGGCTCGGCGGCTACGAGCGCTGGCTCGCCGGCGGCAAGCCTGTTGCGCCCATGCTGATGCCGCTGCAGGTGCGCGGCCTCGCGCTGAAGAACCGCATCCTGGTGTCGCCGATGGCCACCTACAGCGCGGTCGACGGCGTGCCGCAGGACTTCCTGCTGGTGCACCTGGGCGCCCGCGCACTCGGTGGCGCCGCGATGGTGTTCGTCGAGATGACGAGCCCGACGCCCGAAGGCCGCATCACCCCCGGCTGCACGGGCCTGTACAACGACACGCAGCAGGCCGCGTTCAAGCGCATCGTCGACTTCGTGCACACGCAGTCGAGCGCGAAGATCGCCATGCAGCTCGGCCACAGCGGCCCCAAGGGCTCGACCCGCGTGGGCTGGGAAGGCACCGACGAGCCGCTCGAAAGCGGCAACTGGCCGCTGCTGGCCGCCAGCGCGGTGGCCTACGGCGAACAGAACCAGCTGCCGGCCGCGATGACGCACGAGCAGATGGACGCCATGCGCGACCAGTTCGTGGCGTCCACGCGCCGCGCTGCCGAATGCGGCTTCGACTGGCTCGAGCTGCACTGCGCGCACGGCTACCTGCTGTCGGCCTTCATCAGCCCGCTCACCAACCTGCGCACCGACGAGTACGGCGGCGGCATCGAAGCGCGCTGCCGCTATCCGCTCGAGGTGTTCCGCGCGATGCGCGCCGCCTGGCCCGCCGACAAGCCGATGAGCGTGCGCATCTCGGCGCACGACTGGGCACCCGGCGGCAACACCGATGCCGATGCCGTGGTGGTGGCGCGCCTCTTCAAGGAAGCCGGCGCCGATTTCATCGACGTGTCTTCCGGCCAGACAACGCGCACCGCCAAGCCGGTGTACGGCCGCATGTACCAGACGCCGTTCTCGGACCGCATCCGCAACGAGGTCGGCATCTCGACCATCGCGGTCGGCGCCATCACCGACGCCGACCAGGCCAACAGCATCATCGCGGCCGGCCGCGCCGACCTCTGCGCCATCGCGCGCCCGCACCTTGCCGACCCTGCATGGACTCTGCACGAAGCCGCCAAGCTGCAAAGCCGCGATGTCGACTGGCCGAAGCAGTACCTGAGCGGGCGCGACCAGATGTACCGCGAGATCGCCAAGCAGCAGCAGATCGCTGCCGCTGCGAACGCCGCATTGGCTGCCTCCAACAACGAGGAGACGCACTGAAATGAAACCCCCACGCTCATCGCTTCGCGTATCGCTGCCCCCCGGGGGGGCGCGTCAGTGCCTTCGGGCGGCCGGGCGCCACTGACATGGACCTCGAAGCACGCGCCCACAGCGAGCACCCCGAGGCCCTGCGCCTCTGGCTGCGGCTGCTCACCTGCACCCAGCTGATCGAGAAGCAGGTGCGCAACGAACTGCGCTCGCAGTTCGCCACCACGTTGCCGCGCTTCGACCTGATGTCCCAGCTCGAGCGCTCGCCCGACGGCCTGAAGATGAACGAGCTGTCGCGCCGCATGATGGTGACCGGCGGCAACGTCACCGGCATCACCGACCAGCTCGTGACCGAAGGGCTGGTCGAGCGCATCAACGTCGAGGGCGACCGCCGCGCCTGGCGCGTGCGGCTCACGGCGCGCGGACGCAAGCTCTTCAACGAGATGGCGCAGCAGCACGAAGACTGGATCGTCGATGCCTTCGCGGCGCTCAGCGCCAAGGAGATCGCGCAGCTGCACAAGCTGCTCGGCAAGGTCAAGCAACACTCACACAGCCAGATGGCGGAGGCCGAATGAAGCACTACATCGGCGCGGGCAATCCCATGCACGCGCAATTCGAGGCCAAGGCGCCTTACGCAGCGAAGCACTTCGCATGGCACTATGAAGCGGGCGTCGGCACCATCACGCTGAACCGCCCCGAGCGCAAGAACCCGCTGACCTTCGATTCGTATGCCGAGCTGCGCGACCTGTTCCGCGCCTTGACTTATGCAACCGACGTGAAGGCCATCGTGGTCACCGGCGCCGGCGGCAACTTCTGCTCGGGCGGCGACGTGCACGAGATCATCGGCCCGCTCACCGGCATGCGCATGCCCGAGCTGCTCGAGTTCACGCGCATGACCGGCGACCTGGTCAAGGCCATCCGCCACTGCCCGCAGCCGATCGTCGGCGCGATCGACGGCGTGTGCGCCGGCGCCGGCGCGATGATCGCGCTGGCCTGCGACCTGCGCTACGGCTCGCCCGCCACGCGCACCGCCTTCCTGTTCACGCGCGTCGGCCTTGCCGGCGCCGACATGGGTGCCTGCGCGCTGCTGCCGCGCGTGATCGGCCAGGGCCGCGCCTCGGAACTCCTCTTTACCGGCCGCGCGATGACGGCGCAGGAAGGCCAGGCCTGGGGCTTCTTCAATGCGCTGCACGAAAGCGATGCACTGCTCGAAGCGGCCACCAAGGTGGCGCGCGAACTGGCCGAAGGCCCGAGTTTCGCGCACGGCATGACCAAGACCATGCTCTCGCAGGAGTGGTCGATGACCATCGACCAGGCCATCGAGGCCGAAGCGCAGGCACAGGCCATCTGCATGCAGACCGAGGATTTCAAGCGCGCCTACGAAGCGTTTGCGGCCAAGCGCAAGCCCGTGTTCGGCGGAGACTGAAGTCATGATGACGAGGATCCCCGCACCGCCCTCGACAGCGCACCTCGCGCTGCCGTTCTTCGACGACGCGCATCGCGCGCTCGCAAGCGAGCTGCTGCCCTGGTGCGCCGCGCAGGAAGTCGACGAGCGCGACGACCGCGCGGCCTGCCGCGAATGGGTGCGCCGCCTCGGCGACGGCGGTTGGCTGCGCTATGCCGTGCCCGGCAGCGCAGGCGGCGCGCTCGAGCGCCTCGATTCGCGCGCGCTCGTGCTGCTGCGCGAAACGCTCGGCTACCACTCGCCGCTGGCCGACTTCGCGTTTGCGATGCAGGGGCTGGGCAGCGGCGCGATCACGCTCGCGGGCACGCCCGAGCAGCAATCGCGCTACCTCACGGCCGTGGGCAAAGGCGAGAAGATCGCGGCCTTTGCGCTGAGCGAACCCGACGCGGGCTCCGACGTGGCGGCCATGGCGATGCGCGCCGAAACCACGGGCGACGGCTGGCGCCTCAATGGCGAGAAGACCTGGATCAGCAACGGCGGCATCGCCGATTTCTACTGCCTGTTCGCCAAGACCGATCCCGCAGGCGGCACGCGCGGCATCACGGCGTTCATCGTCGATGCGACGGCAGCCGGCCTCGATACCTCCGAGCACATCGACGTCATGGCGCCGCATCCGCTCGCCACGCTGCGCTTCCAGGACTGCATCGTGCCGCGCACGGCGCAGCTCGGCGAACTCAATGGCGGCTTCAAGCTCGCGATGCGCACGCTCGACATCTTCCGCGCATCCGTTGCAGCGGCGGCATTGGGCATGGGGCGCCGCGCGCTCGCCGAAGCCATCGCGCATTCGAAAGGCCGGCGCATGTTCGGCCAGACGCTCGCCGATTTCCAGCTCACGCAGGCCAAGCTCGGCGAGATGGCCGCATTGATCGACAGCGCCGCATTGCTCACCTACCGCGCCGCATGGATGCGCGACGACGCCGAACGGCGCGGCGCACCCGCGGTGGGCGACGTGTCGGCCGCCGCCGCCATGGCCAAGATGTGCGCCACCGAGAACGCGAGCCGCGTGATCGACATGGCGCTGCAGATGCACGGCGGCCTCGGCGTGAAGGTTGGCACGAAGATTGAAAGCCTCTACCGCGACATCCGCTCGCTGCGCATCTACGAAGGCGCGACGGAGGTTCAACAACTGATCATCGGCAAATCCGTTTTGCGGGGATAAACATCGTGTCTGCCCAAGTCGACCGCTTCGTTCACGACCGCCTGCCGCCCGCCGAGCAGCTTCCGGTCTTCCGCTACGACCTTCCGGAGCTGCAGCTGCCCGACCAGCTGAACCTCGTCGAGGAGCTCCTGGACAAGGCGCCCGCCAAGGGCTTCGGCGACAAGCCGATGCTGCGTTCGCCCGCCGGCACGCTGACCTATTCGCAGGCCGCCGTCGAAGTCAACCGCATCGCGCAGGTGCTGACCGAGGACCTCGGCCTCGTGCCCGGCAACCGCGTGCTGCTGCGCGGCGGCAACTCGGTGGCCATGGCGCTGTCGTGGCTCGCGGTGGTCAAGGCCGGGTTGATCGCGGTGGCCACCATGCCGCTGCTGCGCGCCAAGGAACTCGGCGAGATCATCGAGAAGGCACGTCCCGTGGCGGCGCTGTGCGACGGACGGCTGCTCGACGAGCTCGTGCTGGCGCAGCGGGAGCATCCCGTGCTCGCATCGGTGATCGCGTTCAACAAGCCGGATGCGCCCGATTCGCTGTCGGCACGCGCGGCGGGCAAGAGCGGCGTGTTCACCGCCTGCCCCACGGCATCGGACGACATCGCCCTGCTCGCGTTCACCTCCGGCACCACGGGCAAGCCCAAGGCACCGGTCACCACGCACCGCGACGTGCTCGCGATGTGCGAGACCTGGCCGCGCCATGTGCTGCAGGCGCGCAGCGACGACATCGTGATCGGCTCGCCACCGCTGGCCTTCACCTTCGGGCTCGGCGGGCTGCTGGTGTTCCCGATGTGGGCCGGCGCCTCGGTGTACTTTGCCGATGCGCCGTTCACGCCCGAAGGCCTCGTGAAGCTCATCAACGAGGTCGGCGCGACCATCTGCTACACGGCACCCACCTTCTATCGCCAGATGGCGCCCTTCGTGCGCCAGCACGGCGCGCCGAGCCTGCGCATCTGCGTGAGCGCGGGCGAGGCGCTGCCCGACGCCACGCGGCAGCTGTGGAAGGAAGCCACCGGCATCGAGATGCTCGACGGCATCGGCGGCACCGAGGTGTTCCACATCTACATCTCCGCCGCCGGCGACCAGGTGCGCCGCGGCGCGGTCGGCAAGGTGGTGCCCGGCTTCACCGCCAGGGTGGTGGACGACCAGGGCAACGAAGTGCCGCGCGGCACGATCGGCAAGCTGGCGCTGCAGGGCCCGGTCGGCTGCCGCTACCTTGACGACCCGCGCCAGGCCGACTACGTGAAGAACGGCTGGAACTACCCCGGCGATTCGTTCGTGCAGGACGACGACGGCTATTTCTTCTACCAAGCGCGTGCCGACGACATGATCATCACGGCCGGCTACAACGTCGGCGGGCCCGAGGTCGAGGATGCGCTGCTCAAGCACCCGGCCGTGGCCGAGTGCGGCGTGATCGGCAAGCCCGACGCCGACCGCGGCATGATCGTGAAGGCCTTCTGCGTGCTGAAGCCCGGCCATGAAGGCGATGCGGTGCTCGTCAAGGCGCTGCAGGACCATGTGAAGGCCACCATCGCGCCGTTCAAATACCCGCGGGAGATCGAGTTCGTGACGGTGCTGCCGCGCACCGAGACCGGCAAGCTCCAGCGATTCAAACTGAGACAACTCAACGACGACAACACCACATCATGATGAACAAACTCTTGCAGCCCCCGGGCTGGTTGCCCCCCAAGGGCTATGCGAATGGCGTGGCCGCGCGCGGCACCATGGTGTTCGTCGGCGGCCAGATCGGCTGGAATGCGCAGCAGCAGTTCGAGTCGGACGACTTCATCGAGCAGTGCGGCCTGGCGCTGCGCAACATCGCCGAAGTGCTGCGCGAAGCCGGCGCCGGCCCCGAACACATGGTGCGCATGACCTGGTACGTGACCGACCGCGACGAATACAGCCGCCGCCTCGGCGAGCTCGGCCCGGTGTACCGCGATGCGATGGGGCGCAATTTCCCAGCCATGACCTGCGTGCAGGTGGCGGCGCTGGTCGAGCACCGCGCCAAGGTCGAAATCGAGGTCACGGCGGTCATTCCGGACTGACGGAACGCGCAGGAGCCGCCCGCGCAGCACAAACAGGAATGCCCTCATCGCGAGGGCATTTTTTATGGATGGACGGATTCGCCGCTCCGAAGATCTTCGGCCAAAGAAAAAGGCCCTTTGAAAATTCAAAGGGCCTTTTAAATTGGTTGCGCGAGCAAGATTTGAACTTGCGACCTTTGGGTTATGAGCCCAACGAGCTACCAGGCTGCTCCATCGCGCGGCAAGATGGAATTATACCTTATTCAGCAGCGCCTTGCTCGGCGGCTTCTTCTTTAATTTCAGGACGGTCGACCAGTTCGACCAGTGCCATGGGTGCATTGTCGCCAACGCGGAAACCCATCTTCAGGATGCGGGTGTAGCCGCCCGGACGCGCTGCGAAGCGCGGGCCGAGTTCGCCGAAGAGCTTGACGACGCTGTCGCGGTCGCGCAGGCGGTCGAAAGCCAGGCGCTTGTTGGCAACCGTGGGCTTCTTGGCAAGCGTGATCATCGGTTCGATGACGCGGCGCAGTTCCTTGGCCTTGGGGACCGTGGTCTTGATGACTTCGTGCTCGATGAGCGAATTCATCATGTTCTGCAGCATCGCAAGGCGGTGCGAGCTGGTGCGGTTGAGTTTGCGGAGTCCGTGTCCGTGACGCATGGTGCTTTCCTTTACTTTATTAAACAGGCAGCCGTATCAGGTACTGCCCGGGCACGAGCCCTCAGGGGCTCAATTCAAAAATCAACGCTTGTCGAGACCGGCCGGCGGCCAGCTTTCAAGCTTCATACCCAAGGTCAGGCCGCGCGAGGCAAGCACTTCCTTGATTTCGTTGAGCGACTTGCGACCCAGGTTCGGGGTCTTGAGCAGCTCGTTCTCGGTGCGCTGGATCAGGTCGCCGATGTAGTAGATGTTTTCGGCCTTCAGGCAGTTGGCCGAACGCACGGTGAGCTCGAGCTCGTCGACAGGGCGCAGCAGGATCGGATCGAATTGCTGTGCGCTGCGCGGTGCCGGCGCATCGAATGCAGCCAGTTCGCCGCCTTCGAGCTGCGCGAACACGGCCAGCTGTTCGACCAGGATTTTAGCCGAGGCGCGCACGGCGTCTTCGGCGGTGATCGCACCGTTGGTTTCGATTTCGACCAGCAGCTTGTCCAGGTCGGTACGCTGTTCGACACGGGCGCTTTCGACCGTGTAGCTCACGCGCTTGACGGGCGAGAACGAGGCGTCCAGGACGATGCGGCCGATCGACTTGGTCGGCTCGTCGGCATAGCGGCGCATCGTGCCGGGCACGTAGCCACGGCCCTTTTCGACCTTGATCTGCATGTCGAGCTTGCCGCCTTGCGACAGGTGCGCGATCACGTGGTCGGGGTTGATGATCTCGACGTCGTGCGGGGTCTGGATGTCCGACGCCAGCACCGGGCCTTCGCCGTCCTTGCGCAGGCTCAGCGTGACTTCGTCGCGGTTGTGGAGCTTGAACACCACGCCCTTGAGATTCAGCAGGATGTTGACGACATCTTCCTGCACGCCGTCGATCGACGAGTACTCGTGCAGGACGCCGGCGATCGTGACTTCAGTGGCCGAATAACCGACCATCGACGACAGCAGGACGCGGCGCAGCGCGTTGCCGAGCGTGTGGCCGTAGCCGCGCTCGAAAGGCTCGAGCGTGACCTTGGCCTTGTTGGCGGCAAGTTGCTCGACCTGGATGGTCTTGGGTTTCAGCAGGGTGGTTTGCATGCAGACTTCCTCTCAATACCCCCGGCTCGTTACACCGGTAAGGCTGGTGAAGCACCCGTCGAGAGTGCCTCCCGATGGGAACAAAAAAATCAAAATCGGGCCGCGAAGCGCGGCCCGTTATCGTCTGTTTAGCGCGAGTACAGTTCGACGATCAGCGATTCGTTGATGTCGGCTGCGAATTCGTCGCGATCCGGCACCTTCTTGAAGGTACCTTCGGCCTTGTCGGCGTTCACTTCGACCCAGGCCGGGATACCGACTTGCTGGGCGAGCTGGAGCGCTTCGGCAATGCGGGTCTGCTTCTTCGACTTGTCGCGAACGGCGATCACGTCGCCGGTCTTCACCAGGTACGACGGGATGTTGACCGATTGGCCATTCACCGTGATCGCCTTGTGCGACACGAGCTGGCGTGCCTCGGCGCGCGTCGAGCCGAAGCCCATGCGGTAGACGACGTTGTCCAGGCGCGACTCGAGGATGAACAGCAGGTTGGCGCCGGTGTTGCCACGGCGGCGGTCGGCTTCTTCGAAGTAGCGGCGGAACTGCTTCTCGAGCACGCCGTACATGCGCTTGACCTTCTGCTTTTCGCGCAGCTGCAGGCCGTAGTCGGAGGTACGCTGACCCGAAGTGCGGCCATGCTGGCCGGGCTTGGAATCGAACTTGGCCTTGTCCTGGATGGAGCGGCGAGCGCTCTTGAGGAACAGGTCGGTGCCTTCACGGCGGGAAAGTTTGGCCTTGGGGCCGAGGTAGCGTGCCACGATTTTTCCTTTGTGTCATCTGCCGCAGTTGCCTGCGGGAGCCATCGGCGAGGACGCGGATGGCGGTGGGCTTAGTAAAAAAACAAATGCGCAGCCGCTCAAAAGCCGGCTGCGCCTTGCGGACTGACGATCAGATGCGGCGACGCTTCTGGGGACGGCAGCCGTTGTGCGGAACGGGCGTCACGTCGGCAATGGAATTGATCCGGATGCCGAGCGCAGCCAGTGCGCGCACCGACGATTCGCGACCGGGGCCGGGGCCCTTGATCTCGACGTCGAGGTTCTTGATGCCTTGTTCGACAGCAGCACGGCCGGCCACTTCGGAAGCCACCTGCGCAGCGAACGGCGTCGACTTGCGCGAGCCCTTGAAGCCCTGGCCACCCGACGAAGCCCACGACAGGGCGTTGCCCTGGCGATCGGTGATCGTGATGATGGTGTTGTTGAACGAGGCATGCACGTGGGCGATGCCGTCCGCAACGTTCTTGCGAACCTTCTTGCGAACGCGCTGTGCGGCGTTGTTTGCAGGTGCTTTAGCCATGCTGGTCTATCCTTATTTCTTCAGGGACTGCGCAGCCTTGCGCGGACCCTTGCGGGTGCGGGCGTTGGTGCGCGTGCGCTGGCCGCGCATCGGCAGGCCGCGACGGTGACGGAAGCCGCGATAGCAGCCGATGTCCATCAAACGCTTGATGTTCATCGTCGTCTCGCGACGCAGATCGCCTTCGATGGTGAACAAGGCGATCTGGTCGCGGATCTTTTCGAGATCGGCGTCAGTCAGGTCCTTGATCTTCTTCGAATATTCGATGCCGCTCGCTTCGCAGATCTGACGGGCGCGGGTGCGACCGATGCCGAAGATGGCGGTCAGGCCGATTTCAGCGTGCTTGTGCGGCGGAATGTTGATGCCAGCAATACGTGCCATGTGCGTCCTCTAATACTCTTCAATCAACCCTGGCGCTGCTTGTGGCGCGGGTCGGTGCAAATCACACGCACCACACCTTTACGGCGGATGACCTTGCAATTACGGCAGATGGTTTTGACCGAAGCCGAAACTCTCATTTCATTCTCCTAAAACTGTTTAACGTGGCGGTACACCGCCCACACCCAAATTCTCAATACTGAAACTCACAGCCCTACGATGTCTTGAAGTTGGCCTTCTTCAGCAGTGATTCGTACTGCTGGGACATCATGTAGTTTTGCACCTGGGCCATGAAGTCCATCGTGACGACCACGATGATCAGCAGGGAGGTACCACCGAAGTAGAACGGTACGTTGTACTTCAGGATCAGGAACTCGGGCAGCAGGCAGACGAAGGTGATGTACACCGCGCCGGCCAACGTCAGGCGAACCAGAATCTTGTCGATATAGCGAGCGGTCTGGTCACCCGGACGAATGCCCGGAATGAATGCACCGCTCTTCTTCAGGTTGTCGGCCGTTTCCTTGCTGTTGAACACGAGTGCCGTGTAGAAGAAGCAGAAGAAAACGATCGCAGCAGCGTACAGCAGCACGTAGATCGGCTCGCCCGGACGCAGTGCGCCGGCAATGTCCTTGATCCAGCCGAAACCACCCTCGCCGGTGCTGAACCAGCCGACCACCGTTGCGGGCAGCAGGATGATCGACGAGGCGAAGATCGGCGGAATCACACCGGCCATGTTCAGCTTCAAGGGCAGGTGCGACGACTGGCCGCCGTAGACCTTGTTGCCGACCTGGCGCCGCGCATAGTTCACGAGGATCTTGCGCTGGCCGCGTTCGACGAACACCACGAAGTAGGTGACCAGCACCACGATCGCGATGATGAACAGCGCAATGATCGGGTTCATCGCACCGGTGGTCACCAGCGAAGCGAGGCCGCCGATGGCTGCGGGCAGGCCGGCCGCGATACCTGCAAAGATCAGGATCGAGATGCCGTTGCCCAGGCCGCGTTCGGTGATCTGCTCGCCGAGCCACATCAGGAACATCGAACCTGCCGTGAGGCTCACCATGGCGGTCAGGCGGAAGCCGAGGCCGGGGGAGTTCACCAGTCCGGCCGAGGACTCGAGCGCCACTGCAATGCTGAACGACTGGAACAGCGCCAAGCCGAGCGCGCCATAGCGCGTGTACTGCGTGATCTTGCGGCGGCCGGCCTCGCCTTCCTTCTTCAATTGCTCGAAGGTCGGAACCACGTAGGTCATCAACTGCATGATGATCGACGCCGAGATGTACGGCATGATCCCCAACGCGAACACGGTGAAGCGCGACAGCGCCCCGCCCGAGAACATGTTGAACAGGCTCAGGATGCCGCCCTGCTGGCCCTGGAACAACGCTGCCAGCTGGTCCGGGTTGATGCCCGGCACAGGAATGTGCGCGCCGATCCGATAGACCACGAGCGCGAGCAGCAAGAAGACGAGCCGGCGACGCAGGTCGCCGAACTTGCCTGTCTTTGCGATCGTTGCCGCGTTAGTTGCCACGAAGAACTTCTTTCAGTCCAGTGTGATCAGGCGACGCTGCCGCCGGCTGCTTCGATCGCAGCCTTGGCACCAGCGGTTGCACCCACGCCCGTCAGCTTGACGGCCTTGGTGAGTTCACCGGTCTTGACGATCTTGACGACCTTGGCGAGCTGGCCCACGAGGCCGGCTTGCTTGAGCGCCAGGATGTCCACTTCGGCTAGGCCGAGCTGCTCGAGGGCAGTCAGCGTGACTTCGGCGTTGAACTTCAGCAGGTGCGACTTGAAGCCACGCTTGGGCAGGCGACGCTGCAGCGGCATTTGACCGCCTTCGAAGCCGACCTTGTGGAAACCGCCTGCGCGCGACTTCTGACCCTTGTGACCGCGGCCTGCGGTCTTGCCGATACCGGAGCCGATACCGCGGCCGACACGGCGCTTGGCGTGCTTGGCGCCAGCTGCCGGCTTGATGCCATTGAGTTCCATATCAGTCTCTCTTACAGAACTTTGACCAGATAACTGATCTTGTTGATCATGCCGCGCACCGCCGGGGTGTCCTGCAGCTCGCTCACGCTGTTGAGCTTGCGCAGGCCGAGGCCACGCACGGTCGCGCGATGCGATTCCTTGGTGCCAATCGGGCTCTTGACCAATTGCACCTTGAGGGTTTGTTGTTGCGTCGTCATTTGAATGCTTCCTTCAGCCTTGCGAGAGCTTGCGCTCAGGCGAAGATTTCTTCGACGGTCAGGCCGCGCTTGGCAGCCACTTCGGACGCGGTCGTCGAGTTCTTCAACCCGTCGAGCGTGGCGCGAACCATGTTGTAGGGGTTCGACGAACCATGGCTCTTGGCCACGATGTCGGTGATGCCCATGACTTCGAACACGGCGCGCATCGGACCGCCGGCGATGATGCCGGTACCCTTCGGGGCCGGGATCATGACCACCGAGGCAGCGCCCCAATGGCCCGTCACGCGGTGATGCAGCGTGCCGTTCTTGATCGAGATCTTGGCCAGGTTGCGACGGGCTTCTTCCATCGCCTTCTGCACGGCAGCAGGCACTTCCTTGGACTTGCCCTTGCCCATGCCGACGCGGCCGTCGCCGTCGCCCACGACGGTGAGTGCTGCGAAACCGAGGATACGACCACCCTTCACCACCTTGGTGACGCGGTTGATCGCGATCATCTTCTCGCGCAAACCGTCTTCAGGGCCTTCGTTCTGCGTTCTTGCTTGAATCTTTGCCATTTTGAATCTCGTGTCCGTTTAGAACTGCAGGCCGGCTTCGCGGGCAGCGTCGGCCAGCGCCTTGACGCGGCCGTGGTACGCGAAACCAGCGCGGTCGAAGGCGACCTTCTCGACGCCGGCAGCCTTCGCCTTTTCAGCGATGCGCTTGCCGATGGCCGTTGCAGCGGCGGCATTGCCGCCCTTGCCCGAACCGCCGAGTGCAGCGCGCACTTCGGCTTCGGCCGTCGATGCGGTGGCGATCACCTTGGTGCCGTCGTCGGAGATGACGGTGGCATAGATGTGCAGGTTGGTGCGGTTCACCGTCAGACGGGCCACACCCTGCGTCGCGATGCGGATGCGGGTCTGGCGCGAGCGGCGAAGACGCTGTGCTTTTTTGGTCAACATCATTTTGCTGCCCCTTACTTCTTCTTGGTCTCTTTGATCACGATCTTCTCGTCCGAATAACGGATGCCCTTGCCCTTGTAGGGCTCAGGCGGACGAACAGCGCGGATCTCAGCGGCGATTTGACCAACGCGCTGACGGTCAGCACCCTTGATCACGATTTCGGTCGGGGTCGCAGTGGCCACCGTGATGCCTTGCGGCATGTCGATGTTGACCGGGTGCGAATAGCCGACTTGCAGGTTCAACTTGTTGTTGGACGCTGCAGCCTTGTAGCCGACGCCGACCAGGTTGAGCTTCTTCTCGAAGCCCTTGGTCACGCCAACCACCATGTTGTTCACCAGCTGACGGATCGTGCCGCTCATCGCATTCGCTTCACGCGACTCGTTGGCGGGCTCGAAATTCAGCTTGCCGTCGTTGCTGACGACCTTGACCAGGGGATTGCGCGCGAGGTTGAGCGTGCCGCCCGTGCCCTTGACGCTGATCTGGTCTTCCTTGATCGACACATCCACGCCTGCGGGGATGGTGATCGGCATTTTTCCTACTCGGGACATTTCAGTTACTCCTCGATGTCTCGGTTAGGCGACGTAGCACAGCACTTCGCCACCGACACCGGTAGCGCGCGCCTTGCGGTCGGTCATCACGCCCTTGGGGGTCGTGACGATCGCGACGCCGAGGCCGTTCTGGACTTGCGGAATGGAAGCACTGGCCTTGTAGACGCGCAGGCCGGGACGGCTCACGCGCTCGATGCGCTCGATGACCGGGCGGCCAGCGTAGTACTTCAGGGTAATGACGAGTTCGGACTTGCCGTCTTCGGTCTTGACCTGGAAACCGTCGATATAGCCTTCGTCCTTCAGGACCTGCGAGATCGCGATCTTCACCTTGGAAGACGGGACCGACACAGTGGGCTTCGCCACCATCTGCGCGTTACGGATACGCGTCAGCAGGTCGGCAATGGGATCACTCATGCTCATGTTGTTTGCTCCTGCCTGGCTTACCAGCTGGCCTTGGTGACACCGGGGATGTCGCCATTGAAGGCCAGTTCGCGGATCTTGGCGCGGGCCAGACCGAATTGACGGAAGGTGCCACGGGGGCGACCGGTGATTTCGCAACGGTTGCGCTGGCGCGTGGGGTTCGCGTTGCGCGGGAGCTTCTGCAGGCCCAGGCGGGCAGCAGCGCGCTCTTCGTCGCTCTTCTTCACGTCGTTGGAAATTGCCTTCAGTTCCGCGTGCTTCGCAGCGTACTTGGCGACCAGCTTGTCGCGCTTGAGTTCGCGTTGGATCAGGGATTGTTTAGCCACGGTTCGCCTCAGTTCTTGAACGGGAAACGGAAACCAGCGAGAAGCGCCTTGGCTTCTTCGTCGGTCTTGGCCGTCGTCGTGATGCTGATGTTGAGACCGCGCAGGGCATCGACCTTGTCGTATTCGATCTCGGGGAAAATGATCTGTTCCTTGACGCCGATGTTGTAGTTGCCACGGCCGTCGAACGCACGGCCGGAAATGCCGCGGAAGTCGCGAACACGCGGCAGCGCGATGGTCACGAAACGGTCCAGGAACTCATACATCTGCACGCCACGCAGCGTGACCATGCAGCCGATCGGCTGGTTTTCGCGGATCTTGAAACCGGCGATGGCCTTCTTCGACTTGGTGACCACGGGCTTCTGGCCGGCGATCTTGGTCAGGTCGGCAACTGCGTTGTCCAGGACCTTCTTGTCGGCGACAGCTTCACCCACGCCCATGTTGAGCGTGATCTTGGTGAGGCGGGGGACCTGCATCGGCGACTTGTAGCCGAACTTTTCCGTCAGGTCTTTCGCGATCTTTTCGCGATAGTGTTGTTGGAGACGTGCCATGTGAGTACCTCTTAGGCGAACTTGATTTCGTCGCCGCTGGACTTGAAGACGCGAACAGCCACGCGCTTGCCGTCAGCACCCTGGGTGATCTTGATGCCCACGCGATCGGCCTTGCCGGTCGCGGCATTGAAGATCGCCACGTTGGATTGGTGGATGGGCATGGTCTTCTCGACGATGCCGCCGGTCGTACCCTTGAGGGGGTTCGGCTTGGCGTGCTTCTTGACGATGTTCACGCCCTCGACGACGAGGCGCGAATCATCCTTGCGCAGCGAGACGGTGCCGCGCTTGCCTTTGTCGCGCCCGGCCAACACGATGACCTGGTCGCCTTTGCGAATCTTGTTCATGGCGTTGTTGTCCTTAGAGAACTTCGGGGGCCAGCGACACGATCTTCATGAACTTCTCGGTGCGCAGCTCGCGCGTCACCGGTCCGAAGATGCGGGTGCCGATCGGCTCCAGCTTGGCGTTGAGCAACACGGCTGCGTTGCCATCGAATTTGACGAGCGAACCGTCGGCGCGACGGATGCCCTTGGCGGTGCGGACCACCACTGCGCTGTAGATCTCGCCCTTTTTGACGCGACCACGCGGAGCGGCTTCCTTGATGCTCACCTTGATGACGTCGCCCACGCTGGCATAACGCCGCTTGGAGCCACCGAGCACCTTGATACACAGGACGGACTTCGCGCCTGTGTTGTCGGCCACTTCGAGCCGGGATTCAGTTTGGATCATTGCTAGTAGTTCCCAACTTGTACCGATGCGCCTCCGGGAGGGAAACGCTGCGGTCAGTCTTGGGCCCGTCGTCTGCACCTCGAACCACTCGAGGCACTTCCGCTTTGGGCTGAAAGCTTCGCCTTTTTTGAAGCGAAGCCTGCGATTGTTGCACGCAGGCCAAGGCATGTCAACTGCCTTCTGAGATCGAAATGCACTGGAACTAGACTTGGCGGCGTGCGCCCCCCTGTTCCAGACCCTCGATCCGCCCCTACATCGCCCATGCGCCGCCGGCTGCTGGCGGGCGCAGGTGCCATGGCGGCGGGGCTCGCAGGGCTGGGATTGGGCGGCTGCCGCAGCCCGGCCATTCCGTCGGCGGGGCCAGAGCGGCTGCGCCGCCTTGCCGAGGAGCACTGGCCGCACCGGCTGAATATACAGGGCACGACCGCCGGCGGCCTCTCGGGCATCGACTATGACGCAGAAGGAAGTGAGTACCTGCTGCTCAGTGATGATCGGTCAGACCTTGATCCTTCGCGTTTCTATGTGGCGCAATGGGCGCCTCCCTGGGCGCAGCCGCCCGAGCCCAGGAGTGTCGTGCAGCTGCAACGCCCGGGCGGCGGCCCCTGGCCCGCTCGGCGCCGCGCCGACCCCGGCACCCCGGTTCCGGACCCCGAATCGCTGCGCCTGCGCCCAGGTGCCGGAACCCTGCTCTGGACAAGCGAAGGCGACGTCGGGCGGGGGTTCGGCCCGGCCTTGTACGAGTCGGCGCGCGACGGCCGCCTGCTGCGCGAGTTCGCGCTGCCGGCCATGTTCAACCCCGATCCGGCGCAGCGCCGCGGCCCGCGCGACAACCTGGGCCTCGAGGGCCTGGCGCTGACGCCCGACGGCCGCCACGCCTGGCTTGGAATGGAAAGCGCGATGCTCCAGGACGGCCCGGTTCCGACCACGCGTGCGCCGGGCGGTCCCTGCCGGCTGACCCGGATCGACCTGGAGACCGGCCGGGCCACGCGCCAGATCGCCTATGTTCCCGATGCGATCCCGCTGCGGCCGCTCGTTCCCGGCAGCCATGCCGACAACGGCATCAGCGAGATCCTGATGCTCGACGCCGACCGCATGCTGGTGCTGGAGCGCGCCTATGCGACCGGCGCCGGAAACTCGCTGCGCCTCTACGAGATCGATACCCGCAACGCCACCGACGTGCTGGCCATCGATGCACTCGATGCAGGCAACCACCGCGCCGCGGCGAAGACCCTGGTCGCCGACTTCGCCTCGCTCGGCCTTTCGCGCCTCGACAACACCGAGGGCATGTGCTGGGGACCGCCGCTGCCGGACGGCAAGCGCATGCTGGTGGTCGTGAGCGACGACAATTTCAACCCGCTGCAGACAACCCAGTTCGCGGCATTCGAATACACCGACCGACCATGACCATCGCCGTCACCTTCCTGCCCCGCACCGCACCGCCGCCGCTGCCTCCGATCGCCTTCATCGGCGGCGGCAACATGGCCAGCGCCATCATCGGCGGCCTCATCAAGCAGGGTACGCCCGCCGGCACCTTCGAGGTGGTCGAGCCCTTCGAGGAAGCCCGCACCAAGCTCGCGCAAGCCTTCGGCATTGCCGCCCATGCCGAAGCCGGCGACGCCCTTTCGCGCTGCGCCGTGGTGGTGTGGGCGGTCAAGCCGCAGACTTTTGCGGACGCCGCCGCCCCGGTGCGCGCGTTCGCGGCCAACGCACTGCACCTGAGCGTGGCGGCCGGCATTCCGTCGGGCAGCATCGCGCGCTGGCTCGGCAGCGAACGCGTGGTGCGCGCCATGCCCAACACGCCGGCGCTGGTGGGCCAGGGCATGACCGGCCTCTATGCGCGGGCCGCGGTGGACGCCGCCGACCGCGCGCTGGTCGGGCAGCTGCTGGCGCCGACCGGCGAGCTGCTCTGGGTCGACGACGAAGCCGCGCTCGACGCGGTGACGGCCATGTCAGGCTCCGGCCCGGCCTATGTGTTCTATTTCATCGAAGCGATGACCGAAGCCGGCGTCGAGATGGGCCTGCCGCTCGAGCAGGCGCAGCGCCTGGCCATCGGCACCTTCACCGGCGCCTCGGCGCTCGCGCACAGCGCCACCGAGCCGCCATCGGTGCTGCGCGAGCGCGTGACGTCGAAGGGCGGCACCACCCATGCGGCGATCACCTCGCTCGAGGGCGCCGACGTCAAGGCGAAGTTCAAGGCCGCCATCCGCGCGGCGCAGAAGCGCGCCGCCGAACTGGGCGACGAATTCGGCCGCGCCTGAGCCTCTTCAGGCCGCCAGTGCGCGCGGCCCGAGGAAGACCAGCCACTCGGCCGCCAGCGTGACGGTGCCGTCCTCGAGTTCGAGCAGCACCGCCTCCTTCAGCAGGAAGCTCTCGCCGGGCTTGGGCGTCACCTCGAGAATGCGCACACGCGCCCGGAAGCGCGCGCCGACCGGCATCGGCCTGACGAAGCGCAAGCGGTCGAATCCATAGTTCAACGCGTGGTTCGCATCGAAGGGCAGCAGCGTCCGCATGGCCTCGCCGGTCAGCCGGATCAGGTGCGACACCTGGAAGAAACCCGGCACGATCGTTCCGCCGTAGTCCGCCTCGCGGGCGGCGCGCTGCGGATCGAGGTGGATCCATTCGCCCTCGCCGTCGCCCGAGAGCGCCGCGTACCGGTCGACCATCTCCTGCGTGATGAGGTGCCATCCGGACAGGCCTTCCTGGCCGATCTTCTGCGTCAGGCGGTCGAGCATGTGCGTCCTGTCTGTCTAGCTAGCGAATGGCGTAGCCCGCCGCGATGCCGGCAAACACGGTGAAGCCGAGCCAGTGGTTCAGCCGGAAGGCCTTGAAGCAGCCGTCGCGCGTGCGCTCGCGGATCAGCCGCCAGTGCCAGGCGGCCTGTCCCGCGGCCACGGCGATCCCCGCGAAGAACGGGGCACCCAGCGACCGGCTCGCACCGGCCCAGCTCCAGACCGCCAGGAAGATCGCGTAGCTCAGCATCACCGCCGCCACGTCGAAGCGGCCGAAGGTGATGGCGGAGGTCTTCATGCCGATCTTCAGGTCGTCGTCGCGGTCGACCATCGCGTACTCGGTGTCGTAGGCCAGCACCCAGAACAGGTTGCCGGCCAGCAGCCAGGCGGCGAACACGGGCACGGTGGCTTGCACCGCCGCAAAAGCCATCGGAATGCCGAAGCTGAAGGCAATGCCGAGCACCGCCTGCGGAACCGATACGAAGCGCTTGGCGAAGGGATAGGCCAAAGTGATGGCCAGCGCCGCGAACGACCACAGGATGGTGAGCCGGTTGGTCGTGAGCACCAGCCCGAAGGCCGGCAACGCCAGCACCGCGCCCAGCACCAGCGCCTCCCTGACCGACACCGCGCCGCTGGTCACCGGCCGCTGGGCGGTCCGCTTCACGTGGCGGTCGAAGTCGCGGTCGGCCACGTCGTTGACGCAGCAGCCTGCGCTGCGCATCAGGATGGTGCCCAGCACGAACACGCCCAGCAGGTGCCAGCCGGGCCAGCCCTCGGCTGCGAACCAGAGCGCGCCCAGCGTGGGCCACAGCAGCAGCAGCCAGCCGGCGGGGCGGTTCCAGCGGATCAGGTCGAGATAGAGCGCAAAACGGCGGGCAAGCATGCGGCGGGCAAAAAAAGAGCGGCCATTGTGCCGCTCCTGGGTTCCCGTGCTCGGGCGATCAGTCCTCGAGCAGCGAGCGCAGCATCCAGGCGGTCTGGTCGTGCACCGTGCAGCGCGCGGTCAGCATGTCGGCCGTCGGGTCATCACCGGCCTCTTCGGCCACGGGGATGAATTCGCGCGCGATGCGCGACACGGTTTCATGGCCCTTGACCAGGATGCGCACCATCTCCATCGCCTTGGGCGGGGTCGGGGGCACGTCGGGCACGGTGGCGATCTTGCTGAACTCGGCATAGGAGCCCGGCGCATAGTGGCCCAACGCACGGATGCGCTCGGCAATGATGTCGGTGGCGCCCCAGAGCTCGGTGTACTGGCCCATGAACATCGCATGCAGCGAGTTGAAGTGCGGCCCCGTCACGTTCCAGTGGAAGTTGTGGGTCGTGAGGTAGAGCGTGTAGGTGTCGGCCAGCACGCGGCTCAGGCCTTCGGCAATGGCGGCGCGGTCCTGCCGCTCGATGCCGATGTTGATGAGGGGCGCATTGCGGCTGCCGGATTCCTGCGCCACCACGGCACCGCCCTTCTTGGGCACCTTGCCGGACGACGAGGGCGACGATGTTTTCTTCGATGCTTTGGCCATGGCTGGAAACTCTTTCTTCAGGTTTTGCGGAGACACCGTTATTCTGAAAGCCGACCCGCGGCTTCGCAACAGCGCCACTCTATCCCGGCGATCAACGAATTCGAACGGCCGCCGCGTAGGCCAAGTTCGCGTCTTTCCTCCTACGACAGCCGCTTCACGCCCGGCAGCTCGCACGCATAGATTGCGTTGCGCAGCGCCGCGATCGCCTCGTAGCGCGTGAAGGTGCGGCGCCAGGCCAGCACCACGCGCCGCGTCGGCGGATCGCGGTCCTGCGCGTCGCGCACCGGCAGGTAGCGCACCATCTGCTCGGGCTCCTTGCGCCCCTTGACCTTGGGCTTGAGCGCTTCGGCCGGCACCGACAGGCGCGGCACCAGCGTCACGCCCATGCCCGACGCCACCATGTGCTTGATGGTCTCGAGCGACGAGCCCTCGAAGCTCTTGCGGATGCCCTCGGCATTGCTCGAGAAGCGCGCGAACTCGGGGCAGACCTCGAGCACATGGTCGCGAAAGCAATGGCCGGTGCCCAGCAGCAGCATGGTTTCGTTCTGCAGCTCTTCCGAAGTGATCGACTCGCGGTCGGCGAACTTGTGCTTCACGGGCAGCGCCGCCATGAAGGGCTCGTCGTAGAGCGGCGCCATGGCCAGGCCGGTGTCGGGGAAAGGCTCGGCCATGATCGCGCAGTCGATCTCGCCGGCACGCAGCATCTCGAGCAGCTTGGCGGTGAAGTTCTCCTGCAGCACCAGCGGCATCTGCGGCGTGCGCGCAATCACCTGGCGCACCAGGTCGGGCAGCAGGTACGGGCCGATGGTGTAGATCACGCCGAGGTTCAGCGGGCCGGCCAGCGGGTCCTTCCCGCGCTTGGCGATCTCCTTGATGCTGGCGGCCTGGTCGAGCACGCTCTGCGCCTGCTGCACGATCTGCTCGCCGAGTGGCGTGACGGTGACTTCGCCCGCGCTGCGCTCGAAGAGCTTGACCTCGAGTTCGTCCTCGAGCTTCTTGATGGCCACCGAGAGAGTGGGTTGGGAGACGTAGCAGGCCTCGGCGGCCTTGCCGAAGTGCCGTTCGCGGGCTACTGCGACGATGTATTTGAGTTCGGTGAGAGTCATAGCTTGCGTCAATTATGCGCAAGCGTTCCTGACCAAGCGCTGCATGGGGTTGCCTTTCGGCCGAGGAGCGCCACCGGTCGTCGCTGGCGCAGCGAACAGGCCTATGCCTTCAGGTACTCCGCCTTGGTGCCGAGCCAGCGGTCGATGTGGCGCTGGGCCAGGTCGGGGTGCTTGTCGAGCATCAGCGGCGCGAGTTCGCGCGCCCAGGCGAGCAGCATCGTGTCGGTGCTGAGGTCGGCAAAGCGCAGCAGCGGCGCGCCCGACTGGCGCGCGCCCAGGAATTCGCCGGGGCCGCGGATCTCGAGGTCGCGACGCGCAATCTCGAAGCCGTCGCCGGTTTCGGCCATGGCCTTGAGCCGGGCGCGGGCCGCTTCGCCGACGCGGCCGCTGTCGCCCGGCGCGTAGAGCAGCACGCAGGCCGAAGCTGCGGCGCCGCGCCCCACGCGGCCGCGCAGCTGGTGCAACTGCGAGAGCCCGAAGCGCTCGGCGTGCTCGATCACCATCAGCGAGGCGTTCGGCACGTCCACGCCCACCTCGATCACCGTGGTGCTCACCAGCACCTGGATCTCGTTGGCCGTGAAGGCCGCCATCACCGCCTGTTTCTCGGCCGTGGGCATGCGCGAATGCAGCAGCCCGACATTGACGGCCGTGCCGAGCGCATCCGCGAGCTCGTCGCGCGTCTCGGTGGCATTGCGCAGGTCGACCGCTTCGCTCTCCTCGATCAGCGGGCAGACCCAGTAGACCTGCCGGCCCTGCGCGATCTGCGCCTGGATGCGGTCGATCACCTCGTCGCGCCGGTGGTCGGCCACCAGCTTGGTGACGATGGGCGTGCGGCCCGGCGGCAGCTCGTCGAGCGTGGAAACGTCCAGGTCGGCGTAGTAGCTCATCGCCAGCGTGCGCGGGATCGGGGTGGCGCTCATCATCAGCAAATGCGGCTCGAGGTGGCCGACGGCCTTGCCGCGCAGCGCGAGCCGCTGCGCCACGCCGAAGCGGTGCTGCTCGTCGATGATCGCCAATGCGAGGTTCTTGAAGCGCACCTTCTCCGAGATCACGGCATGGGTGCCGATGACCAGCGCGGCCTCGCCGCTCTCGACCGCGGCCGACATCGCGTCGCGCTCCTTCTTCTTCTGGCTGCCGGTGAGCCAGGCCACGCGCAGGCCGCGCTCGGCCAGCAGTGGATCGAGCCAGCCGACCAGCTTGCCGAAGTGCTGGGCCGCGAGGATTTCGGTCGGCGCCATCAGCGCGCACTGGAAGCCCGCGTCGATGCAGCGCGCCGCCGCAAGCGCCGCCACCACCGTCTTGCCCGAGCCCACGTCGCCCTGCAGCAGCCGGTGCATCGGGATCTCGCGGCCGAGGTCGCGCGTGATTTCCTCGCCCACGCGCTGCTGCGCGCCGGTCAGGCCGAAGGGCAGCACCGCGAGCAGCTGCGCATGCAGCGAGCTCGCCTGCGGCTCGGCCGAGGAAGGCAGCATCGGCGCCCGCTGCGCCGCGCGCTCCAGCCGCGCCTGCAATTGCGAGAGCTGCTGCGCGAGCAGTTCTTCCGCCTTGATGCGCTGCCATGCCGGATGGCTGTGGTCTTCGAGCGTGGCCATGGCCACGTCGGGCGTCGGGTAGTGCAGGAAGGTCAGTGAACTGCGCAGGTCCCAGGCGCCGCGCCATCCGATCTGCACGGGAATCGTCTCGTCGAGCACTGCGCGCGCCAGGCCCGAGCGCACCTCGCGCCGGAGCACCGGCTGCGGCAGCCCGGCAATGGTCGAGTAGACCGGCGTCAGTGCCTGCGGCAATGCCGTGCCGGCCGCCTTGACGGTGGGATGCATCATCTGCCGCCCGACGAAGCCGCCGCGCATTTCGCCCCGCACGCGCACGCGCGCGCCGACGGCCAGCTGCTTCTGCTGCGAGGGATAGAAATTGAAGAAGCGCAGCTGGCAGGTGTCGCTGCCGTCGTCGATGGTGGCAATCAGCTGCCGGCGCGGGCGGAACACCACCTCGCATTCGGTCACCACGCCCTCGACCTGCGCCATGTCGCCGTCGCGCGTGTCGGCCAGGCGCACGATGCGCGTCTCGTCCTCGTAGCGCATCGGCAGGTAGAGCGCGAAGTCGATGTCGCGCACCAGGCCGAGCTTGCGCAGCGCGCGCTGCACGGCGCTCAGCCCGGCACCGGGCGCGGCCGGGGCGGCAGCGGGCGGGCTTGTGGTCTTTTCGGGCGGCACGGACTTCGCGGAAGCGGGCATGGGACAATTCTGCCCGGCTCCGGCCACACGTCTCACTCATCTTCCATGCCTCCTTGGCACGGGCCCGTCCGGCCCTCAAGCACCATGCGCGCCTTCACGCTTTCCGATTTCGATTTCGACTTGCCGCCCGAGCTGGTGGCGCAACACCCGGCCCCCGAACGCACGTCCTCCCGTCTGCTCGACGGCACCGGCAGCACCCCGGCCGACCGCATCTTCAAGAGCCTGCCCTCGCTGCTGCGCGCGGGCGACCTGCTGGTCTTCAACGACACGCGCGTGGTCAAGGCGCGCCTGTTCGGCGAGAAGCCGACCGGCGGCAAGCTCGAACTGCTGGTCGAACGCGTGCTGCAAGGTAACGAAGTGGTGGCGCACATGAAGGTCAGCAAGAAGCCGCCCGTGGGCACCACGCTGCAGATGGTCGGCGGCTTTCGCGCCACGCTGCTGGGCCGCTGGCCGGAGGAAGACGGCGCGCTGTTCCGCTTCGCTTTCGAGAGCGACGCCGGCGAAGACCCCTACGCGCTGATGGCCCGCTGCGGCCACGTGCCGCTGCCGCCCTACATCACGCACGGCGATTCGGCCGACGACGAGCGCCGCTACCAGACCGTGTTCGCGCGCGTGCCCGGCGCCGTGGCTGCGCCGACCGCCGCGCTGCATTTCGACGAAGGCCTGCTGGCCGAACTCGAAGCGCGCGGCGTGCAGCGCGCCAGCGTCACGCTGCACGTGGGCGCCGGCACCTTCCAGCCGGTCAAGACCGAGAACATTGCAGAGCACACGATGCACGCCGAGCGCTACGAAGTGCCCGAGGCCACGCAGCGCGCGATTGCCGACTGCAAGGCCCGCGGCGGCCGGGTGGTCGCGGTCGGCACCACCACCGTGCGCACGCTCGAATCGTGGGCCAGGAGCGGCGAGGCCACGGGCGACACGCGCATCTTCATCACGCCGGGCTTCGTGTTCGAGCACGTCGACCTGCTGGTCACCAACTTCCATTTGCCGAAGAGCACGCTGATGATGCTGGTCTCGGCCTTTGCGGGCTATGAACACGTGATGGCGCTCTATGCCCACGCCATCGCGCAGCACTACCGCTTCTTCAGCTACGGCGACGCCATGCTGCTGGCGCGCGCTCCCAGGTGAAAACCAGCAGCGCCATCCGCTCTTCGCTGGCCGCGCTCGCATCCGGATGCGCGCTGCTGCTGCCCCTGGCCGGCCATGCGCGCGGCTACACGCCGCAGGGCCTGTGCGGCGGCTATGCGCGGCTCGACATCGGCAGCCCCGCAGGCACCTGCGTCGCGCTGCTGGCCGACGAGGCCCAGGGCCTGCGTGCGCCCCGGCGCATCCTCGAGGTGGCGCCGGGCCGCTACTGGGTCGTCGACATGGGCTCGTGGGAGCCACGCCGCGGCCGCCTGCTCGAGATGGTGCTGCCCACCGAGGGCCCCGCGCCGCGGCGTGCGCGCTTGAGCGTGCTGGCCGAGCAGCTCGACCGGCCCCTGGGTCTCGTCGCCGGACCCGACGGCAAGATCTACATCGGCGAGTCGGGCACGATCTGGCGCACGCCGGTTCCTTCTTCGCCCGGCGGCGCGCTGCAGCGAGAAACGGTGATCGACGGCCTGCCGGGCGACGGCACGCATCCGCTCAAGGAACTGGCCTTCGGACCGGGCGGGCGGCTCTACGTCAACGTCGGCTCCGACTCCGATGCCTGCCGCGATGCGTCGTTGAAGCAATACCCGCTGCCCTGCCCCGACCTGGCCGGGCCGAAGCCGCGCGCCGCAGTGTACGAGGCCGTGCTCGCCGGGCCGGACCACAGGCTGCAGAGCTTCAAGCCCTTTGCCACCGGCCTGCGCAACTCGGTCGCCTTGACCGTGCTGCCGGACGGCCCCGCCAAGGGCACCGTGCTGCAAGGCGAGAATTCCATCGACTACGAAGACGTGGGCCAGCCGCCCGAAGAGCTGAACCGGCTGCAGGCCGGGCGCGACTACGGCTGGCCCTATTGCGTGGGCAACCGGCGGCCCGCGCGCGGCTACGAGAACCGGCAGGGCTGCAAGGCCACCGAGGCGCCGCTGATGCTCTGGCCTGCGCACGCCGCGCCGCTGCAGATGATCACCGGGCCCGCGGACAGCCGCTTCGCGGGCCAGCTGCTCGTCGCCTGGCGCGGCCACCAGCCGCCCGGCCACCGCGTGGTGGGCTACAAGCTCGATGCACGCGGCCTGCCGTCGGGCAAGCCGATCGAATGGCTCGCCGGCTGGAGCCCCAAGGCCGGCGTGCGCCCGATGGGCCGGCCCACCGGCATCACCGTCGACCGGCAGGGCCGCCTGCTCGCCGTCGAAGACTTCAACCGTACCATCCTGATGCTGCTGCCGGACACCGGCGCCGCCCCCCAGAAATGACCGACACCACGTCCTCCCTGCCGCGCCTGAAGTTCGAACTTCTCAAGACCGATCCCGCGAGCCACGCGCGCCGCGGCACGCTCACGCTCAACCATGGCGTGGTGCAGACGCCGATCTTCATGCCCGTGGGCACCTATGGCACCGTCAAGGGCGTGATGCCGCGCAGCCTCGAGGAAATGGGCGCGCAGATCATCCTGGGCAACACCTTCCACCTGTGGATGCGCCCCGGCCTCGACGTGATGGCCAGCTTCGGCGGGCTGCACCAGTTCGAGAAATGGAACAAGCCGATCCTCACCGACTCGGGCGGCTTCCAGGTCTGGTCGCTGGGCGCGATGCGCAAGATCAGCGAGGAGGGCGTGAAGTTCGCCTCGCCCGTCAACGGCGACAAGCTGTTCCTCACGCCCGAGGTCTCGATGCAGATCCAGACCATCCTCAACAGCGACATCGTGATGCAGTTCGACGAGTGCACGCCCTACGACACCAAGGGCCACATCACGACCGAGGCCGAGGCGCGCATCTCGATGGAGCTGAGCCTGCGCTGGGCCAAGCGCTGCCAGCACGAGTTCGCGCGGCTTCAGAACCCGAACGCGCTGTTCGGCATCGTGCAGGGCGGCATGTTCGAGAACCTGCGCGAGGAATCGCTCGCGGCGCTGGTCGACATGGACTTTCCGGGCTACGCCATCGGCGGCGTGAGCGTGGGCGAGCCCAAGGAGGAGATGCTGCACATCATGGGCCACACGCCGCACCGGCTGCCCGCGAACAAGCCGCGCTACCTGATGGGCGTGGGCACGCCGGAAGACCTGGTGCAGGGCGTGGCCGACGGCGTCGACATGTTCGACTGCGTGATGCCCACGCGCAATGCGCGCAACGGCACGTTGTTCACGCGCTTCGGCGACCTGAAGATGCGCAATGCGCGCCACAAGAACGATCCGCAGCCCATCGACCCGAGCTGCACCTGCCATGCCTGCGCGGGCACCTCGGGCGTTTCGTGGAACGATGGCGGGCGCGAGGGCTTCAGCCGCGCCTACCTGCACCACCTCGACCGCTGCGCCGAGATGCTCGGGCCGATGCTCGCCACCATCCACAACCTGCACTACTACCTGAACCTGATGCGCGAGATCCGCGAATCGCTCGAGGCGGGCACCTTCACGGAATTCCGCGCGCGCTTCAAGTCGGAGCGCGCGCGCGGCGTCTGACGCGGGCGCGTGCCACGCACGCCCGCACCGGCCATTCGCCGGAAACCATGCGCCGGGCGGCGTCCCCTCGCACGGCAGGGGCACGCCCATCCGGTACGCTTGCCGACCGTGTCCATCGCCGCTGCCGTATTCACATGACCGACGCATCATCACTTTCGTCCTACACCGCCCGCTATCCCTCGCTGGCCGGCCGCACCGTCTTCATCTCCGGCGGTGCGAGCGGCATCGGCGAGGCGCTGGTGCGGGCCTTCCATGCGCAGGGCGCGAAGGTCGGCTTCTGCGACCTCGACACGGCCGCCGGCAGCGCGCTCGCGGCGCAGCTGCAGGGCGACGCACCCGCACTGTTCATCGCATGCGACGTGACCGACACGGCGGCGCTCGCGGCCACCATTGCCGCGGTGCGCGCGCAATTCGGCCCGGTCGGCGTGCTGCTCAACAATGCCGCCAACGACCGCCGCCACGAGATGGCCGATGTCACCAGCGATGACTTCGACCGCCTCGTGGCCGTCAACTTCAAGCACCAGTTCTTTGCCGCGCAGGCCGTGGCCGACGACATGCGCGCGCTGGGCGGCGGCTCGATCATCAACTTCGGCTCGATCAGCTGGATGATCAAGGGCCGCGGCTACCCGGTCTACCAGGCCTGCAAGGCGGCCGCGCGCGGCCTCACGCGCTCGCTGGCGCGCGACCTGGGCAAAGAGAACATCCGCGTCAATTCGATCGTGCCGGGCTGGGTGATGACCGAGCGGCAGATCAGGCTGTGGGTCAAGCCCGAGTCCGCCGCGGAGATCGATGCGGCGCAATGCCTGCCGGGGCGCGTGATGGCGGAAGACATCGCCGCGATGGCGCTGTTCCTGGCCGCCGACGATTCGAAGATGTGCACCGCGCAGGACTACGTGGTGGATGCGGGCTGGACATAAATAGGCTCGCCCCCAGTCTTCGCGCACTTCGTGTCGCTACGCCAACCCCCTACCGGGGGCAACACCAGCGGCCCGGCGAAGCCGGTTCCGCGGTGTTCCTGGAAATTCCTTTTTCGGCAGAAGCCGCCTTTATTTAGTCGCGCAGTTCGGCTGGCAGCGTGCCGCCATTGGCGGCGATGCGAGTCATCACCTGCTTGTGCAGGCCGATGTTCCATTCGGCCGAACCCGGTTCGCCGTTGCTGTAGAGAATTTCGCTAGCCAGTTCCTTGCGCGCGGCGAGGCTGCTGTCCAGGCCCAGCAACTTGAGCAGGTCGACGATCGAGGTGCGCCAGTTCAGGCCGGCGGCACCAGGCATTGCGTCCAGGACGGCGGGCACGTCGCCCAGTGGGATCGCAGGCGGCGGTGCGACAGCGGCCGGCGCGCCGGGTGCAGCCGCCGGCGGTGCGGCGACGACTTCAGCGGCGTTGGCCGACGGAAAAATCTTGGAAAAAATCTTGCCGAAAATGCTCATGGGTGTGCTCCGTCAATGTGAATGGGAAAACCCGCGGCACGGCGTTGCGTGACGCAGCCCGGGGTTGTAGCACGACCGTGCGGCGCTTTCGCTACGTGGCCGGCTGAACCGGCGCGCCCGGCGTGACCGATTGCGCAGTGCCGGTCACAGATGTGTGCGGCGCCTGCGTTGCGGCCGCGGCGGTGCCGCAGGCATGGCAGAACTTCGAGAACGCGCTCTTGCGCGTCTCGCACTGGCCGCAGTGGTCGAACAGGCCGATGCCGCAGTGCGGGCAGAAGTCGATCTCGTCGTTCTTCAGGTCCACCGGGCGTTCGCAGCCGGGGCACACGCCCTTGCCGAGCCGCGCGAGCGCGACGTCGTAGCTGAGCTCCTCGCGCCGCACCTGGTCGGGCTGCTGCTCGGCGAGCTTCTGGCGCGCGAGGTAGGCGTTGAGCGCCACGATCGCATAGCGCCCGACGAGCACCGTGACCAGAATGCCCACCACGTAGCGCACATAGCCGCCGTAGCTCGGCAGGTAGGGCACCAGCTCGACGAAGAAGGCGAACAGCGCAAAGAAGATGAAACCCCAGACGAAGGGCCAGTAGGTGCTCTTGCGCTTCTTTGCGAACAACCAGCCGGCCACGACCAGCAGCGGCAGCGTGAGCGCAAGGCGGTAGGCGAACACGCGCAGTTCGACGCGGCGGTACTCGGCGTCGAGCTTTTCGCGCGCATCGCGTTCCAGCAGCGACAGCGCCTCGCGGGCGCGCTGCTCGGCCTGGCGCGCGTCGAGCACGATCTGCTGCTGCGCATTCACCAGGTGCTGGACCTCGTCTTCCTTCTGCTTGAAGGCATCGAGCGCCTTGGTGCGTGCGATCAGCTCCGTGTCCTGGTCGGGCTGCGCGGTTGCACGCCGCGTGGCGATCCAGTTGCCGAAAGTCTCGCGCGCGTTGGCACTGGCCTGCCGCGCGGCGCTCTGCTGCAGGCGGACCTGCTCCAGCTGTCGCGTCGCCTGCAGCTCGGCGGCCTCCGATGCCTTGATCGTGCTGCGCAGCGGCTCGGCCGCGGGGCGATCGATGAAGTCGTCGAGCTCGAGCGCCCGCTCGACCTGCGGCAGGTCGTCCACGATGGCGCCGCCGAGCCCGATCAGGAAGCTCGCGAACGCCAGCGCCACGAGCCAGAGCCCGCGGCGAAACCATTTTTCGGACAGACGCAGTGACTTGCTCATTTCATTCTTTCGGTAGGAGAGAGATTTCTTATTGCAGCTTGAACGCCACCGGCGCCGCGCCGAGCCCCGCGCGCGGCATCCATGCGAACACCGAGTCGACCGTCACCGTCTCGATGCGGTCCGAGAACCGCTTCTCGTTCGGATGGTCGTCGAAGGCCACGTTGGCCGAGCCCACGCGGCCGCCCAGGCGAGTGAGCGGGCCGAGCCTGAGCGCGGTCGGCTCGTAGCCCTTGAACTGCATCCACGCCTGCGCCTGCGTGCGGCTGCCGATGGTGGCGGGCTCCATGGCCGCGGCCAGCGTCTCGACCGCCCACTGGTTCGACTGCTGGTACTTCTGGCCCCAGGCGTAGCTCACGATGCTGTAGGGCGCGATGTTCAGCCGCACGATGCGCGCGGGCGGCTCGTGGAGCGCGGCCAGCAGCTGCGCCTGCACGGCGGGCGTGGGCACGACCCAGGCGGCTTCGTAGCGCCAGAGGTCGTCGAGGAAGAATTCGCCGAGCCCCTGGCGGTAGACCGCGGCCACCGAGGTGCCGCACTGGTTGAGCTTGTGCACCACGCGCCATGGACCCTCGTCGGTCTTGTAGGCGATGCCCAGGTGCGAATAGCGCAGGCCGTACTTGCCCAGGTCCTGCCCGGCGCGCGCCAGCAGCACGACGCGCGCGCCGCTGGCATCGAGCTGGTGCGAGGTGCGCTCGGCCAGCTGCATGCCCTTGACGATCAGCTCGGCGGTCGGCCTGGCCTGCTCGCAGGAGCGGCCGGCCTGCGCCTGCAGCGGCAGCGCCGCCACGAGCGCCAGCAGGAGCGCAGGAAAGACCGCGCGCTTCACGACAGCCTCTCGTTGTGCAGCAGCGCGCGGCCGATGGCATTGGGCACGAAGGCCAGCACCTCGCCCGCGGCCGACAGCACGACGCCGCTGCCGATCACGCTGACCAGGACGCCCGTGCCCACCGCCGCCGACACGCCGTTGGCGGCGCGCCCCATCACCTTGACGCTGGCGCGCGCACCGTCCGAGGCACGCTCCAGCAGGTAGACGGTGCCATCGGCCGAGGCCTCGACCGCCACCACCGTGAGCATCGAGCCACCCACCGAAAGCGCGGCAGGCAGCGCGACCACGGCCGCCGCGGAGGCGCCCATCGCCGAAGCGGCACCCACGACCGAGGCCACCGGCAGCAGCGAGAGCGCGGCCGAAGCCTCGCTCTGCGCCTGGGCATGAAGGGGCAGCGCGGCGCCCGCGAAGGCGGTGCAGGCGGCAACCAGAAGCGCGGCAACGGATTTTTTCATGACGGTCTTTCGTGGATGGATGATGAAGAAGAAGGCGGCGCTCATTCGGCCGAGCCGGCGGCAGCGGCTTCCTGGCGGGCGGCGCGGCGGCCTTGCAGGCGCGCGTCGATCAGGTCGGCTTCGTGGCGGTCGCGCAGGGTCTTGGCCAGCGTGAAGGCCGAGCTGATCAGGAACAGCCAGCTCACACCCAGGAAGGCCTTGTAGGCGTCGTTGATCTCCATGCGGACCAGGCCCCAGCCGGTCAGGCCCATCGCAGTGAAGAAGCTGCCCCAGACCACCAGGCGCCACATCGGCACGTCGCGGCTCGCCGTGCCGCCGGCGGTCGCTGGCTGGCTGTCGCGCACGAACTTGGCCAGCATGAAGGCGGTGCTCAGGCAGAACACATAACCCATCACCATGAACGCACGGTCCAGCGCCTCGCCCGGCAGCCAGCTCAGGCCGGTGGCGCACAGGAACACGGCGGTCGCGAACGAAGCCCAGACCTGGAACTGCCAGGCCCGCGTGTCGCGCTGGATCGAAACGGTGGTGGAAGGGAAGGTTTGCATGAGTGCCTCGCGGCGTAGTGAAGGTGAGCGAATGATGGTTCGCTCCCGCACCGCGGGGCTCGAATGCTTCGACCAGTTCCGGTTTGAGCCGCTCCTGGTATCTGGAAAAGATACTTTTCTGGCGCCTCAGGCGGCCAGCAGCCCGCTCACGCGCTGCTGCAGCGCCTCGGGCCGCACCTCGGGCGGCGGCACGGCATGGCCGACGTTGAGCCCCACGCGGCTGAAGAAGCCGCGGCGGAAGGGCTTGGCCATGGCCACGTTCTCGCCGCCGCGCAGCTCGATGCGGCTGAAGTACGAGCCCCAGAGATTGGTCAGCGCCATCGGGATCACCGGTGGCTCGATGCCTTCGGCGCGCGCGCTTTCGATGATCTTCATCACGCCGCCCTTGAAGGGCTGCAGCTGGCCGTCGCGCGTGATCGCGCCCTCCGGAAAAATGGCCAGCAGGTCGCCTTCGCGCAGCACGCCCAGCGCCCTGGCAAAGGCCGCTTCGTAGGCCGCCGGGTCTTCCTTCTGCGGCGCGATCGGAATCGCCTTGGCCAGCTTGAACAGCCAGCCGAGCACCGGCACCTTGAAGATCCGGTGGTCCATGATGAAGCGGATCGGGCGCGGGCTTGCGGCCATCAGCAATATCGCGTCGATGAAGCTCACGTGGTTGCACACCAGCACCGCGGCGCCTTCGGTGGGAATGTGCTCGTCGCCCTTGATCTCGAAGCGGTAGACGAAGTGCGACAGCATCCACGCGATGAAGCGCAGCAGGTACTCGGGCACCAGCATGAAGATGTAGAACGCCACCACCGCGTTGGCAATGCCCGTGAACAGGAAGATCTGCGGAATCGTGAAGCCGGCGCCGAGCAAGGCGCCCGCGATGACCGAGCTGCCGATCATGAACAGCGCATTGAGGATGTTGTTGGCCGCGATGATGCGTGCGCGGTGCGTGGGCTGGCTGCGCAGCTGGATCAGCGCGTACATCGGCACGCTGTAGAGCCCCGCGAAGAGCGACAGCAGCGCCAGGTCGGCCATCACGCGCCAGTGCGCGGCCTGGCCCATGAAGGCGCCCAGTCCCATGCCGGCGGACGGCGGCAGCGCACGCGACGCAAAGTACAGGTCGATGGCGAACACGCTCATGCCGATCGCGCCCAGCGGCACCAGGCCGATCTCCACCTGCCGGCGGCTCAGCGTCTCGCACAGCAGCGAGCCCACGCCGATGCCCACCGAGAACACCACCAGCAGCAGCGATGCCACCTGCTCGTCGCCATGCAGCACTTCCTTCGCGAAGCTGGGGAACTGGCTCAGGAACACCGCGCCGAAGAACCACATCCACGAGATGCCCAAGAGCGAGCGGAACACCACGATGTTGCCGTGCGCGAGCTTGAGGTTGCGCCAGGTCTCGCTGAACGGGTTCCAGTTGATCACCAGGCCCGGGTCGGTGGCGGGCGCCTGCGGAATGGCCTGCGCCACGCCGCGCCCTGCCAGTGCCAGCAGCACGCAGGCCACCGCCACCGTGGTGTGGCCGACCTGCGGCAGCGCCACCAGCAGCCCGCCCGCCACCTGCCCGAGCAGGATGGCGACGAAAGTGCCCATCTCGACCATGCCGTTGCCGCCCGTGAGCTCGCGCGCGTCGAGCACCTGCGGCAGGTAGGCGAACTTGACCGGCCCGAACAGCGTGGAATGCAGGCCCATGAGGAACACGCAGCCCAGCAGCACCACCGCATCGGCGCGCACGAAGCCCCAGGCCGCAATCAGCATGATCGCGATCTCGAGGTTCTTGACGAAGCGGATCATCTTCGTCTTGTCGAACTTGTCGGTGAGCTGCCCCGCCGTGGCCGAGAACAGCAGGAACGGCAGGATGAACAGCGCGCCGATGGCCAGCCCCGCCATGGCCGGCGGCATCCAGCTCAGCTGGAGCTGGTAGGTCACCATCACGGTGAAGGCGAACTTGAAGAGGTTGTCGTTCGCCGCGCCCGCGAACTGGGTCCAGAAGAAAGGCGCGAAGCGCCGCTGCTTGAGAAGGGCGAACTGGTTGGCGTGGGCGTTCGCCTCGTGGGGCGCGGTGGCGGCAGTGGCAGCAGCGGCGGGGGTTGTCATTCGAAGAATTCTCCTCATGCCGTCAGGGCGGCGGCTGCGTCGGGATTGTGCCGCAGCAGGGTCGCGCGCCAGTTCATGTCGAGCTTGCGCAGCGCCGCCAGCACCGGCAGACCTGCCAGCGATGCGGTCAGGTGCTTGAGGGTGTGGCCCGAAACCACGTGCTGCGTTGCCTCGTAGATCGCGTGGTCCGCCAGCTCGAAGACCTTGGCCAGGGCATAGAAGCAGATCACCCAGCCCAGCTTGAGCCCGACCGCGCCGCGCATCGGCGTGGCCAGCGCGAGCGTGAGCACCAGCGCCATGCCGCCGAACTGCACGATGACCCAGGGCAGCACGTTGCCGCTTTCCTGGAACACCTCGGCCGAGAGCAGCCCGGCCATCAGCACGAACCAGGCGGCCGGCCAGCCGGCGCGCTGGCTCACGCGCTCGCAGACCGCGATGCCGATCAGCCCCGCGAAGGCCACCGCCATGCCGGCACGGTCGGCCGCGAGCCGGGCGCCGTCGGGCACCAGGTGGAAGAAGGCCGATCCCGCGGCAGTGGCGACCAGCCCGGCAAAGAAAAGCCAGGCGCAGTCGAGCGTGTTGTCCGGCGGATCGTTGGCCGGCGGCGCCAGCGGGAACTGCGCCAGCGCCTCCTGGTGGGCGCGGTCGATCCGATTGAGCCGATACAGGCCCCAGAAGCCGATCAGCAGGAACGGCAGGTTGCTCAGCACGTCCATCGCGTTGGGCAGGCCGTGCCAGCTGCGGTCGTCGGCGAACACCGCGGCAATGGCCACCTCGGCCGCCGGCAGCGCGGGTCCGAACAGGGCCACCAGCGCGAGCAGCACGAAGGTGAAGAGCAATCCGCGCTCGCGGCGGCTGAGGGTGGGCAAAGGCATGGCGGTCCTCGGTGGTGGGTGGCAGGAGCCGCGGAATTTAGTTGCCAGTCGCTCCACAGGCATCGAGAATCGATACGAGGCACTAATTCACACCTTTCGGTATCTTTTTCTAATACCTCCTTCCGCATCACCACCCTCATGAGCACCACCGTCGACCTCGTCCAAGCCCTCAAGAACGAACTCAAGAGCGCCCGCATGACCTACGCCGACCTGGCGCGCTCGCTCGACATGGCCGAATCCAGCGTGAAGCGCATGCTGGCCAAGAGCGACATGCCGCTGTCGCGGGTCGACGCGATCTGCCGCGCGCTCAAGATCGACTTCGCCGAGCTGGCGCGCCGCGTGGCCGACGCCCAGCCGCTCTTGAAGGAGCTCACGCAGGAGCAGGAAAAGGCGGTGGTCAAGGACAAGAAGCTGCTGCTGGTGGCCATCAGCGTGCTGAGCCAGTGGACGCTGGAGCAGATCGTGGCGGCCTACCGGATCAGCGAGGCCGAGTGCATCGGCTGCCTGGCGCAGCTGGACCGCATCGGCATCATCGAGTTGCGTCCGCTGAACCGCTACCGGCTGAAGCTGGCCAAGACCTTCCGCTGGCGGCCGCACGGCCCGGTGATGGAGTTCTTCCGCGAGAACGTGGTGCTCGACTACTACGCCGGCGGCTTCGACGGCCCGGCCGAGGGGCTGCTGCTGGTGCACGGGCAGATCAGCCGCTCGCTCGCGCCCGCGTTCCTCGAACGCCTGCAGCGCGTGGCACAGGACTTTGCGCAGCAGCACCAGACCGACCAGAAGCTGGCCGCGAAGGACCGCGAGGGCTACACCTTGCTGCTGGGCATGCGCAATTGGGAGTTCGAGGCCTTCACGCGCCTGCGCCGCGCCTGAGCCTCGCCGTTCTCAGGGCTTCGCAGCTTCGAGCGCGTCGCGGGTGCTACGTGCGGCGTTCTCCGCCGCAGCAGCAAAGTCGTCGCCCGAGGAGGCGTAGATGATGGCGCGCGACGAGTTCACGATGATCGGCGCATCGGGGCGCCAGCCGGCGCGCACCGTGGCCACCGCATCGCCGCCCTGGGCGCCGACGCCCGGAATCAGCAGCGGCACCGTCGGCGCGAGCTCGCGCACGCGCTCGATCTCGGCCGGGTAGGTCGCGCCCACCACGAGGCCGAGCTGGCCGTTGAGGTTCCACGGGCCCTGCGCCAGCCGGGCGACGTGCTCGTAGAGGAAGGGCTGGCCCTCGATGCCCGCCAGGCGCTGGCCCTGCAGGTCGGAGCCGCCGGGGTTGCTGGTGCGGCAGAGCAGGAAGGCGCCCTTGCCCTGGTGCTTGAGGTAGGGCGCCACCGAGTCGAAGCCCATGAAGGGCGACAGGGTCACGGCGTCGGCGCCGTAGCGCTCGAAGGCCTCGATGGCGTACTGCTCGGCCGTGGAGCCGATGTCGCCGCGCTTGGCGTCCAGGATCACGGGCACGCCGGGCGCATTGCGGCGCATGTGCTCCATCAGTTGTTCGAGCTGGGCTTCGGCGCGGTGGGCCGCGAAATAGGCGATCTGCGGCTTGAAGGCGATGACCAGCCCGGCCGTCGCATCGACGATGCGCGCGCAGAAGTCATAGATGCGGCTGGCGTCGCCCTTGAGCTGCCCCGGGAACTTGGCTGGCTCCGGATCGAGCCCCACGCAGAGCAACGAACCGTTTGTTTGCTGTGCGGTGGCCAGCTTGTCGAGGAAAGTCATGGAGTCCGATTTTAAGGACCCGCCCGCCGGCCCCTAGTTCGACGGTGTTTGCTGTTCAGCGGCCAGGCAGAGATCGGCCCAGGCGCGGGCCTTGTCGGCGGGGTTTCGCAGCAGGTACGCGGGGTGGTAGGTGGCCACCACCGGCACGCCGCTGGCCGAGGGCAGCGGCACCGCGCGGCCGCGCAGCTTGCCGAGCGGATCGGTGCTTTGCATCAGGCTCTGGGCGGCCAGCGGGCCCATGGCGAGCACCAGGCTCGGCGCCAGCGCGGCGGCATGTTCCGCGAACGCCTCGTCCATCGGACGCGGGCTGCCGGGCTGGCCGGCGCCCACGCCGCGGTGCGTGCGCATCAGGTACACCGGCGTCCTGCCGTCGTGCAGTTGGAGCGCGCGCAGCATGTTGTCGAGCAGCTTGCCGGCATCGCCCGCAAAGGGCTCGCCGTGGCGGCCGTCGGCTTCGGGCGGCATGTCGGCCACCACCAGCCAGCCGCCTTGCGCCGCTTCGGCGGCGGCCTCGGCGTAGAGGCGGCGCGGCGTATCGACCAGCACGGCGGCGCCCTGTGCGAGCAGCGCGGGCGCGGTGGGGCGCGCCGCGGGGGCCGGTGCGGCTGCGGGCCTTGCGGCCGGGGCGGCCGGCACCTCGGCCACGGAGGGCGCGCGCTCGCGGACGGCGGGGGCGGGCGGCGGCTCGGCCACCGCAGCCGCTTCCATGGCCGCGGGCGCCGCTTCGGCAACTTCGGGCATCGGCCACCAGACCTTCACGCCCATCTCGTCGAGCATCGCGCGCCGGCGGGCGTCGAGCTTCAGTGTCTGTACCGCGTTCATCGCAAGGCTCCCCAGGCAGAGCCTGATTCGTTCAATCGCAGGCTCATGACGACCGCGTCCTCGCGCTTGCCTTCGTGCGCCGGGTAGTAGCCCTTGCGCACGCCGACGCTGCGGAAACCCTGGCGCATGTAGATGTCGAGCGCGCGCCGGTTGCTCTGGCGCACCTCGAGCCAGAGCCACTGCGCGCCCTGCGCGCGCGACCAGCCGGTCAGCGCCTCGAGCATCAGCGGCGCCCAGCCCTGGCGCTGGAAGACCGGCGCCACGGTGATGTTGAGCAGGTGCACCTCGTCCACGCCCTTCATGGCGACGAAGTAGCCGATCAGCGTCTCGCCGAGGCTGGTGAGCGGCGTGCCCAGGTCGGGCCGCGAAACCGGGGCCAGCAGGCATTGGCAGTGGTAGCCGACCGCCATCGAATCGATGAAGTTGGCCCGCGTCCACGGATGGCTGTAGGCCGTCTGCTCGACCGCGCAGACGGCATCGAGCCGCTCGACGGTGAGCGGCTCGAGGCGGGCTTCGACGGGCTGGAGGACGGCGCTCATGGTGAGTTGGCAACAGGTGGAACCGCCAGCGCGGCCGCCTTGATGGCAGCGCGCTCATCGGTGGTTTGCGCCACTTTATCGCGAACATAGAGCGGCCAGGCATGTGCCGCATCCACCGTGCGTCCCGCGGCCAGCAGCGCGGGCGCCAGCCGCAGCATGGCGGTGGCCGTGGGCAGCACTTCGTGGCGCGCCGCGGCCGGGGCCAGGCGGGCGCCGTAGGCGGCAAAGGCGTTGCCGGCAAGGGACCAGCCGGCGGGCACTTCGAGCGCCTCGGGCGCGAGCAGCAGCGGCTCGCCGTCCGCGCCGCCCGGCACGCCCGCACCGTCGAAGTCGTAGTGCGCCGCATAGAGCTGGTCCATGCGCGCGTCGAGCACCGCCACCACCTGGCGTGCGCCGAAGGCATGGCGCGCCTCCTCGGCCACGGCCAGCAGCGTGTCGACCGGCAGCAGCGGCACGCCGGCGCCGAAAGCCAGGCCCTGCGCCACCGAGCAGGCGGTGCGCAGGCCCGTGAAGGAGCCCGGCCCGCGGCCGAAGGCGATGGCATCGAGCGCGGCCAGTTCGAGCCCGGCCTCGGCCAGCAGTTGCAGGATGAGCGGGATCAGCGTGCTCGACGCCTGCGCGCCGCCAACCCCGCTGTGCGTGACCAGGCGCTCGCCGTGGCGCACCGCCACCGACAGGTGCTCGGTGCTGGTGTCGAAAGCCAAAAGCTTAGGCATCGCGGCACCCCGTGGCGGTGGCCGGCACTGCGGGCCGCGGGGCGGCGCGGCCGCCGGCCGATGTTTTCTGCACGCCGAACAGGATGCCGGCGGTCACCAGCAGCAGGCCGGCGATCAGGTTCCAGTAAAGCGGCTCGTCGAGCCAGATCACCGCGCCGAAGGCCGAGAGGCCGGGCACCAGGGCCGTGATCATGGTGCTGCGCACCGGCCCGAAGTACTGGATCATCTTCGTGAAGGTGATGCCCGAGACGACGACCGAGCCGACGCCCTGGAACAGCATCTGGAACGCCACCTCGCCCCAGGGCGCGGTGCCGATGTGGCTCACGACGGCGCCGCCCGCCACCAGCAGGCCGTAGACCGGAACGTAGGCCAGCAGCGCGAACACGGTGATGGCGATGGTCGCGCGCACGGCGTCCAGCCCGTGGCGGCGCGCCACCACGCTGTAGCAGGCCCAGCAGAAGGCCGCGGCCATGAAGAACAGGTCGCCCTTCCAGACCTCGCCGCCATCGAAGGCATGCAGCAGGCTGCGCCCGCCGACCACCAGGTCGCCGGCCACGATCAGCGCGAGGCCGAAGGCGCGGCCCGGCGTGATGCGGTCGCGCAGCACCAGCGCGGCCAGCAGCGTGGTCCACAGCGGCAGGCTGCCGGGCATCAGCACCGCGGCATGGCCCGCGGGCGCGAAGAAGAAGCCGCTGTAGGCCAGCAGGGCGTAGGCCACGCCGCCGAAGATGCCTGCGCCGGCCGTGAGGCGCAGCGACAGCGGCGACAGCCCGAACAACGACGACGCGGCGCCGTCTTTCTGCCGCAGGCCCTTCATGACCATCCAGGCGCCCCAGGGCACCAGCACCAGGCTGGCACCGCAGATGCGCGCGAGCGCCAGGTCCAACGGGGTGAGCGAGCGTGCGGCCGAAGCCCGGGCGATCACGATGAAGGCGGTCCAGACCAGCACGGTGACCACGGCCGCGCCGATGCCGATCGTGCGGGGCGAGAAACGGGGCGGGGCGGGCATCCCCCGATTATCCAGGGCAGGCCGCGGCCGCGCCGGCCAGGGGCGAATGAATCGAATCGGCAGGCGGGCGGGCGCGCTCAGCCGCCGTCGCTGCGCAGGATGGCGAGCCCGGCCTTGCGCAACGGTGCCAGCGCGGCGGCGGATGCCTCCGGCGACACCAGCAGGCTGGTGGCGGCCGAGACCGGCTGGATGACCCAGGCCGAGGCCGCGCCGATCTTTTCCGACGAGGCCAGCACCACCGTCTCGGCCGCGGCCGCCATGAGCGCGCGCTTGATCGCGGCCTCCTCGACGTCGCCGGTGGTGAGGCCCGCCTCGGCATGCACGCCGGTCACGCCCAGGAAGCAGGTGTCGGCGTGGACGCGCGAGATGGCGTCCATGGCCGCGGCGCCCACCGCCACCATCGAATGCCTGAACAGCCGCCCGCCGATCAGCACCACCTCGATGCCGGCATGGCCCGCCAGCTCGACCGCCACCGACGGGCTGTGCGTGACCACGGTGGCGCGCAGGCCGGCCGGCAGGTGCCGCGCCATTTGCACGGCCGTGGTGCCGCCATCGATCAGGACCACCTGTCCGGGCCGCACCAGCCGTGCCGCGGCGCGGCCGATGGCCACCTTCTCCGCGGTTGCGAGCTGCAGGCGGCCCGCGAAGTCGGCTTCGGCCCTGGCGACCGGCAGCGCGCCGCCGTGCACGCGCTGCAACAACCCCTCGGCGGCCAGCTCGCGCAGGTCGCGCCGGATGGTGTCTTCCGACAGCGCCAGCTCCTCGCTGAGCGACTTGGCGACGACGTTGCCGTCGCGCTGCAGGACCGAGAGGATGTGTTGCTTGCGCTGGCGGGTGAGCATCGGGCGATGGTAGCGGGCAGGGCCGCGGATTGCACGAATTTTCTTGTTTATGCACGAATTTGCGCATAAGCTGCGCGCCATGACGACCCTCCACGACCGCGTCCGGGTGCACGAAGTCACCCTGCTTTCCGACAACTGGTACACGCTCAAGACCACCGCCTTCGACTGGCGGCGCAACGACGGCCAGTGGCAGCGCATGCACCGCGAGACCTACGACCGCGGCAACGGCGCCACGCTGCTGCCCTATAACCTCGCGCAGCGCACGGTGCTGCTGACGCGGCAGTTCCGCTACCCGGCCTTCGTCAACGGGCATGACGACCTGCTGATCGAGGCGGCGGCCGGCCTGCTGGACAACGCGGCGCCCGAGGCGCGCATCCGCGCCGAGGTGGAAGAAGAACTGGGCTATCGCCTGGGCGCAGTGCAGAAGGTCCTCGAAGCCTTCATGAGCCCGGGTTCGGTGACCGAGAAGCTGCATTTCTTCGTGGCCGAATACGAGCCATCGATGCGCATCGGCGACGGCGGCGGCCTGGCCGAGGAGGGCGAGGACATCGAGGTGCTCGAGCTCGGCATCGACGAAGCGCTGGCCATGGTGGCGGACGGGCGCATCGCCGACGCCAAGACCGTGATGCTGCTGTATCACGCGCAACTGCATGTTTTTCCGCCGAGATAATCGGCACGATGCGTCTTCTTCGTCTCTTCTCGCTGCGCACCGCCTGCGCGCTTTCCTTCACCGCCCTGTCCATTCCGGGCGCCCTTGCACAGCAGGTCTTTCCAGGCGAAGTGGAGACCGCCCTCGCGCGCGCCAAGGTGCCGCGCGATTCGGTGACGATGCTGGTGGCCGATGCCGACGGCCTGCGCCCGCCGCGCCTGGCCTGGCGCACGCAGGTGCCGGTGAACCCGGCGTCGATCATGAAGCTGGTCACCACCTATGCCGCGCTCGACCTGCTCGGGCCGGCCTACAGCTGGAGCACGCCGGTGTATGCCGACGGCACCGTGAGCAACGGCGTGCTCAACGGCAACCTCTACATCAAGGGCCAGGGCGATCCCAAGCTGGTGCTGGAGCGCGCCTGGCTGCTGCTGCGGCGCGTGCAGGGCCTGGGCATCACCACCGTGAGCGGCGACATCGTGCTGGACCGCAGCGCCTTCGACAGCGCGATCGAGAACGACCCAGCCGCCTTCGACGGCGAGCCGCTGCGGCCCTACAACGCCTCGCCCGAGGCGCTGCTGGTCAACTTCAAGTCGGTCAACATGGTCTTCACGCCCGAGCGCGGCGGCCAGCAGGCGCGCGTGAGCTACGAACCGCCGCTCGCCAGCGTGTCGATGCAGCCCACGGTGGCGCTCGCGCCCGGCGAATGCGGCGACTGGCGCGCGGCGATCAAGCCCGACTTCAGCGACCCGAACCGCATCCGCTTCCTGGGCGCCCTGCCGGCCTCCTGCGGCGAAAAGAGCTGGGCCGTGGCCTATGCCGATCCGCGCACCTACGGCCTGCGCGCCATCGGCGGCATGTGGGCCGAGATGGGCGGGCGGGTCGGCGGCCAGATGCGCGACGGCCGCGTGCCGGCCGGGCTCAGGCCGGCGTTCGAGTTCGGCTCGCCGCCGCTGGCGGAGGTGGTACGCGACATCAACAAGTACAGCAACAACGTGATGGCGCAGCAGCTGTTCCTCACGCTCGGGCTCACGCAGAAGAACCGCGGCAGCTTCGAGGCCTCGCGCAGTGCGCTGGGCCAGTGGTGGCGCGAGCGCATCGGCACCGGCGAGGCGCCGCCGGTGTTCGACAACGGCTCGGGCCTGTCGCGCGACGAACGCATCAGCGCCGCGGCGCTCGGCCGGATGCTGCAGGTGGCCTGGCGCTCGCCGCTGATGCCGGAGCTGGTGTCCTCGCTGCCCGCCATGGGGGTGGATGGCACGCTCAGGAAGCGCACGCTGCGCTCGGGCGGCGCGGCCCACCTGAAGACCGGCTCGCTGCGCGATGCGGCCGGCGTGGCCGGCTATGTGCACGGTGCAAGCGGCCGCCGCTACGTGCTGGTGGCCATCGCCAACGGCGAGAACGCCGGCGCCGCGCGCGCCGCGTTCGACGCGCTGGTCGACTGGGCTTCGCAGGACAACTGACGGCCATCGGCCGCGGCCGTGTACTGAAAACGTCTGCTGGTAGACGCGCCGCTTGCGCGCGGCCGTGGCGCTGCACAGAATCGGACGCCCGTTCGATCCGACGACAAGCAGCGAACAAACAACACGCAGGAGCCACGCCTTGAAAAAGCCGCAACGACAACTCCCCACTCCGCTGCACAAGATTGCAGCTCTGGCCAGCGCCACGCTGCTGCTGGCGGCCTGCGGCGGCGGTGGTGGAGGGGGCGGCGGTATCGGCATCGGCTTTCCGCCGCCGGCCGGCGACACTGGCCGCGGCACGGTCGTCACGGACCCGCCCGAGCAGACCGCCAAGCTCTCGGCCGACCAGTTCCGCACCAGCCTCCAGGCTACCGACCAGGGCAGGGCCCTGCTGCAGGTGGCCGGCACGCCCAGGTGCGGGGTCGAGGTGCGCTATCTCGAATACCGCACCATTGGCGGCAAGAACGAAGCGACCAACGCGACCGCCGCGATCATGCTGCCTTCCGGCGCCGACGTGGCCTGCAACGGGCCGCGCCCGGTGGTGCTGTATGCGCACGGCACCACGGCCGCGCGCAACTACAACCTTGCCAGGTGGACCGACTCCACCCAGCCGGCCGCCGGCGAAGGCCTGACGGTCGCGGCCATGTTCGCGGCCCAGGGCTATATCGTGGTGGCGCCCAACTACGCGGGCTACGACAAGTCGACGCTGGCCTACCACCCCTATCTGAACGGCGACCAGCAGGGCAAGGACATGGTGGATGCGCTCACCGCGGCGCGCAAGACCTTCGCGGGCATCAGCGCCACGGACGCGGGCTCGCTGCTGATCACCGGCTACTCGCAGGGCGGCTACGTGGCGCTGGCGGCGCACCGCGAGATGCAGGCCACGGGCCGGGCGGTGACGGCATCGGCGCCGCTCTCCGCACCCTCGGCCATCGGCCTGCTGGCGGACTACACCTTCGTGGGCTGGCCGGCGCTCGGCAGCACGCTGTTCGTGCCGCTGCTCTCGGCCAGCTGGCAGCAGCAGTTCGGCGATGTCTACGGCAGCACCGGCGATATCTACGAGTCGCAGTACGCCACCGGCATCGACACCCTGCTGCCGAGCCCGACGCCCATCGCCACGCTGTATGCCAACGGCAAGCTGCCGCCGCTCGCGCTCTTTCCTGCGGGTGCGACGCCGGGGCCGGTGAGCCCGGAGCTGTCGATCTTCTACGGCGCCAACAACCTGATCCGCCAGAGCTACCTGACGCAGGCGGCCGGCGACATCCAGGCGAATCCCTGCCCCGGCAATGCGCTGCCCGCCACGGCCGCCTCGCTGAGCACGACCTCGCCGCTCGATTGCCGGCCCGCCGTGGGCTTTCGCAAGGCGGCGCGCGCCAACGACCTGCGCACCTGGCTGCCGACGCGGCCGGTGCTCATGTGCGGCGGCGCCAGCGATCCGACCGTGAACTTCCTGAGCACCCGCGCCACCGCCGGCTACTTCCGCGCCCGCGGCATGCCTGCCGCGGCGCTGACAGTGGTCGACCTCGAGGATTCGGGCGCCACCGACTCCTATTCCGCCGCGCGCGCCGGCTTCGCGCAGGCCAAGAGCACCCTTGCGCAGAACACCCCCGGCAGCGACGCCGACAAGCGGCAGGCCGTCACCCTGGCCTACCACGGCACCCTGGCGCCGCCGTTCTGCCTGGCCTCGGCGCGAGGCTTCTTCCAGGGCGTGCTGGCCGCCGGCGGCTAGCGAAGGGCTTGGGAATCAGCCCATGGACGCCCGATGCAGGCGGTCGCGCACGCCTTCCCATTCGGGCGTGTCGGGCGGCGTCTCGACCCAGATCAGCTTGACGCCCTCGGCATCGAACTCGCGCAGCATTGCGAACAGCTGGTGCGCGCTCGCCGCCGCGTCGTCCGGCATGCGCCGCTGCAGCACGCGCTGGGAATGGCTGCGCACCTCGGTGCGCGTCCACACCGCGATGTGGGCCGCGCCCGGGCCGAGCACGTCGAGGCCGGCCTGGATGGCCTTGGCATCCATCAGCCGCAGCTTGGCGTTCGGCGCGTAGTGCGCCTCGAGCGTGCCGGAGGCGCGCGGATCGGGCGTCTCGAGCACCTCGCGGTTGCTCAGGCGCTCGCCCGCGGCGGCCTCGATCTGCGCGCGCGTGATCAGGCCCGGGCGTAGCAGCACGGGCGCGCCGCGGCTGCAGTCGACGATGGTCGACTCGATGCCCACCTCGCAGGCGCCGCCGTCGATCACCGTCAGCGCATCGCCGAACTCGTCATGCACATGCTGCGCAGTGGTGGGGCTCACGCGGCCGAAGCGGTTGGCGCTCGGACCCGCGAGGCCCGGCACGCCCTGCTCGGCGCAGGCCTCGAGCAGGGCCTGCGCGACCGGATGCGAAGGGCAGCGCAGGCCGATGGTGTCCTGCCCGCCGGCGGCCGCGGCCGCCACGCCGGGCTGGCGCGTGACGATCAGCGTCAGCGGGCCGGGCCAGAAGGCCTGCACCAGCTTCTGCGCGAAGGGCGGCAGCGGCTGCGCGAAGCGCGACAGCGCCTCGGTGCCCTTGATGCCGGCCGCCACGTGGACGATCAGCGGATGGTCGGCCGGCCGGCCCTTGGCCTTGAAGATGCCGGCCACCGCCATGTCGCTGGTGGCATCGGCGCCCAGGCCGTAGACGGTCTCGGTCGGGAACGCGACCAGCCCGCCCGCGCGCAGCACGCGCACGGCCTCGGCAATGGCTTCGGGGGATTGGCCGTCGAGGATCATGCGAAGTCGGCCGCCGACAGCGCCGGCAGGCCGAGCACGGTGGCGGCCTGGGAGGCCGCGGCGCGCACATTTTCGAGCGTGGCGCCGGTGAGCGTCAGGTGGCCCATCTTGCGGCCGCGGCGCGGTTCGATCTTGCCGTAGAGATGCAGGTGCACGCCGGGCAGCGCAAGCACTTCGCTCCAGCGTGGCGCCACCGGCTTGTCGCCGCCCGCGGTGAACCACAGGTCGCCCAGCAGGTTCAGCATGATCGCCGGGCTGTGCTGGCGCGGCGCGGCCAGCGGCAGGCCCGCCAGGGTGCGCACCTGCAGCTCGAACTGCGAGACGTCGCAGGCTTCCATGGTGTAGTGGCCGCTGTTGTGCGGCCGGGGCGCCATTTCGTTCACCACCAGCGAGCCGTCGGCCAGCGCGAAGAACTCCACGCACAGCACGCCCACGTAGTCCAGCCCGGTGGCAATGCTCTTGGCCGAGTTGACGGCGGCCTGCGCCACGGTCTTGGGCATGTTCTGCGCATGCACCTCGGTCACGGCCAGGATGCCGTCGCGGTGCAGGTTGCGCTGCGGCGGAAAGTGCACCAGCTGCCCGTCGCGGCCGCGCGCGACGATCACCGAGCATTCGAATTCGAGCGGCAGCAGCTTTTCGAGCACGCAGGGCACGCAGCCCGCGGCCTGCCAGGCGTCGACCAGTTCGGCGCGCGTGGACACGCGCTGCTGGCCCTTGCCGTCGTAGCCCAGGCGCGCGGTCTTGAGGATGCCGGGCAGCAGCGCATCGGAGGCGGCGGCGAGCTGGGCCGCGGTCTCGATGACCGCATAAGGCGCGCAGGCCACGCCGCAGCGCGTGAAATGGGCCTTTTCGGCGATCCGGTCCTGTGCGATGGCGATGGCGCCCGCGTCGGGCGCCACGGGCCGGGCCACCGAGAGCTTCTCCAGCGAGGGCGCCGGCACGTTCTCGAACTCGGTCGTGACCGCATCGGCCAGGCCCGCGAGGCGCGCGAGGCCGTCGATGTCGGCGTAGTCGGTGTGGATGTGGTGGTGGCTCACGCGGCCGGCGGGGCTGTCGGCGTCGGGGTCGAGCACGGCCGTGAAATAGCCCATGCGCTGGGCGGCATGGGCGAACATGCGGCCCAGCTGGCCGCCGCCGAGCACGCCGAGCGTGGCGCCGGGAAGAATGGGAAGGCCGTTGCCGTTGTTGTTCACAGCGCACCCCCGCCCTGGGGCGAGAACGGCGACACGGCGGCGGCATCTGCCACCGGCGGCGGCAGCGTCATGGCCTCGGCCGCGGCGGTCTGCGCGGCGCGGAAGGCATCGAGCCGGGTCCGCAGCGCCGGGTCGTTCACCGCCAGCATCGCCACCGCAAACAGCGCCGCATTGGCCGCCCCCGCATTGCCGATGGCAAAGGTGGCCACCGGCACGCCCTTGGGCATCTGCACGATGCTGTAGAGCGAATCGACGCCCTGCAGGTGGCGGCTGGCCACCGGCACGCCGAGCACCGGCACCGTGGTCTTGGCGGCCAGCATGCCCGGCAGGTGGGCGGCGCCGCCCGCGCCCGCGATGATCGCGGCGAGCCCGCGCCCGGCGGCGCTTTCGGCGTACGCGAAGAGCGCATCGGGCATCCGGTGGGCCGAGACCACCTTCGCTTCGTGCTGGATCCCGAATTGCTGGAGAATCTCGACCGCGTTGCGCATCGTCTCCCAATCGGAGTTCGAGCCCATCACTACACCGACCTGAATGGTTTCGTTCATGGTTCCAATTTTACGTTTCACCCCCAGTTGTTCCCGATGATCGACATCACTCTCGAAAATTTTCAGGCTGAACTGATCGAAGGCTCGGTCGCCACGCCGGTGCTGCTCGACATCTGGGCCGAATGGTGCGGACCGTGCAAGCAGCTCGGCCCGGTGCTCGAAAAGCTCGAAACCGAGTACGCCGGGCGCTTCACGCTGGCCAAGCTGGACGCCGACAAGGTGCCCCAGATCTCGTCGCAGCTGTCCGAAATGTTCGGCGTGCGCAGCATCCCGTTCTGCGTGATGTTCAAGGACGGCCAGCCGGTCGACGGCTTCGTCGGCGCCATTCCGGCCGACAAGATCCGCGAATTCCTCGACAAGCACGTGCCCGCCGCCGAGCAGCTCGAAGCCGCCTCCCAGGAGGCCGCGGCCCAGGAAGCGCTGGCCGAAGGCGACACCGAGGGCGCGCTCGAGCGGCTGCAGCATGCGGTGGCGACCGACCCGGCCAACGACGACGCGCGCTTCGACTACATCAAGCTGCTGCTGCAGATGGGCCGCATCGACGATGCCAAGGTGGCGTTCGCGCCGGTGATCGCCAAAACCACGCTGGTGCGCCGCTTCGATTCGCTGCAGCGCTGGATGGACGCCATCGATTTTGCGGCGCCGGTGTCGGGCGCCGCGCCCGCCATGGCCGGGTTCAACGCGAAGATCGCCGCCGCCAAGCGCGACTTCGACGCCCGCTTCGGCCGCGCCCGTCTGCTGATGGCCGAGCAGCGCTGGACCGATGCGATGGACGAGCTGCTCGAGATCCTGATGCGCGACAAGGCCTGGAACGAGGAGCTCGCGCGCAAGACCTACATCGCGATCCTCGACCTGATCGAGCCGCCCAAGGTGAAAGTGGCGGACGGCCAGATTCCGCCGGACGATCCGGTGGTGGCCACCTACCGCCGCCGGCTCAGCAGCGTGGTGCTGAGCTGAGCTGAACCGGCAGCACGGCCAATTGCGGCAGGCGCACGCATCTTGGCGAGCCGGGGCGGCCTCGCATACGATGGCGGCGATTCAACTTGTTGCAATTGAGAAGAAGGACACACCGGCCATGCGCTTTTCCGCCCGCCACCGCGCCCGCATCGCGCTTTCCGTTTTCGCGACCGCACTGATGGCCGCCGCCCTGGTCGGCTGCGGCAGCGGCATCAGCCTCGACGAGCCGATCGAAGGCCCGGTCTGGCGCCTGGTGCAGCTGGGCAACGAGCCCGTGCCGCCCGGCGGCGAAGCGCAGATCCAGTTCGACCGCAGCAGCGGGCGCGTCAGCGGAACGGGCGGCTGCAACCGCGTTTCGGGATCGTTCACGCGCAGCGGCATCACGCTGCGCATCGGCCAGCTGGCCTCGACGCGCATGGCCTGCGCGGATCCGGTGCGCGGCGCCAACGAGGCGCAATTCATCTCGGCGCTGCAGACCACCGCGACCTACCGCCTGGCCGGCCCGGGGCGGCTCGCGCTGCTCGACGCGAGCGGGCGCACCGTGGCCACGCTGAACTCGGCGAGCCGCTGAAGCGGCCCGCCGCTTCCTTTTTCCTCAGCCGGTGAGGCGCTCCAGCGCTTCGCGGTACTTGGCCGCGGTCTTTTCGATGACCTCGGCCGGCAGGCGCGGCGCCGGCGGGGTCTTGTCCCAGGGCTTGCCGTTGATCTTGGTGGCTTCGAGCCAGTCCCGCACGAACTGCTTGTCGTAGCTCGGCGGATTGGCGCCCGCGGCCAGCGCGGCCTGGTAGCCCTCGACCGGCCAGTAGCGCGAGCTGTCGGGCGTGAGCACCTCGTCCATCAGCACCAGCGTGCCGGCCTCATCCAGCCCGAACTCGAACTTGGTGTCGGCAATGATCATTCCCTTGCCCAGCGCGATCTGCGCGGCGGTTTCGTAGATCTCCAGGCTGGTCTCGCGGATCTGCTGCGCCAGCTTGGGGCCGACGATCTCGACCACGCGGTCGTAGCTGATGTTCTCGTCGTGCTCGCCGGCCGCGGCCTTGGCGGCGGGCGTGAAGATCGGGCGCGGCAGCTTGCTCGCGTTGGTGAGCCCTTCGGGCAGCGGCACGCCGCAGACCGAGCGGCTTTCCTGGTATTCCTTCCAGCCGCTGCCGGCCAGGTAGCCGCGCACCACGGCCTCGACCGGGATCGGCGTGAGGCGCTTGACCAGCATCGAGCGGCCGGTGACCTGCGGCACCTCTTCGGGCGTGACCACGCTCTCGGGCGCTTCGCCCGTCAGGTGGTTGGGGCACAGCTGGCCGAGGCGGTCGAACCACCACAGCGCCATCTGCGTGAGGATCTCGCCCTTGCCCGGAATCGGCTCGCCCATGATCACGTCGAAGGCGCTGAGCCGGTCGCTCGCGACCATCAGGATGCGGTCTTCGCCGACGGCGTAGTTGTCTCGCACCTTGCCGCGCGCAAGCAGGGGCAGGCTCTGGATGGAAGAGGTGTGGACAGTGGTCATGGGACGGTGCTGCTGTGCGGAAACGGGTGACGGGGGAAAACGGATTGTGCGCGCAGAAAAAAGCCACCGCGAACGGTGGCCTGCGAATCGCGGAAAAAGTTTGTCTTCAGACCACTTCTTGCGCGAGTTCGCCCTTGGCGTACTTGGCGGCGACGACCTGCAGCGTGTCGCCCTTGATCTTGGCGCCCTGGCCTTCGCAGCCGAACTCGATGTAGCGCTGCTTGCAGATCAGCCTGGCGGCCTCGCGCGCGGGCTTGAGCCATTCGCGGGCGTCGAACTTCTCGGGGTTCTCGGCCAGGAACTTGCGCACCGCGCCGGTCATGGCCAGGCGGATGTCGGTGTCGATGTTGATCTTGCGCACGCCGTGCTTGATGGCTTCCTGGATTTCCTTCACGGGCACGCCGTAGGTTTCCTTCATGTTGCCGCCGTACTGGCGAATGATGGCCAGCAGCTCCTGCGGCACGCTCGACGAGCCGTGCATCACCAGGTGGGTGTTGGGAATGCGGCGGTGGATTTCCTTGATGCGGTCGATCGCCAGGATGTCGCCGGTGGGCTCGCGCGTGAACTTGTAGGCGCCGTGGCTGGTGCCGATGGCAATGGCCAGCGCGTCGATCTGGGTGCGCTTGACGAAGTCGGCGGCCTGCTCGGGATCGGTCAGCAGCTGCTCGCGCGTCATGGTGTCGTCGGTGCCGTGGCCGTCTTCCTTGTCGCCCTTCATGGTCTCGAGCGAGCCCAGGCAGCCGAGCTCGCCTTCGACGGTCACGCCCAGGCGGTGGGCCATGTCCGACACCTTCTTGGTGACGTCCACGTTGTAGTCGTAGCTGGCAATGGTCTTGCCGTCGGCCTCGAGCGAGCCGTCCATCATGACCGAGCTGAAGCCCAGGTCGATGGCGCCCTTGCAGACGTCCGGGTTCTGGCCGTGGTCCTGGTGCATGACCAGCGGGATGTTCGGGTACTGCTCGATCGCGGCCTGGATCAGGTGCTTGATGAAGGCTTCGCCGGCGTATTTGCGGGCACCGGCGCTGGCCTGCAGGATGACGGGCGCGCCGGTTTCCTTGGCGGCCTCCATCACGGCCTGGACCTGTTCGAGGTTGTTGACGTTGAAGGCCGGAATGCCGTAGCCGTTGGCGGCTGCGTGGTCCAGCAGTTCGCGCATCGAGACGAGTGCCATGGGAAATACCTCGCGGAAATAGGGAAAAAAGAAGGCGGAAAGACGAAAGAAAACTGCCCCAATTCTATCGAGCCCCCTTGTGGGACGGCACTGACAGGGGCCGCAGGCCCTCCGGCGCGCAGCCGCAGGCGCCCCTAGATGGGCAGCTGCGTGGTCGACAGCACCTGCTTGAGCACCACGAAGGTCCGGATCTGCCGCACGCCCGGCAGGTACAGCAGCTGCTCGGCATGCAGGCGGTTGAAGCTGTCGTTGTCGCGCGTTCGCACGAGCATGAAGTAGTCGAACTCGCCCGTGACCACGTGGCATTCGAGGCAGCCCGAGACCTTTTGCGCGGCCTTCTCGAAATCGGCGAAGGAATCGGGCGTGGAGCGGTCGAGCACCACGCCGATCATCACCAGCATGCCGAGCTCGAGCGCCTGGGCATCGAGCAGCGCGACGATGCCCTTGATGAGTCCCGCAGCCTTGAGCCGCTCCACGCGGCGCAGGCAGGCGGGCGCGCTCAGGTTGACCTTGGCGGCCAGCGCCACGTTTGACACCGAGGCGTCGCGCTGCAGGGCGCGCAGGATCGCGCGATCGGTGCGGTCGAGCTCCGCCGCCGCTTCGGCCGCCTGCGCCGGCGTGCTACGCAACTTTGTTGTGCTCATTGTGGTGTTTTCGAATCAAAAACCTCTGATTCCCCCGATCTTGTCTTTTTTTGCGCCGAAATTCCACCAAAGTTTGCAAGCACGTTTCGGCGGCTTCTTCCTACGATCGATGGCATCCCTTTTCTGTTGGAGCAGCACCGATGAACCTGAAGAAATTCCCCCGCCACGCGCTCACCTTCGGCCCGACGCCGATCCATCCGCTCAAGCGCCTGAGCGCCCACCTGGGCGGCGAGGTCGAGCTCTACGCCAAGCGCGAGGACTGCAACAGCGGCCTGGCCTTCGGCGGCAACAAGACGCGCAAGCTCGAATACCTGATTCCCGAGGCGCTCGAGGGCGGCTACGACACGCTGGTGTCGATCGGCGGCATCCAGTCGAACCAGACGCGCCAGGTGGCGGCAGTGGCCGCGCACCTGGGCCTGAAGTGCGTGCTGGTGCAGGAGAACTGGGTCAACTATTCCGATGCGGTGTACGACCGGGTCGGCAACATCGAGATGTCGCGCATCATGGGCGCCGACGTGCGGCTGGACAGCGCGGGCTTCGACATCGGCATCCGCAAGAGCTGGGAAGAAGCCATGGCCGACGTGCGCAAGGCCGGCGGCAAGCCCTTTCCGATTCCGGCCGGCTGCTCGGAGCATCCGCGCGGCGGCCTGGGCTTCGTCGGCTTTGCCGAGGAAGTGCGGCAGCAGGAGGCCGAGCTGGGCTTCAAGTTCGACTACATCGTGACCTGCTCGGTCACGGGCAGCACGCAGGCCGGCATGGTGGTGGGCTTTGCGGCCGACGGCCGGGCCGACCGCGTGATCGGCATCGACGCCTCGGCCAAGCCCGAGCAGACCTTCGCGCAGATCGTGCGCATTGCCAAGGGCACGGCCGAGCTGGTCGAGCTGGGCCGCGACATCACCGACAAGGACGTGGTGCTCGACCGCCGCTTCGGCGGCCCCGAATACGGCCTGCCCAACGAAGGCACGCTGGAATCGATCCGCCTCTGCGCGCGGCTCGAAGGCATGCTGACCGACCCTGTGTACGAGGGCAAGTCGATGCACGGGATGATCGAGAAGGTGCGCCTGGGCGAATTCCCGGCCGGCTCGAAGGTGCTCTATGCGCACCTGGGCGGCGTGCCCGCCCTCAACGCCTACAGCTTCCTGTTCAGGAACGGCTGAGCGGGCTCAGCTCGCGCGGCAGATTTTCAGCATGTTGGTGCCGCCTGGGGCACCCATCGGCTCGCCGCAGGTGATGGCGTAGACGTCGCCGGTCTGCACGATGCCGCGCTTCTTCAGGTGGGCTTCGGCCTGCTCGAGCGCGGTGTCGCGGTCGCTCTCCGAATCCATCAGCAGCGGACGCACGTTGCGGTAGAGCGCCATCCTGCGCTGCGTGGCCAGGCGCGAGGTCAGCGCGTACATCGGGATGTGCGCGCGGTGGCGGCTCATCCACAGCGGCGTGGAGCCCGATTCGGTGAGCGCCACGATGGCCTTGGCGCCCAGGTGGTGGGCCGTGAACAGCGCGCCCATCGCAATCGACTGGTCGATGCGGCTGTAGGTCTTGCCGCTGAAGTCGGCGTCGAGCGTCTTGTCCTCGGCCGCTTCGGCGGCTTCGCAGATGCGGCTCATCTCCTGCACCGTCTCGAGCGGGTAGCGGCCCGAGGCGGTTTCGGCCGAGAGCATCACGGCGTCGGTGCCGTCGAGCACGGCGTTGGCCACGTCGCTCACCTCGGCGCGCGTGGGCACCGGGTTGGTGATCATCGACTCCATCATCTGGGTCGCGGTGATCACCACCTTGTCCATGTCGCGCGCCATGCGGATCATCTTCTTCTGCAGCGCCGGCACGGCGGCATTGCCCACTTCCACGGCCAAGTCGCCGCGCGCCACCATGATGCCGTCGCTCGCGCGCAGGATCTCTTCCAGCTTGGGAATGGCCTCAGCGCGCTCGATCTTGGCGATCAGGCCCGGCTTGTGGCCGTACTCGGCCGCGGCCACGTTGCACAGCTGGCGCGCCATTTCCATGTCGGTGGCGTTCTTGGGAAAGCTCACGGCCACGTAGTCGGCCTGGAAGCTCATCGCGGTCTTGATGTCTTCCATGTCCTTGGCGGTGAGCGCCGGCGCCGTGAGGCCGCCGCCCTGCTTGTTGATGCCCTTGTTGTTGGAGAGCTCGCCGCCGAGCTTGACGGTGGTGTGCACCGCCTCGCCGCGCACCGCGTCGACCGTGAGCACGATGAGGCCGTCGTTCAGCAGCAGCCGGTCGCCGGGGCGCACGTCGCGCGGCAGGTCCTTGTAGTCGAGGCCGACCGCCTCGGCGTCGCCGGGCTCGGTGCGCGAGGCGTCGAGCACGAACTTGGCGCCCGGCTCGAGCCAGACCTTGCCCTGCGCGAACTTGCCGACGCGGATCTTGGGGCCCTGCAGGTCGGCCATGATCGCCACCTCGCGGCCCGTCTTGCGTGCCGCCTCGCGCACCATGGCGGCGCGGTCGATGTGGTCCTGCGCGGTGCCGTGGCTGAAGTTGAGCCGCACCACGCTGACCTTGTTCAGGATCATCTGCTCCAGCAACTCGGGCGTGTTGGACGCCGGGCCGAGCGTGGCGACGATCTTGGTGGCGTGGCGGGGAAGGCGATCCGTGATCATTGAACTTGTCTCCATTTTGTATCCGCTACTGTATACACTTTGTGTGACAACAGGAAGCGGGCACCGCCGCGCGGGCGCGAAAAATCAGCCTGCGGCACGCTTGGCGAGGATTTCGAAAGCCGGCAGCGTCTTGCCCTCGAGCACTTCGAGGAAGGCGCCGCCGCCGGTCGAGATGTAGCCGACCTGCTTTTCGATGCCGTACTTGGCAATGGCCGCGAGCGTGTCGCCGCCGCCGGCAATCGAGAAGGCGCTGCTCTCGGCAATGGCCTGGGCGATGGCCTTGGTGCCGCCCGCGAAGGCGTCGAACTCGAACACGCCCACCGGGCCGTTCCAGACGATGGTGCCGGCCTTGCGCAGCTGCGCGGCCAGGATCGCGGCGGTCTTGGGGCCGATGTCCAGGATCAGGTCGTCGTCGGCCACGCCGCTCGCGTCCTTGACGGTGGCGGGCGCATCGGCCGCGAAGGTCTTGGCCGTGACCACGTCGACCGGGATCGGCACGTCGGCGCCGCGCGCGCGCATGGCCTCGATCACCGCCTTGGCCTGGTCGATCAGGTCGGGCTCGGCCAGCGACTTGCCGATCTTGAGGCCGGCCGCGAGCATGAAGGTGTTGGCGATGCCGCCGCCGACGATCAGCTGGTCGACGTTGGCCGACAGGCTCTTGAGGATGGTGAGCTTGGTGCTGACCTTGGAGCCGGCCACGATGGCCACCAGCGGCCGCTTGGGCTGGGCCAGCGCCTTGGTGATGGCGTCGATCTCGGCCGCGAGCAGCGGGCCGGCCGCGGCCACCTTGGCGAACTGCGCGATGCCGTAGGTGGTGGCTTCGGCCCGGTGGGCGGTGCCGAAGGCGTCGTTCACGTAGATGTCGGTGAGCGCGGCGAGCTTGCGCGCGAGCGCCTCGTCGTTCTTCTTCTCGCCCTTGTTGACGCGGCAGTTCTCGAGCAGCACGACCTGGCCGGGCTTGACGTCGACGCCGTCGACCCAGTTGGCGACCAGCGGCACTTCGCGGCCGAGCAGCTCGCCCAGGCGCTTGGCCACCGGGGCGAGCGAGTCCTCGGGCTTGAATTCGCCTTCGGTCGGGCGGCCCAGATGCGAGGTCACCATCACGGCGGCGCCGGCGTCGAGCGCCAGCTGGATGCAGGGCACCGAGGCGCGGATGCGCGTGTCTTCGGTGATGTTGCCGGCATCGTCCTGCGGCACGTTGAGGTCGGCACGGATGAAGACGCGCTGGCCGGCGGCCTTGCCCTGCGCGCAGAGGTCGGTGAATCGAATGACGTTCATGGATCTGGAGGAGGAGGAGGAGGTGGTGGAAGACAGGTCGCCTTCCATTGTAGGTTTGGCCCCGGCACCGCCCTGTGCGCCTGTTGCGGCCCGCCGATGCTTTTCATCCGCCCCTGGGCTGCGCCCGGGCGTAGCGCTCGAGGATCTCGACGAAGCTCGCGGCGGCCGGCGACAGGGTGCGCCGCGCCGCGCTGTAGATGCAGACCTCGCGGTGGAAGTCGGGCGATTCGAGCCGCACCATCTGCAGGCCGTGGGCGCGCACCAGCGACGCCGAATAGGTCGGGCACACCGTGAGCCCGAGCCCCGAGGCCACCATGCCGAGCGCGGTGGTCATGTACGACACCTCCTGGGTGCCCGGGCGCAGCATGAGCTCGCGCTCGGCCGGCGCCAGCTCGGGCAGCACGCGCTGGCGGAAGTCGCGCGTGGGCGCGATGAAGGTGTAGGGGCCGAGTTCGTGCCAGCGCACCTTGCGGCGCTTCGCAAAGGCGTGGCCGGGCGGGCAGATCAGCCAGTGCCGGTCGCGAAAGAGGGTGCGGCGCTCGATCGCGCCGTCGACGGCCACGTCCTGCCCCACCGCAAGCTCCACGTCGCCGGCCGTCACGCCCGCGAGCAGGTGCTCGGGCAGCGTGTCGGCCAGGCGCACGTCGACGTCCGGGAACGCCTCGCGGTAGAGCGCGATCACGCGCGGCATCAGCGTGCAGGCCATGAGCTGCGGCGCTGCAAGCCGCAACAGCCCTTTCTTCTTGTCACGCAAATCCGTGACGCCGGCCACCGCGCCTGCGAGGTCGGCCAGCAGCCGGTGCACCGAGGGCAGGAACTCGCGCCCGGCCTCCGACAGCTGCACGCGCCGCGTGTGGCGGTCGAGCAGCTGCACGCCCATCTCGCGCTCGAGCTCGCGCACCAGCACGCTGAGCGCCGACTGCGTGAGGTGCAGCTGCTGCGCGGCCGCGGTGAAGCTGCCGGTCTCGGCCACGGCCGCGAAGGCGCGCAATTGGCGCAGGGTCAGATTCATATGGTTATTTCATCAATCGATGAATTAATTTCGATTGCATCATAAGACGCGGCATTGCCCAATCGCGGCTCACCGGAGACCACAAAGCCATGCCGACGACCGCCCACGCGGCCCCGCCAGTTCGCGGGCTGCACCATTTCGCCTGGCGCTGCCGCGACAGCGAGGAAACCCGCCGCTTCTACGAAGACCTTCTGGGCCTGCCGCTCGCGCACGTCATCAAGAGCGACCACGTGCCGAGCACGGGCGAGTACTGCCCCTACGTGCACATCTTCTTCCGCATGCGCGACGGTTCGTACATCGCCTTCTTCGACCTGGGCGACGACGTCGCGGCGCTGCCTTCGCCCAACACGCCGGCGTGGGTCAACCACATCGCGCTGCGGGTCGATTCGGTGGCCGACCTGCTCGCCGCCAAGGCGCGGCTCGAGGGCGCGGGCGTCGAAGTGCTGGGCGTGACCGACCACCACATCATCGAATCGATCTACTTCTTCGATCCCAACGGCCTGCGTGTGGAGCTGACCACGCCGACCGTGCCGCAGGCCGAGATGGAGGCGCACGCGCTGCGCGCGCGTGCGGACCTCGATGCGTGGACCGCGCGCAAGGCCGGGCTGCGCACGGCGAAGGGCGAGTCGCATGCCTGAGCTGCAACTCGCCGTCATCGACGTGAAGCCCGGCGCGGCCATGGAGAGCCAGTCGGGCCTGCAGATGCTGCGCCCACGCATCTACGGCGCCTTCCGCGCGCCGCCGGGCCCGAAAAGGATCGCGGCCATCGTGATGCACCCGACCAGCAACTTCATGGGCCACTACCTGATCGGCCCGCTGGCCGAGCGCGGCATCTGCTGCATGGGGCTGAACTCGCGCTACGTGGGCAACGACACGGTGCTGCTGATGGAGCGCGCCATCCAGGACCTGGGCGCCGGCGTGCAGTACCTGCGCGCGGCCGGCTACGAGAAGGTGTTCCTGGTCGGCAACTCCGGCGGCGCGGCGCTTTCGGCCTTCTACCAGGCGCAGGCCGAGAAGCTCACCGCCACCCACCTGCCCGACGGCGACCCCACGCACCTGCACCCGGGCGACCTGCCGCCCGTGGACGGCATCGCGCTGTGCGCCGCGCACCTGGGCCGCACGCGGCTGATGCGCGACTGGATCGATCCGTCCGTCACCGACGAGCATGACCCGCTCTCGGTGGACCCCGAACTCGACATGTACGACCCGCGCCACCGCATGCCCTACGACCGCGGCTTTCTCGCGCGCTTCAGTGCGGCGCAGCAGGCGCGGCTCGATCGCATCGAGCAGTGGTGCGTCGACCGCCTCGCGCTGCTGCGCAGCACGCCAGGCGCGCCGCGCGACCAGACCTTCATCGTCTACCGCACGCATGCCGATCCGCGCTGCGTGGATCTTTCGCTCGATGCCAACGACCGCCTGCCGGGCAGCGTGTGGGGCGATGCGCGCCAGGTCAACTACTCGGCCAATGCGATGGGCCGCACCACCTCGCTCACCGCGTTTCTCTCGCAGTGGTCTTCACGCTCGCAGGCCGACGGGCCGGCCAACCTCGCGCGCACCAGCGTTCCGAAGCTGCTGCTGACCTACACGGGCGACCAGTCGACCTTCCCGAGCACGCGCGATGCCTGGATGGCCGCGGGCGGTGCGCGCATCCGCAACGTCGACATCGTGGGCGGCAACCACTACCTCGCGGGCCAGCCCGAGCTGATTCCGAAGGCGGCCGACGCCATCGCCGAATTCGCCCACGCGCTGTAGAAGAGCCATGGAAAACTTTGCATTTGCGCCGGCCTACGAGTTGCCGGCCTGGCCCTTCGTGCCGCCGCCCGAACTGGGCAGCACCCAAATCGTTCGCCACCCGATCGTGATCGTCGGCGCCGGGCCCTCGGGCCTCACGCTGGCCTGCGATCTTGCGCAGCGCGGCGTGCGCGCGGTGCTGCTCGACGAGGACGACACCGTCGGCGTGCGCGGTGCGTCCTCGCGCGGCATCTGCTATGCGCAGAAGAGCCTCGAGATCTTCGAACGCCTGGGCATCTACGAGCGCATCGCGGCCAAGGGCATCACCTGGTCGCTCGGGCGCACCTTCTCGGGCGAGCAGGAGGTCTACAGCTTCAATCTCCAGGCAGAAAGCGTCTCGAGGCAACCGCCCTTCATCAACCTGCAGCAGTTCTATGTCGAGTGGTTCCTGGTCGAGCGCATCCTCGAACTCGGGCTCACCGATGTGCGCTGGAAGAGCCGCGTGACGCGCATCGAGCCCTTGAGCGACGGCGTGCGCATCGACATCGAAACGCCCGCAGGCCGCTACACGATCGAAGCCGACCGCCTGATCGATGCGACCGGCGCCAACAGCCCGATCCGCACGCAGCTCGGCATCGACGCGCATGCCTCGCGCAGCACCGACCGCTGGTGCATCAGCGACGTGCGCTTCAAGAAGCCGCTGCCCACCGAGCGCTGGACCTGGGTCGACGCGCCCTTCAACGAAGGCCGCGGCGTCTGGCAGCACCTGATGGCCGATGGCGTCTGGCGCATCGACTACCAGATGCCCGAGGACTGCGACACCGCCCACATCAGCCGGCCCGAAGTGGCGGGCGCGCGGCTGCGCGAGCAGCTCGGGCCGGGCGTGGAGTTCGAGTTCGTCTGGATCGGCCCGTACGGCTACCGCGACCACCTGCTCGACAGCTTCCGCCACGGCCGCGTGTTCTTCATCGGCGATGCCGCGCATGTGGTGAGCCCCTTCGGCGCGCGCGGCGGCAACAGCGGCATCCAGGATGCGGCGAACCTCGGCTGGAAGCTGGCGCTGGTCGCACAAGGGCAGGCAGACGATGCGCTGCTCGACAGCTACGACGCCGAACGGCAGCCGGCCGCGAAGGAGAACCTCAAGGTCACGAGCCGCTCGGCGCGCTTCCTTGCGCCGCGCTCGCCGGCCGAGCACACGCTGCGCCGCGCGGTGGTGGCGCTGGCCGCGCGCCATCCGTTCGCGCGTGCGCTGGTCAACACCGGCCGCATGTCGGTCGCCAACGACTATCCGCCCGCGCCGCAGTTGCCGGAAGGCGCGCGCACGGTGCAGAACCTGCCGCTGCGCTGGGCCGATGGCCGCGAGACCACGCTGATGCAGCTGCTGGCCGAGGACACGCAGTGCGTGGGCCTGTGGCTCGCGCCGGCACGCGCCGAAGTCAGGACGACCATGGACCTGACGGCGGCGCTGCCGCTGCGCCTGCTCGCCATCGGCGGCGACAGTGGGCTGCCCACGCTGCAGGCCGACGAGACGCTCGTGCGCCACCTCGGCCTGCACGACGCGGGCAGCTTCGTGCTCGTGCGTCCCGATGCCTACTGCGCCGCGACGCTGCCGCAGGCCACGCCCGATGCGATCGCCGCCGCGCTGCGCACGGCCCTCGCCCTCGACCACCACGCCCCATGATCACCGAGCCCCGCATCCCCGACCCTGACGGCTTCTACGCCGCGCTGCTCGCCGCGCACGAGGGCCTCGGCGAAGCGCAGAGCGCCGACCTCAACGCCCGCCTCGTGCTGCTGCTGGCCAACCAGTGCGGCGACCAAGCCGTGCTGCTCGCCTGCATCCGAGCCGCGGCCGAAGACCCCACGACAACTCCGGAAACCCCATGACCGCCCACGTATCCTTCGCCTCGGCCTCCGACACGCGCGAACAGAAGCCGCAGCTGCGCGAACTCGCGCCCGGCGTGTACGGCTACATCAGCGACTTCGATCCGAACTGCGGCTTCGTCGTCGGCGACGAACAGGTGGTGCTGATCGACACGCGCCCCACGCCGCGCATGGCGCGTGACTTTCTCGCGGCCATCCGCGCGGTGACCGACAAACCCATCCGGACCATCGTGCTCACGCACTACCACGCGGTGCGCGTGATGGGCGCGAGCGCCTTCGACGAGGTCGAAGCCGTCATCGCGAGCAATGGCACGCTCGACTGGATCCGCACGCGCGGCCAGGCCGATTTCGATTCGGAGGTCGGCCGCTTCCCGCGCCTCTTCGCGGGCGTGGAAGAAATTCCGGGCCTGACCTTCCCGACGCAGAGCTTCGAGCGCGAGATGAGCCTTTGGCTGGGCCCTCGCCGCGGTCAGAACCGCGAGCTTCGCCTGATGGCCCTGGGCCGCGGCCATTCGAGCGGCGACACGGTCGCGTGGCTGCCCGACTGCGGCGTGCTGTTCTCGGGCGACGTGGTCGAGAACCGCTGCGGCGTCTACGCGGGCGACGCCTACATCGGCGACTGGGCCGGCACGCTCGATGCGGTGCGGGCCCTGAAGCCGCGCGTGCTGGTGCCGGGCCGTGGCGCCGTGCTGCAGGGCGAAGCCGAATGCGCCGAGGCCATCGGGCTGACCCAGGCCTTTCTCCAGACCTTGCTCGACAGCGTGAAGGCCGGCATCGCCGCGGGCGAAACGCTCAAGGGCTGCTTCGCGCGCGCCGAAGCGGCGATGACGCCGCGCTTCGGCAGCTGGCCCGTGTTCCAGCACGTCCTGCCCTTCGACGTCTCGCGCGCGTACGACGAACTGCGCGGCATCGAACACCCCGTGGTGTGGACCGCGGAGCGCGACCGCGAACTGTGGCAGACGCTGCGCGGCGAATGAGCTGAACAGATTTCAAGACAAGCAACGGAGACAAGAAACGATGAAGCGACTGATTCCCCTCATGGCCGCGGCCCTCGCGCTGGCCACCCCCTTCGCATCGGCGCAGCAGCCCGCCGCCTATCCGAGCCAGCCGGTCAAATGGATCGTGCCCTACGTGGCCGGCGGCGGCACCGACAACCTGGCGCGCTCGCTGGCCGAGGCGATGCAGCCTTCGCTCGGACAGCCGCTCGTCATCGACAACCGGCCCGGCGCATCGACCAACATCGGCGTCTCGGTGCTGATGCAGGCCAAGCCCGACGGCTACACCATCATGCAGGCCGAGAACGCGGCGCTGCTCTTCAACGAGCACATGTTCGCCAAGCTGCCCTACAAGCCCGCGAGCGACTTCACCTACATCGGCGCCATCGGCCGCTTTCCGGTGGCGCTGGTGGTGCACCCGGACTTTCCCGCGAAGAACGTGGCCGAGTTCGTGCGCTACGTGAAGGCCAACCCGGAGAAGGCGAGCTATGCCTCGCCCGGCAACGGCTCGCCGCACCACATGGCGATGGAGCTCTTCAAGCAGAAGGCCGGCCTCACGATCACGCACGTGCCCTACAAGGGCGCCGCGCCCGCCATGACCGACCTGATGGGCGGCCAGGTGCCCACGATGATGCTCGACCTGGCCTCGGGCCTGCCGATCATCAAGGCAGGCAAGGTGCGGGTGCTGGCAATTGCGCTACCGCAGCGCGCGAGCGCACTGCCCGAGGTGCCCACCTTCGCCGAGGCCGGCTTCAGCGACGTCAACGCCTACGCCTTCCACGGCCTGATCGGCCCGGCCGGCATGCCGCCCGAAGCGGTGGCGCGCATCAACGGCGAACTGCACAAGGCGATGAAGGCGCCGAAGGTGGCGAAGCTGTTCTCGGAGTTCGGCTTCGAGGCGCTGCCGGGCACGCCGCAGGATTTCTACAGGCTCTCGCGGGCCGAGAGCGAGCGCTGGGGCAAGATCATCGCGGCCGCCGGCGTGAAGCTGGACTGAAAGCCTACCAGCCCAGGCCCAGGTGCAGGGGCAGGTACACCGCCATGCCCGCGAGCATCGTGCCGAGCACGCCGCGCCGCCAGTAGTAGTAAGCGGCGCCGACCACGGCCGCATACAGGCGGGCGTCGTGCAGCGTGGTGATCAGGTGGCCCTGGGTCATCACGATCTCGGGCGCGATCACGCCGGCCAGCGCGGCGGCCGGTGCGTAGTGCAGCGCGCGGTGCGCCCACTCGGGCAGGCCCCAGGGCCGGTCGAGGATGAAGAAGAAGCAGCGCGTGAGCACCGTGACCGCGGCCAGCCCCACGATCACGCCCATGGTCCACAGGTCGGTGCCCCTCACTTGTCGTCCTCCGCGTCGGGGTCGAGCCCGAACTGCTTCTCGAGCCAGAAGCACAGCAGCACCGCGGCGCCGATGGCCACCACGATGTTGAGCTTGAGCGGCAGGGCATAGGCGGCCACCGCGGTGGCGCTGGCGACCAGCGCGGCCAGCACGCGCAGCCGCGTGGTGGCCATCGAGCAGACGATCGCCACCAGGCTCAGCACGCCGGCAAAGCCCAGGCCCCAGCTCTGCGGAATGAAGTTGGCCAGCGCAATGCCCAGCAGGCTCATGCCCATCCAGGAGCACCAGGTCACGAAGTAGTTGCCGGTGAGGTAGGCCTCCTGCGACTGCTGCTCGGCGGCGGTGGCCGGCGGCGTCGCGTACTGCCGGGTGAAGAGCGCATAGCTCAGGTCGGCCGTCAGGTAGCCGTGCGTCATGCGGCGCCAGCGCGGCATGTGCATGAGGTAGGGCCGCAGGTGCAGGCTGAAGACCACGAAGCGCAGGTTGACGCAAAAGCCCGTGGCCAAAATCACCCAGGCCGGCGCGCCCGCGAACAGCAGCGGAATGGCCGCGAGCTGGGAGCTGCCGGCGTAGACCAGCAGCGTCATGGCCACCGACTCCAGCACGCTCATGTTCGACTTGACCATGGCCACGCCGGTCATCAGGCCCCAGGCGCCGATGCCCAGCGCGGCCGAGGACATGTCGCGGATGCCGGCGCGGAATTCGGGCCGGCGGCGGATGGCTGCGGAAAGGAACATCAGCCGAACCGCTGCCCGGGCTTCAGGTCGAAGCCGCGCAGGAAGTCGGCCACGGCCAGGCGCTTGCCGCCGGGCCGCTGGAGTTCGGTGGCCACCACCGCCGAGCCGGCCGCCGCCACCGCCACGCCGGCGTCGCTCACGGCCAGCAGGGTGCCCGGCGCGGCTGAGACCACGACCGGCGGCGCCGCATGCGCGGCCCAGAGCTTGATGGTCTCGCCGTCGAGCACGCTGTTGGCGCCCGGAAACGGGTCGAAGGCCCGAATGCGCCGCACGATCGCGTCGGCCGGCTGGTTCCAGTCGATCTGGGCTTCGTGCTTCTCGACCTTGCTGGCGTAGGTGACGCCTTCGGCCGGCTGCGGCGTGCGCACAAGGTGGCCGATGTCGGCCAGCGCCTGGACGATCAGGCGGCCGCCCAGCTCGGCCAGCCGGTCGTGCAGCCGCGCGGTGGTGTCGCTGCCGATGTCGACGGCTTCGCGCAGCAGCATGTCGCCGGTGTCCAGGCCGGCGTCCATCTGCATGATGGTGATGCCGGTCTGCGCGTCGCCGGCCTCGATGGCGCGGTGGATCGGCGCCGCGCCGCGCCAGCGCGGCAGCAGGCTGGCGTGGATGTTGAGGCAGCCGTGCGCCGGCAGGTCGAGCACCCATTGCGGCAGGATGAGGCCGTAGGCCGCCACCACCATCACGTCGGGCGCGGCCGCCAGCAGCGCCTCGCGCGCGGCCGCGGCGTCTTCCGGGTACTTGCCGTCCAGCCGCAGGCTGCGCGGCTGTGCCACCGGCCAGCCGTGCGCGGCGGCGCATTGCTTGACGGGCGAGGCCTGCAGCTTCATGCCGCGGCCCGCGGGCCGGTCGGGCTGGCTCAGCACCAGCGCGATCTCATGGCCGGCGGCGGCAATGGCTTCGAGCGCGGCGCGCGCGAACTCGGGCGTGCCCGCGAAAACGACCTTCAGCGGAGTCAATCGCGGATCCGGACGAGTTCGAGGTCGTCCCCCGTGTGATAGCGGCGGACCACGCCGGTGGGGTCGATGTAGATATAGAGCATGCGGCGCTCGTTCACGGCCTTGTAGCGCCAGGTCCAGATCACGCCGTCGAACGAGCTGACGCGGCTGATTTCAAAAGGCCGGCCATAGAAGGCGAGCACGTCGTTCTGGCGCCACTGGTCGACCTTGATGTCGTGGCCGAAGCGGGCCTCGCTGAGCACCTGGGTCACGGAGACCACCTTGCCGGCGGCATCGACGTCGATGTCGGTGACCTCGAAACCCGCCGGCATGCGCGAATACTGGAGGCGCTCGCCGCCGCCGGTGAGCGGATAGCGGCCCGTGGGCGGGCCCAGGCGCTGCAGGGTTTCGGCGGCGGTGGTGCCGGGAACGATGCGCGTGGGTTCGCTGGCGCAGCCCGCGAGCACGAGCACTGCGGCAAAACCGAGCGCCCAGGGCCGCAGGGAGGCTTTCATGCCCGGCCCTCTTTGGCCTCTTCGCGCTGCTGCTTGAGCAGCTTGCTCTTGATGCGGTTGCGCTTGAGCGGCGACAGGTATTCGACGAACACCTTGCCCAGCAGGTGGTCGAGTTCGTGCTGGATGCACACGGCCAGGAGGCCTTCGGCCTCGATGGTGCGCAGTTCGCCGTTCTCGTCCAGCGCCTGGACCTTGACCGAGGTGGAGCGCATGACGCCGTCGTAGATGCCCGGCACCGAGAGGCAGCCCTCTTCGTTCAACACCTTTTCGTCGCTTGCCCAGATAATTTCGGGGTTGATGAGCACCAGCGGCTCGTTGCGTTCCTCGGACACGTCGATGACGACCAGCCGCTCGTGCACGTCGACCTGGGTCGCGGCCAGGCCGATGCCGCTGGCGTCGTACATGGTCTCGAGCATGTCGGCCACCAGGGTCTTGATGCGCGCGTCGACGCCCTGCACGGGCTTGGCAACCGTGTGCAGGCGCTTGTCCGGGTAACTCAGAATGATTCGTTTGGCCATGAAACAGGGAGAAAGTTGTGGCTATTTTCGCCAATTCCGCGACGCGGCGACTCCGGATCGCCTGAAAACGTTGCCCTCCCAAGGGCTTCGGGCGCAGAATTCGTAGCAAATTGTGAGATTCGTATGTGCGCCGATACGCGGCGCGCTCACCCATCCAGACATGAAAAAGCTCCGAATCACTGTCCGCCAGCGCCCGCATCTTCTCGCCACGTTGGCTGCCCTTGCGGTGATCACTGGCGGCACGACGGCGGCGTGGGCGCAGAACTACCCCGTCACGCCACAGCAGCGCGCCACCGCCCAGCAAACCGCCCAGAACGGCGTTCCGCTGAGCGAACTGGCGCCCAATGCGCCAGACGAATACACGGTCAAGCCCGGCGACACGCTGTGGGCCATCTCGCGCCTCTACCTGCTGCGCCCCTGGCGCTGGCCGGAACTGTGGGGCATGAACATCAGCGAAATCGCGAATCCGCACCGCATCTACCCCGGCCAGGTCCTCTACCTGGACAAGACCGGCGGCCGCGCACGCCTGACCATGCGCCGCGGCGCGGGCGGCAGCGGCGACGGCGGCACCATCAAGCTGTCGCCGCGCACGCGCTTCGACTCGCTGGCCGGCATGGCCTTGCCCACGCTCAACCCGAGCGTCATCGAGCCCTTCCTGAGCGAACCGATCGTGGTCGATGCCGACACGCTGCAGGCCGCGCCGCGCATCGTCGCGGGCAACGACAGCCGCGTCCTGCTGTCGCGCGGCGACCGTGCCTATGCGCGCGGCAACGCCGAGACGCCGCTGCTCGAAACCCCTGGCCCGCTGAAGAACTTCCGCGTGTTCCGCAGCGCCACGCCGCTGAAGGACCCGGGAACCGGTGAAATCCTCGGCTATGAGGCGCAGTACCTGGGCAAGGCGCAGCTCCAGCGTGGCGAATCGACCACGGTCGAGACCACCAACGACAAGGACGTCATCACCGTGGTGCCGGCCAGCGTCGACATCATTGCGGCGCGCGAGGAAATCCGCGCCGGCGACCGCCTGCTGCCCGAACCGCCGCGCCAGTTGCTGAGCTATGTGCCGCGCGCGCCCTCCTCGCAGGTCGAGGGCCGCATCATCTCGGTCTATGGCAACGCGGTGCAGTTCGCGGCCCAGAACCAGGTGGTGGCCATCAACAAGGGCACCCGCGACGGCATCGACAGCGGCCACGTGCTGGCCATCCTGAAGAATGGCGAAACCATTCTCGACCGCACCGGCGCGCGCAAGGAAACCATCAAGCTTCCGAACGAACGCATCGGCCTCTTGATGGTGTTCCGGCCCTTCGAAAAGGTTTCGTACGCACTGGTGCTCGAGATCACCGACACTCCGAAGGCGGGCGACTTCCTCGTCAATCCCTGACGCTCCTGCGTTTTTTACCGCTTTCTTTCTCCGCTTCATTTGGACCGAGCAGAACTCGCAGGCTGGCTGCGGCTTTCACTGACGCCGGGCATCGGCGATGGCGCCGCACGCCGGCTGCTGGCCGCCTTCGGCCTGCCCGAGAAAGTCTTTGCGCAGAGCGGCGAGGCGCTGCGCCAGGTGGTGTCGGCGGCGCAGGCCGATGCCTTGCACCAGCCGCCGCCGGGCCTGCAGGCCCAGGTCGACCAGACCTGGCAGTGGCTGCAGCCCGGCCACGATGACGGCGCCGCGCGCCGCCTGGTCACGCTGGGCGATGCCGCCTACCCCACCTCGCTGCTCGAGATGGCCGACCCGCCGTTGATGCTCTACGTGCTCGGCGCCGCGGACTTCGACCTGACCCAGCTCGGCCACAGCATTGCGGTGGTGGGCAGCCGCAACCCCACGCCGCAGGGCGCCGCCAATGCCCGCGCCTTTGCGCGTGCGCTGGGCGACGCGGGCCTGCCGGTGGTGTCGGGCCTCGCGCTCGGCGTCGATGGCGCCGCGCACCAGGGCGCACTCGATGCGGCCGGCGACATGCCGCGGCTGGCCACGGTGGCCGTCGTAGGCACCGGCCTGGACCGCGTCTATCCCGCGCGGCACCGCGACCTGGCGCACCGCATCACGCTGCAGGGGCTGATCGTGAGCGAGCTGCCGCTCGGCACGCCGCCGCTCACGCAGAACTTCCCCAAGCGCAACCGCTTGATCGCCGGCCTGGCGCGCGGCACGCTGGTGGTCGAGGCCGCGCTGGCGTCGGGTTCGCTGATCACCGCGCGGCTCACCTCGGAGCAGGGCAAGGAAGTGTTCGCCATTCCGGGCTCGATCCATTCGCCGCAGTCGCGCGGCTGCCATGCGCTGATCCGCCAGGGCGCGAAGCTGGTCGAATCGGTCAACGACATCCTCGAGGAGCTGCCGTCTTTTCTGCACGCGGGCAGCGCGGCGGCGCCGGCGGCCGCGAACGGCGATGCCGGCGCTGTGCCCAGCGCGCGCGAGGAGCCCTTGCTGGATGCGCTCGGCTTCGACCCCGTGAGCCTGGACGCGCTGAGCGCGCGCACCGGCTGGAGCGCCGCCGCGCTGCAGGCCAAGCTGCTCGAACTCGAGCTCGACGGCCATGTTGCGCGGCTGCCCGGCGGCCTGTTTCAAAGAGCAGCCATCGGCTGACGCCCGGGCCCGCGCCCGCTTTTTCGCGAAACACCGCGGAACCGGCTTTGCCGGGCCGCTGGTGTTGCCCCCGGTAGGGGGAAGGCGCGCGTGACACGAAGTGCACGAAGCCTGGGGGCGAGCCACGGTTCCTCGGCTATATTGGGCCCATGTTCGAAGTGCTCGTGTTTGTCTACGAAAACTATTGGCGCGGCGATGCCTGCCCCGAACCCGAACAACTGGGCCGCAAGCTCAGCGCCCACGGCTTCGAGGCAGAAGAAATCCGCGATGCGCTGCACTGGCTCGACGGCCTGAGCCTTGCCACGCAGGGCATGCAGCTCGAACGAAGTCCCGGCGACGACGCCGTGGCCACCGTCACGCTGCGCGGCGCGCCCGAAGCGGCCCTGCCCCAGTCGGACAACGCCATGCGGGTCTATTCGCAAGCCGAGCAGGAGCACCTGGGCGCCGACTGCCTGGGCTTCATCCGCTTTCTCGAATCGTCGAACGTGCTGTCCTGCGGCCTGCGCGAGATCGTCATCGAGCGCGCCATGGCGGCGCCGGGCGATCCGGTCGCGCTCGACGAGCTCAAGATCATCGTGCTGATGGTGCACTGGAGCACCGGCATCGAGCCCGATGCGCTGGTGCTCGACGAACTCTGCGAGAGCCGCGAAGGCCGCGTCGCGCACTAGCTGGCTAGTTCAGCAGCCGTTCCGGATTCGCGTCGAGCTTGGCCAGCGCCTCGCGCGTGGCGCGCACCGTGAGCGTTTCCTCTTCGGCCGGCACCAGCAGGCCGGCCTGCAGGTAGTTGGCCAGCCGGCCGACCTGGATCAGGAAGCTGCGGCCATCGGCCGAGGCGAACAGGTGCAGCTGCTTGCGATCGCTGCGCCAGACGAACTGCACCTGGCTCACGCGGTCGTTGTGGTCGAGCATGAACCAGTTGCCCACCTCCAGCTCGTGCGCCCACGCCAGCATGTCTTCGGCCGGAACGCCGCCCACGGTGTCGGCCACGACCTCGATCGAGGACGCATCCACGCCCAGCAGCAGTTCGATGCTGTTCGCATCGAGCGGCAGGCTGGAGGCGCCGCCGTCGTCGGTCACGAAATCTTCCAGGTGCGCAAGGCGCTCGGCCATGGCCTCGATCTTGGCCGCGGGAATGGCCTCGGTCTTCGAGAGGAAGGCGTCGGACAAGGTGGCGCCGATGGCCTTGATGTGGGCTTCCTGCGGCTCGTCGATGATGCCCAGCAGGTTCATGCCCAGGCGCAGGCGCTGCAGCAGCTGCGGCAGGTCCTGGATCACGCGTGCGCGGTCGGCGCGGTTGGGCTTGGCGCTTGCCGCCCACACCAGCTCGGAGGCCACGCGCTTGAGCATCACCGTCTGCTCGCCCTGGGCGCCGTAGCGCAGCGCGGCAATCGCCAGCACCTCGGCCCAGACCTTGAAGAGGAACTCGCGGATCTCCTCGCGCACCGGCATGTCGTTGAGCATCTTGCGCAGCTCGATGGTGTACTGGATCGCCATCGTTTCCTTCTGCTCGACCTGCTGCGCCACGCTCATGACGCGCTGGGTGGCGTCGCTTTGCGTGAGATAGCGGTTCAGGAAGGCGACGAACTCGTCGAACACCAGCTTGAAGACGCGCTGGCCGGTTTCGGGATACTGCTCGATCACCTGCACCACGCGCCGGATCTCGCCCTCGAGCGCACTGCCCGAGATGGCCGCGGCATCGAAGCCCATCACGCACGAGCCCATGCGGTCGATCAGCATGCGCGCCGGGTGCTGCAGCGTGCCGAAGAACTCGGGCTCGGCAATGGCCACGCGCAGCACCGGCATCTGCAGGCGGGCAAACCACACGCGCGCCGAGAAGGGAATGCGCTCCTCGGCGAGGATGGCCTGGAACATGAGCGCCACGATCTCGACCGTGGCCTTGTCGGCGGTGGTGGGCGCCCTTTTCTTGAGCTCCGTGCTGCGCCGCCGAAGGTCGACCGCGGTCTGCTGGATGAGGGTGGCCTGCTCCGCGGAGCCCGGCATGGAGCCCTGCATGTACTGCGAGGCAGCCACCCGGTAGGCGGCCTCGGCTTCGGCGATCACGCCGACAAAGGTCCTGGACGCGGCGCGGGGGGAACCGGCGTCGGTGGCGCCGGCCGCATGGCCGTCCATCCCCGTCGTCGTCATCGAAGGCGAAGCCGCCGGCTCCGCGCCGATGCGGGCGGCGACGAAGCGCTTGAGGCTCAGGAGCGCCGTCTGCGCGCGCTGGCGGGCGACCATCAACGGCGAGCCGCCCGTGGTGAAGGCCGGCGCGGACGGCGCAAAAGCCCGTGCCTGCGGGGAGGAGTTGTCGGCGCTGCCCGGCCGCTGCACGGCACCCGCGGCCTGCGCCGCGCCGCCGGCGTAAGGCGATGCCGGCATCGTCGCCGGTCCGGTGGCGCTGCCGCCGCCGCTGCTGCTGCCGGTGCGGCGGACAAAGCTCTTGAGATCGATTTCGGGCATCACGCCCTGGGAAACCAGGAAGGCGTTGGCGTCCTCGTAGGCCTTGACGACCACGCCGACGAGCTGCTGCTGCACGGTGTCCTGCACCCGCGCCCACAGCGTGCGGCTCAGGCCGGCCGCCAGCCACTGGTCCACCAGCAGCCTGGCCAGGGTCTCGGGCCTGAGCACGTCGTGGGCGTCGAGTTCGGCGGTGCCTTCCAGGAACTGGATGCGCAGCCGCAGGTCGCTGAGTTCGAAGCTGGCCTTGTCGTGGATCAGCTGCGCGAGGCGCGACGACAGGATGCTGCTTTCCATCGCATCGTCGTCGATGAGTTCGAGCCGCAGCTTCGCGCCGGACGACGACGCGGCCGGCGCCGCCCCCGGGGTGCCGCCGACCGACCTGCGCCAGCCCGCCTGCGCGAGCGACACCCATTGCGAGGCCTGGCCCTGGAACGCCACGAAGTCGTCGCGGCTCTCCTGCATCGCGCGCGCGCTGCCGATTTCCGAGGCCTGCTGCGTCAGGCGGTCCCGTATCGCCTGCGCCAGCGGGACGATGACGCCCTCGGTGGCGCGAACGAAACGCTCGCGCGTCTCGCGTGCGAGCTGCAGGGAGGAAGCGGACCGCGCAATGCTCATTGAAGGATCGGGAAGACCAATGGGGCTCTATTTTTCGGCGAATACCGAGAGCTTGCATCGGCAAGCGCCACCGCACAAGTGTGCATCACCTGCGGCATGGCGGCGGGCCTGCGCGGCGCGTTCCCTTGTTCTGGCTCAATCAGACCACGGCGCCGGCGTTCGGATCGTCTTCGGAGCCGCCGTCGCGCTTGGTCGGGCCGCCCTTGATCAGGTCTTCGCGCTTGACGCCCAGCCACATGGCGATGGCGGCCGCCACGAAGGCCGACGAGTAGATGCCGAACAGGATGCCGATGGTCAGCGCCAGCGCAAAGTAGTGCAGCGTCGGGCCGCCGAAGAAGAACATCGAGAGCACCACCAGCTGGGTCGAGCCGTGCGTGATGATGGTGCGGCTGATGGTCGAGGTGATCGCGTTGTCGATGATCTCGACGGTGTTCATCTTGCGGTAGCGCCGGAAGTTCTCGCGCACGCGGTCGAAGATCACGACCGATTCGTTGACCGAGTAGCCCAGCACCGCCAGCACCGCCGCCAGCACCGCGAGCGAGAACTCCCACTGGAAGAAGGCGAAGAAGCCCAGGATGATGACCACGTCGTGCAGGTTGGCCAGCACGGTGGCCACGGCGAACTTCCATTCGAAGCGGATCGCCAGGTAGATCATGATGCCCACCACCACCATGCCGAGCGCCTTGAGCCCGTTGGTGGTGAGCTCCTCGCCGACCTGCGGGCCGACCACCTCGATGCCGCGCTGCGTGGCCGAGGGATCGACCGACTTGAGCGCCTGCATCACCTGCGCGCTCTGCTGGTCGGAGTTCATGCCCTTTTGCGCCGGCAGGCGGATCTGCACGTCGCGCGAGGTGCCGTAGCTCTGCACCTGCACGTCGGGGTAGCCGAGCTTGCCGATGGCCTCGCGCACCTTGCCGATGTCGGCGGACTGCTGGTAGGCCACCTCCATCACGGTGCCGCCCGTGAACTCCACCGACAGGTGCAGCCCGCGGTGCAGCAGGAAGAACACCGCCAGCGCGAAGGTGACGAAGGAGATGATGTTCAGCACCAGCGCGTGGCGCATGAACGGGATGGTCTTGTGGATGCGGAAGAATTCCATGGCGCTTGTCCTTGACCTTTACTTGCCTTCAGCCACGGCTGTGCCGTCGGTCTTGGGGCGCCAGACCGTGCCGATGGACACCGTCTTGAGCTTCTTCTTCTGGCCGTACCAGAAGTTCACGAGGCCGCGCGAGAAGAACACGGCCGAGAACATCGAAGTGACGATGCCGATGCAGTGCACCACCGCGAAGCCGCGCACCGGCCCCGAGCCGAAGGCCAGCAGCGCGATGCCCGCGATCAGCGTGGTCACGTTGGAGTCGAGGATCGTGCCCCAGGCGCGGTCGTAGCCGGCGTGGATGGCCGCCTGCGGCGAGGCGCCGTTGCGAAGCTCCTCGCGCACGCGTTCGTTGATCAGCACGTTGGAGTCGATGGCCACGCCGATGGCCAGCGCCATGGCCGCGATGCCGGGCAGCGTGAGCGTGGCCTGCAGCATCGAGAGAATGGCCACCAGCAGCATCAGGTTGACGGCCAGCGCGATCGACGAGAACAGGCCGAACAGCGCGTAGTAGGCGCACATGAACACCATGATGGCCAGGAAGCCATACATCACGCTCTTGAAGCCCTTCTCGATGTTGTCGGCGCCCAGGCTCGGGCCGATGGTGCGCTCCTGGATGATTTCCATCGGCGCGGCCAGCGAACCGGCGCGCAGCAGCAGCGCGAGGTCGGCGGCTTCGGCCACCGTCATCGAGCCGGAAATCTGGAAGCGGTTGCCAAGCTCGCCGTTGATCGACGGGGCCGTGAGCACTTCGCCCTTGCCCTTCTCGAAGATCAGCATGGCCATGCGCTTCTTGTAGTTCTCGCGGCTCACGTCGCGCATGATGCGGCCGCCCTTGGCGTCCATGGTCAGGTCGACCTTGGGCTGGTTGCTCTGCTGGTCGAAGCCGGGCTGCGCGTCGGTGAGGTTCTCGCCGGTGACCAGCACCTGCTTCTTCACGATCACGGGGCGGCCGTTGCGTTCGAGAAACTTTTCGGAGCCGAAGGGCACCGGTCCGCCGCTCAGCTCGGCCGCGCGGCCTTCGGCGCTTTCGTCGACCAGGCGCATCTCGAGCGTGGCGGTGCGCCCCAGGATGTCCTTGGCCTTGGCCGTGTCCTGCACGCCGGGCAGCTGCACCACGATGCGGTCCAGGCCCTGCTGCTGGATCACCGGCTCGGCCACGCCGAGTTCGTTGATCCGGTTGTGCAGCGTGGTGATGTTCTGCTTGAGCGCCGCGTCCTGGAGCCGGATCGCGGCTTCGGACTTGATGGTGGCCACGAGGCGCCAGTTGCTGCCGTCCTGGCTGTCGGTGGTGGCGAGGTCCTGGAACTGGTCCTGGATCAGCCGCTTGGCTGCTTCCAGCGCGGCCGCGTCGCGGAACGAAACCTCGATGGCCTGGCCATTGCGGTTCACCGAGGTGCCGCGGATGCCCTTGTCGCGGAAGGTGGTGCGCAGGTCGCTCGCGAAGGATTCGGCCTTCTTGTCGATGGCGCCCTTCATGTCGACCTGCAGCAGGAAGTCGACGCCGCCGCGCAGGTCCAGGCCCAGGTACATCGGGAACGCGTGCAGCGCCGTGAGCCAGGCCGGCGAGCGGGAGACCAGGTTCAGCGCCACCACGTAGGGCGGATCGGCCGGATCGGGCACCAGCGCGCGCTGCACCGTGTCGCGCGCCTTGAGCTGCTCGTCGGGGGTGGCGAAGCGCGCGCGCAGCGAGCCGCCTTCGAGCGTGAGCAGGTCGGGCGCGAGCCCGGCAGCCTTGAGCGCCTCCTCGACCCGGCTCTGGGTGGCCGCGTCGACCTTGACGGTGGACTTGGCCGCGGACACCTGCACGGCAGGCGCCTCGCCGAAGAAATTCGGCAGGGAATAGATCAACCCCACAAGCAGCACGATCACGATGATCGCGTACTTCCAGACCGGATAACGGTTCATGAGAAAGCGCTTTTCAGAAACGGGACACCGGCGTGACTTGAGGCCATGCGCCGCGAAGCGCAAGGCCGAGCCGCGCGTTTTATTGCTTGCTTACTGCTTGACGGCGCCCTTGGGCAGGACCTGGACCACAGCGCTGCGCTGGATCTTGATCTCCACGCCATTGGCGATTTCGAGGCCGAGGTACTGGTCGCCGAGCGAGGTGATCTTGCCGAGCACGCCGCCGGCGGTTGCGACTTCGTCGCCCTTGGCCAGCGCCTCGATCATGGCGCGCGCTTCCTTCTGGCGCTTCATTTGCGGACGGATCATCACGAAATACAGCACCACGAACATCAGCACCAGGGGCAGCATGCTGCCCAACGAGGACAGCATGTCGCCACCGCCGGAAGCTGCGGGTGCGGTTTGGGCGAAAGCAGAGGAAATGAACAAGAGAGTCTCCAGCAGAGAGAAGAGAGGAATGTCAGAAGCGCGGACCGGGCCCGCGGTTCCGCGGCCCCGAGGAAAGGCCGCGAGTCAGAGCTTGAGGCGGCGTGGGCCGCGCGCAGCAGCGGGCATTGTATTCGTGGCAATGCCCCGCTCCGCGCGCTTATCCGGCGCGCGGGGCAGGGCTTTCCATGGGCTTCGGCTGCGCGTCCTTTGCTAGCTTTTCAGGAGCAAACACGCGAGGCGGCCGGCGGTGCCGGGCCGGCCTCTGGAAAAATCACGCGGCGGCGCGCTGCGACTGCTGCGGGTTGCGCCACTTGGCGAGCAGCTCGCTCCAGCGGGTGCGGGCCGCGGCAAGGTTGCGGTCCTTCACATGGCCGTAGCCGCGGATCTGCTCGGGCAGGCTCGCGATCTCCAGCGCCAGCGCATGGTTCTCGGCGCGAAGGCCAGCAATCACTTCCTCGATGCTCGCGCGGTACTCGCCGATGAGCGCGCGCTCGGTCCTGCGCTCTTCGGTGCGCCCGAAGATGTCCAGCGCCGTGCCGCGCAGGCCCTTGAGCCGGGCCAGCAGCCTGAAGCCGGAAAGCATCCAGGGGCCGAACTTCTGCTTCTGCAGCTGGCCCTTGGCGTTCTTCTTGGCGATGATGGGCGGCGCGAGGTGGTAGTTGAGCTTGAAATCCTTGCCCATCTCACCTTCGAACATGCCCTCGACACGGGCGAGGAAGCTGCGGTCGGTGTGCAGGCGCGCCACCTCGTACTCGTCCTTGTAGGCCATGAGCTTGAACAGGTAGCGGGCCACCGTTTCGGCCAGCGCGCTCTTGCCGAGCGCCGATTCGGCCTGCCGGACCTTGTCCACGAACTGACGGTATTCGTCGGCATAGGCCGCGTTCTGGTAGCCCGTGAGGAATTCGACCCGGCGCGCCACCAGGCTTTCGACGGTTTCGCGCTTCTTGAACTCGATGACCTGGCCCGGGCGCAGGCGCTTTTGCAGCTCGTCCGGACGGACGGCCGCCTGGCGGCCCCAGGCGAAGGCGGCCTTGTTGTTCTCGACCGCCACCGCATTGAGCTCGATGGCGCGCAGCAGCGACTCGAGCGCCAGCGGGATCCAGCCCTTTTGCCAGGCAAAGCCCAGCAGCATGGGGTTGGCATAGAGGCTGTCGCCCATCAGCGTGGTCGCCGCGGCATCGGCGTCGAAGGTGCCGAGCGCATCGGCGCCGACGGCGCGCGCGATCTGGCTGGCGCAGTCGTCCTGCGGGTTCACCCAGTTGGCGTTGCGCACGAAGGCGGCGGTGGGCGTGCTGTGCGTGTTGAGCGCCACGTGCGTGCGCCCTTCGCGCATGCGCGCCAGGGTTTCGGCGTTGACGGCCACCAGCGGATCGGCCGCCAGGATGAGGTCGGCCGCGGCGGTGCCGACGCGCGTGGTGCGGATCGCGTCTTGCGATTCGCCGATCAGCGCATGGCTCCAGGTGGCGCCGCCCTTTTGCGCGAGGCCGGCCGCGTCCTGCGTGACGATGCCCTTGCCCTCGATGTGCGCCGCCATGCCCAGCAGCTGGCCGATGGTGATGACGCCCGTGCCGCCGACGCCGGCCACCACGATGCCCCACACCTGGTCCTGCGCCAGCACCGGCACGGCCGGCTCGGGCAGCGGACCCAGCGCGAGCGGCGAATCGGCCTTGTCCCTGGCCTTCTTCTTGAGCTGCCCGCCTTCGACCGTGACGAAGCTCGGGCAGAAGCCCTTCAGGCAGCTCATGTCCTTGTTGCAGCTGCTCTGGTTGATGGTGCGCTTGCGGCCGAACTCGGTTTCGAGCGGCTCGACCGACAGGCAGTTGCTCTGCACGCTGCAGTCGCCGCAGCCTTCGCAGACCAGCTCGTTGATGACCACGCGCTTGGCCGGATCGACGGCCGTGCCCCGCTTGCGGCGGCGGCGCTTCTCGGTGGCGCAGGTCTGGTCGTAGATGATGGCCGTGGTGCCGGCGATCTCGCGGAACTCGCGCTGGATCTCGTCGAGCAGGTCGCGGTGCTTGACCGCCACGTGGTCGCCCGGGATGTTCACGCCCTCGTACTTCTCGGGCTCGTCGGTCACGATGACGACCTTCTTGGCGCCCTCGGCATGCAGGCTCTCGGCGATCTGCAGCACCGAGTGGCCCTCGGGCCGCTCGCCGACCTGCTGGCCGCCGGTCATGGCCACGGCGTCGTTGTAGAGGATCTTGTAGGTGATGTTCACGCCGGCCGCGATGCTCTGGCGGATCGCGAGCAGGCCGCTGTGGAAGTAGGTGCCGTCGCCCAGGTTCGCGAAGATGTGCTGGTCGGTGGTGAAGGGCTGCTGGCCGACCCACGGCACGCCCTCGCCGCCCATCTGCGTGAAGCCGATGGTGGAGCGGTCCATCCAGGTGGCCATGAAGTGGCAGCCGATGCCGCCCATGGCGCGCGAGCCTTCGGGCACCACGGTGCTGGTGTTGTGCGGGCAGCCCGAGCAGAACCAGGGCTGGCGGTCGGCGCCCTGCACGCCGCCCACCTTGAGCACCTCCATCGAGCGCTCCTTGGCCTCGAGGATGGCCATCTGCGCATCGATGCGCGCGCGCATGTCGGCGCCGGCCTGCTCCAGGATGCCGAGCTTGCGCAGGCGCTGCGCAATCGCCTTGGCGATCAGCGCCGGGTTCAGGTCGGCATTGGCGCGCAGCAGCGTGTTGGCGGTGGGGTTGGGCATGGCCCATTCGCCGCCGGAGAAATCGCCGTCGAGCTCGTTGAACTTGCCGAGCACGGTGGGACGCACGTCGGCGCGCCAGTTGTAGAGCTCTTCCTTCAGCTGGTATTCGATGACCTGGCGCTTTTCTTCCACCACCAGAATTTCCTGCAGCCCGGTGGCGAAGTCGCGCGTGAGCTGCGCCTCCAGCGGCCACACCACGCCCACCTTGTGCAGCCGGATACCCAGCTGGCGGCAGGTGGCGTCGTCCAGTCCCAGGTCGATCAGCGCCTGGCGGGTGTCGTTGTAGGCCTTGCCGCTGGCCATGATGCCGAAGCGGTCGTTCGGGCCCTCGATCACGTTGTGGTTCAGCCGGTTGGCGCGGATGTAGGCCAGCGCGGCATACCACTTGTAGTGCATGAGCCGCGCTTCCTGCTCGAGCGCGTGGTCGGGCCAGCGGATGTGCAGGCCGCCGGGCGGCATCTGGAAATCGGTGGGAATGACGATCTCGACGCGGTCCGGGTCGATCATGGCCGTGGCGCTCGACTCGACGATTTCCTGGATCGTCTTCATGCCCGACCAGATGCCCGAAAAGCGGCTCATCGCAAAGGCGTGGATGCCCAGGTCCAATATTTCCTGCACGTTGGCCGGAAAGAACACCGGCGTGCCGCAGGCCTTGAAGATGTGGTCGCTCTGGTGCGCGGCCGTGCTGCTCTTGGAAATGTGGTCGTCGCCCGCCACCGCGATCACGCCGCCCCATTCGGTGGTGCCCGCCATGTTGGCGTGCTTGAAGACGTCGGAGCAGCGGTCCACGCCCGGGCCCTTGCCATACCAGATGCCGAAGACGCCGTCGAACCTGTTGGTGCCCGCGGGCGAGAAGCCCAGCTGCTGGGTGCCCCAGAGCGCCGTGGCGGCGAGCTCTTCGTTCACGCCGGGCTGGAAGACGATGTTCTGTTCCTTCAGGAACTTGCTGGCCTTCCATAGCGCCTGGTCGTAGCCGCCGAGCGGGGAGCCGCGGTAGCCGCTGATGAAGCCTGCGGTGTTCTTGCCGGCCTGCTTGTCGCGCAGGCGCTGCAGCATCGGCAGCTTGACCAGCGCCTGCACCCCGCTCATGAAGGCCCGGCCGTAGTCGAGGCTGTATTTGTCGTCGAGCGTGACGGTTTCCAGCGCGCGGCGAATGTGCTCGGGCAGCGGTGCGTTCATGTTTGTCTGTCTCCGTGTGGCAGGGCCTCGTGGGCCTGGCTGATGGGTGTGGGTCTGTGCCCGGGTAGGGCGCGAGCCCATGATCCCGCAAAGTGTATGCCGGTGCGCGCGACAGGTGTTTGCGTTCTGTGCCCCAAAAAAGCGTCCCCCAGGAAGAATCTTGCTTAATATCGCCTTCCATGGAAAGCATTGACAAGTTTGACCTCTCAATCCTGCAAGAACTGCAGGCCGATGGCCGCCTCACCAACGCCGAGCTTGCGCAGCGCGTCGGGCTCTCGGCCGCGCCCTGCTGGCGTCGCGTGCGCGCGCTGGAAGAAGCCGGGTTCATCAAGGGCTACCACGCCGAGATCGACCGCCACAAGATCGGGCTGGGCGTGCTCGCTTTCGTGCGCGTGGACACCGAACGCGTCACCAACGACGCCACCCGCAAGCTCGAGGACGCGATCCGCAAGCTGCCCGAGGTGGTGGCCTGCCACTACATCAGCGGCACCGGCACCTTCGAGCTGCAGGTGGTGGCGCAGGACCTGGACAGCTTCTCGGCCTTCGCGCGCCAGCACCTCATGAACCTGCCGAACGTGAAAGACCTGCACACCAGCTTCTCGCTGGGCGAGGTGAAGGCCAGCAGCGCCTGGCCGCTCGGGCATCTGGCGCGCTGAACAACGGCGACGCCGACCTCGTGATCTCGGGCGTCTCCATCAACGACAAGCGCAAGCAGAGCTGCGACTTCACGCCACCGTACATCGCGCCGCGCCAGCTGATCGCAAGACGCTCGCTCGTGCTCACCACGATGCTGCGGCGGCTCGAACACCGCCTGGCGCCCAGCGACAGGGGATAGGCACAATCGGGCGACATGCCACCGATTTCCCCCGAAGAGACACCCATTCCCCCGGCCCGGCCGCAGCCGCCGAAGTTCGCGGCGCTCGAGCCGCTCAAGCTGCCCGTGTTCCGCATGCTGTGGAGCACCTGGCTCATCGCCAACATCTGCATGTGGATGAACGACGTGGCGGCGGCGTGGATGATGACCTCGCTGACCACCTCGCCGATCTGGGTGGCGCTGGTGCAGTCGGCCTCCACCCTGCCGGTGTTCCTGCTGGGCCTGCCCAGCGGCGCGCTGGCCGACATCCTCGACCGCCGGCGCTGGCTGGTGGCCACGCAGTTCTGGCTGGCGGGCACGGCCATCGTGCTGTGCGCGGCCATTGCGATGGACATGATGACCGCGCCGCTGCTGCTGGCGCTCACCTTTGCCAACGGCATCGGGCTGGCGCTGCGCTGGCCGGTGTTCTCGGCCATCGTGCCCGAACTGGTGCCGCGGCCGCAATTGCCGGCGGCGCTGGGCCTGAACGGCATTGCGATGAACGCCTCGCGCATCATCGGCCCGCTCACGGCCGGCATGCTGATTGCCAGCGCGGGCAGCGTCTGGGTGTTCGCGCTCAACGCGGTGCTGTCGGTGGCCTCGGGCTTCGTGGTGCTGCGCTGGCGGCGCGAGCACACGCCCAATCCGCTGGGCCGCGAAAGGCTCATCAGCGCGATGCGCGTGGGCGTGCAGTTCGTCTGGCAGTCGCAGCGCATGCGCGCGGTGCTTTCGCGCATCACGATCTTCTTCTTCCACTCCACCGCGCTGCTCGCGCTGCTGCCGCTCCTGGCGCGCAACCTCAAGGGCGGCGGCGCTGCCACCTTCACGCTGCTGCTGGCGGCCATGGGCGCGGGCGCGATCATCGCGGTGCTGTTCCTGCCGCGGCTGCGCCAGGCGCTCGGGCGCGACCAGCTGGTGCTGCGCGGAACGGTGCTGCAGTCGCTCGCCACCGCGGTGATGGCCTTCGCGCCCAACGCCTGGGTGGCGGTGCCCGCAATGTTCTTCGGCGGCATGGCCTGGATCACGGTGGCCAACTCGCTCTCGGTCTCGGCGCAGCTCGCGCTGCCCGACTGGGTGCGCGCGCGCGGCATGTCGACCTACCAGATGGCGATCATGGGCGCGAGCGCGATCGGCGCGGCGCTCTGGGGCCAGGTGGCCACCGTCACCGACCTGCGCTCCAGCCTCGAGATCGCCGCCGTGAGCGGCACCCTGCTGATGCTGGCGGCGCTGCGCTGGGTCACCGACGTCTCGGGCGAGGAAGCCGACATGAGCCCCGCGCGGGCCGGCTGGGCCGCGGGTCCGCCGGCGGAAACGCCGGAGGAAAACGGCCGCGTGGTCATCACCATCGAATACATGATCGATCCCGCGCGCGCGGCCGCCTTCCACCTGGTGATGCACCAGACCCGGCGCGCGCGCCTCGGCCAGGGCGCCATCGGTTGGGAACTGCTGCACGACATCGCCGAGCCGGGCCGCTACCTGGAAGAGATCGTGGACGAAAGCTGGACCGACCACCTGCGCCGCTTCAACCGCGCCACGGCCGCCGACATGACGCTGCGCGAGCGGCGGCTGGCCTTCCACATCGGCGAGTCGCCGCCGGTGGTGACGCGCTACGTGGTGAAGCGCTGAGCGGCCTGCAAGGCCTTCAGTGGAAGAACAGCAGCCGCGTGATGAAGGTGTGGTCGGCCTCCGCCGCCATCAGTCCGACCAGCACCAGCAGGCACAGGGGCGGCACCAGGATGGCATACACCAGCGACATCCGCTCCCACGCCATGTGCATGAAGACCGTGACGATCAGCCCCGCCTTCAGCAGCATGAAGGCGATGATCAGGGCCCAGCGCAGGTACCCCTGGAATTGGAAGTAGTCGACCAGGTACGACATCGTGCTGAGCACGAACAGCAGCCCCCAGATCTTGAGGTAGAGGCCGATCGGATGTTGCTGGCCAGCGGCGGGGTTCATGATCTTCGTCCTCCTCACCAGAGATAGAACAGCGCAAAGATGAACACCCACACCAGGTCCACGAAGTGCCAGTACAGGCCGGCAATCTCTACGATCTGGTAGTTGCCGGACTTTTCGTAGTCGCCGCGCATCAGCTTGAAGGCCACGATGAACAGGAAGACCACGCCGGCCGACACGTGCAGCCCATGGAAGCCCGTGATCATGAAGAAGGCCGAGCCGAACTGCGCCGCGCCCATCGGGTTGCCCCAGGGCCGCACGCCCTCCTCGAGGATCAGCTTGGACCACTCGAAGGCCTGCATGCCGACGAAGAGTTCGCCGCAGGTCGCGGTCACGAGCATCAGAGTGGCGGCGTTCACGCGGTCGCGGCGGTAGGCGAAATTGACGGCCATCGCCATCGTGCCGCTGCTGCTGATGAGCACGAAGGTCATGATCGCTATCAGCAGCAGCGGGATGTCGGCGCCCCCCACATGGAGCGCGAACACCTCGCTCGGGTTGGGCCACGCCGCCGTGGTCGAGATGCGTACCGTCATGTAGCCGACCAGGAAGCAGCTGAAGACGAAGGTGTCGCTGAGCAGGAAGATCCACATCATCGCCTTGCCCCACGAGACGTGGAACGCCTGGCGATCGGAGGACCAGTCGGCAACCAGCCCGCGCCAGCCGCTGGCGGCGAGGGTCGGACTCGGGGGCGCTGCTGCGATCGTTGCGGTGTTGTTCACGAGATGCCTCCTCAGGATGTGCCGCAGATGAAGCGCGCCACCTCCGGCGTCACCCAGCCCAGCAGTGCGAACAGCACCAGCCACACCGCCAGCATGAAGTGCCAGTAGCGCGCACACAGCGCGATGCGCCAGGCGGACCTGGCCGGATCGGACCAGGCGGCGTGCGCCGTCCAGGCCCACCCGACCAGCCCGCCCATCAAGTGGAGCCCGTGCATGGCCGTCAACAGGTAGAAGAAGCTGCCCGCCGGATTGCCGGCCGGCATCACCTGCGCGCTCAGCAGCGCCTGCCAGGCCCACAGCTGCACGGCCAGGAAGCCCAATGCGAAGAGGCCACCCGCCAGCAGCAGGCGACGGGCCCGCACCGGGCCGGGACCGCGTGGTGCGCCACTGGCCCGTTGCAGCGCCACGCTGCCCGCCACCAGCAGCGCCGTGCTGAGCCAGAGCTGCCACGGCAGCGCGATGGTCATCGCATCGCCGCCGCTCATGCGCATCACGTAGGCCACGATGAAGAGGGAGAACAACGCCGTCACCACGCCCATGAAGACCCACAGGCCGATGCCGGCCGCGCTCGCATGCGGATCGCGAGCGCGGCCACGGCCGCGGCCGGGACCGCGGATGCTCAAGGCGGCTCCTGAAATCATGCCGGCGCTCCCCGGACCTCGCTCTGGCCCTCCGGCTCGGGCTCCCCGGGCCCGGCTTCCGGCGGCGTGTTCTGCGCGATGAAATCCTCCGCCGCACCCGGCTCCCCATAGGCGTAGGCCCACCGGTAGACCACCGGCAGCCGCGGTCCCCAGTTGCCGTGGCCCGGCGGCGTGGCGGGCGTCTGCCATTCGAGCGAGGCGGCACGCCATGGATTGGCGTCGGCCGGCCGGCCGCGCCAGGCGCTCCAGGCAAGATTGGCAATGAACAGCAGCTGCCCCACGCCGACGATCAGCGCGACCACGGTGATGAACGTGTTCATGCTGAACGCCGACGGCGGAATGAACGCGTAGCCGTCGAAGTTGTAGTAGCGCCGCGGCATGCCCAGCACGCCCAGGTAGTGCATCGGAAAATAGATCGCGTAGGTGCCGAGGAAAGTGATCCAGAAATGCAGCCGGCCGAGCCGGTCGTCGAGCATGCGGCCGGTGACCTTGGGGAACCAGTGGTAGATGCCGCCGAACACCACCAGGAGCGGCGCCACGCCCATCACCATGTGGAAGTGCGCCACCACGAAATAGGTGCCGGACAGCGGGATGTCCACGCTCACGTTGCCCAGGAACAGGCCCGTGAGCCCGCCGATCAGGAAGGTGCACAGGAAGGCCAGCGCGAACAGCATCGGCACCGTCAGGTGGATGTCGCCGCGCCACAGCGTCAGGATCCAGTTGTAGACCTTGATCGCGGTGGGCACCGCGATGATCAGCGTGGTGGTCGCGAAGAAAAAGCCGAAGTACGGGTTCATGCCGCTCACGAACATGTGGTGCGCCCACACCACCACGCTGAGCGCGCCGATCGCCACGATGGCCCACACCATCATGCGGTAGCCGAAGATGCACTTGCGCGCGTGCACGCTGATCAGGTCGGACACGATGCCGAAGGCCGGCAGCGCCACGATGTAGACCTCGGGATGGCCGAAGAACCAGAACAGGTGCTGGAACAGCAGCGGGCTGCCGCCCTTGTAGCCGGTCAGCTGGCCCATCGACACCAGCGCCGGCATGAAGAAGCTGGTGCCCAGCGTCCGGTCGAGCAGCAGCATCACGCCGCTGACGAACAGCGCCGGAAAACCGAGCAGCGCGAGGATGGTGGCAACGAAGATGCCCCACACCGTGAGCGGCATGCGCAGCAGCGTCATGCCTTCGCAGCGCGCCTGCAGCACGGTGGTCACGTAGTTGAGGCCGCCCATCGTCGTTGCCACGATGAAGATGAGCAGCGACACCAGCATCAGCACGATGCCGCCCGCATGGCCCGGCGTGCCGGGCAGGATCGACTGCGGTGGATACAGCGTCCAGCCCGCGCCGGTGGGACCGCCCGCGACGAAGAAGCTCGCCATCAGGACCACCACCGACAGCAGGTAGACCCAGAAGCTCAGCATGTTGAGATAGGGAAAGACCATGTCCCGCGCGCCCACCATCAGCGGAATCAGGTAGTTGCCGAAGCCACCGAGGAACAGCGCCGTGAGCAGGTAGATCACCATGATCATCCCGTGCATGGTCACGAACTGGTAGTAGCGCTCGGCGTTGATGAACTCGAACTGGCCCGGAAAGCCGAGCTGCAGCCGCATCAGGTTGGACAGCACGACGCCCACGACGCCCACCGCGATGGCGGTGCAGGCGTACTGGACTGCGATCACCTTGTGGTCCTGGCTCCAGACGTAGCGGGTCAGGAAACTCTGCGGCGCGGGGTGCCCGGCGTCGTCGTCGTGGTCGGCGTGGGGCATGGCGTGCTCCGCGGGCGCGGGAGAGTTCATCGGGGAGCCCTCTGTTCAGCGGCAGCCTGCGCCGGCGGACTGCCCAGACTCTGGATATAGGCCACCAGCGCGGCCAGCTCTTCTTCGGTCAACTCGACCTTGGGCATGACCGGCGGGAAGCCCTTCACATGGCGCGCCTGCGGATCGCGGATGAAGCTGCGCAGGAAGGCTTCGTCGACCAGCGCGGTAGAGCCGTCCGCCATGGTTTCGGTCTTGCCGTACAGGCCCTTCCAGGTCGGCCCGACGCGCGGGCTGCCGTCGATCGTGTGGCAGGCCACGCAGCCCTTGCTGTCCGCCAGCGCGTGCCCCTGCCGGACGCGTGCATCGCCGCCGGCCGGGGCCTCGGGCGCCTTGGCCTGGGACTTTGCGAAGGTCGGCAGCGCCGCGTGCCAGGCCTTGTAGCTGGCCGGGTCTTCCACCACCACGTAGCCGCGCATGTTGGAATGGCCCACGCCGCACAGTTGCGCGCACAGCGCTTCGTAGCGGCCCGCGACGGTCGGCGTGAACCAGAAGCGGCTGACCTGTCCCGGCACTATGTTCATGCGGGCGCGGAAGTTCGGCACGAAGAAGTCGTGCAGCACGTCGTTCGAGCGCATCAGCACCAGCACCGGCTTGCCGAGCGGCAGGTGCACCTCGTCGCCGGCGATCAGGAGGTCGTCCTGCCCGGCCCGGTCGGCGGGGTCGATGCCGAACGGATTGGTGGCGCTGACAAAGCGCGCATCGGTCGCGCCCAGCTTGCCGTCCCCTCCCGGGAAGCGGAAGCGCCATTGCCACTGCTGGCCCAGCACCTCCAGCACGAGCGCATCGCGAGGCTCCCTGACATAGTTCGCGTACACCAGGAGACCGGGCGCCAGCAGCGCCATGATGGCGACGGTGGTGCCGCCGATCAGCCAGCGCTCGAGCTTCCTGTTCTCGGGCTCATGCGCCGCGCGGTGCCCCGCGCGATGGCGGAAGCGCACCAGCATGTAGGCGATGAACAGGTTGATGACAATGAAGAAGATGCCCGTGATCGCCAGCGTGATGCCAAGGGTGTCGTCCATCAGCTTCCAGTTCGAAGCAAGGGGCGTCGTCCACCACGGATTGAAAACGTGAAACAGCACCGAGCCGGCCACGATGAGCAACAGGGCGACGGCCATGGTCATGTGCGCTCCCTTGGCTCGGCATGGTTTCAGGGCTCATGCGCGCGTCAGAGAAACGCCGGGACTTGCGGCTCTTCGCCCTCGAACCGGGCTTCAGGGTGCGCGGAGCGCAGCAGCGCCTCGATGTCCCGCACGCGCGAACGCGGCAAGTCCACCATCAGCAGGATCTGCCCCTGCGCGATGGCACCCTCGAAACGTTGCAGCCTGGGACTCGGGATGGAAATGCCGATCATGCTGGCCGACCAGGCGCCGACCGCGCCACCCAGGATGGCCACCAGCACAGCCACTTCCCATTCGGGGCCGTCGCCGACGATCGGGAACAGCAGCGCGGCCGCAAGGCCGACGACGACGCCGCAGGCACTGCCGACCACCCACCCGGTCTTGGCTGCGTGGACGAGGTCCGAGGTTTGCCACACGTTGGCTGCATGGAGCCCGGCCATGTCCATGCCTTCCGGTCCGGCGAAATGAATGTGCGCAACGTCGACGCGTGCCCACACCAGATCGTCCATCGCTCGCCTGGCGCTCGCGATGTCCGGCATCAGCCAGTAGATGCGCCTCTTCATAGCGCCCCCTTTCGTCTTGCGACGAGTCAAGGAACCATGGATGACTTATATGCCCAAGGAAGGCCGCCATCAAGTGGGCGCCGCATTTCACGCGGCAGCGGCATGGGGGTTATCGCCAACCCATCTTTTTTTGACCGATTGGATAATTTAGCTCATCATCCCGCCCCTGTTGCCCGCCACCACGAGGTACGCCACGATGACCCCGCATCCCCTGCGCAGCCGCTTCTGGTCCGACCTGACCAGCGAAGAGTTCTCCCGCCTCGACCGCGAACGGCTCATTGCCGTGCTGCCGGTGGGCGCGACCGAGCAGCACGGCCCCCACCTGCCGATGTCGACCGACACCGCCACCATCGACGGCATGGTCCGCGCCACGCTGCCGCACCTGCCGGGCGACCTGCCGGTGCTGTTCCTGCCGACCGTGGCCTACGGCAAGAGCAACGAGCATTCGCGCTACCCGGGCACGCTGACCGTCTCGGCCACCACGCTGATCGCGCTGTGGAAGGACATCGGCGCCTGCGTGGCCAAGGCCGGCGTGCGCAAGCTGGTGCTCTACAACAGTCATGGCGGCCAGATGAGCGTGATGGACATCGTGGCGCGCGACCTGCGCGAGGAGCACGGCATGATGGTCGTGGCCGCCAACTGGTACACGCTGGGCCTGCCCGAAGGGCTTTTCACCGCGCACGAAGGCCGGCACGGCATCCATGCCGGCGACCTCGAAAGTTCGGTCATGCTGCACCTTGCGCCCGACCATGTGCGCCGCGACCGGTTCCAGAACTTCAGCTCGATGACCGAGCAGCTGGCCGACGAGAACAAGTTCCTCTCGATCACGCCCAGCGGCAAGCTCGGCTGGCAGATGCACGACATCAACCCCGCGGGCGCGGCCGGCGACGCCACGCGCGCCACGGCCGAAAAAGGCGCCGCGGTGCTCGACCACGTGGGCCAGCGCTTCGTCGAACTGCTGCAGGAGGTGGACCGCTTCCCGCTGTCGCGCCTCGCCAATGTTCCCGCCTGGCGCTAGGCTCGCAGCCACCATGGAAAGCACGACGCCATCGCCTTCTTCGCCGCTGGTCAGCCTGCGCCACGTCAGCAAGCGCTTTGCCAACGGCACGCTCGCGCTGCAGGGCATGACGCTCGACATCGGCGAGCACGACTTCATCAGTTTTCTCGGCCCCTCGGGCTGCGGCAAGAGCACCGCGCTCAGGCTGATCGCCGGCCTCACGCGCCTGAGTTCGGGCGAGATGCACTGGTCGGGCGCCAACACCGGCAAGACGCAGAGCGACCGCGACCTGGGCTTCGTATTCCAGGAGCCCACGCTCATGCCCTGGGCCAAGGTGTTCGACAACGTCTGGCTGCCGCTCAAGCTCGCGGGCCAGAGCCGCGATGCGGCCGCGCCGGTGGTGCAGCAGGCGCTCGAGATGGTCGGTCTCTCGCGCTTCGCCGGCGTGTACCCGCGCGAGCTCTCGGGCGGGATGAAGATGCGCGTGTCGATTGCGCGCGCGCTGGTCACACACCCGCGGCTCCTGCTGATGGACGAGCCCTTTGCCGCGCTCGACGAGATGACGCGCATCAAGCTCAACAACGACCTGCTCGCGATCTGGCGCGAGCACCGCTTCTCGGTGGTGTTCGTCACGCACAGCGTCTACGAGTCGGTGTACCTCTCGAACCGCATCGTGGTGATGGCCGCGCGCCCGGGCCGCGTGATCGACGAGATCCGCATCGACGAGCCGTATCCGCGCGGCGAGGAGTTCCGCACCTCGAGCCGCTACAACGCGCACTGCACCGCCGTGTCGCAATCCCTGCATGGAGCCCTGCATGGCGTCGACATCGATCACTGATGAACCCGTCGCGCTCGCGGAGGCGGACACGGCGCCCTCCGAAGCCGCGCTGCGCGCGCACGAAGACGGCTTGCGCCGGCGCGAGTCGATGCTGCGCATCGCGGTGCCCGCGGGCATCGTCATCGCGCTGCTGCTGGCCTGGGAGTGGATGGTGCGCGCCAACAACATCCCGCACTACATCCTGCCCGCGCCTTCGCTCATCCTGCGCACGCTGTTCGACAACTGGGGCTCGCTTTCCAGCGCGCTGTGGTTCACGGTGAAGCTCACGCTGCTCGCGCTCGGCGCGGCCATTGTCGGCGGCGTGCTGCTGGCGATTGCCTTCGCGCTCTTCAAGTGGGTGGAGATCGGCCTGTTCCCGATCGCGGTGATCCTGCAGGTGACGCCGATCATCGCGATCGCGCCGCTGATACTGATCTACGTGTCGAGCACCACCGCGGCGCTCCTGCTGTGCGCGTGGATCGTGGCCTTCTTCCCGATCCTGTCGAACACCGTCATCGGCCTGAAAAGCGCCGACAGCAACCTGCGCGACCTGTTCCAGCTCTACCAGGCCTCGCCGTGGCAGACCTTCCGCTACCTGCTCGCGCCCAGCGCGCTGCCGTACTTCATGGCGGGCCTGAAGATCGCGGGCGGGTTGAGCCTGATCGGCGCGGTGGTGGCGGAGTTCACGGCCGGCACCGCGGGCAAGGAGACGGGGCTGGCGTCGCGCATCCTCGAATCGAGCTTCCGCACCGAGATCCCGATGATGTTCGCGGCGCTGCTGCTGGTGTCCCTGCTGGGCATCGTGATCTTCATCGTGTTCGCGGCCCTGTCGCGCCTCGTGCTCGGCCATTGGCATGAAAGCGAGATGCGCCGTGAACGCTAGGGCCATGCACGCCGCCACCGACTGGGAGGCCGTGCGCGCCGACCTGCGCGGCCTCAACCTGATCACCGCGCCGGCCCAGCGCAAGCAGCTGTCCAAGGACTTCTACTGGTACAGCCCCATCCTCAGCGCGCAGCTCGCGGGCTGCGTGGCCGACCTGGTGGTCAAGGTCAGCACCGAGGACGACGTGCGCCAGGCGGCGGCCGTGGCCGCGAAGTGGAAGCTGCCGCTCACCGTGCGCGCCGGCGGCACCGGCAACTACGGCCAGTGCGTGCCGCTCGAAGGCGGCATCGTGCTCGACGTGACGCAGATGTGCCGCGTGCTCGACATCCAGGACGGCCGCATGCGCGTGGAGGCCGGCGCGCGCATGCACGACATCGACCTTGCAGCGCGCGAAACCGGCCAGGCGCTTCGCATGTGGCCCTCGACCTGGCACGTGGCCACCATCGGCGGCTTCATCGCGGGCGGCTTCGGCGGCATCGGCTCGTTCCGCCACGGCATCCTGCGCGACCCCGGCAACCTGCTGCGCGCGCGCGTCATGACGGTGGAGCGCGAGCCACGCATCATCGAACTGCACGGCGACGAGATCCAGCAGGTGCACCATGCCTACGGCACCAATGGCGTGATCCTCGACGTGGAAGTGGCGCTGAGCCCGGCCGTCGAGTGGGTGCATTGCACGGTGCTGTTCGAAACCTACCGCGCTGCGCTGGCCTTCGCCGTCGCGGCGCAGGCGCCCACGCTCGACATCTTCCTTCTCTCCACGGTCGAGGCGCGCTTCTCGCCCTACTACACGGCGATGCGCGACCGCTTTCCGCGCGACCGGCATGCGGCGTTCGCGATGGTCTCGCCCGAATCGATGAAGGATTTCCACGCGCTGGCCGCTGCGCATGGCGGCACCCTCTCCGTCGCCGGCACCGAGCCCGAGCTGCTCGCCGAGGGCCTGCCGCCCGCCTACGAGTGCGCGTTCAACCACACGACGCTGCAGGCGCTCAAGGCCGACCGCGGCTGGACCTACCTGCAGGTGGCCTACGCCCAGCCCTTCGACCCGGCGGTGGTCGAGCGGCATCTGCAAATCTTCGGCGACGAGGTGCTGCAGCACCAGGACTTCGCACGCGCCGGCGGCGAATGCGGCACCTTCGGCATCCTGCTGGTGCGCTGGAAGGGCGAAGCCCACCAGTACGAAGTGATCCGCGAGATCGAATCGCAGGGCGGCTGCAAGATCTTCAATCCGCATGTCGTGACCATCGAGGACGGCGGCATGAAGACCATCGACACGCAGCAGATCGAGTTCAAGAAGCGCAGCGATCCGATGGGGCTCATGAACCCCGGCAAGACGCGTGGCTGGACTTCCGATATGGCTGTCGAGCGCTGAAATGAAGCGTTGTCTTGTCTTCCTTTGCGTCGGCTTCGAAGGCTGCTGTTCAGGGCGCGCTCCCGCCGACGGGGTACCTTGCTCCGCGAATGTCCTCCGGCCTGCGGCCTCCCCCTTTATTTCGCTGCGCAAGGCACCCCATCGACGTGATCGTTATCAGCAACGGCTGTTGATCAGCGGTTCACCAGCAGCGCGCCCCAGTGCACAGAGCATCGGGTGCTCCCCGCAGCGAAATAAAGGAGGAGGCCGCAGGCCGGGGGACATTCGCGGAGGGGAGTACCCGGTGATCTGTGCACACGCCCTGAACAGCAGCCTCGTCCATCGCGCAAGCTGACATGAAAATATCCCATCGAATTCACACCAGGAGTCCACTGCCATGCGCGTTCCCGCTCTGACCATCCATCCGCTCGCCCTAGCCCTGGCCCTCGCGGCCGCCGCCTTCGCCGTACAGGCGCAGGAAAAAGTGGTGTTCGCCACCAACTGGAAGGCGCAGGCCGGCCACGGCGGCTTCTACCAGGCGCTGGTGGACGGCACCTACAAGAAGTATGGCCTCGACGTCGACATCCAGCAGGGCGGACCGATGGTCAACAACCGGCCGATGCTACCGGCCGGCAAGGTCGACTTCCTCATGACCGGCAACCTGCTGCAATCCTTCGACAACGTGAAGAACGGCGTGCCCACCGTCGTGGTCGCGGCCTTCTTCCAGAAAGACCCGCAGGCCATGTTCGCGCATCCGGGCCAGGGCTTCGACACCTTCAAGGACATGGCCAAGGCGCCCGTGGCCTTCATCGGCAAGGACGGCCAGTTCAGCTTCTGGCAGTGGATGAAGTCGGAGCACGGCTTCAAGGATTCGCAGCTCAAGCCCTACACCTTCAACGTCGGCCCGTTCCTGGCGGACAAGAAGTCCATCCAGCAGGGCTACGCCATCTCCGAGCCGCTCTCGATCAAGGCGCAGGCCGGCTTCGACCCTGTGGTGCAGCTCCTGGCCGACAACGGCTTCTCGACCTACTCGACCACCATCGAGACGCGCGCCGACCTCGTCAAGACCAAGCCCGAGACCGTGCGCAAGTTCGTCGAGGCCTCGATCATCGGCTGGAACAACTACCTCTACGGCGACAACAAGGCCGCCAACGAGATGATCGCCAAGATCAACCCCGACTCGCCCGTCGCCGCATCGCAGGGCTCGATCGAGCTCATGAAGAAGATGGGCATCGTCGACAGCGGCGAATCGCTCGCCAAGGGCATCGGCGCAATGGACGAGGCCCGCGTGAAAGACTTCTACGACAAGATGGTGAAGGCCGGCCTCTACAAGCCCGGCGAGGTCGACCTGTCGAAGGTCGTGACCACGCAGTTCGTCAACAAGGGTGTCGGTCTCGACATCCGCAAGAAGCTCGCTGGAAAGTAATTCTGCTTCGAAGTTTTCCCGTGGGCCGCGCGGGGCTTGCGCCGGGGTCAGATGCCGGCGCCTGGGTTGCCATAAGGCACTGCGCGGCTCTTCATTCCCTGGGCTCTGACCCCGTCTCGCCGAACCGGCGAACCGGCCCTCCTCATGAAAACGCTCGTCGTCCACTGCCATCCGAACCCTGACAGCTTCAACCACGCGCTCTACCGCACCGCCCTCGAGGCCCTCGAGCCGCGGCACCCCGTCAAGGCCATCGACCTGTACGCCGAAGGCTTCGATCCCACGCTCACGCGCGAAGAGCGCATCGCCTATCTCGACAACCCCGAACTGATCCGCGAACGCGTCAAACCGCATGTCGAAGCGCTGCTGTGGGCCGAGCACCTGGTGTTCGTCTATCCCACCTGGTTCCATGGACCGCCGTCGATGCTCAAGGGCTGGCTCGAGCGCGTCTGGCTGCCGGGCGTGGCCTTCCTGCCGGCAGAGCGCAAGGGACAGCTCGCGAGGTCGGGCATGCGGCACATCCAGCGGCTGACGGTGGTGACCACGGGCGGCTCGCCGCGCTGGTTCGTGATGCTCATCGGCGATCCGGGCCGGCGGCTGTTCACGCGCGCGCTGCGGGCGCTGTTCGCGTGGCGCTGCAAGGTCACGTGGCTGCAGCTGCACGACATGAACGCCGTCACCGCGCGCGACCGCAGCCACTTCATCGAACGCGTTGCGCGCAAGCTGCAGAGCATCTAGCAGGAAGACCCCACCATGAGCCTCGAACGCACGCTCACCGTCCGCGTCGAACGCATCTCGCGCCAGACGCCGGAAATCCTGGCCTTCGAGCTGGCCCACCCGTGGGGCCGCGCCCTGCCGGGCTACGAGGCCGGCGCGCACATCGACGTGCACATGCCCGGCGGCTTCTCGCGCCAGTACTCGCTGGCGCGATGGTCTCTTTCGAATCCGCCGTCGAACGCCGCCTCGTCCTACCTGATCGGCGTCAAGCGCGAAGCCGAAAGCCGCGGCGGCTCGGCCTCGATGCACGAGCGCGTGCGCCAGGGCGACCTGCTCGCGATCAGCGCACCGCGCAACACCTTTGCGCTGCGCGAAGAGGCCGGGCACCATCTGCTGATGGCCGGCGGCATCGGCATGACGCCGCTGCTGGCGATGGCGCAGGCGCTCGCGGCGCGCGGTGCCTCGTTCACGCTCTGCGTGTTCGCGCGCAGCGAGGAACACCTGGCCTTTGCCGATGCGCTGCATTCGCCCGCGCTGGCGCCGCACCTGCGCCTGCACCTCGACCAGGGCGACGCCAGCCAGCGCATCGACCTGCGCACGCTGCTGGCCGAGCGCACGCCGGATGCGCACCTGTATGTCTGCGGCCCCGGCGGCTTCATGCGGGCGGTGCGCGAGGCCGCGGCGCACTGGCCCGAAGACACGCTGCACGCCGAATACTTCGCCGCTCCCACCGATGCGAACGCGGGCACCGGCCTGCCCTTCACGCTGAAGCTCGCGCAGCGCGGCATCAGCGTGCCGGTGGCGGCCGACCAGACCGCCGTCGATGCGCTGCACGAAGTGGGCATCGACATTCCGGTGTCGTGCCAGCAGGGCCTGTGCGGCACCTGCGTGGTCGAGGGCGATGGCGAAGGCGCGGAGCACCGCGACTTCTGCCTCACGGGCAGCGAGCGGCGCCACAAGGTGGCCCTGTGCTGCTCGCGCGCCAGGGGCCGGGAACTGGTGCTGCAGCTGTGAGCATCGGAAAAGAAGAACAACAACAAGGCGACGCCGAGGCGCCCGCCGCGACGCGTGGCCGCTCGCGCAAGTACACGCAGGTGCTCGGCCTCATCAACCAGGCCGCCATCGAGGTGTTCGCAAGCGAGGGCCCGGCCGGCGCCTCGACCCAGGCCATTGCCGACAAGGCCGGGCTCTCGAAGGCGCAGCTGCACTACTACATCGAGAGCAAGGAAGCGCTCTACCGGCAGATCCTGCAGGACATCCTCAACGACTGGATCGTGGTGTTCGGCTTTGCCGACGAGGCCTTCGGCCCGCGCAAGGTGCTGGGCGACCTGATCCGCCGCAAGATGGTGTTCTCGTTCGAGCACCCGCTGCGCTCGCGCATCTTCACGGCCGAGATGATGCGCGGCGCGCCGGTGCTCAACACCATGATGGACACGAGCAAGCAGCGCACCGACCAGGCCGCCGCCGTCATACAGAACTGGATGAACCAGGGCCTGATGGACAAGGCCGACCCGATGCTGGTGCTGTTCCACATCTGGGCCGTGACGCAGTTCTATGCCGACCACGCCACGCAGGCCGCTTACTTCCGCAATGTGGCGCAGCAAGGCGACGACAAGGACCGGCGCTACCTGATCGAGCAGGTGACCGAATTCCTGCTGAAAGGCGCGGGCGTCAGGTAGCGCGGTGCTGCGGCAGGTACATGGTGGCTTCCACTTCCACCAGCACCTCGTCGCCCGGCAGGAAGCGCGACACCTCGACCACCGTGCTGACCGGCGGCTCGCCCGGATAGAACAGGCCGCGCACGCGGTTGTAGAAGGCGTAGTGCGGCAGCTGGCGGAAGTACTGCACCAGCTTCACCACGTCTTCCATCGTGCCGCCATGCTCGGCCGCGAGCTGGCGGATGCGCTCGAGCACGAACCAGCTCTGCGCCACGATGGGCGCCTCGAAGACGTCGACCGACATCTGGCCGGTGGCATAGCCCAGGCCCTGCAGGGCCGTGCGGCCTTCCTCGGGCAGGGCGTCGTAGCCGGCCACCGCGCGGCGCGTGGCCGGATCGACCGCGACCACGCCGCTCATGAAGACGAAATCGCCCACGCGCTTGGCGGCGGCGTAGTTGGCCATTGGCTTGCCCATGCTCATCGTGACTGCTCCAGAATTTCTTGACCGCCGCGGATCACGGTGCGCCGGCGCCCGCGCGGGCCGACGAGCTCGTGCTCGCCGGTGGCCGCGAGCAGCACCAGGTCCGCGGGGCAGCCCGGTGCGATGCGGCCGTCCCACGCAAGGCCGAGCGCCTTCGCAGGGCTGAGGGTGATCGCGTCGAGCCATTCTTCGGCGGGCGCGAGGTGCGCCATCTGCACGCCGAGGCCGAAGGTTTCGAGAAGGTCGTAGCTGCCATAGGGATAGAAGGCGTCCTGCACGTTGTCCGTTGCCAGGCTCGCACGCAAGCCCCGTGCCGCCGCCTCGTGGATGCGCGTGATGCCGCGCGGCACGGGCGTGCGGTCCCAGGCGCCCTGCAGGTAGAGGTTGGTGGTCGGCAGCGCGACGATGTGGATGCCGGCGCCCGCACATAGCGCCAGCGTTTCGTTGGCAACGGCATCGTCCTGCATGGCCAGCGAGCAGCAGTGGCCGCAGACCACGCCGCGCCGGAAGTCGCGCGCACGCACCAGCTGCGCAATGCTGCGCAGGCCGCTCGCATCGGCGTCGAGCCCTTCGTCGACATGGAAGTCGAGGCCCAGGCCGTGGTCCTGCGCGAGGTCGAACACGCGGCCCAGCTTGTGCACCAGTCCTTCGTTGCGATACACGAAGGCGCCCAGCACGCCGCCTGCGCGCTTCACCTCGCGCGCCATGCGCTCGCCGGCCGCGAGATCGGCGAACAGGTCCAGCGGCGTGAGCGAGACGAACTGCAGCTCGATGCGGCCGCGCCACTCTTCGCGCAGCGCCTCGAACACCGCCAGCGCGGCGGGCGGCTCGCCCTCCACCCAGTCGATGTGGGTGCGCAGCGCGCGCGTGCCCGACTGCCAGGCCTCGTGCAACGCGCGTTCCATGCGCGGGCGCAGCGTCTGGCCGCTCCAGCCCGCGCGGTGCTTCGCCATGCGGTCGATGGCCGCGAACAGGTTGCCCTGGGCCGCGCCGACTTCCTGCACGGTGTAGTTCTTGTCGATGTGCGCATGCGCCTCGACCAGCGCGCTCAGCAAGGTGCCGCGCGCCTGCGACTGCGATGCGCTCGGCACGATGGCCTGCACCCTGTCGCCGGCCAGCATGACGTCGAAGACCTGCGCATCGCCCGCGGCAAAGCCGCGCAGCCGCGATGGAATGCGCAGCGACTCGAGCTTCATGCGCGCTGTTGCAGCGCCCGCAGCCAGCCCAGCCCGGCCGAGGTGCCGCCGGGTTCCGAGCCGCGCCGGGGCCGGTACTCGCAGCCGACCCAGCCCTGCCAGCCGCTCTGCGCCGACACCTCGTCGATCAGGTCGAACAGGTAGGTGTAGTTCTGCTCGCCGATATCGGGCTCGTGGCGCTCGGGAACGCCGGCAATCTGGATGTGGCCCACGCGCCCGGTGGGCAGGTACTTGCGGATCTTCATCGCCACGTCGCCCTCGACGATCTGGCAATGGTACAGGTCCATCTGCACCTTGAGGTTGGGCGCGCCCACCATGTCGACGATCTCGTGCGCATGGTCCTGCCGGTTCAGGAAGAAGCGCGGGATGTCGCGCGTGTTGATGGGTTCGATCAGCACGTCGCGCCCGGCCTTGGCCGCCTCGGCCGCGGCCCAGCGCAGGTTGTCGACGTACACGGGCTGCACGGCCTCGCGCTCGAAGCCTTCGGGCACCAGGCCCGCCATGACGTGGATGCGCGGGCAGCCGAGCGCCACGGCGTAGTCGATGGCGCTGGCCATGCCTTCGCGGAACTCGGCGTCGCGCCCCGGCAGGCAGGCCAGGCCACGCTCACCGCCGTCCCAGTGGCCTGGGGGAGCATTGAAGAGCACCTGCTGCAGGCCGTTGTGCTTGAGCCGCGCGGCGAGCTCCTCCTTTGCGAAGGCATAGGGGAAAAGATACTCGACGGCCTTGAAGCCGTCTTTCGCGGCGGCTTCGAAGCGGTCGAGGAAGTCGTGCTCCGGATAGAGCATCGAGAGGTTGGCTGCGAATTGGGGCATGGCGTGTTTTTACTACTACTGGTGGCTACCAGCGCGCACCGAAGATGCGGCGCAGTTCATCGATCTGTTCGCTGCCGAGCGGCTCGGGCCTGGCGGGGCCGGCAAGCAGCTGGAGCCTTGCGGTTTCCTCGAGTTCCTCAAGCACGGCCATGGCGGCGGCGGGAGTCTCGTGCCACACGTTGGGGCCGAGGCGTTCGAGCATCACGGCGCGAATCGGCGTGCCGGCCGCACCGTGACGCTCGATGGCCTGCGCCACGAGTTCGGCCGCCTCGGGCGCGCCGGGGCGGTGGTACGGAATGAGCGGCACGTGGCCGACCTTCATGACGAAGTACGGCGTGAGCGCGGGCAGCAGCTCGTCGCCCGGCGTGTTCGCCAGCGTGAGCGCGACGCAGTGCGTGCTGTGCGTGTGGATCACGCAGGCCGTGTCCGCATCGAAGCGGCGCGCCGCGGCGTAGATGCGCGTGTGCAGCGCGATGGTCTTGCTGGCGCGGTCGCCGCCGGTCTGCTGGCCTTGCGCGTCGAGTTTGGCGAGACGCGCGGGGTCGAGAAAACCCAGGCAGGCATCGGTCGGCGTGATGAGAAAACCGTCGTCCAGCCGCACGCTGATGTTGCCGGCGGTGGCATGCACGTAGCCGCGCTCGAACAGGCTGCGGCCGACGCGGCAGATTTCTTCTCGGGCTTGGGTTTCTTTCATGTCTTTTTTAACTTCGCGACGGGTGCTGTATTTGAGTGCTGTTGTTCAGGGCGCTGTTGTTCAGGGCGCGTGCCCAGGCCACCGGGTACTCCCCTCCGCGAATGTCCCCCGGCCTTCGGCCTCCTCCTTTATTTCGCTGCGGGGAGCACCCGATGCCCTGGGCACAAGGCACGCTCTGGGTGCACAGCTGATCAATGACTGCTCCGCATAACGCTCCCGCTGATGGGGTGCCTTGCGCAGCGAAATCAAGGGGGAGGCCGAAGGCCGGAGGACATTCGCGGAGCAAGGTACCCCGTCGGCGGGAGCGCGCCCTGAAGTCGGCGGGAGCGCGTGCCCTGAAAAGACACCGAGCATGAACATCATCCAAGCACTGTAAAGGCCTTGGTGAAAAAATCATCCCCCCCGAAGTTGCCGGACTTCAGCGCAATGTGCACCGGCGAGCCTTCGACATCCGTGCGCGCATGGCACCACGGCACCCCGGGATCGATCTGCGGACCGATCTGCATCTGCGCGATGCCCAGCGCCTGCACGCAGGCACCGGAGGTTTCGCCGCCCGCCACCACCAGCTGGCGCACACCCCGCTCGACCAGGCCGCGCGCAATCGCGGCAATGGTGCGCTCGACCATCGCGCCGGCTTCCTCGACGCCGAGCTTGCCCTGCACCGATTTGACGGCACCGGCCTCGGCCGTGGAATAGACCAGCACCGGCTGCTCCTCGACCAGCGGCGCAGCCCATGCCAATGCCTCGGCCGCGACATCCACGCCCGCGGCAATGCGCAGCGGATCCACGGCCAGCGCCGCGCCGCCGCGCTGGATGAAGTCGAGCACCTGCCGGTTGGTCGCGAGCGAGCAGCTGCCCGACACCACGGCGCGCAATCCGCCGGCCGCCGGCAGCGCACTGGCCTGCGACGACGGCGCAAGGCCGAAGTTGGCCGGTAACCCGATGGCCACGCCCGAGCCCGCCGTGACCAGCGGCATCTTCGCGAGCGCCGGGCCGAGGCGCAGCAGGTCGTCGTTCGACACCGCATCGACGATGGCGATCGACACGCCCTCGGCTTTGAGTTGCTCGATGCGCTCCGTGACGGCCGCCGCGCCGCGCGCCACCACCGCATGGTCGATCAGCCCGACCTTGCGCGTGCACTGCGCCTGCAGCACGCGCACGAGGTTCGGGTCGGTCATGGGCGTGAGCGGATGGTTCTGCATGCCGCTCTCGCTCAGCAGCACCTCGCCCGCGAACAGATAGCCCTTGAACACGGTGCGCTTGTTGTCGGGGAAGGCGGGCGTGGCGATGGTGAAATCGCACTTCAGCGCCTCCATCAGCGCCTCGGTCACCGGGCCGATGTTGCCCTGCGGCGTGCTGTCGAAGGTGGAGCAGTACTTGAAGTAGACCTGCTGCGCACCCTGCGCCTGCAGCCAGCGCAGTGCATCGAGCGATTGCGCGATGGCCTCGGCCGGCGCGATGGTGCGCGACTTGAGCGCGACGACGACGGCATCCACGTCGGCATCGAGCGGCGTGGCAGGAACTCCGATCGCCTGCACCACGCGCATGCCGGCGCGCACGAGGTTGTTGGCGAGGTCCGTCGCACCGGTGAAATCGTCGGCGATACAGCCGAGCAGCAACTTGGCCATGGCTCAGTCCTTGGTGGCAGCAGGCCGTACAGGCAGCTTCACCGCCTGCGGGTTCTCGCGCACGTAGTCGCGCAGGATGGCGTCGAAGCTCGCGTCGGCCTTCAGGCCCAGCGCCTCGGCGCGCGCGGCGTGGATGCGGCTGGGCCAGCTGGTCACGATCTTCGCAATGGCTGCATCGGGCTCCCAGTCGATCAGCCCGGTGGCCTCCTTGCCGGCGATGCGTTCGAGCGCATCGGCCATTTCGCGCACGGTGGTGGTCAGCGCGGGCAGGTTGACGGCGGTGCGTGCGCCCCATTCGGCGGCACTGGCCGTGGCCGCGCGCACGATGCCCGCGACGGTGTTGCCGGGCGATGCGAGCGCAACCGCCGTCTCGGGCGCCACGGGGCAGCGCGCGCGCTCGCCCGCCAGCGGCTCGCGCAGCATGCCGCTCAGGAAGCTGGAGGCCGCGCCGTTGGGCCGGCCCGGGCGCACCGACACGGTCATGAGCCGCACGTTGCGGCCCTGCACGAAACCCTTGCGCGTGAAGTCGGCCACCAGCTGCTCGCCGATGAACTTCTGGATGCCGTAGCTGTTCTGCGGCGTCGGCAGCGTGGTGTCCTCGATCACCGCGGGCAGGCGCTGCTCGGGCGAATCGCCGAACACCGCCACCGAGCTGGAGAACACGAACACCGGCGCATGGCCCGCGCGGCGGCAGGCGTCGAGCAGCGCGCGCGTGGTGTCGAGGTTGCTGCGCATGCCCAGGTCGAAGTCGGCCTCGCATTCGCCGCTCACGGCCGCAGCCAGGTGGAACACGGCATGGGTGTCGGCCAGCGGCAGCGCGCCGCCGGTCGCCTGCTCGTACAGGTCACCCTGCACGAAGTGCACGCGCGCATCGGCCTGCAGATCGGCGGGCGGCGCCACGCGGTCGGCCAGGGTGATGCGCGAGACGGGCTGGGCCGCGCCGCCGGCCAGTGCGAGCGGGCCGCCTGCGAGCAGCGTGCGCGCGAGCCGCGCGCCAACGAAACCGCAACCTCCGGTGATGAGAATGTTCATGGTGCTTGTCTTCCTTTGACTTCAGGCTTTCTTGTCGGCAGCCGGCAGTTCGATGCCGGGGAAAATCTTGATGACCGCGCTGTCGTCCTCGCGCGCGAAGCCCGCGGTCGAGGCCTGCATGAACATCTGGTGCGCGGTGGACGACAGCGGCAGCGGAAACTTGCTGGCGCGCGCCACGTCGAGCACCAAGCCCAGGTCCTTCACGAAGATGTCGACGGCCGACAGCGGCGTGTAGTCGCCCGCCAGCACGTGCGCCATGCGGTTCTCGAACATCCAGCTGTTGCCCGCGCTGTGCGTGATGACCTCGTACAGCGCGGCCGGGTCCACGCCTTCGCGCAGGCCCAGCGCCATGGCCTCGGCCGCCGCGGCAATGTGCACGCCGGCCAGCAGCTGGTTGATGACCTTGACCTTGCTGCCCGCCCCCGCGCGGTCGCCCAGACGATAAACCTTGGCCGCCATCGCGTCGAGCACGGCGCCGGCCTTTTCATAGGCTGCGGGGGTGCCCGCGGTCATCATCGTCATCTGGCCGCTCGCGGCCTTGGCGGCGCCACCGGAGATCGGCGCGTCGAGGTACAGGATGCCCTGCGCGGCCAGGCGCGCCTCGAGCGCGACCGACCAGTTCGGGTCCACGGTGGAGCACATCACGAACAGGCTGCCGGGCTTCATCGACGCCGCGCAGCCGGGCGTGGTGCCATCGCCGAACAGCACCGACTCGGTCTGCGCCGCGTTGACCACCACGGAAACCACGATGTCGCACTGCGCGCCGAGCGCGGCCAGCGTGTCGCAGGCCACGCCGCCGTCGCGCGCAAAGGCGTGGGCCACGTCCAGGCGCACGTCGAACACATGCGGCTCGTAGCCCGCGCGGCGCAGCGACTGCGCCATGCCGCTGCCCATGGCGCCGAGGCCCACGACGCCGACGACGGGTGTGCTGGTGTTGGAAATCATGTGAGGGTTCTTTCGATCATCTGTTGACGAGTTGCTTGGGCGTGAGCCACACGCCGATGGCCCCGAGCACCAGCGCAGCGGCCAGCACGTACATACCGATCTGCGTGCTGCCCGTCAGGTCCTTCAGGTAGCCGATGAGGTAGGGGCTCGCGAACCCCGCAAGATTACCCACCGAATTGATGGCCGCAATGCCGGCCGCCGCCGCCGTGCCCGAGAGAAAGGCGGTGGGCAGCGACCAGAAGAGCGGCGCGCAGGTCAGCACGCCGGCCGCCGCGAGCGAGAGGAAGGCGAGCGACACGACCGTGTTCTGCGTGTACGACGCGGCCACCGTGAAACCCACCGCGCCCATCAGCGCGGGCACGATCAGGTGCCAGCGGCGCTCCTGCCGGCGGTCGGCGCTGCGGCCGAAGAGGTTCATCGCGACGATCGCGCAGATGAACGGAATGGCGCTCAGGAGGCCGATGTGCAGGTTGCCCTTCACGCCCGTGGCCTTGACCAGCGTGGGCAGCCAGAAGGTCAGCGCGTACTGGCCCATCACGAAGGCGAAGTAGATGAGCGCCATCCACCACACGCGCATGTCGCGGAACATGGCCCCCACCGAGTGCGGGCCCTTGGCGCCATGCGCCTGGTCGCGCGCGACCTCGCGCAGCAGCAGGCTCTTTTCCTCGGGCGAGAGCCAGCGCGCATGCTGGATGCCGTTGTCCAGGTAGAGCAGCACCATCACGCCCACGAGCACGGCCGGAATGGCTTCGATGATGAACATCCACTGCCAGCCCTGCATCGAGGACACGCCGTGGAAGGCGTCCATGATCCAGCCCGACAGCGGATTGCCGAAGATGCCCGCCACCGGAATGGCCGACATGAACACCGCGATGATCCGCGCGCGCCGGTGCGCCGGGTACCAGTGGGTGAGGTAGAGGATCACGCCGGGATAGAAGCCCGCCTCCGCCACGCCCAGCAGGAAACGCAGGATGTAGAAGCTGGTCGGCGTTTCCACGAACACGAAGCAGGCCGACAGCACGCCCCAGGTGATCATGATCCGCGCGATCCAGATGCGCGCGCCCACCCGGTTGAGCAGCAGGTTGCTCGGCACCTCGAACAGGAAGTAGCCGAGGAAGAAGATGCCCGCGCCCAGGCCGAACACCGTTTCGCTGAAGCCCAGGTCCTGCCCCATCTGCAGCTTGGCAAAGCCCACGTTCACGCGGTCGAGATACGCGACCACGTAGCACAGCATCAGAAAGGGAACCAGGCGCCAGAACACCTTGGCATAGGCGCGCTTTTCGAGCGCGGCGTCGGCGGACACGGGCAGTGCGCCGACCGGAAGGGTGGAGGAAGTCATGAAAAGGGTTGTCCCGCTTTGGATGAGAAAGAGGCCTTGCCGCCGCTGGCTCGCGCGGCCGTCGCTTTATTTGTCAGGTCATCATACAAATTTGATTTCGGAGCCTTGCCTCGGGTAAACCCGAAGACGCTGCCGTCCGCAGCGCCTTTTTGGTGAGCTTGTGTGTCGCAGCCGCTCAGCTGCCGATCGGCCAGCCTTCGACCAGCGGCCGCGCGAGCTGCGCGCCCTCCTGCTGCCAGAACGCGGGGTCGGCCTGCTCGATGCGGCGGATCGCGTTGTCCATGTGGGACTTGGCCGCCTCGCGCGCCCGCAGCGCATCGCCGGCCTCGATGGCCTCGACGATGCGGGCGTGCTCCTGCGCCACCTCGCGCGCGAAATCGGCGCGCCGCGCCTCGTTGGCGCGCGTGACGCGCGTGGCGCCGTGCAGGAACTGCCGCAGGTACTGCAGCGTGCCGATCAGGAAGGGATTGCGCGCGGCCTCGGCAATGGCGCGGTGAAAGCGCACGTCTTCCTCGGCGCCGTTGCCGCCCGCGGCCACGGCCGCATGCAGCGCGTCGATGGCATCGCGGATGCGCTGCACATCGTCGGGCGTGCGGCGCTCGGCCGCGAGCGCGGCCACCTCGGCCTCCAGCGCACGGCGCAGTTCGACCATCTGGATCACCGCTTCGCGCGAAGCCACGTGCGGCATCTCGAAGCGCAGCGGCTCCACGCCCGCGGCGCGCACGTACACGCCGCTGCCCTGGCGCGAATCGAGCAGCCCCAGCGACTTGAGCCGCGACACCGCCTCGCGAACCACCGTGCGGCTCACGCCGAACTGCTCGGCCAGCGCGCTCTCGGTCGGCAGGCGGTCGCCCTCGGACAGGCGTCCGCTGCGCACTTCGGCGGCCAAGGCGTCGGCCACCTGGTCGGCGAGGCGGGCACCGGGAGCGATGGATTGGAAGCGGGCGGTCATGGGCGCGAAAGGGAGGGGGCCTGCGACTCTAACGCAGGCCCGCACGGCCAGGCGCCGCCCGGAAGACTCAGCCGAGTGCGTGGCGCGCGGCGTTCGCGATGCTCGCCGCATCCACCCCGAAGAAGCTGCGCAGCGCAGCGCGCGTGTCGCTGCGGCCGAAGCCGTCGGTGCCCAGCGTGAGGTAGCGGCGGCCCTCGGGCAGGAAGGCACGCACGCTCTCGGGCACGGCGCGCACGTAGTCGGTGGCGGCGATGATCGGGCCCTTGCCGGCGCCGAGCTGCTGCGCGATGAAGGGCACGCCGGCTTCCTTCTCACCCGCGATCGCGCGCTGCTCGCAAGCCAGGCCGTCGCGCGCGAGCTCGCTCCAGCTCGTGACGCTGAACACCTCGGCCTCGATGCCTTCGCCGGCCAGCAGCTGCGCGGCCTTGACCACCTCGGTGAGGATGGCGCCCGATCCCATCAGCGTGACCTTCTTTTTCGCCTTGCCCGAGGTTGGCGCATACACGCCGAAGCGATAGCAGCCGCGCAGGATGCCGGCCTCCGCGCCTGGCGGCACATCGGGCTGCGCGTAGTTTTCGTTCATGAGCGTGACGTAATAGAACACGTCCTTCTGCTCGACCATCATCTCGCGGATGCCGGCATCGACGATCACCGCCATCTCGCCCGCGAAGGCCGGGTCGTAGGCCTTGCAGTTGGGAATGGTCGCGGCCACGAGGTGGCTGCTGCCGTCCTGGTGCTGCAGGCCTTCGCCGCCGAGCGTGGTGCGGCCCGAGGTGGCGCCCAGCAGGAAACCGCGCGCGCGCTGGTCGGCCGCGGCCCAGATGGCATCGCCCACGCGCTGGAAGCCGAACATCGAGTAGTAGATGTAGAAGGGCAGCATCGCGAGGCCGTGCACGCTGTAGCTGGTGGCCGCTGCCGTCCAGCTCGCGATGGCGCCGGCTTCGCTGATGCCCTCCTCGAGGATCTGGCCGTCCGTGGCTTCGCGGTAGCTCAGCACCGAGCCGATGTCCTCGGGCGCATAGCGCTGGCCCACGCTCGAATAGATGCCGACCTGCTTGAACAGGTTGGCCATGCCGAAGGTGCGCGCCTCGTCGGCCACGATCGGCACGATGCGCGGGCCCAGGGCCTTGTCCTTCAGCAGGTTGCCGAGCATGCGCACGAAGGCCATGGTGGTGCTCATTTCCTTGCCGGCGGCCGCCGTCGCAAACTGGGCGTAGCTCGCGATCTCGGGCTTGGGCACCACCTCGCAGGCGGTCTCGCGGCGCGGCATGGCGCCGCCGAGCGCTTGGCGGTGGCTGCGCAGGTACTGCATCTCGGCGCTGTCTTCGGGCGGGCGGTAGAAGTCCATCGCAATCGCCTGTGCATCGGTCAGCGGCAGGCTGAAGCGGTCGCGGAATTCGAGCAGGTCGACGTCGCCCATCTTCTTGTGCGAGTGCGTGGTCATCTTGCCCTGCGCGGCGCTGCCCATGCCGTAGCCCTTCTTGGTGTGGGCGAGGATCACGGTGGGCCGGCCCTTGTGCGCGGCCGCGGCGGCATAGGCCGCATGGATCTTCACGAGGTCGTGGCCGCCGCGCTTCAGGCGGTCGATCTGCTCGTCGGTCATGCCTTCGGCCAGGCGCGCGAGCTCGGGGTTCTGGCCGAAGAAGTTGTCGCGGTTGAAGCGGCCGTCCTTGGCCGCGAAGGTCTGCATCTGGCCGTCGACGGTTTCGGCGAAGACGCGCGCCAGCGCCCCGCTCGCATCCTGCGCAAAGAGGCCGTCCCAGTCGCTGCCCCACACGAGCTTGATGACGTTCCAGCCCGCGCCGGCAAAGAGCTTTTCGAGCTCGTCGATGATGCGGCCGTTGCCGCGCACCGGGCCGTCCAGGCGCTGCAGGTTGCAGTTGACGACCCACACGAGGTTGTCGAGCTTCTCGCGCGCGGCCAGCGTGAGGGCGCTCATCGATTCGGGCTCGTCCATCTCGCCGTCGCCGAACACGCCCCACACTTTCCGGCCTTCGCAGTCGAGCAGGTTGCGGTGCGTGAGATAGCGCATGAAGCGCGCGTGGTAGATCGAGCTGATCGGGCCGATGCCCATCGAGCCGGTCGGAAACTGCCAGAAGTCCGGCATCAGGTAGGGATGCGGGTAGCTGCTGAGGCCGCGCGCGCCGCGGCCTTCGGTGAACGCGGGGGCGGTGAGTTCCTGGCGATAGTGCTTGAGGTCTTCTTCGCCGAGGCGGCCTTCGAGGTAGGCGCGCGCATAGACGCCCGGTGCGCTGTGCGGCTGGAAGAACACGAGGTCGCCGCGGTGCGCACCTTCGCCCGAGTCCTTGCGCGCATGGAAGAAATGGTTGAACCCGGTCTCGAACAAGTCGGCCGCGCTCGCATAGCTCGCGATGTGGCCGCCGAGTTCGCCATAGGCCTGGTTGGCGCGCGCCACCATCGCGAGCGCGTTCCAGCGCATCAGCGAGGCCAGCCGCTCCTCGACGGCCAGGTCGCCCGGGAACGGCGGCTGGTCTTCCACCGCGATGGTGTTGACATACGGCGTCGCAAGTTCGGGCTGCCAGCCGATGCGCTGCTGCCGCGCGAGGCGGGCGAGCTCCGCCAGCATCTGCCGCGCGCGCTGGGGCCCGTGCGCCTGGGCCAGCGCCAGGAAAGCATCGCGCCATTCGGCGGTCTCGGCAGGGTCGGGGTCGTGCGCGAGCGGCGTGTCGAGCAGCAACGCGCGCATCTGGTCGGCGGAAATCGGGGCATTCATGCCGGCACTTTAGGCCGCCATGCGGCAAATTAGCTACCGGTGCAGCCAATCCCATGCGGGCTTCGCAGCATAAAATTCCGGTAATTCTTTATTTGGCGGCATTTCATGCAACTGGACACGATCGACCTGCGCATCCTCGACGAACTGCAGCGCGACGGCGCGCTCTCGAACGTGGAGCTGGCGCGGCGCGTGCACCTGTCGCCCTCGCCGTGCCTAGCGCGCGTGAAGATGCTCGAGGCGAATGGCGTGATCGACCGCTACGTGGCGCTCGCGAGCGCCAAGGCGCTGGGCCTCGGGCTCAACGTGTTCATCTCGATCAGCCTGACGACGCAGAGCAAGCAGTCGCTCGCCGACTTCGAACAGCGCATTGCCGAGCACGACGAGGTGATGGAGTGCTACCTGATGACGGGCGACAGCGACTACCTGATCCGCATCGCCGTGGCCGACATGGCGGCGCTGGAGAAATTCATCCTGGAACAGCTCACGCCGATTCCGGGCATCGAGAAGATCCGCTCGAGCTTTGCGCTCAAGCAGGTCAGGTACAAAACGGCGCTGCCGCTGCCGGGAGCGCCGCTTCAGTTCAAAGGGTGAGCCGGCCACCCGCGGGGGCGGCCTGGCTCGTCGCCGGTCGTCGTCAGCTGCCGACGCGTCCGCCGTCATCCTTGGTGATGACGATGGTTGCCGAGCGCGGGCGCTTGCCCGCACCGTAGCCCGCATTGGAAGGCCACTGGCTGGTGTACTTCGACGGATCCGCCAGGTCGGCTTGCTTGGTGCTTTCGCCCGGGTGCTGGATGTTGACGAAGATCGCCTTGCCGTCCGGCGTTTCGCAGAGGCCGGTGAGTTCGCAGCCCGAAGGACCGACCAGGAAGCGCTTGAGCGTGTCCGCCGTCGGCTGCTTGCCGATCATGGTGTCGACCGTGTACTGCGTGCTGTCCGCGCGCTGGTAGGTCAGGGTCTTCTTGGCGCCGTCGCCGACCTGGCCTGGCAGCGCGGCCAGCATCATGCAGTTGGTCACGTCGGTGTAGGCGCCGTCGTCGGTCTGGATCCAGCAGATGCCGGTCGAGCGGCTGAACACCAGGCCGTCGGGGCTGGAGAAGTCCTGGTCGGCGGTGAGCTTCGAGAGATTGACCGTGTCGGCATTCGCGCCCGACTCGGCGCCGAAGGCGTAGACGTCCCAGCGGAAGCTGGTGCTCGCCGGATTGCCGCCGGCATCGGCCATGCGCAGGATGTGCCCGTTCGGATTGCCGAGTTGCGTGGTCGCGCCCTTCATGTCGGTGTAGACGCGCGGATTGGCCGGATCGGGAGCCAGCTGCGAGGACGAGGTGGGCTCGATGCGCCGGTTGCTGTTGTTGGTCAGCGTGAGGTAGACCTCGCCGTTGACCGGGTTGGTCGCGCACCACTCGGGGCGGTCCATCTTGGTGGCACCCGCGGCGTCGGCGGCGAGGCGTGCGTTGACCACCACGTCGGCCAGGTTCGCGAACGAATAGCCGGCAAAGCCTGCCACTGCCGGGTTCGACAGCGACAGCTCCTGCCAGGTGCCCGCGCCGTCAGCCTCGAAGCGCGCCACGTAGAGCGTGCCCTGGTCGAGGTACTTGGCGCCGGTGGCGAGCGGATCGGCCGGGTTGGCATCGGCCTCGGACCAGACCGCGTCGGAAACGAACTTGTAGAAGTACTCGTTGCGTGCATCGTCGCCCATGTAGCAGGCCACCTTCTGGCCCGCGACCGGCTTGCTGAAGGCGATGCTCTCGTGCGCGTAGCGGCCCAGCGCGGTGCGCTTGACGCCCAGCTTCGACTTGTTGTACGGGTCGAACTCGACGACGAAGCCCATGCCGTTCATCTCGTTGCGGTAGTCGTCCGTGCCGTCGACGGAAGCGCCGGTCTTGCTGATGATCCAGCGCTGGTACTTGTCGTCAGCGCCGCCGGTTTCCCAGCCGTGGCGGCTGGTCGCGCCCGCGGCACGGCCGTAGCGCTTGAGCGAGGTCACGCTCTTGTCGTTGCCGCGCGCAGCATCGTCGCCGGCGGCGCGGGTGAAGTAGTTCACCCAGTTTTCCTCGCCCGTGAGGAAGGTGCCCCACGGCGTCTTGCCGGTGCCGCAGTTGTTGAGCGTGCCGCGCGTCTTCACGCCGGTGGGCGAGTACTTGGTCTTCATCAGCGCGTCGCCCTTCGCGGGGCCGGCGATGTCGATCTCGGTCAGGGGCGTGACGCGGCGGTTGAAGGCCGAGTCCTGGACGTAGCTCCACTTGCCGGCGCCGTCCTTGCGCACTTCGAGGACCGCGATGCCGTGGATGGCGGTTTCCTTGTCCACCTCGGCCGCCGGGCGGGGCAGCGTGGTGGTGCCGCCGTTGGCATGCAGGAAGAACGAGGAAAGCGTTTCGTCGGTGGTTGCCTCATGGTTCACCGCGAGCAGGCCGCGATCGATGCTCGAGTCGGAGCGCTTGCCATCGGCGCCCAGGCCGAACCACTCCATGCCGTCATGGTGGTCGCCGCCGCGATTCTCGAAGCTGGTGTCGGAGCCGTCGTTGGCGTAGGCCGGCGTGGCGCCAGTCAAGGGATCGCCCAGGGCATACAAGACGCTGGCGCTGTAGCCGGCGGGAATGAGCACGCTGTCGGCCAGGCTCTTGGGCACGGCGCCGAAGCCCAGCAGCTTCTCGGTCGGTCCCGGCGCAGGACCGGGCGCTGGTGCAGGTGCGGGCGCAGGTGCCGGGGGAATGATGGGAAATGCCACGCCGCCGCCACTGCCGCCGCCGCAGGCAGTCAGCACGGCAGAGCCGACGCCGCCCAGCAGCAGGCCACGCCGGTTGAGGCGGCTGGTCAGCACGCTGTCGAATGTGGGATTGGCGGATCGGTTGGAGTCTTCGTCGTTGAAATCGATGCGGTCTGACATGGAGGATCTCGTGGGGTGTTGGAAAAAAACACCTCATGCTAGAAACCGCCCATGACATCGCCGTGAATACGAAATGACAGTCTGCTTACTGCCTAAGTCTTACTGCTTGGGCCACAGCGCCCACAGCCGCAGCGGCTGGTTCATGCTGGCGGCCAGCCGCCCCGCGTCGGCGCCGGTGCCGGCAAAGTAGTCCGCGCGCACCGCGCCGACGATGGCGCTGCCGGTGTCCTGCGCCACCACCAGCTTCTGCAGCTGCGCCGCCGGCCCGCTCGATGCGAGCCAGACCGGCGTGCCGTACGGGATGCTGTCGCGATCGACCGCGATGGAGCGCCCGGCCGTCAGCGGCACGCCCTGCGCGCCGCGCGGGCCGAAGGCCGCATCGAGCTCGCTCATGGTCTCCTCGCGGAAGAACACGTAGCGCGGATTGCTCCACAGGAGCTGCGTCACCCGCTGCGGGTTCTGCGCGGCCCATGCCTTGGTGTCGTCGGGCCATTTGCCGACCTTGGCCACGCCCTGGCCGATCAGCCATTGCTGCACGCTCTTGTAGGGCTGCTCGTTGGTGGCCGAGTACGCCACGCGCACGGTGCGCTGGATGCCGTTGGCCTCGGTGATGCGAAGGCGCCCCGAGCCCTGGATGTGCAGCATCAGCGCGTCGATGGGGTCGGCTATCCAGGCGATCTCGCGGCCGCGCAGCGCGGCCTGGGCTTCGGGCAGGGTCTCGATTTCCTGGCGGGTGTACCAGGGGCGGCGCGGCACCAGCCCGTCGGGTGCCTGGTAGATCGGAACGCTGAAGGTGGCGGTGGGCACGCGCGACGCCTCGTACACCGGCTCGTAGTAGCTCGTGAGCTTGCCTTCGCTCGATCCCGCGAGCGACTCGACGCGGTAGGGCTGCAGCCTGTCGGTCATCCACTGGCGCTGCTCCTCGGACGTGGCGATGGCCAGCTGGCGCACGTCGCGGCACAGCGGCGCAAAGGCGGCGTTGGGCCGCGCGCAATTGGCCAGCAGCGCAATCCAGGCTTCGTGCAGCGGGTCGTCGCCGAAACCCGGCAGCTCCGACCAGCCGACCGGCACCCACCGGCTCTTGGGGTGCGCGAGCGAACCGGTCAGCGGTCCGAGGTCGCGCGGCGGCGTGGCGGCCGGCCGGGCCGGGGCGTCGGGCGTGCGCGGGGCGATCGAGCAGCCGGCCAGCGTTGCTACGATCGCGAGCCCAACCAGCCACTGGAGTCCATTTCTCATGGGTTTGATTTTGCTTGAAGCCCTCGGGGCCGGGCTCGTGTTCATATTGATCGTCTGGTGGACCATGTTTTCCGGTCGAAAAAAAGGCGAGCTGCACGACGACGACGAAGCCGCCGATGGCCATGGCGCCGAAGAGAAAAAGAATCCCCCGCCCGAAGCGTGAATTCCTTGCGTAGCCGAGCGCCGCAGCGGAATGTCGGAGAACAGGCCGTCAGCTATTACTTTAGTAGCAATCATCGCAGCATTCACGGGCCTTTGCAGAAAGTTTTCTTCTTTCCTGCACGTTGGGAAGGCCGTACCATCGCACGTTCGCCGAGGCTAAGCTGTGGCCCGCCTGATTCAACCTTGAAAGGGATTGCCATGAAAAAGTTTGTACTCGCCACCACCGCTGCCGCCCTCGTCCTGTCCGGCTGTGCCGGCGGCATGACCGAGACCCAGCGCAACACCGGCATCGGCGCCGGCATTGGCGCACTGGGCGGCGCGGCCATCGGCTCGGCCACCGGCGGCAACCGCGGCGCCATCGGCACGGGTGCCGTGGTCGGTGCCGCAGCCGGCGCGCTCGGCGGCTACCTCTGGTCGCAGCGCATGGAAAACCAGAAGCGCCAGATGGAAGCCGCCACCCAGGGCACCGGCGTGGCCGTGACGCAAACGCCGAACAACGAGCTCAAGCTGCAGATCCCGAGCGACGTTTCCTTCGACGTGGGCCGCGCCAACATCAAGCCCAACTTCGCACCGGTGCTCGACCAGTTCGCGAGCGGCCTGCGCAACAACCCGAACGCCGAGGTGCGCATCATCGGCCACACCGACAACACCGGCTCGGACGCCATCAACAACCCGCTGTCGGTCGACCGCGCCGCCAGCACGCGCGACTACCTGGTGGCGCGCGGCGTGAGCGCCGCGGCCTTCCGCATCGAAGGACGCGGCTCGCACGAGCCGGTGGCCAACAACAACAGCGATGCCGGCCGGGCGCAGAACCGCCGCGTCGAGATCTACGTGGGCGAGCGCGCGCCGCGAGGCTGACCGGATCGGCTGATATAAATAAAAACAAAGCCGGCCGTGCGGGAGCGGCCGGCGCCCATCGTCATCGTTTCATGTTCACAAAGAGGGAAAAACTCATGAGGAAGCTTGTTGTTTCGGGTGCGGCTGCGGCCGCATTGTTCGTTGCGGGGTGCGCCTCGCAATCGCCCGCGCCGGGATCGGCCGCCGCGCCGGCCGCCCAGGCGGCTGCGCCGGCCAACAGCTGGACTGCGCGCCTCGCGGCGCTCAAGACCGAGCTGGAAAACTCCACCAAGGGCACGGGCGTGGTGATCGAGCAGACCGCGGACAACCAGCTGCATCTCGTGGTTCCCAACGAACTGTCGTTCGACGTGGGCCGCGCCAACGTCAAGCGCAACCTGGCCCAGGTGCTCGACAAGGTGGCCGAAGGCCTGCGCAGCGCGGCCGCGGCCAGCGTGCGCGTGGTGGGACACACCGACAACACCGGCAGCGAGGAAGGCAACGAGCGCCTCTCGGTGAGCCGCGCCGACAGCGTGCGCAACCACCTGGTGAGCCGCGGCGTCTCGACCACGGCCATCACCACCGACGGCCGCGGCTCGCGCGAACCGCTGGCCGACAACGCCACGCCGGCAGGCCGCGCCCAAAACCGCCGCGTCGAAATCTTCGTCGCGGAGAAAAGCTGACCCCCAGTCTTCGCGCACTTCGTGTCGCTTCGCCAACCCCCTTCCAGGGGGCAACACCAGCGGCCCGGCAAAGCCGGTTCCGCGGTGTTCACACGAAAGACCGAAGCTCGTGACAGCTAGAGGTCTCGCAGGCGGTTGGCCAGCTCGACCGCCGATTTCACTTCCATCTTGTCGAACACGCGTGCGCGGTGGACCTCCACCGTGCGCACGCTGATCGCCAGCTGATCGGCGATCAGCTTGTTCGGCAGGCCCTCGACCACGAGCCGCATCACGTCGCGCTCGCGGTCGGTCAGTTCGGCGATGCGGCCCACGAGGCCGCGCCGCACGCGCCGCACCTCCAGCGCCCGCAGCGAAGCGCCCAGCGCGTGCTCGATGCGGTCGACCAGGGCGTTGTCGGAGAACGGCTTCTCGCAGAAATCGAAGGCACCGCGCTTCACTGCGTCCACGGCCGTGGGCACGTCGGCATGGCCGGTCAGGAAGATCACCGGCATGGCGTCCAGCAGGCCGCGCTCGGCGAGCCGGTCGAACAGCACCAGCCCGCTGGTGCCGGGCATGCGCACGTCCAACAGCAGGCACAGCGGCTGATCGGGCAGCGGGCCTTCGGCCAGGCGCAGCTCGAAGGCCTCGGCGCTCGCGAAGTGCTCGCTCTCGAGGCGGCGCGAGCGCAGCAGCCAGGCCAGCGCCTCGCGCACGCTGCCGTCGTCGTCCACGATGAAGATCAGGCCGTCGATCAGCGGTTGCATGTCAGTCGATTCCAGAAACGGGCGCAAAAGCCTGGGAGTAGATCATGTGCTCGGCAGGGTAAACCGGAACACGGTGCCGCGTGGGCGGTTGGGCTCGAACACGAGCACCCCGCCATGCTGCTCCACCACGGTGCGGCACAGGCTCAGGCCCAGGCCCATGCCGTCGGCCCGCGTGGTGAAGAAAGGCGTGAAGAGGCGGCCCGCCACCTCTTCGCTGATGCCGCAGCCGAGGTCGGCCACCGAGAATTCCAGCCAGCGCCGCGCGTCCTCGGTCCCTGCCGGGCCGCCGACCGCGACGACGCGCGACACGCGCAGCCGCAGCACGCGCTCGCCCACGTGCTCCGGCGTGTCCATGGCCTGCATGGCATTGCGCGCGAGGTTCAGCAGCACCTGCTCGACCAGCGTGCGGTCGCACACGGCCGCAGGCAGGCGGTCTTCGAACACCACCTCGATGCTCACGCCGAGCTTGCGCGCCTGCAGCCGCACCAGCGGCAGCACCGCATCGATCAGCGCCTGCGGCGCCACCGCCTCGCGCGTGCGGTCACGGCGGCGCACGAAATCGTGCACGCTGCGGATCACCTGGCCGGCGCGGTCGGCCTGCTCGGCAATGCGCCGCACCGCCATGGCCACCTCGGCCTGCTCGCCCTTGGCGTGGGGCCCAAGCATGTTGAGCGAACCGGTCGCATAGCTGGCGATGGCGGCCAGCGGCTGCGTGAGCTCGTGGCTCAGCAGCGAGGCCATTTCGCCCACCGTGGCAAGCCGCGCGCTGGCCTGCAGCCGTTCCTGGCTGGCGCGCGAGAGCTCCTCGATGCGGCGCTGCTCGCTGATGTCGATGAAGGCGCTCATCCAGCCGGTCTGCACGCGCTGCGCGTTGATCAGCGGGGCCTCGAAGATGAGCACCGGAAAGCGCGTGCCGTCCTTGCGCATGAAGACCGACTCGAAGCCCTCGCGCGGCGGCATGCCGCCGGCCAGCCGGCGGGCCTGCCGCTGCTGGTATTCGTGCGCCAGCTCGGTCGGCCAGTAGGGCGCCTCGATGGCTTCGCCGCTGCCGGCCATCAGCTCTTCGGGACTGAAGCCGACCATTTCGCAGAACGCGGGGTTCACGTAGGTGATGCGCCCCTGCAGGTCGCGCGCGCGCAGGCCGGTGATGACCGAGTCTTCCATCGCCTTGCGGAAGGCCAGCGCATCGGCCAGGTCGCGTTCGGCGCGCAGCCGGCGGCGCGTGTCGCGCGCCAGCAGCACCAGCACCGACACCAGCGCGATCGAAATCGCCGTGACCAGCGCCGTCAGCACGTTCGGAAAAAGATCGGGCGCGGCGCGCCAGCCGTCGACCCGCAGCATCAGCGCGGCGCCGGGCAGGTCGATCAGCTGCTGCGAGGTGAAGACGCGCGTTCCGGTGCGGCGCGAGGTGCCGAGCGCCACCAGGCGCGTGCCGTCGGCCTCGGTAAAGGCCACTTCCTGGCCGCGCGTGAGCGTGGGGCCGACCAGCTCGATGAGCGTGTCGCGCAGCGAGTAGCTCGCCACCAGGAAGCCGCCCGCGTCGATCGGCACGCACAGTTCCATCACCTCGACGCCGCCTCCGCCGAGGATCGGCACGTAGTGGCTCGGCGAATAGGCCGGCGCGCCGAGCTTGCGCGCGGCCGCGCAGGCGAGCCCCACGTCCGACTGGTCGGCGCCGCGGCTCTCGTCAGCGATCAGCCGCATGCGGTAGGGGGTGTTCACCGCTTCGAGCGGACGCAGCGCGGCATCGCGCCATTCGAGCCGGAGCCACTCGCGGTGCTCGCGCAGCAGGGAGGCGGCGGCTTCGGGCCAATGCGTGCGATCCAGGCCCGAGGCCTGGGTGGCGCGCAGGCTCTGCGCGTTGCGCTGCAGGCCGATGCGAAGGTCCGAAACCGCGTCGGCGGTGTCGCGGTCGAGGTTCGCCTGCACCTGCTCGACCTCGTGCCGGCCCGCGAGCCACACCACGGTGACCAGCAGCGCCGACACCAGCACGGCCAGGATCAGCCAGAGGAACCAGCGCTGCCACAGCGAGCGCAGCCGCGCGAACGCCGACAGCGCCCACCGCGGCGGTGCGACAGCCAAAGCGGCTTCCTCCATCTAGAGCACGCAGTGCGAGAGGACTGGCAGCTGGGTGCGCACGCGCTCGATCTGCCCGGCATCGAGGTCGAACAGCACCACGCCCTCCTCGCTCGCCTGCTGCGCCACCACCGTGCCCCAGGGGTCGACCACCATCGACTGGCCCCAGGTGTGGCGGCCGTTCTCGTGCGTGCCGCCCTGCGCGGGAGCCACCACCCAGGCCAGGTTCTCGATGGCCCGCGCGCGCAGCAGCACTTCCCAGTGCGCGGCGCCCGTGGTGCGGGTGAAGGCGCTGGGCACCAGCAGCAGCTCGGCGCCTCGTTTGGCGAGCGCGCGGTACAGCTCGGGAAAGCGCAGGTCGTAGCAGACGCTCATGCCCACGCGCCAGCGGTGGCCGTCGCGCGAGGGCAGCTCGAACACCACGGGCTCGGCGCCCGGCGCGATGACGCGGCGCTCGTCGTAGCGCTCGCTGCCGTTGTCGAAGAAGAAGAGATGGATCTTGTCGTAGCGCGCCACGCACTGGCCGTCGGGCGAATAGCACAGCGAGCTGTTGAACACGTGCTCGGCGTCGCCGCTTTCGATGGGCAGCGTGCCGCCCACGATCCAGAGCCCGAACTCGCGCGCCGCATCGGCCAGAAAGCCCTGCACGGCGCCCGCACCGGCGGTCTCGCGCAGGCCCAGCTTGTCGGTGTCGCGCGCGCCCATCATGCAGAAATACTCGGGCAGCACCGCGAGCTCGGCGCCGGCTGCGGCGGCTTGCGCGAGCAGGCCGTGGGCGCGGGCGAGGTTGGCTTCGCGGGCGATGGCCGACACCATCTGGATGGCTGCGACTTTCATTGCGTGGTCTCCGTTTTCACTTGCCCTGCCCGCCGGACGGCGCCGCGGCAGCGCCGGGTGCGTTCGGCAGGATGGATCGTGGCACCTTGGCTATTTTGGGGTCGGTCCAGGTGCCTTCGATATGGAACTCCTGCGTGGCGGCGGCCGCGAGCGGCTTGCTCAGCACCCACTGCGCGAGGAAGGTGCCCAGGCCGATCGCTGGATTGATCGCGGTGGCCACCAGCGCGGCCGTTCCGGCATTGATCTCGGGCACCACCACCACGCGCAGGTCCTGCGTTTCGCGCACGATGTCGGCCGAGCCGTCCATCAGCGCGCCCGCGTTCACGCCCTTCATCTGCAGGTTGTTGGTGCTCGCGATGCCGTTGTGTATTTTTGCGTCGCCGCGGATGAAGTCGAAGGCGAAGCCCTGGCTGAAGACATCGCGGAAATCCAGCGTGAGCCGGCGCGGCAGCGCCTGCAGGCTCAGCACGCCCAGCAGCTTGGCCAGCCCGGGGTCGGCCTTGAGGAACTGGCCCGATTCGACATTGACCTGGAGCTGCCCGCCCAGGCTCGGATAGTCGAGCGAGAACGGCGAGCCGCGCCAGTTGACGTCGCCTTCGAGCCGCCCGCTGCCGCGCCGCAACACGCCGGACATGCCGAAGCGCGTGAGCAGGTCGCCGGCGTCCGCGATGTCCAGCCTGAAGGTCATGGCCGTGCGGCGCTGCTCTGCGCGCCCGGGGGTGCCGCCCGGCGCGGCGGCCCAGGTGCCCTTGGCCGAGAAACTGGCCTCGGGCATGGTGAAGCTCAACTTGTTGAGCATCCATTCGCGGCCCGCGCCGCCGCGGTTGACGGCATCGATCTCGGCGCGGCCCAGGCGCTTGCCCAGCAGCTCGAAGTCGTCGATGACGATGTCGAGCGCGGGCAGCGTGCCCGGCTGCTCGTCGAGCAGGGTTTCGACCTGCCTGGCCTCGGTGGGCGCAATCTTGAGCCGCGCGAGCCGCGCATAGAGCCGTCCGGCCTGGGTGTGGCGGTACTCGGCATAGCCGCTGAGCTCGGTGGCGTCGATGTTGGCGCGCCAGAGCTCGCCGTCGCGCGTGCCGCCGAGCACCACGTTGTGCAGCGTGCGCCCCGCGATGCCGAGCTCCTGCGCCCGCACCGCGATGCGCGTGGGCAGGTAGCCCGTGGCTGCGTCTTCGGGCCGCTCGGCACCGCCCGCCGCCTCGGGCGCGCTGCTTGCGGTGTCGCCGACCAGCGCCTGCCATGCGGGCATGTCGAGCTTCGCGACGTTGACGTTGGCCAGCACGCCCCTGTCGGGCACGGGGGCGGTCTCGCCCGCGGCCAGGCCGATGCCGATGCTGCCGCGCAGCACGCGCGCCTCGGCGCCGGAGATGTCGCGCACATAGTGGGCGGTGCCGATGCGGCCGAGCTCCATCGAGAGCTGGTCCTGCACGGCGACGGCGGCGCCCGCCCGGGTCTCGCGCTGCAGCACCTTCTTCTCGATGCGCAGCGGCATCTGTTCGTCCGCCGTCTTCACGAGCGGTGCGGGCAGCTGCAGCGCCAGGCCCTGCAGCGTGCTGGTGAGCAAGAACTCCGGCGCGCCATCGCGCATCGAGAAGGTGGCCGCATAGGGCGTGCTGCCGCTCGCCTTGGCCGCGATGCGCGTGAGCCACTCGGCCTCGCGCGCCGCGCGCAGGCCCTCGGCCGTTGCGGTGCCTTGCGCCTTCAAAGCCACCTCGCGGTTGGGCCCGGCGAAACGGCCGCGGCCTTCGACCCGGACGTCGCCGCCGAGCAGCCTGGCGCTGACGCCGGCCAGCGAAAAGCCCGTTTCGGTGAAGCCGACGACGCCCTTCGCATGAATGAAGGACGGCGCCTCGGGCACCAGCTGCAGCTCGCTGTCGGTGAGCGCGATGCTGGCCTGGACCTTGGCCGCCTCCAGTGCGGCAAGCGGCAGTTCGAGATGCAGGCGGTAGTCGGCCGTGCCGGTGGCGCGCACGCGGGACAGCACCTCGCCGGTCTCCCCGGCCAGCGGCGCGCCCACACGCAGCAGTTCGGCGAGCGGGCCCTTGGCCTGGGCATCGACGCGCAGCAGCGAGGCATGGTGCGACATGTCGGCAATCTGCGCCTCGGCCTTGGTCACCTCGATGCCGGTGGCGCCGGCCAGCCGCCCGCGTGCATTGCGCACCAGCATGCCCGCGCGCTCGAACACCAGTTCGCCCGAGAGCCCCGTGAGCGCGGGCCAGACCGGCACCGGCGCGCCGGCGCGGGCCGCGGAGGCCGGCGCCTTCGATGCCGTCGACGCGGCAATGGCCGAGGCCGGCGGCACATAGGCGTAGTTGACGTCGGCCACCTTGGCCACGATGCGGAACTCGCCGTGCTTCGGGTCCATGAACGGCATGTCGTGCAGGTCGCCGCGCACGCGGAAGTCGACGCTGCTGGCCGTGCCCTTGGTGACCGCATCGCGCACGTAGTCGCGCGTGTGCTGGGGAATCTCGAGCGGCAGGTAGCGGAATACGCGCGTGCCGTCGGCGCGGGTCAGCTTGCCCTGCAGGTCGAGCACGCCGGGATAGAGCGACTGCCCGCGGGACACGGCGGGATCGCTGGTGCGCCAGCTGGCTTCGGCCTCGCCGTCGGCATCGGCATTGGCGAAGCGCAGCTTGGAGACCTGCAATTGCGCATGGCCCTTGTCGAGCTTCCACTGCAATTGGGCCGCGAGCCGGTTGATGGGAATGACCGGCTCCTCGAACACGCCCGGGAATTCGAGCGTGCCCTGCGCCATCGACAGTGCGGCGCTGCCGCCGGCCTGGGTGGCGTCGAACTCGACGGTGGCACCGCTCAGGCCCGGGGAGCCGGCATGCGGCCGCTGGGCCGCCGGAGCGGCGCCGCCGGGTCGGGCCGCGGTGGCCGGCGGGACGGGGGTGGTTTCAGGCGCGGCCGCCGCCTGCGACGCGACGCGCAGTCCGCTGACCCGCCCCTTGGCCTGGTAGCGCTCGGGCGCGCCCAGCGAGCCTTGCCAGTTCAGGTCGATGCGCTCGACCAGCCCGCGCGGCGCGTAGGCATCGAGCACGCGGTGCGTGGCATCGCCCAGCGGCAGCCGGTCGGCAATGAGGGCCAGCGCGGCCAGGTCGAGCCGGTCGGCGCGCAAGGCGCCCTGCTCCGGCGTGCGGCCCCGCGCCGGGGAGTGCTGCAGCCACAGGTTGCCGCCGGGCCAGCGCATGCCGTCCGCGGTGTCGAACTGCAGGGCGGCGGTCGAGAACTCGAGCTTTTCGTCGTCCAGCTGGCCGGCCAGCCGTCCGGTCACCGCGCGCAGCACCAGCGGCTGCAGGCCCCGGCCCAGCGAGGCGTCGATGCGGTTGAGCCCGAGGTCCGCCGCGCCGCCCACGATCTGGCCCCTCTTCACGTCGGCCCAGAGGCGCAGCGCGCCGCTGCCTTCGCGGATGCGGGCGTCGATGGAGACATGGCGGCCCAGGCGCGTGACATCCATGTAGGGCAGGTCGGCGTAGATCTGGCCATCCCAGGTTTGCCAGCGGCCCGAGCGCACCGACAGCAGCGGCTGGCGGAACTGCCCGCGCAGCGTGAAGCGCTCGCCCCAGCCGACCGGCGGCGTGGCGTCGAGCCGCAGGCCGTGGCGCCGGGCCGTGTTGCGCGCCACAAAGCGCACGTCGGTCAAGAGCAGCGGCTCGGCCTGGCGCTGCTCGTCGGTCCAGCGCACGGTGCCGCCTTCGATGACGAACTCGCGCTGCGCGAAAAACCAGTCGGCGGCGCGGGTCTCTCCGGTGGTGTCGGTGTCCATGTGCAGGCCCGCCACGTGCAGCTTGCCGAGCGCATCGCGCCGCACATCGAGCTGCGGCCCCTCGATGTAGAGCTGCTCGAAATTGAGGCGCCACAGCGAGCGCGGCGACACGCTGGCCACCACCCGCACGAGGCGCAGGGCTTCTCGCTTCTGGGCATCGTGCAGCACCACGTCGCGCAGTTCGAAGACGGGAAACAGACTATCGGAACGCGCGGTGATCGACCCGATGCGCACGGGTACCCCGATGGCCTTGCTGGCTTGTGCCTCGAGCGCGCCACGGTAATCGCCGATTCGCGGCACAATCCACGCGTGTAGGACAACCACTGACAGTGCCAGCAGAAGCCATGCAGCGATCAGTAAACCCAGCAGCCAGCGCGCCGTCGCAGCGGTGATCTTGAGCAGACGTGAAGGGGAAGACGCCGTGTCGTTCATTGAGGATCGCGCTGTGTCCGGAATTATGACCGCCAGCATTCAGAGGGGTTCCACGGAAACCAACACCAGTGTGAACCAGTTGCCAGCCACGCCATCGACAGCCGCGACCGAGGTCGCGCTCTCTTCCTATTCGCGCTTCGTCCAGCGCCTGCGCCGCAGGTATGCGGCCGAGCTTGCATTGCTTTCCCCTGGCGCGCCGCGGCGCGAGTCGATGTCGAAGGCCTACGAGGCACTGCGCGAACGCGGGGACGGCGTCGGCGATGCGCTGCGCATTGTGCGGCAGCTCGTGATGGAGCGCCTTGTCACCCTCGATTGCGATGCCCAGGCGCCGCTGGCCGTGGTGACCACCGCCGTGACCGAACTCGCGGAATTCGCGCTCGACGTCGCCTGCCGCGACGCCTGCCAGGAACTCGACGCGGTGCATGGCGCGCCGCTCGGCCCCGAAGGCCAGCGCGCGCAGCTCTGGGTGGTGGGCATGGGCAAGCTCGGCGCGCGCGAGCTCAACGTGTCGAGCGACATCGACCTGATCTACCTCTACGACCTGGACGGCGAGACCCGCGGCGACGCCGACGGCCGCGGCCGCCTCTCCAACCAGGAGTATTTCTCGCGCGCCGTGAAGCGCATCTATGCGCTGGTGGGCGACATCACCGAGCACGGCTTCGTGTTCCGCGTCGACCTTGCGCTGCGGCCGAACGGCAACTCCGGGCCCAGCGTGGTGTCGCTCGACGCGCTCGAAGAATATTTCCAGGTGCAGGGCCGCGAGTGGGAGCGCTTTGCCTGGATGAAGAGCCGGGTGGTCGCGCCGCGCGACATCGTGGCGGAAGGCCTTGCGCAGGGCCTGCGCGCCACCGTGCTGCCCTTCGTGTTCCGCCGCTACCTGGACTACAGCGTGTTCGATTCGCTGCGCACGCTGCACCGGCAGATCCGCGAGCAGTCGGCCCGCCGCAGCGCGGGGCGGCCCGAGCGCGCCAACGACGTCAAGCTCTCGCGCGGCGGCATCCGCGAAATCGAATTCACCGTGCAGCTGCTGCAGGTGGTACGCGGCGGACAGTTCCCCGAACTGCGCACCCGCCCCACGCTCGACGCACTGCAGCGGCTCGCGCGCGCCGGCCTGATGCCGCAGGAAACCGCCGACACGCTGGCCGCGGCCTACGAGTTCCTGCGCCGCGTGGAGCATCGCATCCAGTACCTGGACGACCAGCAGACCCACGTGCTGCCGGTGGCCGACGACGACCTGCGCTGGGTCGCGCAGACCATGGGCTACGCCGGCTGTTGCGCGTTCCTCGAGCAGCTCGACACGCATCGCGAGTTCGTGGCGCAGGAGTTCGACAAGCTGCTCGGCGGCGAGAAGCCCTGCAACGGCAAGTGCAACGGCAAGAAGGCGGCCGCCCCCACCGACCTGGCCGACCTGCTCGAGGAGCTGCCGCCGGCCTTTGCCGACCGCATCCGCAACTGGTGCGAGCAGCCCCGCGTGCTGGCGCTGCGCGAGGAAACGCGCGCACGGCTGCGCCAGCTGGTGCAGCGCACCGGGCAATGGCTGAAGGAGCCCGACGGCGACGGCCCCGGCCAGACGCCGCGCCATGTGGACGCCGCCCTGCGCTGGGCCGACTGGATCGAGCCGCTGCTGCGGCGCGAGAGCTACCTGGCGCTGCTGGTCGAGCGGCCCGCGGTGCAGGAACGGCTGCTGCGGCTCCTGGGCGCCGCGAAGTGGCCCGCGCGCTACCTGATGCAGCACCCGGGCGTGATCGACGAGCTCGCGAGCGACGAAATGCTCTCGGGCCGCTTCATGGCGGCCGAGTTCGAGCGCGAGCTCGAGGCGCGCCACGCCTCGCTCAGCCGCACCGGCGAAGCCGACGAGGAACGCCTGCTGAACCTGCTGCGCCACGCCCACCACGCCGAGGTGTTCCGCACGCTGGCGCGCGACGTGGACGGGCGGCTCACGGTGGAGCAGGTGGCCGACGACCTGAGCGCGCTGGCCGACACCACGCTGCGCGTGACCGCCCACTGGTGCTGGCCGCATGTGCGCAACAGGCACCGCGAGCTGCCGCAGTTCGCGATCATCGGCTACGGCAAGCTCGGCGGAAAGGAGCTGGGCTACGGCAGCGACCTCGACATCGTGTTCGTCTACGACGATGACGACGAGCGCGCGGGAGAGGTCTACGCGGCCTATGTGCGCAAGCTGATCAACTGGCTCACCGTGAAGACGCGCGAGGGCGACCTTTTCGAGATCGACACCGCCTTGAGGCCGAACGGCAACTCGGGCCTGCTGACCACCAGCTTCGAAGCCTACGAGCGCTACCAATTGGGCCGCGGCAGCAACACGGCGTGGACCTGGGAACACCAGGCCATGACCCGCGCGCGCTTCGTGCTCGGCAGCGCCGAGCTCGGCACCCGCTTCGACCAGGTGCGCGAGGCCGTGCTGGTGGCGCCGCGCGATCGCGAGGCACTCAAGGCCGAGATCATCGCAATGCGCAACAAGCTGCGCGGCGCGCGGCCGGTCAAGGCCGATCGCTTCGACGTCAAGCACAGCCCCGGCGGCATGGTCGATGCTGAATTCGCAGTGCAGTTCCTGGTGCTGTCGGCCTCGGGCGAGCATCCGGAACTGATTCCCAACGTCGGCAACATCGCGCTGCTGGTGCGCGCGGAAGAAGCCGGCCTGCTGCCCGCCGGCGTCGGCCGCAACGCCGCCGCGGCCTATCGCGAACTGCGGCGCGTGCAGCATCGCGCGCGCCTCAACGAAGAACCGACCCAGGTCACCCCGCCCGCACTGGCCGCCGAACGCGACGCCATGCTGGCCTTGTGGAAGGCTGTATTTGGCTGACCGCGCCCGCTCCCTCGCCACCCCCGCGCTGGCCGCCTGCGCGGTGGCGATCGCCGTCCTCCTCGCCGGCTGCGCGAGCGGCACGCGCAGCGGCGGCGGTGCACTGAGCGGCCGCGACGGCCCGGGCAGCAACATCCCGTCCGACCTGGACCGCGTGCCCGATGCCGAGCCCCGCGTCGAAGCCATCCGCAACAGCGGCGGCACCAGCAAGCCCTACACCGTGCTGGGCCGGGCCTACCAGCCGATCACCGACGACCGGCCGTTCCGCGAATCGGGCATCGCCTCGTGGTACGGCCGCAAGTTCCACAGCGCATCGACTGCGAGCGGCGAGCCCTACGACATGTACGCCATGACGGCCGCGCACAAGACGCTGCCGCTGCCCAGCTATGTGCGGGTGCGCAACCCGGCCAACGGGCGCGAGGTGATCGTGCGGGTGAACGACCGCGGGCCTTTTGTCGACGGCCGCATCATCGACCTGAGCTACACGGCGGCGCTCAAGCTCGACCTGCTGCGCGGCGTGGCGCCGGTGGAGATCGAGCGCATCACGAACGAGGACATCCGCACCGGGGCGTGGCGGCGCGATGCGGGGACGGCGTATGCCTCGGCCTCGCAGGTGCCCGCGCCGCCGCAGCCTCAGCGCACCGCGGCTGCGCCGGTGGCCGTGCCCTCGGCCTGGGTGGCGCCGGTGGCGATGAACGCTGCACCATCGGCCTCGGCGATGCCAGTCGTGCCGCAAACGCCGACCACGCAGATGGCCCCGGCCGAGCGGATCGCGCAAGCCGCGCCAGCGCCCGAGCCGGAGGCCGCATCGCCCCGCCAGCCGATCATGGTCACCGACCTCCCGCCGCTGGCGCCGCTCACCGCACCGCCGCCCGCGCCCCGGGCCGCACCGCAGGACCCTGCGCCCTCCTCGCCTTCGGCCGCGGCCGCGGGCTTCTGGGTACAACTCGGCGCCTTCCGCGAGCGCGATGGCGCCGAGAGCCTGCGCAGCCAGGCCGCGCGCGGCCTGCCCACCCTGGCGCCGCAGCTGCGCGTGTTCAGCGAAGCTGGCACGCACCGCCTGCAGGCCGGGCCGTTCGCCTCGCGCAGCGAAGCCGGCGAGGCCGTCACGCAGCTGCGCGAGAGCCTGCGCATCGCGCCGATGGTGGTCGAGCGCCGTTAGCGAAGCAGCGGCGCAACCACCTCGGCCACCTGCCGAGCGTTGCCGGCGCTGATCTCGCGCATCGCCCTGGACAGCCGGTCATCCCCGGCCGCCTTCGTCCAGAAGGCGTGCGCGGCCTGGAACGCCGGCTCCCAGACCTCGGGCCTGGCACCCAGCGACTGGAACGAAGGGGTGACGAGCCGCAACTCCGGCTCGATGCCACCGCCCACAGGCGCGTACATCATGGGGAGCATGTCGTAGGCGGGTGCCACGCCAACGGGCCGCCCGCGCTCGTCGGTCATCAGCGAGAGATTCTCGAAGTGGCGGTCCCCATTTCCAATCAGTTCCGAAAAAGCGGTCAGGACGAGGACCTGCCGCACGGACTCCGGCCCGAGCATTCCAGCCTCCTCGCAGCGCTGCGCGAACGACGGCCAGTTGTCCCGCATCCCGAACAGCTCGTCGTCGATCGCGCCGGCGGAAATCATTCCCCGCCGGCCGAACCGCCCCACGCGATCGAAGCGCTCGACTTCGAGGAAGGCACACCCGCCGATCTCCAAATAACGCGCTGGCGCTGCCTCGACCCCGGCATCGTCGAGCGCGCGCAATGCCAGTTCTTCCAGGGCGAGCATCTCCGAGGACCGGGTCCCGGCGCGGGCGAACTTCACGATCAGATGCCCTCGGGCTTCGGTCTCGCAGGTGAACTTGGGCTGTTCGCCGCCCGCGCTGCTGCCGGCAACCGTCTGGCTGGTGGCGTTCGCCAGGTCCTGGTAGGCTGCGGGGATATCGGCGGCCGCGATCGGCGCGACCTGCCGAGATGCCATGTGGGCGGCGAAAGAGCTCGCACCCCACATCAGCGAACCCGCCACGTCCGAACCGACCGAGCACAGGAACTTCACCCGGTGGTCGTCGGACCAGTCACGAAGCGAGGACGGCACGCCGATCTCCGCGGCCACGGCCTTCGCAATGCGCGCTCCAAGGTAGCCGGACGGTGCCGCGAACGCCATTGCGGGCGGCAGCCCCTCGTGAAAGCGGCTGTCCGGTCCGCCCAGATCGACCCAGGTGCCGCCGCGCAGGAAGGTGACGGCGCCCACCTCGGTGACCCGACCGTCTTCGCCAATTCGAAAGATGGGCTGGGGGGAAGGGACGGGCTCGCTTCGCACGAGCGCATACCGCGGTGTGCGCACGCCGGGCTCCCTGAACCGGATCACCTCGCGGCCGAATTCCTGAATAGTTCGAGAGAAAGTTGCTTGGCTTACCTGGAGGCCGGCCAGCAGTTCGGCAACGGGCCTTGGTCCCAGGGCGAGCGCCTGCCGGACAAGGACTGCCCTCTCGGATTCCCCGGCTCCCGCAGACTTGGATGCGGCGTTCATTGAATGCATCGATGAATAGTTCGACGCATTCTATGCGGACTTCCTCTCGAAAGCCGAGGCGGGCCCCGGGGGCCGCGAGGCCTCAGGGCATCGCCTTGGCCGCCACCGGCAGGCGCATGCCCACGCCCATGCGGTTCCACGCGTTGATCTGCGCAATCGCGATCGAGAGTTCGACGATCTCGAGTTCGCTGAAATGCGCCTGGAGCGCTTCGAACTCGGCGTCGCGGGCTTCGTGATGGTCGGGCAGGCGCGTCAGCGTTTCGGCCCAGTCCAGCGCCGCCCGCTCGCGCTCGCTGAAGAAGCTCACTTCGCGCCAGGTGGCCAGGCTGTTGATGCGCTGCCAGTCTTCGCCCTGTTGGCGCAGGTCGCGCACGTGCATGTCGAGGCAATAGGCGCAGCCGTTGATCTGCGAGACGCGGGCAAAGACAAGGTCGATCAGCACCTTGCCGAGGCTGGACGATTCGATCGCGCCATTGACGGCGATCATGGCCTGGAAGGCCTTGGGGGCGATCTTGAACCAGGCGAGGCGGGGGGTGGTGGTGTTGCTCATGGCGTGTACTCCAGGTGGTCGAGATGAAAAATCTGCTTGCTACCTGTTGAAGACGGGCCAGCCATCGGCCCTGTGACACACCGCCGGAAAATTATTGCGGCGAATAGAGCTGCGCGATGCGCGCGAGCTTGTCGGGGTTGCGCTGCACGCGGACGCGCACGATGCGCTCGCCCTCGATCTCGAAGGTCTGGGCCGATTCGAGCTGGCCGTCCAGGAAGCGCAACAGCCCGGGCTCGCCGTTGATCTCCACCAGTTCCATGCGCACCGCCGCGCCCATGCGGCGCCACAGCGCGAAGTACAGCTGCGCGAGCCGCTGGCTGCCGCGCAGGACCTTGCTGAAGCTCTGCACCTTGCCGCCGCCATCGCCGATGAGCTCCACGTCTTCCGCCATCAGCGCCTTCAGGTCCTGCAGGCTGCCGCGCGCGGCCGCCTCGGCAAAGGCGCGCAGCAGGCGCTGGTGGGTTTCGCGCGGCACCTGGAAGCGCGGGCGGGCTTCCTGCACCTGCGCCTTGGCGCGATGCACCAGCTGCCGGCAGGCGGCTTCGCTCTTGCCGAGCGTGCGGGCCACCTCGTCGTAGTCGGCATCGAACACTTCGCGCAGCAGGAAGGCCGCACGCGCCTCGGGCGCCAGGCGCTCGAGCACGGCCAGGAAGGCAACGGAGATGTTGTCGGCGCGTTCGAGCAGTTGCTCCGGGGTGTCCGGCCCGCCGGTCAGCGTGGGCTCGGGCATCCAGGCGCCGATGTAGTGCTCGCGCTGGACCTTCGCGGCGCGCAGCCGGTCGATCGAAAGGCGCGTGACGACGGTGACCAGCCAGGCCTCGGCACTGCCCAGGGCGGCCTTGTCGGCCTCGTGCCAGCGCAGCCAGGCGTCCTGCACGACCTCTTCGGCCTCCGCGACGGAGCCGAGCATGCGGTAGGCGATGCCCTGCAGGCGGCGGCGGTGGCTGTCGAAGGCGAGGGTGGGATCGTCCATGCTCACAAGACGGGCGACCCACCGGGTTTGTGACAGGCTTTATGCGCCCTGGTATTCGGCCTTGGGGCCGAGCGTGGCGGCCACTTCCTTGCGGTAGCGGTTGAGCTCCTGCACGGTCTTGAAGCTGCGGTTCATCAAGAGGCTCAGGTTGTGCAGGATGCGTTCGCCGACCTTGCTTTCCCAGACCGCGTCGAACTTGATCTGCTTGTCGAGCCAGTGCTCGAGCCAGTCGGGGTCGGGCATGCGGCTCTGGATGGTGTCGTTGGGGAACAGCGCCTTGTTGACGTGCAGGTTGGTCGGGTGCAGCGCCTGCGCGGTGCGGCGCGCGCTGGCCATCAGCACGCCCACCTTGGTGAAGGCGGCACGCGCCTCGTCGCCGAACTTTTCCATGGCGCGCTTCATGTAGCGCAGGTAGGCGCCGCCGTGGCGGGCCTCGTCCTGGCTCAGCGTGGTGTAGATGTGCTTGATGACCGGCTCGGTGTGCCACTGGGCGGCACGGCGGTACCAGTGGTTGAGGCGGATCTCGCCGCAGAAATGCAGCATCAGGGTTTCGAGCGGCGGGGCCGGGTCGAAGTCGAAGCGCACTTCGTGCAGTTCCTGCTCGGTGGGCGCATGCTGGGGGCTGAAGCGCTTCAGGTACTCCATGAGCACCAGCGAGTGCTTCTGCTCCTCGAAGAACCAGATCGACATGAAAGCGGAAAAATCGCTATCGTGGCGGTTGTCGCGCAGGAACATCTCGGTGGCCGGCAGCGCCGCCCACTCGGTGATGGCGTTCATCTTGATGGTCTGCGCCTGCTCTTCGGACAGCAGCGAAGCATCGAACGACTGCCAGGGAATGTCCTTGTCCATGTCCCAGCGGACAGATTCGAGTTGTCTGAAGAGTTCCGGATAAAGCATCAAAGTCTTTCTAAGGCCGTCGATTTTAGTCGGCTCGTTTGGCGCACCCATGACAGACGCGCGATGATGTGTGGATAAGCGCGGTCTTATGACGCGAAATGCACACCTTTTTGTCTTCAGGAGCCCCCTTATGCGAATCCCTGCCGCCCTGGCCGCATGCCTCCTTGCCGCTGGCACGGCGGTCGCCCAGGCACCCTCTCCCACACCCTCTGCAGCGCCATCCGCCCCGGCCGACGGCGCCGCCGCTGCGGCCTGCCCGCCCACCCTGCAACACACCTTCCCGCGGCTGCAGGACGAAAAACCACAATCGCTGTGCCAGTACGCGGGCAAGGTGGTGCTGGTGGTGAACACCGCGAGCTTCTGCGGCTTTACCCCGCAATACAAGGGGCTGGAGGCGCTGGACAGCAAATACCGCTCGCGCGGGCTGGTGGTGCTGGGCTTCCCGTCCAACGATTTCTCGCAGGAATCGGGCTCGAACAAGGAAATTGCCGACTTCTGCGAAAGCACCTTCGGCGTGAAGTTTCCGATGTTCGCGAAGTCCTCGGTGCGCGGCGCCAATGCCAACCCGCTGTTCAAGCAGCTGGCGCTGGCCTCCGGCACCACGCCGAAGTGGAATTTCTACAAATACCTGATCGGGCGGGACGGCAAGGTGGTGCAGGCCTGGTCGAGCATGACGGCGCCCGACGAGAGCGCCTTCGTCAAGGTCATCGAGAGCCAACTCGCGGCGGGGGGCTGAGGGCCTTGCCCGCTGTGAACTAACGGTCACAAACGTTTACCACTGGAGGGGGAACCGGGCTGGCACACTGTGCTCATATCGGACGAGGGCAGCAAATGCCTTCCAGTTTTCATGTTGCGAGGTCTTCCAGGCGTCTTGTCTGGTCGAAATCCCGAGGCGATTCTTCTCCTCCTCCCTCCCTCCCTCCTTCGCGTCGGGGCGCCTCGCAGCATTTTTGTATTTCCCGCACGGGCGGGGCGCGGCAGACACCGGCGCCCTGAAACGAAAAAGGCGCCTCTGGCGCCTTTTTTCATGGTTGGGTGTCGATGAAGCTGGGCCGCAGCATCAGCTTGTCGTACAGCTTTGCGAGGTTGGAGTGGCGGTTGCGCCAGTCGATCTCGGGAAAGCGCAGCCCCAGCCAGCCCAGCGCGCAGCCCACGGCGATGTCCGAGAGGCTCAGGTGGATGCCGCTGCAAAAGGGCTTGTCGGCCAGCCCCTTGGCCATGGCGGCGATGCCGCCTTCGACCTTGGCGCGCTGGCGCTCGATCCAGGCGGCGCTGCGCTCGCCGTCGCTGCGGCCGGACCAGGTGGCTTCCAGGCGCCAGAGAACGCCGGCGTCCATGACGCCGTCGGCCAGCGCTTCCCAGGTCTTGACCTCGGCGCGCTCGCGGCCCTGCTGGGGAATCAGCTTGCCCACGGGGGACAGGGTGTCGAGGTATTCGACGATCACGCGCGAATCGAACATCGCGTCGCCGCCTTCCATGATGAGGCAAGGCACCTTCCCCAGGGGGTTGGAGTGCGCGATGGTGGTGTCGGCCGCCCAGACGTCCTCGATCACGAACTGGTAGTCGAGACGCTTCTCGGCCAGCACCACGCGCACCTTGCGCACATAAGGGCTGGCGGCCGATCCGATCAGTTTCATGAAAGCTCTCTCCCCTTGCTTTGATTACGTTTGTTCATGATCATTTTAGGGGAAGGGCCAAGGAGCGGGCCCCGATCCGTGGCAAACGTGCATCGGCGGCAAGCCACCTAAAATTCGGGGAATGAGCTTCTCCACCGTTTCCGCCCTCTCCCCACTTGACGGCCGCTATGCGGCCAAACTCGCGGCCTTGCGCCCGCTGATGAGCGAACAGGGCTACATGCACCGGCGCGTGCAGGTCGAAGTGGCGTGGTTCATCGCGCTGTCGGACTGCGGCTTTGCCGAATTCAAGCCGCTCACGGGCGGCGCCCGCAAGTACCTGCTGGGCTTGGTTTCCCACTTCTCGGAGGCCGACGCGCTGGCCATCAAGGACATCGAGAAGACCACCAACCACGACGTGAAGGCGGTCGAGTACTGGATCAAGTCCAAGTTCGAAGCCCGGCCCGAGCTGCTGGCCGCCGCCGAGTTCGTGCACTTTGCCTGCACCAGCGAAGACATCAACAACACCAGCCACGCGCTCCAGATCCAGGCCGCACGCGAAAAAGTCATGCTGCCCGCCATCGACGGGCTGATTGCCAAGCTGCGCGAAATGGCGCACCAGTTCGCCGGCGTCTCGATGCTGTCGCGCACGCACGGCCAGACCGCCAGCCCGACCACCGTGGGCAAGGAAATCGCCAACGTGGCGGTGCGGCTCTCGAAGGCGCGCGCGCAGATTGCCTCGGTGCAGCTGCTCGGCAAGATGAACGGCGCCGTGGGCAACTACAACGCCCACCTGGCGGCCTGGCCCGACTTCGACTGGGAGGCGTTCAGCCGCAAGGTGATCGAAACGCCGGCGCCGCTCGGCCTGGGCCTGAACTTCCAGCCCTACAGCATCCAGATCGAGCCGCACGACTACATGGCCGAGCTGTTCGACGCGGTGGCGCGCGCCAACACCATCCTGGTCGACTTCTCGCGCGACATCTGGGGCTACGTGAGCCTGGGCTACTTCAAGCAGCGGCTCAAGAAGGGCGAGATCGGCTCCTCGACCATGCCGCACAAGGTCAACCCGATCGACTTCGAGAATGCCGAGGGCAACCTGGGCCTGGCCAACGCGGTGCTGCGCCACCTGAGCGAGAAGCTGCCGATCAGCCGCTGGCAGCGCGACCTGACCGACAGCACGGTGCTGCGCAACATCGGCGTGGCCTTCGGCTATGCCACGCTGGCCTACGCGAGCCTGGCCACGGGCCTGGGCAAGCTGGAGCTCAACGAAGAAGCGCTGGCCGAAGACCTCGACGCCTCGTGGGAAGTGCTGGCCGAGCCGATCCAGACGGTGATGCGCCGCTTCGGCGTGCAGGGCGCCTACGAGCAGCTCAAGGAAGTGACGCGCGGCAAGACCGTGACGGCCGAGGCGCTGCACGGCCTGATCCGCTCGCTCGACATTCCCGAAGCGGAAAAGGAACGCCTGCTTGCCATGACGCCCGCGAGCTACGTGGGCAAGGCAGCGGAGCTCGCCAGTAGAATCTAGCCTCCCCGCACGCCGATGCCGCAGCCGCCCGAGGGCGGCTGTTTTCGTCGTGCCACGCCCCCTTTTCAGCCAACGCGCCCCCTGCGGCGCGCCAGCCAACAACCAGACGGGGCTTTTTCGAAGTCCCTTTTGTCCATGCTGCGCGCCCCCCTGAGACGCCTCTGGCTCAAGATTCACCGCTGGATCGGCCTTTCGCTCGGTCCGGTCCTGGCCCTCACAGCGCTGCTTGGCGCCGTGCTGGTGGTGGCCTTGCCGATCGACCGCTATGCGCATCCCGCGCTCTTCGTCGCGCGAAGCGCGGCCGATGCGGGAACGACAACGGCCGCGCTGCCGCTCGAGCCGCTGCGCCAGCGCATCCTGGCCGAGTTCGGCCCCGGCACCAGCTTCACGCTGCGCCCGCCGCGCACCCCGCGCGAGACGCTCTGGGTGTATGTGCGCGGACCCTGGGACGGCACGCTCTATCTCGACCCCGCCACCGGCGCGGAGCAAGGCCGGCGCGGCTCGCACGAGGGCGCCTACAACCTGCTCTTCGAGCTGCACAGCAGCCTGCTGCTGGAAGACACGGGCAAGGGCATCCTGGCCTTCGTGGCGCTGGCCTACCTCTTCCTGCTGGTCACCGGCCTGGTGCTCTGGTGGCCCACGCGCTGGCCGCCGTCGCTGCGCATCGTGCTGAACCGCGGCCTGCTGCGCGGGCTGTTCGACCTGCACCGCATCGGCGGCGCGGTGCTCGGGCTGGTGATCGCGGTGTCGATCTTCTCGGGCGCCTACATGGCCTGGCGGCCGCTCGGCGGCTTCATTTCCACCGCCATGGGCCAGGAGCTGGTCAAGCCGCCCGTAGTTCCGAAGGGCCCCGCAACAGGTCTTCCGCGGCTCTCGCTCGACGAGCTCGTCGCCCGCGCCCAGCAGGTGTTTCCGGGCCAGCCGATCGGCTATGCCCAGGTGCCCGCCAAGCCGGACCGCCCGATGCGCGTGCGCTTCCGGCTGCCCGACGATCCGCATCCGAACGGCATCGGCTCGGTGTGGCTGCATCCGCTCACGGGCGAGGTGCTGGCGGTGCGCCGCTGGCAGGACCTGGACGCCGGCAGCGGCGCGGTGGTGGTGATCTATCCGCTGCACACGGGCGAGCTGGGCGGGCTGGTGCACCAGGCCATCACCGTGCTGCTCGGCCTGGCGCTCGGCGGCCTTGGCCTGAGCGGCATCTGGCTCTGGTGGCGGCGCCGTGCGGTGGCCGCTGCGGCCCGCGACATCGCCCTTGCCAACAACCGCACGAGCTCCTGAGCGGGACGTCGCGGCTTTCGATTTACTGATATCCGAGGAGAAGCCTTGTTCAAACAAAAGAAGTGCGCCGCGCTGGTCATGGCGCTGTTCCCCATCAGCTTCCAGAGCCTGGCGGCCGAAGCCGAGCCGGCCGGTTCCGCGTCCGGCGCGAAGTCGCTGGAGGCGGTGACCGTCACCGGTGACTGGCTCGGCACGCCCAGCGAGACCAAGGTGCTCGAGCACCCGGGCGCGCGCAGCATCATCGAGCGCACGCAGATCCAGGAAAGCGGCGCCACCAGCGTGCGCGAGGCGCTGCGCCAGGTTCCCGGCGTGCAGGTGCAGGAGAGCAACGGCACGGGCGGCAGCGACATCTCGCTCAACGTGGGCGTGCGCGGCCTCACCTCGCGGCTGTCGCCGCGCTCGACCATCCTGCTGGACGGCGTGCCGCTGGCCTATGCGCCCTACGGCCAGCCGCAGCTGTCGCTGGCGCCGCTGTCGCTCGGCAGCCTGGAAGCGGTCGACGTGGTGCGCGGCGCGGGCTCGGTGCGCTACGGCCCGCAGAACGTGGGCGGCATCATCAACTTCGTGACGCGCCCGATTCCCAAGCAGTTCGCGGGCGAAGTGAGCGTGGGCGTGGAAAGCGCGGGCCACGGCGGCGGCACCAAGACCACGCCCAGCCTGTTCATCGGCGGCACCAACGAGAACGGCCTGGGCCTGGCGCTGCTCTATTCGGGCACGCATGGCGACGGTTTTCGCCGGAGCAACGACCACACCAGCATCGACGACCTGATGCTCAAGGGCGCCTACCGCCTGTCGAAGACCGACGACATCGCGGTGACGCTGCATCACTTCGAGGGCAAGGGCCGCATGCCGGGCGGGCTGACCACCGCGCAGTTCGCGGCCGACCCGTTCCAGTCGGACCGTCCGTTCGATGAATTCTCGGGACGCCGCACCGACGGCTCGGTCAAGTACACGCACGACGACGGCGTGAACAAGTTCGAGATGCTGAGCTACTACACGGACTCCTACCGCAGCAGCTACCTCGAGCAGGAAGGCACCGGCGCCAACGCCGGCCAGCGGCGCCTGACCTCGGCGCCACGCAATTACAAGACCTACGCCTTCGAGCCCCGCTACTCGCGCCTGATCGATTCGGGCAGCGTGGTGCAGGAGATCAGCGTCGGCGCGCGCTACCTCAAGGAAGAGGCCTCCGAGGTGGCGACGCGCAGTGGCTACTACCGGCCGAGCCCGGGTTTCGACGCCTACACGCTGGCCCAGCGCGCCTACCAGTCGAGCAAGGGCGGCACCACCGCCCATGCGTTCTACATCGACGACCGCATCGACTTCGGCAACTGGACGGTCACGCCCGGCGTGCGCTACGAATCGATCCGCTCGCACAACGACGTCTTCACGCTCGCGAACGGCCGGGTCACCGGCGCGAACTACCCGAAGATCGACTCCAACGAAGTGCTGCCGACGCTGTCGGTGCTCTACCGCATGAACGAGCGCTGGTCGGTGTTCGCGAACGCCGGCGTGTCGTTCGGGCCGCAGCAGTACGCGCAGCTCGCGCAGTCCACCAGCGGCCTGCACCCCGAGAAGGCCAAGACCTATGAGATCGGCACGCACTACAAGGGCGAGGCCTGGAGCGGCGAGCTCACGCTGTTCAACATCAACTTCGACAAGGAACTGCTGCTGGCCCGCTCCATCACCGGCGACGTCGGGCAGTGGACCGACCTGGGCGCCACGCGGCACCGCGGCCTGGAGTCGGCCCTGCGCTACCAGCTCGGCAGCCTGAGCGACTCGCTCAAGGGCCTGTCGGTGTCGGCGACCTACACCTACACGCAGGCCATCGCCAAGGCCGGGGCCTTTGCCGGCCGCGACCTGCCCTTCTACTCGCGCCAGGTGGCCACGCTCGGCGCGCGCTACGAGCGCGGGCCGTGGACCTTCAATGCCGACGTGTACGCGCAGTCGAAGCAGCGCTCGCCGGGCTCGCCCGACGACGGTGCGCAGTACATCACGCTGGAAGACTCGACCGGCCGGCTCGGCAACATCCCGGGCTACGCCACCATGAACCTGCGCGCCGCGTACGACTTCGGCCCCTCGATGAGCCACCTGAAGCTGGCCGTCGGCGTCAAGAACCTGTTCGACCGCCGCTACTACAACCGCTCGGTCGACAACAACGGCGGCAAGTACGTGGGCCAGCCGCGCACGGTGTACCTGCAGGCCTCGGTGGCGTTCTGACGCGGCCCGTGGGGGCGCATACACTCGCGCACCCATGGCCCTCAAATCCACCATCTTCAAGGCCGCCCTCGCGGTGGCCGACATCGACCACGGCTACTACGCCGACCATGCGCTGACCCTGGCGCGCCACCCGAGCGAGACCGACGAGCGGATGATGATCCGGCTCGTCGCGCTCGCGCTCAACGCGCACAAGCTGCAGGACGTGTGCAACGGCGACGGCACGCTGGCCTTCGGCGCGGGCCTGTCGAACGTGGACGAGCCCGATGTCTGGCTGCGCGACTTCACCGGCGAGACCAAGCTGTGGATCGAGGTCGGCCAGCCCGAGGACAAGCCCGTCATCAAGGCCTGCGGCAAGGCGGACGAGGTGATCGTCTACTGCTTCAACCATGCCGCCGAGATCTGGTGGCGCGGCATCGAGAACAAGCTCTCGCGGCCGCAGAACCTGCAGGTCTACCGGGTGCCGACGGAAGCCTCGCAGGCGCTGGCAGCGCTCGCGCAGCGCAGCATGCAGCTGCAGGCGACGATCCAGGAGAACACGCTGACGCTGGGCGACGGCACGAACAGCATCGACGTCGAACTGCTGCGCTGGAAGTAGCTCAGGCCACCGGCATCATCGCGCCGCAGTGCCAGCACTGCTCGAAGCCGCCTTCGATGCGCTCGCCGCAGGCGCACTGCCAATTGCGCTGCGGCCGATGCTGGGCCGCATGCAGCACCTGCTGCGCGCGCTCGAACTGCGTTTCGTCGTCGATCCAGATCTCGGGCAGGCACTGGTCGGGCGGCAGCTGGCCCATGACGGCGCCCAGGTATTCGCGCTGCACCGTCGCCTCCACGCCCTCCTCCCGCAGCGCATGCACCCACAGGGCGGCGATCGCGAGGTTCGGAGCCTGGGCAAGGCGGCGCATGGGGCGGCCTCTTTCAGGGGGTGTCGTCGGGGCCGAGGGGTTCGGCGGGATCGTCGGGCCACTGCGGCGGCTCGGCCTCGCGTGCACGCTCCGCGTACTTGTTGAAGCGCCAGGCCGAGTCTTCCATGGTGATGCGGCGCCAGGTCACGCGCTTTTCGGCCGGCGTCATGGCGGGCCAGTGCTGCACCTCGTCGAAGCTGCGCCCGCAGCCCTTGCACTGGTCGTCGCCCTGGCTGGTGGAGCAGATCGCGATGCAGGGGGTGTCGGGCGTGCTGTGGTACCAGTCGAGCCAGGCGGCCCAGGCCTTTTCGGGAAAGCCGAACTCGTCGACCTCGTCCTCGTGGTGGAACACCATGAGCGCGTAGACCTCGGCCAGCGCGCGCAATTCGGGCGCCAGCGTGATGCCGTCGGGCGAGGGGCTTTTCTCCCGCCAATGGTTGATGGCGGCCTCGATGTCGGTGATGTGAATGGCGGCCATGAAGAGAGAAAAATCAGCGAGCGGCGATCATAGTCCGGCAATGTCCCACGTCAGCCGAAGGTTATAGGAGCTACAAAACCCATAGCGCCGCAGCCCCTGTTCATACGGCCTTCGAGAGCATTCTTTTTGAGGCCCAAAAATTTTCAGGTTGCCAGAACAGGGGCCGCGATGCTCTAATCCCGCCCACGAAGGGGAGTAGCTCCCGACCGCCGCGCACAACGGCGGAAATCGACAGGTCGTCAATACGAAGCACAACACTTCCGGCCTGTCGGGCAACACGTGCCCTCCGGGGTGCGCGCTGTCGAGCAAGACCTTCGATTTGAACCTGCGCAGGTTTGGTCGAAGCGTTCCAGAAATCCCCGGTCTTCATTGCCCGGTCTTCGCCATCGCTTCGACATTCCTGCACGGGATGGATCGAAATGCAACGCATGCGCCGGACCGCCGCCATCCAGCCTAGGATGGACGGACCGCGCGAAGACAAGAGGAATCTATGGAACAGTTCATGACCCCGGAATTCTGGGTCGCGGTCGGTCAGATCATCATGATCGACATCCTGCTCGGTGGCGACAACGCCGTCGTCATTGCCCTGGCGTGCCGCAAGCTGCCGCCCGCGCAGCGCACCAAGGGCATCCTTTGGGGCACGGCCGGTGCCATCGTGCTGCGGGTCATATTGATCTTCTTCGCGCTCACGCTGCTGGCCATTCCGTTCCTGAAACTGGTCGGTGCCGCACTGCTGGTGTGGATCGGCATCAAGCTGCTGGCACCCGACCATGACGACGCGCACGGCAACATCCAGAGCAGCGACAAGCTGTGGGGCGCGGTCAAGACCGTGATCGTGGCCGACCTGGTGATGAGCGTGGACAACGTGATTGCCATTGCCGGTGCCGCGCAAGGCGCCGGCCAGGCCCATCAGATGCCGCTGGTGATCTTCGGCCTGCTGGTGAGCATTCCGATCATCGTCTGGGGCAGCCAGCTGGTCATCAAGCTGATGGACCGCTTCCCGATCATCATCACGCTCGGCGGCATGCTGCTGGGCTGGATTGCCGGCACCATGGCTGTGTCCGACCCCGCGCTGGCGAACACCGCGGCCTGGACCTGGGTGCCGAAGCTCCCTCAGACCGACACCATCAGGTACGCCGCAGGCATTGCCGGCGCGCTGCTGGTGCTGGCCGTCGGCAAGTGGGTGGCCGTGCGCCAGGCTCGCCAGAAGCCGGCCGAAGCCGCCACGTCGTCGAGCTGACGGCCGCCTAACCACTTGAAGGAGCACCCATGGAAAAGGTCATTCTGTACGTCGACGACGCCGGCTACGCGGCCGAGCAGTTCGCCGAGCTTGCTCCGGACGCCAACAGCGTCGTGGCACGCCATTGGGTACTGGTGGCCTGCGCTCCGCGCATGACGCACCGCATCAGCAAGTGGGTGAGCCACAGCGCGCGCGAGAACTGGCGCGCCAAGTGGTTCAGCAAGGTGCAGGCGCAATTGCTGCCGCTGCTCGAGCGCAATGGCGGACAGGTGACGCCGGTGCTGGCGAAGGGCCCGCTGGCCGAACTGACGCAGCAGCTCAAGCGCGAGCATGCGGCCACGCTGGTGGTCGATGCGCGCCGCCCCAAGATCGGCGTCGACCTGGAGCCGGTCACGCTCGACCAGGCGCCTGCGCGCCAGTCGGGCTGGGCCTTTCCGGGCGCCGTGATGGGCATGGGTGCGCTGCTGGTGCTGGCGAACGAACTGGCCGAATAAGGACGCAACCTCTCCCTGACGAGCCCCGGCGCGGCAACGCTCCGGGGCTCGTTGTTTTGGGGGCTCTGGGGTATCCTGCGCCGCATGCGCATCATCATCAAATGGCTGCTCAGCGCTGTCGCGCTGCTGGCGGTGGCTTATCTCTACAGCGGTGTCCAGGTCAACAGCTTCGGCTCCGCGCTGATTGCCGCGGCCGTCATCGGCCTGCTCAACATGGTCGTGCGGCCGGTGCTGGTGGTGCTGACGCTGCCGGTCACCATCGTCACGCTCGGGCTGTTCCTGTTCGTGATCAACGCGCTGCTGTTCTGGGCCGCGTCGGGCCTTTTGTCCGGCTTCCAGGTCAGCGGCTTCGTGGCGGCGCTGATCGGCTCGCTGATCTATTCGCTGCTGGGCCTGGTCATCGAGGCCGCGCTGGGCGGCCTGCTCTCCAAGGGCTGAGCCGCCAGGGCGGGCGGCGCTTTCGCGCTGCCCGGCTTCACCTCAGCGGCGGCTCCTCGGCCTGCCGCTTCACCAGCACCTCCACGGCCCGCGCGCGGGTGTCGATGATCGACGCCTCGTAGTGGTCGACGGGCACGCCGGGCTTGCGGATCAGCTCCTGCGCGGCCTTGAGGCGGTCGCGTGCGGCCGGGTAGTCGAGGATGGCCACGTTGGCCTCGGCATCGGCGCGCACCGCGCGCACCGAATCGTTCTGCGCGCCATACAGGTTGGCCAGGGCCCGCCAGACGGTGGCGTCGCGCGGATTCGTGGCCACCCAGTCGCGCAGCACCGGCACCATGGGCCCGGGCTGGCGCGTGGCCACGGCGGCATCGGCCGCGAGCAGCATCTCCGGACGTTCCTTCGACTTGGCGTCGAGCAGGCTGGCGGCCTTGGGGGCGCCGCCGCCGGCCAGCTCGATCTCGGCATGGAGCCAGCGCGCCAGCTTGGCGGCCGAGGCGTCGTCGGCCGTGCGCGCCGTCAGCCGCTCGGCCATGGCTCGCGCGGCGCGGAAGTCGCGCAGTTCCTTGGCCGACAGCGCGGCCGCGTAGAGCGTGCCGGCCTGCTGGGCCGCGCTGCTCTTGGCGAATTCGCCGCTGGAGGCCGCATCCACCCACAGCCGCAGCACGTCGACGCCCGGCCGCGTGAGCACGCGGGCGCGCGCGGCGATCATGGCGTGGTCCATGGCCAGCGGCATGGCCGGGGCGGTATCGGGGCGGAACTGGAAGCGCCCCTGCATGTCCGAGATGCGCTCCGACGTGAGCGGATGGCTGCGCAGGTAGGGGTAGGAGCCGTTGTCGTTCAGGCGCGAGGCGTACTGCAGCTTTTCGAACATGGCGGCCGCGCCCTGCGGCGCGAAGCCCGCCTGCGTCATCACGCCAAAGCCGACGCGGTCGGCCTCACGCTCCATGTCGCGCGAGAAGCTCAGCTGGTTCTGCATGAACAGCACCTGGCTGCCCATCATCACGGCCTGGCCCGCATCGGCGTTGCGGCTCTTGCTGGCCGCGATCATGCCGAGGATCAGGCCCGCCAGCATCAGCGGCATCTGCTTGCCCTGCTGGTTCATGATGCGCGAGATGTGGCGCTGCGTGACGTGCGACAGCTCGTGCCCGAGCACCGTGGCCAGTTCGTCGCGGCTGCCCACCGTGGCAATCAGGCCCATGTTCAGGCCCAGGTAGCCGCCCGGCAGCGCAAAGGCATTGATGTTGCGGTCGCGCCCCAGCAGGATGGTCCAAGCAAAGCGCTCGTCGAGCTCGGGCGTGAGCTCGCCGCGCTGGCGGGCGGCGGCCAGCAGGCGCTGCCAGATGTCCTGCACGTAGGCGGCGACCACCGGGTCGTCGATGTAGTCGGTGTCGCGGTAGAGCTCGCGCGCAATCTGGTCGCCCAGCTGGCGCTCGGCGCTGGCGGTCATTTCGCCGCCGTCGCCCAAGCCCGGCAGCACCTGCATCTGGGCGCGGGCCGGTACCGGCAGCAGCACCTGGCACGCTATCAAAACGGTAGCACAGAGCGACCGCAGTGTGGGCGCGGCGGAAGTCTTTTTGGTGGCAAAGGGAGTCAAGCGCGGCATTCCTCGTCCATGGCTCGGGCTCGTATGATGCACCTCTACACCCGAACGTTCACACATGAGTTCCCTCACCCATTTCGATGCCCAGGGCCAGGCCCACATGGTCGACGTCGCGGCCAAGCCCGCCACCCATCGCGTGGCCGTGGCCACGGGCCGCATCGAGATGCAGCCCGCCACGCTGGCGCTGATCGAATCGGGCACCGCCAAGAAGGGCGACGTGCTCGGCATCGCCCGCATCGCGGGCATCCAGGCCGCCAAGAAGACCAGCGACCTGATCCCGCTGTGCCACCCGCTGGCGCTCACGCGCGTGGCGCTGGCGTTTGCGCTGGCCGAAAAAAGCAACGCGCCGCAGGTGGTGTGCACCGCCACGGTCGAGACCGTGGGACCGACCGGCGTCGAGATGGAAGCGTTGACCGCCGTGCAGGTGGCGCTGCTCACCATCTACGACATGTGCAAGGCCGTGGACCGCGGCATGCGCATCACCGACGTGCACGTGCTGGAAAAGCATGGCGGCAAGTCGGGGAGCTACCTGGCCGCCCCCTAAAGCCTAGGGCGCCTGCCCGTCCACCGGCAGCCCCTTCAGCCAGCGCTCGTACTCCGCCGGAAAGGCGATGCGGAAACGCTCCGCCTGGTCACGCGCCTCCTCGCTCCGCCCCATCAGCTCGGCGCTCTCGATCAGCTTGACGATCACGCGCGGCTCGGGTGAGAAATGCAGCGTGCGCTCGGCCAATGCATGCATCGCCGCGGCGTTGGCCGGCGTGACGGCCGTGAGCGTGAGTTCGGCAAAGTCGACCTGCCTTGAGAAGAGCCACGATTTCCTGGCCTTGGCGAGCGTGCCGTCCTCATAGGCCGGCAGGCGCTCGTCGCGCGCCAGGTAGATCTGGCTGATGCGGATGTAGTCCCAGGTGGCATAGCCGACCACCGCCATCAGCACCGCGGCCGCGATGGAAGACAAGACAGGCGGCAAAGCCATGCCGCCACCCCGCGCCGGCCACAGCATGCCCAGGCACAGCCCGAACACCAGCTGGAACGGCCCGTACCAGAGCGGATATTCGAGCAGGCTGTGCAGCGCGATCGCGCCCAGCATGCCCCACGCCATGAGCCGCACCGGATCGCGCTCGCGCCAGGGCCTGGCCGCCAGCACCATCCAGAGAAAGCCGCCGCAGATCAGCACCGACGCCGGAATGCCCAATTCCACCGCCAGATGCAGCGGCAGGTTGTGCGCGTTGTCCAATATCTCCGGGAAGCGCGGCCCGTCGTACAGCGTGCTGTAGTGCGCGAAGGCCAGCTCGCCCCAGCCCCACCCCGCAAGCGGATGCGCGGCAATCAGCGAGAGCACATTGCGCCACAGGATCATCCGCGTGTGGTCGCCCGGCGCGCCCTCTTGCAGCCGCTGCATCATGCCCTCGACCTCGCCCGCCGCCAGCTGCGGCAGCAGCCAGGCGATGGCGAAGTAGACCGGCACCATCGCCAGCAGCACCAGCGGCGGCGGCAGGCTGAAGGGCGGCGTACCGGCGCCATCCGGGGCCACGCCGCGGCGCTCCCGCCGCGCAATGAACGCGGCAACGCCCACGATCGACAGCAGCTGGAGCAGGCCCGTGCGCGAAGTGGACGCCGCCGCAGCCACCAGCAGCAGCAGCGCCGCCGCCACCAGCCAGCGCCGAATGCGCGCCGAGGGCTGCGCAGCGTAGATCCAGAGCGCAGCCACCAGCGCCATGCTGATCAGCGTGGCGAACTGGTTGCGCTGGCGCAGGTTGCCATACGCCTGGCCCAGCGCGGGCGTGGTGGTCCAGGGCACCAGCGGCTCGGCCAAGCCGTAGTACTGGAGCAGGCCGAGCACCGCGCTGACGAGGCCGGCCACCAGCACGCCCACCGCCAGCACCCCCGAGGTGCCCGGCCCGCCGCGCACCATGCCCGCGCCCACGCAGGCCGCGGCCGCCATGGCGGCGAGCACGACCACCGCCGGCAGCCATGCGGCGGCGCCGGTGTGCGGGGAGGAAAAAAGCACGACCGCCGCCGCTCCAGCGCCCAGCCAGGCCCAGATGCCGCGCGCCGGCACGGCGGCAGGAATGGCCAGAAGCATCGCCGCCAGGCAGACCCAGGTGGCCAGCAGCTGCCAGGCCTGGACCGACGGGCCGGCCACGAGCGGACAGAGAAACGGAAACGCCACCAGCCCGGCACGCACGGCGCCGACGGCTTTAGGCGAGAGAGCGGCCGCCTCGGCAGGCGCTGCGCGGGAAGTCATTCCGCCAATTGTGCCGACCGGCCGGGCCGACGAATGGCGGCGGGTGGGAGACGAGCGGTTTTGCGGAAAAACACATTTGGAGACATTCTTAGACAACTGTCTACAACTGTTGCCCGCCCTCCGGCGGAAGGCCCGGAATCGGTCCGAAAGGTGTCTCTTGAAGAAACAAGCAAGCTCTCTGCGTCGCGCCGTCCAGGCGCAGCGCGGTTCGTCCGGCTTCACGCTGATCGAAGTGATGATCGTTGTGGCGATCATCGGCATCCTGGCCTCGATCGCGATTCCTGCGTACAACGACTATGTGCGCCGCGGCCAATTGCCGGAGGCATTCAATACGCTGTCCGCTTACCGGGCGACGATGGAGCAGTACTACCAGGACAACCGCAACTACGGTCCTTCCGGAACCAATTGCGCCGCCAATGCCGCAGCCGCCTTCTCGCCTCCCAACGTCAAGTACTTCAGCTACACCTGTTCGACTTCGAACAGCCAGCAGAACTATGTCATCACCGCCACCGGAAGCGCGGGGCAAGCGGTCGGACACACCTACACCCTCAACCACAATGGCGACCGCGCGACCACCCAGTTCAAAGGCAGCACCGTAACCCAATCGTGCTGGCTTACAAGCAGCAGCGCTTGCTGATCGAACCATGTCGATCACCATGCGGCAACGCGGCTTCACTCTGGTCGAACTGATCGTCACCATCGCGGTGTTGGCGCTGATCCTCTTCGCCGTCATGCCGAGCATCGGCACCTGGCTGGAAAACACCCGCATTCGCAACGTTGCCGATTCGCTGCAGAACGGGCTCCAACTGGCGCGCGGCGAGGCTGTGCGGCGCAATCAGAATGTGTCGCTCTGGCTGGTGTCTCTCGATGACCCGGCAGTGCTGAGCGATGACTGCTCTCTCTCGGGTGCCAGCGGCGCGTGGATCGTGAGCGTGAATTCCCCGATCGGGCATTGCGCCGACGCCCCGTCGACGACCAGCTCCCCCATGATCGTTACAGGGCGTCCCGCCGGCGACACCGGCGGAAGAGTCACTGTGGCGGCGGTTCAAGCCGCTGACGGATCGACCGAGGGTACGAGCGTCACCTTCAATGGTTTTGGGCGCATTGCCAATAGCGATGCCATTGGCCAGATCGACGTGACCGGAACCACTACAGGCACCCGCGCGCTGCGCATCGTTGTCTCGCCCTCCGGCTCGGTGCGCATGTGCGAGCCGGCCATCGTCGACAGCACGGCAAAGGATCCCCGCAAATGCTGAACCGAGTGAATCGCACGCGCGCGTCCGGCCAAATCCGCCATGTGCGGTGCACGCCTCGCCAAGCCCTGAAAACGCGGGGCGTCGCATTGATCGAAGTGCTCGTTGCGCTGCTGATCTTCATGCTCGGCGTGCTCGGTCTCGTCGGCCTGCAGGCGTCGATGACGCGAGCGCAGACCGATTCCAAGGTGCGCGCCGATGCCACCTACCTGGCCAGCGAATTGAATGGACGCATGTGGTCCGACCTCACCAATCTTGCGAGCTACAACGGCACCGGCTGCGCCTCTCAAGCTCGATGCGGCGAATGGCAGAGAAAGGTCAGCAGCAGCCTGCCTGGTGGAACCGGCGCCGTCACTGTCAACGCAAGCTCTGGCGATGTCGCCGTCACCATCAGCTGGACGATGCCGAATGGCGAAACGCACCAGTACGTCACGCACACCACCGTCTCCAAGGCTGCGAACTGAGATGCGCACCGCTAAATACATCCTCTCCAAGCATCCTTCCCAGCGGGGCTTCACCCTGGTCGAGCTCATGGTCGGCCTTGTCCTGGGTCTGCTCACAGTGCTGGTCATCAGCCAGGTGCTCGCGCTCGCCGAAGGCAAGAAGCGCTCGATCACCATGGGCAGCGATGCACAGGTCAATGGCGCGTTGTCGCTCTTCACGCTTCAGCGCGATGTGCAGATGGCGGGCTACGGTGCAGCAGCCAGCCCGGATGCTCTCGGCTGCCCGGTGACGGGGAAGTACGACGCGGGTGGCGCGTCGTTCGTCTTTCCGCTGGCTCCGGTCGTCATCACCAACGGCACAGACACCGACACCAACGCACCGGACACGATCACTGTCTTGCAAGGCCGGACCACGAACTTTTCGGCCCCCATGGTTCTCAAGGAAGACCACCCGCAGTCCAGCAACTACTTCGAGGTGGCATCCTCATTCGGCGCGGTGGTCGGCAACATGATGATCGCCGTGCCAAAAATACAAGGCACCGGCATGGGGTGCACGCTGTTCAGCGTGACCAACGACACGACATCTCCAGCCACGACACTGGGCCCTACACGCGTACCCCACGCCGCTACCGCTGCAAGCAAATGGAACCAGAACAGCATATTTCCGACGAGTGGATACGCGTCGGGCAGCTATCTGCTGAACATGGGTTCGATGGTCTATCGCAGCTACTCGGTCAGTAGCGCCAACAGCCTCCAGATGGTCGAACGCTCCCCTGTAAACGGGGCGCTGACGAACCCGCCGCTGGAGCTCTATCCGCAGATCGTCAACGTCCAGGCCATGTACGGCAAGGACACCAATGGCGACGGCGTTGTCGACACCTACGACAACTCCACGCCCACCACCAACGCCGGCTGGCTGCAAGTGCTCGCGATTCGTATTGCGGTAGTAGCGCGCAGCAACCAATACGAGAAGGAGGCCGTCACAGCAGGGCCGCCTCAGTGGGACGTCGGTGCCAACGCCACCATCGCAGGCACTGCGACCTGCCATGGCGCGAGCAAGTGCCTTGGGCTGAAGGTGAGCCACGTCCCCGAATGGGAGCACTACCGCTTCAAGGTCTACGACACGATCGTGCCGCTGCGCAACGTTCTCTGGAATTCCTGAGCCATCGCCATGCAAATCAGACCATCGAATCTTTCCCAACGCCGGAGCCCTCAGCGCGGCGTCTCACTGCTTTTCGCTCTGCTGACCCTGGTCGCGCTTTTGCTTGCAACATTGGCGCTGGTGCGTTCGGTCGATACCAGCACGCTGCTGCTGGGCAACATGGGTTTCAAGCAGGATGCCACCTCGTCCGCAGACCAGGCCGCGCGCCAGGCCATCGACTGGCTGACTGCCAACAGCGCCAGCCTGAACACCGACGCTGCTTCGAGCGGCTACTACGCAAGCACGCAGGAGCTTGCTGCCGACGGGGTCACGGCAAAACCGCCGATCGATGTAACCGGCCGGCAACTTGCCGCCAGCAACAACCGCCAATTGATCGACTGGGACGGCAATACCTGCCAGTCCGCCACGACGGGCACATACAACGGCTGCACCGTCACGACCGCAGATGCCGGCACCATCAACAACAACAACGCACGCTTCGTCATCTTCAGGCTCTGCTCCAAACCAGGCAACTACCTCACGGATGCAAGCATCAGCTGCGCCAAGCCGATTTCGAGCAGCGGTGCCAGCGTGACCAAGAAGGGCGAAATGAACTACGCCGAGCAGCCTTTTGCCGGTGGTGCATCCGGACCGTACTACCGCATCGTGGTGCGCGTGCTGGGCGCGCGCAACACAGCCAGCTTCACCGAAACCATTGTCCATTTCTGATGAGGGAGCGCCGATCCGGCGCCAGACGGAAAACCCAACACCATGAAAAATAGACTCACTCCTGTCCTCGATCGAAAGCCCCAAAGGCAGGCCATCTGCTGCGCGGTGATGGTCTGTGCATTTCTGGTGGGTTTGTTCGCCCCCGTTGTCGAGGCGGCCTCCACAGACCTGTCGAATCAGCCGCTGGCCACGCTGCCTGCCGTTCAAGCCAAGCCGAACCTGTTGTTCGTTCTGGACGATTCGGGGAGTATGGACAACGACTACATGCCGGACCAAATGACCAGCGGCAGGTATGGATACAGTTCCGCGCAATGCAATGGCGTGGCCTACGACCCCACCATGACCTATTCGCCACCGCTCAATGCGGACGGAACGTCTTATCCCAATGCGGTTTTTACAGCCGCACGCGACGATGGCTACAAAGCAGCGAACCCCACCACCAATCCCACCACGGATCTCAACGACCAGGTCTATTACACCTACAGCGGTACTCAGCCCAAGATGGGCTGGGCCTACACAAGCGAGGGAGCTGTCCGGAACACGTTCTATAACGAATGCAGAACCGCGACCACCTCAACGACCACGCTCTTTCACCCGGTGAGGGTCACCAGCGCTTCCGCCGAAGCTCAAAACTACGCCAATTGGTATTCGTACTACCGCAAGCGCTACCTGTTGATGCGTACCGCCATGGGCCGGGCGATCGCGGCGCTCGACTCGAGCTACCGCGTTGGCTTCAGCACAATCAGCGATGGAACCGCGGTGGATGGCGACAACTACTTTCGCGATGTCAAAGATTTCGATCTGGCGCAAAAAACCAACTTCTACAACAGCCTCTACAGTGCCTCGCCGAACGGGTGGACACCGTTGCGCTCGGCCCTGTCCAAGGCGGGACGGTATTTTGCGAACAAGGCTCCTGATCAGAGCTACGACCCCGTCCAGTACTCCTGCCAACGCAACTATGCGCTCCTCTCGACGGACGGCTACTGGAACAAGACCAAGGGCCTGAAGCTCAACGGTACCAGTGAGATCGGGCAGCAAGACGGTACCGAGGCGCGCCCCATGAGGGACGACGCCCAGGTCATCGTCACAACCGTGACGCCCTACACCCAGGCGCTGACGAGAAACTCGGTTTCCACGCAGACCCAAACCAGAACCTGGACGCGTACCGCCACCACTGTTTCTTCAACGCCAGCCACCAGCGGTTCAAACAGAGGAAGATATCCTGTCACGACGCGTACAAATCAGAGCTACACCGAGACGCAAACCCGAACCCGTACGACGCCTCAATCCGCAACCTTGTCCTACGCCGAGACGGTAGTGACAACCGACGGTGTCGAGACGTCCAGAAGCACCAGCACGCCAGTCACTTCCAACTGGATCAGTACCGCGACACCGACCGAGTCGCTCACAAGCAATGGCCCTCCCACCGCCAGCAGCAGCTTCACGGCCGGAACCGCAAACACAACCTACCAGACAGCCAAGGGCGACAACGTAACGGTCTATTCGGTTCCAGTCGCAGGAACCTGGGGCGCATGGTCTACACCGGCAGCCATAACCAACTCGACGCCGGTTGCCCAGGCTCCTGTTACAGGCACGCCAACCCAAACGCAGTCCACCTCAGGGGGTACCGGCAATACGCTGGCCGACGTTGCCCAGTACTACTTTGCGACGGACCTGCGAACCAGTGCGCTCGGCAACTGCACTTCGAGCAGTTCCGGCAGCAGCCAGGATGTTTGCAGCAACATCGTGCGCCCGGTGGGGAGCGACAGGGCTTCATGGCAGCACATGAATTCGTTCACCATCGGCCTCGGCGTGAGTGGTACCTTGCCTTATGACAAGAACTACCTGACCCAGACCGCCGGCTCCTATGTTGACCTGACCAGCGGCCGATTGAACTGGCCCGTGCCGGAGGGCGCGGACCTGAATGACGGCCAGGGCGGCAACGCCACCAACGTGGATGACCTGTGGCATGCGGCCGTCAATGGCCGCGGCCAGTATTACTCGGCACTCAATGCCGGCGCGCTGAGCGAAGCCATCAACGGCGTCGTCACGTCGGTGCAGCAGGTTTCGGGCTCGGGCGCCACGGCATCGACCAGTTCGCTCCAACTGGTGGCCGGCGACAACAACCTGGTCTTCCGTGCCAGCTACACCACGCAGCTGTGGACCGGCGATCTGCAGGCCTTTGCAATCAACGGTTCAACGGGCGTCATTGCGAATACCGCCACGTGGTCTGCGCAGGCAAAGCTCGATGCGACGGGCGCTTCGGACCGCAGGATCTATTTCAGCGACGGTTCGGCCCTTCGGAGCTTCGAATACGGCAACCTGAGCACTGCGCAAAGGGGTTACTTCGACAATCTGTGCAGCCAGACCCTGATTGCCGCGCAGTGCTCGGTGCTTTCTGACAGCAACAAGACCCTGGCCAACAATGGCGCCAACCTCGTCGACTACCTGCGCGGCGTACGCACCTACGAAACGACCAGCGTCGACACGTCCAACAACAGCATTGCCGCGCTCTATCGCAAACGCGAACACGTGCTGGGCGACATCATCAACGGCGCCCCGGTCTATGTCGGAAAGCCGCCCTTCCGCTATGCCGACGCCGGCTACGCCGACTTCGTTACGGCACAATCGACCCGCGCACCCGTGGTGTACGTTGGCTCGAACGACGGCATGCTGCACGCCTTCTCGGCCGCCACCGGCAGTGCAGGCGGCACCGAACTCTGGGCCTATGTTCCAGGCGCCGTCATGCCCAACCTCTACAAGATGGCTGACACGAGCTATGGTTCGAAGCACCAATACTCCGTGGACGGAGCACCGGTCATGGGCGACATCAAGGTCGGCACCACCTGGAAGACCATTGTTGTTGGCGGCCTGAACAGCGGCGGCCGCGGTTACTACGCACTGGACATTACCGACCCCAGCGATCCCAAGGCTCTTTGGGAGTTCACCGATCCCAACCTGGGCCTGAGCTTCGGCAACCCGGTGATTGCAAAGCGCGGCGACGGCACCTGGATCGTTGCCTTTGCTTCCGGCTACAACAACACCAGCGGCGACGGCAAGGGTCACCTCTACGTTCTGAATGCCAACACCGGCGCCCTGCTGCTGGACATTCCCACCAGCGACGGCAGCAGCACCGCCCCGAGCGGCCTTGCAAAGATCAACGCCTGGATCGAAAGCTCCAGCGACAACACAGCCAAGCGCTTCTACGGCGGCGATCAGCAAGGCAACCTCTGGCGCTTCGACATCGACGGGCTCCTGCAACCCAACCGGGCAGCGATGCGGCTCGCAAAGTTCCAGATCAACGACTCGACGCCGCAACCCATCACCACAAAACCGGAAACCGTGGAGATTTCAGGCAAGCCGGTGGTCGTGGTTGCGACGGGCCGGTACCTGGGTTCGTCGGACATTGCGGATTCGACACAGCAAAGCATCTATGCGGTGAGGGACACGCTGATCGCTACCGGATGGAGCGACGTGCGCGCCGACACTGAAAACTTCGTCAGGCAGACATTCACGTTGAATGGTCCTGTGGCAACTGCGACATCGGCCTCGGTATCCAACACGTCCGTCAACTGGGCGACCAAGGGCGGTTGGTGGATCGACCTGCCGCATTCGCGTGAACGCGTGAATACCAACCTGGGCCTGCAGTTCAGCACCCTGTCGGTTGCCACCGCCATCCCGAACGGCGACGCCTGCGCGTCGGGCGGCACGGCCTGGCGCTACTACCTCAATGTGGCCAATGGCGGCGTTGTCACAACCAACCCGGCCGGCGGGCTCTTCAGCACCGACGGGTTGATCATGGGCATGACCTGGGTGCAGGACAGCAACGGCAATGCCCGCATCATTTACCAGAAGAGCAATGGCGACAACGTGATCGAGACGCCGCCGGTGGCGACATCGTCCGGCTCCGGCAGCGTGCATAGAACCTCCTGGCGCGAGCTGGTGGACTGAACTTCGATGAAAGCGGTCTTGGCCCGGCATGCGCCGGGCCAGACAAGGATGCGATACGTACTTCTTGCGAGCGCGGCGCTTTCGTTGGCGCTTCACGCTGCAGTGCTTTCGTCGCGAATTTCGCCTGTCGCCCCGAAAGGTGCGCCGACCGGTGTGATCGGAGACGCTGCCTCCTCCATGCGGGTGCGAACGGTCCCCCTTCTTCCTGCGCCGCCCCCGCCTTTGCCTTTACCGACCCGTGAGTCCCTTCAGGCGGCCGAAGTGGTTCATACGTCCGGCCGTGCATCCGCGTCCGAGGAGGAACGGTCGACGGACGCCTCGCCTGTTGCGTCTCCTCCCGCAGTCATGGTCGAGGTTGAAAGCGACGGCTACGTGCCACGCAATCAACTATCGATGCCGCCTGTTGCCAAGACGGCCATCGTCCTCGAACCGCCGCCCGGCGAGCTAGCGACCGGCCGTCTTGTCGGAATTCTGTCGCTCTTCATTGACGAACAAGGTCGCGTGCAGCGCGTGGATGCCGAGGAGCCGGCACTCCCTCCCGCTTTCGAGCAAGTGGCTCGCGAGGCCTTCATGGCCGCGGAGTTTTCTCCTGGCGAAGTCGATGGCCGTGCCGTCAAGTCGCACCAGCGGGTCGAAGTGGTTTTCGACTACGCGCCCTGATGCACGCCTGCGCTTCGCAAGCGGGGCCTTTCGGCGCGTTGATCGCGCCAGCGATGCGCAATACGATATTGATGTCCCCTTGGCAACTGTGCATCGATACGTATGCGCGACCTTGTGGGCAGCGTCACTTGATCCGCCCTGCCATAGGCTTACACGAATGCAGGACACATATCTGCGAGATCAAGCCACCCCGCAGGCCCTGCGATTCGTTCTATCCGCGAAAAATCGCTGCTAGTGTTCTTCCAATGATTTGGATGTCGCTCCAGAGATTTCTCGTCCGCACGTACTGAATGCTATGTGCGAGTTTGATCGGCACCACCACATTTATGTAGTGCGATTCCGGATCAGGCGCTTTCGCGAGCAGTGAGGACTCTTCTCTGAACGCCAAGGATCCCGGATCGGTGATGCCGGGCCGAACACTCAAGACGATGTTCTTCACGTCCGATGAATAGAGTGCGACATAACGCGACACCTCAGGCCGAGGACCCACCACACTCATCTCGCCACGCAAGACATTAAAAAACTGCGGAAGCTCGTCTAGCTTGTATCGCCTCAAGAATGACCCAGCCCGTGTAATACGCGCATCTTCGCCGACCGTGATCAGGGATCCGTAGGTCTGAGAGTCCTGACGCATAGTGCGGAACTTGAGGATCTGGAAGCACCTACCTCCCAAGCCAACCCGCTCCTGACGAAACAGCGCGGGGCCTGGCGAGTCGAGTTTGATCCAGATAGCTACGGCTGCGAGAATCGGTGATAAGACCAGCAGAGCCGCCATTGCCACGCCGATATCGAATGCCCGTTTAGCCATCAACTTCAACTCAATAGCTCGTGCAGCGCTGCGATCACCCGATCTTGGTCTGAATCATCCATGGCGGTAAACAGAGGGATGCTGAGCATCCGCTGATACGCGGCTTCCGAATGAGGAAACATCTGCGCATTCAGCCCATAACGATCGCGCCAGTAGGGCTGGCGATGAAGCGGTATGTAGTGCACGCTGGTCCCGATGCCCTTGTCCGACAAGGCTTGGATTAGGGCATCGCGCGATATGGTTGCATTCTCCGTAAGGCGGATGACGTACAGATGCCATGCGTGTATTTCACCGGGCGGAGGTAAGGCAGGAAGCAACAACGGCAATGAAGCCAGTCGTTCGCCATAGCGCTCGGCCAGATACTGCCGACGCGCAACGAAGCGCGGCAGCTTTGCGAGCTGCGCAATTCCCATTCCAGCAGCTATGTCCGTCATGTTGTACTTGAAGCCGGGAGCAATCACCTCGTAGTACCAAGCAGGCTTGGTCGAGCGGAAGCGATCGAATGCATCTCTATTGATGCCGTGCAGGCGCATGACTTTGATACGCTCGGCCAAGCTCGTATCCCGAGTCACCACCATGCCTCCCTCGCCGGTAGAGATGGTCTTATTGGCATAAAAACTGAACACAGTGATATCAGAATCAAGTGTTCCTACAAGCCGACCGTCGGATGTTGTAGGAAGTGCATGCGCAGCGTCCTCCACTACCTTGAGTCCGTGTTTACGCGCAATTGCCATCACCGTAGTCATGTCCGCAGAGAGCCCAGCATAGTGAACAGGGATGACTGCCTTCGTGCGTGTCGTGATTGCTGCTTCTAGTTGCCGCACATCGATGCATAGCGTGCGACAGTCGACATCAACTAGCACCACATCGGCACCGAGATAACGAACTACTTCTGCAGTGGCGGTAAAGGTATGCGTTGTGGTGATGACTTCGTCACCTGGACCAACGCCGAGCGCCTCCAAGGCCAAGTGAAGGCCCGCCGTTGCAGAATTGACAGCCATGCAATGCAGCTGGGTATCTCCAAGGAACATGCCGAAGTCACGCTCGAAGCGCTTCGCCTTCGGCCCCGTTGTGATCCAGCCGGAACGAATGGCCTCGGAAACCTCTGCGATTTCTTCTTCACCAGTATCGGGCAATGCAAAAGGCAGGAAAGGAAGTTCTGACGGCATGGATGCGGTCGATCAAGGTAAAGGTTTCTCGATCCACGCCAATACGTGCGTACGCAGCAACGGAATGGCGTTGAAGAAGGTGTAGAGGGAGGGGTGCACGCGTGTAACACGGCGCGCAATAGGGGGCGCAAGGGTAACGCGCCGGGACACCACGCGGCCACGGGGAAACAGTTCCCTCACGCGGCGCAATGGAACGCCATGTACATCGGGATTGCGCGGGTTGTTGAGGGTGAAGTCGTACCAGAGCACCCCGCCTCCGGGTTTCACCCAACCCCACAGAGTGTCAGCGAGCTGCTGCTGAAACACGTCATCCAGGATCGAGGAAAAAACCGTCGACACCAGCACGGCATCATGCGACTCAGCATCGACCGGGAGCTTCATGGCATCACCAAGGTGCAATGCGATGGCTTCAGGCAAAAAACGGCGCGCTTGCGCATGGCGTTCAGGCAGTAGCTCGACACCTCTCAAATTCGAGGGATCGAAACCCAGGCGCAAGAGTTCGAGCAAGTTGCCCCCGCTTCCGCTACCCACTTCAATCAGTCGCCTTCTCTCCAGATCAAACCATCCGAGTGTTAAAAACAGGGCAATCATGGCACGCTGTCGTTCGTGCACTGTATGCCACACATCAGACTTAAGCATGCTGTACCTGCCATCAACTCTGAGACGCCGCGCATAGCGTTGCACAACGCTCAACAGCTCATCATGATCCTCCTTATCCATCATGATGAGCGAACCGCACTAATAAACTGCTGCGCCAACATTCGATAGCTGTGCCGGGAAATGACGAAAGCCCGCCCGCGCGCTCCCATAGCGGCTCGCTCTTCAGCTGAGCATACGGCAAGCGCCTTGACTCCTTCGGCAACGGCGATAGCCGATTCGGGGGCAACGGTCAGCCCGCACTCTGCCTCTGCTACTGGGTCGTTGCCCGCATCCGCAGAATGCAGGACGGCACATCCCGCCATCATGTAGTCCATGAGCTTATTCGGGGAGATGCCGAATCGATAAATCGATACACGCTTCCATCCGATATAGGCGATATCGAGCCTCCTAAGAAAGGAAGGAATCTGCGATTTTCCAATCGGTGGAAATAAGGCGACGTTGGACAGGCCCTCATCAAAGACACGCTGCGCGAGTCTTTGCTTTTCATGGCCATCGCCAACAAGAACGAATGCGATCGCCTGGTCACGCAGCAATGTAGCTGCATCAAGGAGCGTATCTAGCGCATTTGGCATTCCGTGAGATCCCGCGTAGCCCACGATGGTTTTCCCGGCCTTTTGGAAGTCACGCAACTGCCCCGACAAATCTGGCTCGAGCTCGCCACCTTCGTCTTGCCAATCATCCAAGGCGATACCGTTTGGAACAATATGCAAGCGCCGCAGGTCTAGCCCGTGTGCCTGCATGTGCTCGGCGACCCTCGGTAGCATTGAAACCACGGCGTCGGCATCGCGATAGGCGTCGTTCTCGGCCTTCTGGCACAACAAGGCAAAAGGATGAAAGGCGGACATGCCGGTCAATTCAATCAGTGAGGCCGGCCACAAGTCGTGCACCTCGTAGACGAGCTTGGCCCCACAATAACGAGCGATGCGACGAGCGGCCCAAAAATCCATCGGATATGTGCTGGAAGCGATCACAACATCAGGTCGAACTTTAGTTGCCCAGTCGGCGGCATCGCGCCACAACTGCCGCACGAAAGACCCGACATTTCGAAGGCGGCTGACACCATTTCCCACGTAGGCTGGGGTGGGCAGCCAGCAATAGCGTATCCCGTCAATCAACTGATCAACAGCGCCTTCGTCCACTGGCGGCTGTACTCTGCGCACGTGCGAATGGGAAGCGGCGACCACACACACGTCATGACCAGCCCTGACCCACTCTCTTGCTAGATAGTAGGGTCTGTATTCCATGCCATGCAGAGGAGAGCCCGCATAGTGATTGATCAAGAGAATTCTCACAATAACAACCCCGGTCCCATACTTGTAGAGCGAGCATCAGCTTGGCTTAGCTCGCACCGCTGCACATATGCAGACGGCATCCGAGAGTTGAAACTCAAGGAGTTCATCGATTTCCTGAAGCCGATGTAACGCGTTCGTTTTTTCGACACCGACCAAGACCGGCATACAGCACCGCCATCAGATCCATTTGTTGATTCGATGAGCCGACTTCTTCAATTTTCTTCCGATTGAATGCGCCCTTTTGTTTTCGCATGGCAGGGTTCTCAAAAACCTCGCATAGCGACGTGGCTATGGCATCCACATCACCTACCGGCACGACGTAGCCCCCAGAAGCATCAATCCACTGCCGGTTCGCGGGAAGGTCGGAGACGATCGCCGGCAACGAACAGGCCATCGATTCCAACAAGGACACCGATGTCGCATCGCTTTGGGGGACCGATATTGATACATCACAAAGTGCAAGTTCGTGCGCTAAGGCGTGCGGGGGAAGAAGTCCGTGCCAGATGACGTGCTCGCTGATCCCAAGCCTTTCGACCAAAGAGCGCAAACTATTTTCTTGGCTACCTCCCCCGAACAGGTGCAACGTCGCATCACACTGTGGGGATTTCGCTAGGAATCTAGAAAACGCCTCGACTATCACATCGATTTGGTAGTTGGCCTCCCAGGCTCGCATACTCGCAACATGAAATCCGGGTCGGCGATCTGATGGGGTCGGATGGAACTGCGTGACATCAGCACCCCAAAAAATCTCGTGCAATGACCCGCTTGGCCGATACCGTCTAATCTCAGTTAGAACATCGCGGGAATCCGCGGTAATCAGCGAAGCCTGCCTCAAAATCCAGCCTGTCAGCATCCGCAAGGCACGACCTCGACGGGGCGTAACAAGTATGTCACTACCCCATGCGGTAAGCACCAAGGGCCGTCCAGAGCTGGCGGCGCCCCACAATCCATAGCTAGTTACATAGTGCGCATGAACGATATCTGGTGCAAGCGAACGTACCGCATGTCGCAGAGCACCCAGTCGCAGAAACCAATCCCAAGCTCGCCGAGGGAGGGGCAACACAATGATCTCCGCCCCTTCGATCGACGCGACCGACGTGCTTATGACGCTGACACGAAAACCACGCTGAACCATCGCTTGAGCCCAGCGCCGTAAATGGACACTTCCGGCATCTCCGATCAAGCAGAGATGCGTTTTCACTTTTTCTTCCCAAGTCCGAGCAGGTGCGTTCTCAATAATCGGGAGGCATCGATTAAAGATAAAGACCACCCCCCGAGCCAACGTTGCGCTCGATTACTTATGCCAACATCGCTAGTCAACGTGGCAAAGGACCAGTCAATACCCAAGAAGAGATTCGCAATTTCCTTGCGAGCCACACATCGAAAATGTGGGTCCCTGGCTCGTGATCGAAATGCGTCGTACCAAAGAACATAGCCTCCGGGCCGTACCACGCGAACCATTTCCTCTGCGGTTGCCCGCCGAATGGAGTCGTCAACGATGGAACTGAACACTACGCTCTGCACGACCAGATCGAAGCTTCTGTCCGGAAAAGGAAGCCGAGCACCTGATGCTTGCACCACTGGCATGCCTAAACGCTGGTGCGCATGCCGCAATCGCGCAAGGCTGAGATCGACCCCCCATATATTTCCGGCCCTAGCACCCCACCGCAGATAGTTCGGGTACTCGATACCAAATCCACATCCCACGTCAAGCACGCGCATTGGAGAAAGATCAATCGAATGAGAACTCAGCATGGATAACACCCTTCGTTCTCGTTCCTGCGCGATATGCAATATTGCTGGATTGTTAATCGACCAAAAACCGGTTAGCGTGGCGCTCGCATCGCGCTCTTCGTATCGGCTTTTAATTCGTTCAATTTCGTCCATGAAAACGCTCATGAACGGTGGCCATAAATTCGCTCAGCCGAGCAGTTTGGGCTCTTCTTTCATAAATTATGGCATTTGCGGGTTGGGGCTTAGGCGCAGCGCCGGCCAACCAGCGCGAAATAACAGCTGCAATTTCTGCAACGTCGTCCGCGGCTACGGCAATTCCTGCGCCGGTATTTTGTAGAAGTCGCGCAGCCTCTCCGTTGACCGCACCAACCTGGAGTACCGGCCGTCCCGCACGAAGGTACTCAAATAACTTTCCAGTCATCACCCCTTCCGTTAATTTTGCATCTCCTCCGATGACCAGCAAGAGAGCGTCAGCGGCCAACATCTCGGCAATCGCTCGAGGATGTTCAACGTACCCGGTGAGCTCTAGCACTTGAGGATGACGTGCCTTGAATTCCCTTAGCGTCCGTTCGAACCTAGCTCCAACATTTCCGACGAATCGAAGTCGAAGTCGCTTGCGTGCCTCCGGCTCAAGTTGAAAAAGCCGTTCTACGCCGTTCAAAAATTCATCTGGGGATTGATGCCCATAGAAAGTGCCAGCATGCACCACTCGAAATTCCTCTGATTTCCCAGGTAATGGCAATGCATGCGAAAAATCGGCCTCATCATAGCCATTGCTTATCGCTAAAACGGTATCCTTATTCTTGGACGGACGACGAACCCGAAGCATAGACGCCAAATGCTCTGACACAGTGATGACACCATTTGCCGAGTCCAACAACTTCTTCTCGAGTCGTATATCTAAGGAGCGACGCCACGCAGGCATGTCGTAGGCTGGATTAGATGTCCAAAGGTCGCGAAAATCTGCCACCCATGGTAAATTGGCGCACTTGGCAATGCGCATCGCGGCCAAGTGAGCGGAAATTGGCGGTGAAGTTGAGAAAATCAGGTCGACAGGATTTTTCCTAATCAACTCCATTGCGACCCGACGCGCTTGACCACCCCATGCCGCTTTGTCATCCGGATACTGAAGAGCGCCAATCGTCTTCAACGCAGTGTCTCGCCAAGCTTGACGCCAACTGTCAGACGAAACGGGAGCAGAGCCAGACGAGGGTTGGTTTGACGATTGCCCGCCTCTGTCAGATCGTTGCCTCCATTTTATGAGCCTCGTCACGATGGGTGTATGGGGCAGCCGGATTATCGTGCCGCTTGACGGCACTTCAGCGAGCAGACTTGGATCGTTCATATACGCTCCACTTTCGCTGCTGATAACGCTGGGATAGCATCCGAATTGGGGAAGGTATTTGCTGAATTTAAGAGAACGCTGAACACCAGCCCCACCCAACGGCGGATAAAAATATGCGAGCATTAAAACATGGAGATCTGGGCGCTCCATCACCTAGATACCCTTTCAGCTTTAGCAAGAATCCAATAGTCGCAATAGGGCAAAGCCAGACATTTCAAAGGCCTGAAGCCGGCCTCAACGAAACATCGCTCCACGTCCGAAAATTTCACACGGCCGTCACCAATCTCCCAGCAATGGTGCGGATCGATCCAGATGCGGCGACGAATAAACCGGTTGTACGCCTCGCTCAGGCTTAACAGCCCATTTGGAAATCGCCATGTTCGAAATTTTTGTCGGGGCGTAAGGACGGCGAAGCTACTTTGTCTGTGCGGCAAGGATACGAAAGCCCTGCCGTCGCGTTGGAGCCAAGCATGCAGATTGGCGAGACAAGCGGGAAAGTCGGAAAATGGGAGATGCTCCATGACTTCTGTCGCGACCACTGCATCGAAGCGATGCGTCAATGTGGGATCTCCGATTTTCAGATCCCCAACATGGTCAGGCTGAAGCCGCGCATTGATATCGAACACCGTGTAAGACTCCACCATCGGTAGGAGGCAACGCCGAACTACACCATCGCCGGCCCCCACCTCTAGTACTGCTTTCGGAGCAGCGGCTAGTAGATCGCGCACTACGTGATAGTGCCGAAGCCAAGTCACCATGTCGAGGCTAGCGAGGTAATCATGTCGTGTCAGATTGAACTGCTCAGCGTAAGCGTCGCGAATCATTGGATAAGTGGAAGAATGTTTATCGGCGCAACACGCCACGTACTATCGAGGCGGGGTGAATCCAATCAAAGATCAAATAACACAACGCCCCTAGCATGATGGCGATCATGCCCAAAAAATCGGAAAGAACAGCATAAAATGCAAATCCAGCAAATGGCGTCGCAGCCAATACAGCCCTTGTTCCGATCCCTAAAATATCAGGCCACGGGAAGCTCCACGGAAGGATCTTTCGAGTAATGTGTATCGCTACAACGACCATCACAATATTCGACGTAGCGGCAGCCGCTGCGGCACCGGACATTCCCCAGCGACTGGCCAAAAGGTAATTTAATGCCAAGTTGATAACTGTAGCTAGTATTGCCAGCAACAGTATCTGCAGGCTCCTTCCATCCAATAGCAACACGTAGAGAAGAATTTGATAGATACCAAATGCACTGACTGCCAATCCCAAAAATAGGAACACTTCGAGCGGTGCCTGATATGCTTCATTCGTCAAAAGCTGTAGGGCCCAACTACCCCCAACGAAAAGCATAGCGACAGCCGGGAGGCAAAAGAACAGAAATACGCGCAGTGCCAGTGTCACTAGCTTAGACACATCCTCGAGACGCCGGCCATGCCACTGGCGGGAAAGTTCTGGAAAAAGAGTAAAGCCTAGGATGCTATAGAACGCCGCGGGGATCGTACAGAGTGAAACCGCGGCGGCATAAATGGCCACACCATCCAAGCCGAGCCATCGAACCAGAACGAAGCGATCGAGAAGGCTATTGAGCGACGTGAACAGTGCAAGAACAGTTAGCGGACCGGCAAAGGTCAATACTTCCCCGAGCTTCGGTGATCGCGCAACTTTCGGTGCAATGCCAGGCGAGCATCGAAGGATCCATGCAGTCGCGGCCAACACCGTCGACGCTAACACTAGTTGAACGATCGCGTAGCTACCTAGCCAATTGATCAGCGCCCCCCGCGTACCATCGACCAACAGAAACACGACCAAGTAACGTGTCACGCTCCGAAGGACCAACGCTGCCGCCACCACTCCGATCCGCCCAATCGTACGCAACCAGCCAATACTGAACTCCATAGCCGCCTCAGCCGCTAGTAACGTCAAGAGAACGGGTACAAGACTTTGATGTTCGAAGCCGCCAAAGACGATTGATGACCAAATTGCCGGCCATGCAAACCCCGTGACAACGCATACAGCGAGCAGCAAAAGGGCAAATGCACCAAGCTGCAAGAAAAACCGCCATCGCGCAGCCGCCAGCGCTTGCCCGGAGAAGTAGCGCACAGCGACCGTTGGGCTCGCAAATAGAACTAAAGGAACTAGCAGACCAGCAGCGACCGCGGTCTGAGTCCAAGCCCCGTAATCGGACGGGCTCATCCCACCAGTGAGCAGCGGCAGGAGCAGAAACCCCATCAATCGATCTGTAAGAACCGCGGTCCCGTACAAGGCAGTATCGACTCGCAGCCGCGAAGCCATATCAGTCAAGCACACACCCGAAAGGCGTCGAGCGCACAAAAGATTTTGACCGTGGAGAGTTTTTCATCGCCACGAGGCGTCGATCAGGGCTTGCGCCACTCGATGCTGATCTACCTCGTCCAAATCTGCACTGATCGGAAGGCTCATGACACGCAAGCCCGCAGAGACGCTATGTGGAAAGTCATCTTCCCCAGTTCGGTACTCTGCGTATGCCGGCTGTGTGTGAAGCGGATTGGGATAGTGGATCACCGTTGGGATACCGCGCTCGAATAGCGCGCTTTGCACTTCAGCTCGCTTCTCAACGAACACCGTGTATTGACCCCAGACGCAGTCGCGATCGGGTCGAACGGATAACAAGTCAACGGCCGAGCTGGTAAGCAAGGCGTTGTAGCGCTCACCCAGTTTGCGACGACGTTGTAGTTCCCATTCGAACCGCTCGAGTTTCGCGAGCACCACCGCGCACTGGATCGTATCCATTCGCCCACCAACACCCACTCGAGTGTGCACATATCGCGCACTCTGCCCATGCACCCGGATTTCCCTGCATGCCTGCGCAAACCCATCATCGGTCGTGAAGATTGCTCCTCCGTCGCCATAGCAGCCCAGCGGCTTGCTCGGGAAGAAGCTCGTACAGCCGACAGTGCTGAGATTGCAGCTCTTGCGCCCCTTGTAGTTGGCTCCGAAGCTTTGAGCGGCATCTTCGATCACAGCCAAGCCATGGCGCGCGGCAGTGGCATTGATCTCGTCCATGTCGGCGCACTGCCCATAAAGGCTCACCGGCATGATGGCGCGCGTGCGTCGCGTGATCTTTGCTTCGATGAGTTGTGCATCAATGTTGCAAGTGTCCGGTTCGATATCCACGAATACCGGCTTGCCTCCCAACAGCACAATTGCCTCGGCAGTCGCGGCAAAAGTGAATGGCGTGGTGATCACCTCATCACCGGGCTTCAGACCCAATGCCATCAACGAGATCAGGAGCGCCTCGGTTCCGCTGGCCACGGTAATGCAATGCTTGGCACCGGTGAACGCGGCAAGCCTGCCCTCCAGTTCGGCGACCTCGGGGCCCATGATGTATTGCCCATGATCGAGGACGCGTTGAATACGCTCGTCGATCTGGACTTTCAGTGCCTTGTACTGGGCCTTGAGGTCCACAAACTCCATCTTCTCTCTCATTGTGAAGCCTCGACCAGTATGCACAGGCCCTCACGTAACATGTATTTCTCCCCGGTAGTGGCGCAGGTTGCAGTGCTACCGACGAATTTCAATCGCTCACCGTGACGACTCATCCACCCTGCTGGCCGCGCAGGCACGCCGAGCATCAACGCAAAGTCAGGCACGTTGCGGTTCACGACAGCGCCAGCACCGATGAATGCATAGCAGCCGATAGTCACCCCACAGACAATGGTGCAGTTCGCTCCGAGCGTCGCACCTCGTCGCACCAGCGTCTTTCGATATTCGCTCTTGCGACTCACTCCTGAACGAGGGTTGTAGACGTTCGTGAACACCATACTCGGACCGCAGAACACCTCGTCTTCCAGTGTCACTCCGTCATATACGCTGACGTTGTTCTGGATCTTGACGTTGCGGCCAATATGCACATCGTTGCCTACATAGACGCTCTGTCCCAGCGAACAGTCATCTCCGATTACTGCACTTGCACTGATGTGCACCCAATGCCAGACACGGGTCCCCGTCCCGATTTGCGCTCCAGCGTCGATGATAGCCGTCGCATGGATCAAGTTCACGCGAGCAACCTCTGTGTGAAAGGATGTCTTTCTGCATGCGACGGATTTGGCTTGGAGTTGCGAATAGCATTCACTGCTTCGACCGCTTGCCTCGCATCGGCAAGACCGTATCCCCGTCCCGCAAGGATCTCGACGTAGCTCATGGTATGAAGGTCCGTGAACCCTTCGGAAAACTCCAGTTCTTCGCCGTCCACCGTGATGGACCTATAAGTGGTCTTGCCTTTGACTTCCGCTGGCAGGTCACTGGCGTCAATGGAGAGAAACCATCGCACCCTCGCTCGCTCGTATTCCAGAAACCCGGCTGCCTTGTGCTCAGCGTTGTAATGCACCACGCTAGCTTGCTGCTTCCCAAAGATGAAATGCAGCATGTCGAAGAAGTGCACACCGATATTTGTGGCCACACCGAATGATTTGCGTGGATCTCCCTTCCAACTAGCGGCGTACCATTTTCCACGAGAGGTGATGTAGCTAAGGTCCACGTCAAACTTGGTATCGGCCCGCGCGCTCGCAACCTTGTCACGCAGCTTTAAGATGGCCTGATGGTGACGCAGTTGAAGCACTGTAAACACGCTTTTCCCTGTTTCGCTTTCGACGAGCGAGAGTTCGTCGAGCAGGCCAGGCGTCGGTACCAGTGGTTTTTCGCAGATTACGTCACATCCCAACCTCAATCCCGCTGCGATGTGCGGATGGTGCAGGTGATTTGGAGAGCAGATCGAGACGTAGTCCAGCGCCGTCGCCTGCTTGCGCTGCAAGCAATGGGCATGCTCATAGAACGATTCGAACTCCGTGAAGAATGCCGCATCAGGTGCGAGACTGTCGATGATGCCAACCGAGTCGTTGATGTCATAAGCAACAGCGAGGGTGTTACCCGTTTCCTTGATCGCGTGCATATGCCGCGGCGCGATGTAGCCCGCAGCGCCAATCAGTGCGAAGTTCCTTTTCATGTAGTCCTCAAAGCCTGAACACAATGAAGCCTGCGCGTGCGGCCTCGTGTCGGTCATAAAGCGATTTGACGTCGGTCAGTACCGGTGCATCGTGCCGACAATAGCGGCGCAAGAGCTCGGGCGAAAGCTCCCGATATTCGGCGTGCCCCACCGCAACCACCAAGGCATCGACGGGGTTGTGCTCGTCGATGACATCGAGTTTCAAGCTGTATTCAGCTTGCACCTCCTCTGCGTTGGCCCACGGATCGGCCACGACAACTTGCGCGCCCCATGCTTGGAGTTCGCGTACCAAGTCGACGACCTTGCTGTTTCGAATGTCGGGACAGTTTTCCTTAAAAGTGATGCCCATCACACCAATCTTGCAGCGCGCTACATCCATACCCGCCCGCAGCATCAGCTTGATGGTATTGCGGGCCGTATAACGCGCCATATTGTCGTTGATACGTCTGCCTGCCAAAATGATTTGAGGGATGTAGCCGACCTGCTCCGCTTTGTATGTGAGGTAATAGGGATCCACGCCGATGCAGTGGCCGCCGACCAAGCCTGGACGGAATGGCAGGAAGTTCCATTTGCTGCCTGCGGCTTCGAGCACTTCGAGGGTGTCGATGCCCAGCCGCTCAAAGAGTACGGAGAGTTCATTCATCAGCGCAATGTTCAAGTCGCGCTGCGTGTTTTCGATGACCTTTGCAGCTTCGGCAACTTTGAGACTGCCAGCCCTGTAAGTCCCCGCAGTGACGATACGGCTGTAGAGGCGATCGACAACGTCGGCAATCTCTGGAGTGCTCCCGCTCGTGATTTTTCTGATCTTAGTCAGCGTGTTGACCTTGTCCCCCGGGTTTACGCGCTCGGGGCTGTAGCCGCAGAAGAAATCGCGATTGAAGACTTTGTTCGAAGCTTTTTCAAGCACCGGCACGCAAACTTCCTCGGTCGCGCCGGGATACACGGTCGATTCGTAGATGACGATCGCACCCGACGGCATAACTCTCGCAACAGTCTCGCTGGCCCTCAGCAGCGGACCCAAGTCGGGTCGGTTGGCGCTATCGACCGGGGTGGGAACCGCAACAATGAAGACATTGCACCCAAGGAGATCAGCCACATCCGAGGTCGGCGTGAAGAGTTCCGCCGCGCTGAGGTCTGAGACCTCGGTTTCGAGCGTCCTGTCATAGCCGGCCCGGAGGTCCTCAATACGACGGGTGTCCACATCGAAACCGAGAACAGGCATCAATTTACCGAATGCAACGGCGAGCGGAAGGCCAACGTACCCTAGGCCAATGATCGCCAATTTGATTTCGGTTGAGCTTGCGCTATTCAATTTAAACTCCCTCGTGAGCATAGCCGGGCACCAAAGTACACAAGGCATCTTTCATAATTTCAAGGTTTCCATCTCGGGCGGCATTCAGCAGTTCCTGCAAGTGCTGCCTAAGGGCGGGCCACTTCATAAAATCTTCCCGGGCGCGGATGATTCGAGGATGTTGGGTGGGCAATGGATTTTCTCCAATTAGCAGTTCCTCAAACAGCTTCTCTCCTGGACGCAAACCGGTGAACGTAATAGCAATATCGCCGGTCGGACGGGCGGCATTGCGTATCGTGCGTCCAGACAGCGCAATCATTCGAGCAGCTAAGTCGAGAATTTTGACCGGCTGACCCATATCAAGTACAAAGAGATCGCCCCCTTCGGCCATGGCTCCTGCGTGAAGGACCAACTGAACGGCTTCCGAAATGGTCATAAAGTAACGTGTGACCTCCGGATGCGTAACCGTGATGGGCCCGCCTTCAGAAATCTGGTGCCGGAAAAGCGGAACAACACTGCCGCTCGAGCCCAGCACGTTACCAAAACGAACCATCGAGAAACATGTATTACAGCGCTTCGCCGCAACGACGGGCTGATTTTTGGTTAGTTCGTGAAAAGGGTGGCCACCCGTGTCGGCAATTGACTGCAGGACCATCTCTGCAACGCGCTTGCTGGCGCCCATCACATTGGTCGGACGGACTGCCTTATCGGTGGATATTAGAACGAAACGCTCGACTTTTGAATTAATGGCGGCATGCGCCATATTCAGGGTCCCGAGGACGTTATTGGTCACACCTTCACTCGCGTTCGCCTCGACCAATGGTACGTGTTTGTAAGCTGCAGCGTGATAGACAACAGATGGTTTATGTATGCGACATATAGCGTCCATGCGCTCAAAATTGCAAACATTGGCCAACAACGGCAAAATCTTAATCTCCCCTCCTTTTTGGAGGTTTGAGTTAGACAGTTCTTGATGAATGCGATAAAGCGCAAATTCACTATGGTCGACGAGCAAGAGCTTGCTAGGCTTGGAAAGAGATATCTGTCGGCAGAGTTCTCCGCCGATGCTGCCACCTGCTCCGGTTACGAGCACTACGCAGCCTGAAAGACTAAAAGCCCGCGCTTCTGCTTCTATATCCGCGGGAACAGACTCACGCCCCAGCAAGTCTTCGATATCCAAATCGCGAAAATCATCTACAGACACACGTCCACTTGCGAGATCTGCAAGACCAGGCAGGGAACGAATACGAACCGGCAGTGCTTGCAGTTGCCCAATAATCTGATTACGTCTCTGACGACTTGCACTAGGGAGCGCTAAAAGAATATCGCTGATGGAATTTTCCTCGACAACCCGCTCGACCTTAGCCAAGGGAAAAACTGGCACGCCGTTTATAGTCCTCCCATGCTTGGCAGGGTCATCGTCGATAAAGCCGACTAGGACGTACTGCTGCGCTCCCACTAAGGCGGCTGCGGTTTGCGCCCCCGCAACGCCTGCTCCATAAATCAACAAACCACTTCCCGGATATTTATTCATACCTTGCAGCCATTGCCAGCCAAGCGCGCGGCTCGCACTGACGAGCAACAGAAAAATTAGGGGCTGCAGCACAATCAAGCTTCGCGGAAGACCCTCCCAATAAAATAGCGTCCAAATACATGGCGCAAGTGCCAATCCGTAAACTCCCACTGCCTTACTGGTAGCAAGGATAGCAGCCATACCCGTATAACGAAAAATTGCACGATACAAGCCAAATTTTGTAAAAACTGGCACCGCAAGCATTGGCGATATTATGTAGGCAGCCCAGTCGATCCCAGTTGGCAAATGAAGCGCGTCGAGCCGCAGAGTAAAGGCAAGCCACATGGAAAAGAACGCCAGAAATATATCCAGCAAAATTACCGTGGCCCGCTTTTTGGAGCGAGACCAATCAAGAATTTCAGTAAAATTCAAATCCATCTCCGCTCTTCGCGATCTTGGCTTCCTCGAAATCCGCTTAGCGACATGCGTCATTAGCTAGGCCAGTCAATATTTTTTAACTGGGGATAATTACTCTTCTCGTTCGCCCATTTCTGCGGCCCGGCAGCACATTGCTCCCGGGAGACCACTCGACACATTCGTTGCAACCATTTTTTTGATTCCTCTGGTCTTTGATTAATTCCAAATAATATCGCGACCTTCATAAATCCCCGCGGACTAGGCACAAGCGCCACCATATCTTCCGCCCACTTCAATTTTTCCGCCGACGCGCCAACGTAGGGTTCAAATCTAATGAATCGTTGAGTCTCCATTAGTTGATTCAAAATCCAGACGTCCGGCAACCGTGGACCTCTCGCATTCACAATGCCCGACCGCTCAAGCCTCATCGACAGATGAGTTTCTTCGATTTCGAAGTAATCCTTTATGGCTGCAGCGAGCAAGCCAACACTCAGCCCCAGGGCAATCACAATTGGAAATTTCCCCAGGGTCACTGGCAGTTTCAGTTCCCATATTCTCAGCCCGCCGTTCAACGCCCCCATTGCTACGCCCACCGGTAGTAAAAAATATGCGTAATGGAGGGGTAATTCGAAGAGCGCATGGATTCCAACCACGAGAATCATCATAAAGTAGAACAACTGCGAAGGCTTGTTTATACGTCGCGCTACAGTTCCGATCCAAGTCAATATTACAATGCTTATTGACGCCCCTACCGGAATTCCCGTCCAAATTAGAAAATCAAAAAACAAATTATGGGACTGAAAAAATGGATATCCGAGCGCAGGATGCGAGTTGGCAACTAGCAACTGTGCACGAACGACTTCATTCCATCCGTATCCTGAAAAAGGATGATGTAGAACTGCATCCCAAAGTAGTAACCATAATTTTGGTCTAAGCTCACCATTAGCTCTGTCTATTAAGGCAGCAGGAGCATCGAACATTAGCTCTTGACTTAGAAGTGGGATCAGCAATAAGAAAAGCACGTAGAGGCCCGCCAATGCAGCAGCCACGACCGGAATGATTTTTTTCTTCTCGCACCATAATCCACGCCACAGCCAAGTGGCGATAACCACTGCCAGCACCCCTAAGGCACCGCTACGAGATTGAGTTAGCGCCAAGCCGAAAAGCAAAAGCATGGCCAATAAGATCGCGATAGAAGATCTGATGTATCTCTGCCATTGAGCCCAACCGCAAGCAAGCAGCCCCCAAAGCAGCAAGGTAGCGAGTTGGTTTGCTTGTCCCATGTTTGCATATGGTCGCGCACCGACTGAGCTACTGGCTACCCAGACGTCCAAGGTGCCATCTCGCGCGACTCCTAACCACTGCTGAAGCTGCAAACCCACTGATAAGGTGGCACCAATGCCGACGGCTAAGAACAAAAAATTTCCTAGATGGGTTGGCCGCCATGCGTTCCATTGCTCACCCAGCCATAGTGCCGATAAAAAGCCCAGCAAATACGCAGTGGAAATCCAAGCCTGCCCGGAGAATGGCAAGATTTCGCTGAAGAATTGAAATCCAGGAATTGTCGTTATCAAAGCCACAAAGAGCGGCAATCCACGCCATTTAAAATTACTTGGTGCCCGACACAACACGATGCAGGCGACGACTGCCCATAAGCTCGCCGCCCAAGCATCAGAATGAAATGACGTCCATGGCTGAGTATGATTGGGAAGAAGCCAACAAAGGGAGAGTAATGCAGCGCCAATCACCCCCCAGAGGGGAGCTAATGAAATTTTCGAGAGAGAATTCACCGCACTATTTTTGAAAAACAAAAAAGCCCCTTTCGGGGCTCTTCTTTTTAGCAAATCTACTTAAATACGGCACTCTGTCGGCACGTATTTGTTGTTCCCAGCTCCGGTGACAGCGCAAGTCCACTTAACCGGACCAGGCGGCAGGGTGCCGCTCTGCAAGGCAGCGCCGTTCGACGTAGGCGTGAGCGTCAAAGTCAGACCTTTTGCTGCAGCAGTCGTCACAAGCGTGATGGTGCCTGTCGCAGCCGCGGTGCTCATGGTCGAGAGATTTTTCAGGCCAGAAGCGGCGTTAATTGCCTCAACGCCAGCATCGAGCGATGCACCATTAGCCGCATTTTCGGCAATGTTGGCCTTGGCACCGGACGCAATCACAAGCGCTTCCGTGACGCGTGCACGAACGGTGTAATCCTGATACGCCGGCAGAGCCACAGCAGCCAAGATACCGATGATCGCCACAACGATCATCAATTCGATAAGGGTGAAACCCTTTTGCACGTTGCGTGCGATCAAACGACGGTTCATTCAAAAACTCCAGGTTGGTTTGTAGAGCCCGGGAACCAAGCCCGGAGCGCAGTACCTTCCGCAGCATCTGTGCCACCCCGTTTGCTAGCCTCGCAACGTCGAAACCGAGCACTTTGCACTCAACTCTGTTACATCGAGTGACAGAAACTGCTTCCAGATGCTACAGAGCGTGACAAATTTGTCAGCCCTCGTTGGCCCACTGACTCAAAAAGTCAGCACCCCATCCGCCTTCAACCACCGGATATCCCGCTGTGCCAACCCCGCCACCTGGTGCCCGGCCAGGTGCTCGATCTGCCACATGATCTCTTCGGTTTCCGCCGGCTTGGTGTGGGTGATGTAGATCGGAAACTGCTTGCCCGGATCGATATGCGCCAATTCGTCGGCCAGGGCGCGGGGCGACAGGTGCAGGCTGCGTTCGGCCAGGGCCTGCTCGCGGTTGCTGAATGCCGTCTCTATGACGAGCATGGCCACGTCCAGGGCGTTGAGGCGGTCCCAGAAGGGGGTGTTGCGCTCGGTGTCGCCGGTGAAGACCCAGTTGGCGCCGCCCTCGGCGCGGCTCACGGCAAAGCCGCAGGCGGGCACGGTGTGCACGGCCGGCAGCACCTCGATGCGCTTGGGGGCGGCGCTGCCCAGTTGCAGCACCTGGCCCACGGCAATGTCGTGAAAGCTCACGAAGGGGGCCTCGGGGCTGGGAATGCTCTCGAAGTCGGGCCAGATGACGTTGTTGAACACGTGGGCGCGCAGCGCCTCGATGGTGGCGCGCAGGGCATGCACGCGCAAGGATCGGGTGCGGCGGCCGCCCACGGCGTCGAGCATGAGGGGCAACGCAGCAATGTGGTCGAGGTGGCAGTGGGTGAGCACCACGTCGTCGATGCCGGCCATTTCGTCGAGGGTGAGGTCGCCCACGCCGGTGCCCGCATCGACGAGCAGGTCGGTGTCGATCAGGAACGAGGTGGTCCGGCAGTCCTTGGCAATGGCGCCCGAGCAACCCAGCACGCGAACCTGCATTGTGAGAGACCCTCTGCTTGTGTCTTCTGCCGTCATTTGGTTTCGAAGCGGGTTGCGCCGTCCCACTCGGGGTCTTGGGGCCGCAACGCCATGGAGGCTAATCGTTGTGCGTAGAGCTGGTAAAGGACTTTTTTGGCATCCGCGGCCAGCAGCGGATCCAGCAAGTTCCGGCCCATGGCCCAGTCCTGGCGGCGGTAGGCGGCCAGCACTTCGGCCCAGCGCTGCAGCTGGGCGGATTGCTGCAGTGCGGCAGGGGTTTGGGCCTCTGCTTGCGTGATGGCGCCGAGCGGCGTGAACACGGCCACGGCCTGCGCCCGGCCTTTGACGAGCACGCTGTCGAGCTCCTGCCAGACGAAGCCGGGCGCGAGTTCGCGGGTGGCGCCGCTGGCGACGATCTCCACGCCGTAATGCACGCTCAGGCCTTCGAGGCGGGAGGCGAGGTTGACCGCATCGCCGACGACGGTGTAGCTGCGCCGCGCGGCCGAGCCCATGTCGCCCACGCTCATGACGCCGCTGTTGATGCCGATGCCCACGCTGATCTCGGGCCGGCCGAGGGTGCGGTGGATGTTGTTGATGTCGCGCACGGCCTCGACCATGTCGAGCGCGGCGCGCACGGCCAGGGTGGCGTGGTCGGGGGTGTCGATGGGGGCGCCCCAGAAGGCCATGACGCAGTCGCCCATGTATTTGTCGACGGTGCCGCGGTGCGTGCTGATGACGCTGGTGAGCCGGTTGAACACGTTGTTCAAGAAGGCCTGCAGTTCGGCCGGAGCCATCTGCTCCGACAGGCGGGTGAAGTTGCGCATGTCGCAGAACATGACGGTCATCTGCTTGCTCTCGGCGCGCATGCTGTAGCGGCCGGGAGTGACGAGCATTTCGTTGACGAGCTGCGGCGGCACGTAGGTGCCGAAGAGCCGCATCAGGCCGCGGCGCGCGCGCGACTCGATGAAGTAGCCCCAGCCCATGTTGAAGGCAAAGGCGAGCGCCGCCATGGCCAGTGCTGAGGCAAGCGGCAGCACGAGGCTGTGGCGCTGGTAGAGCCAGGCATTGACGCCGACCAGGGCCGCGACGGTGGCAATGGCCAGCACCACCGCGCGCGGGGCGGGCAGCAGCGACAGGCCCAGCGCCAGCACCAGCCCCGCGGCCAGCACGCTGAGCACTTCGTAGCCGGGGGCGTAGTCGGGCACCGCGAGCAGGCGGTGGTCGAGCATGGCCGAGACGATGTTGGCATGCACTTCGACACCGGGGAACGCAGCGCCGACAGGGGTGGCGCGCAGGTCCTGCAGGCCCGGCGCGGTGGCGCCGACGAGCACGATGCGGTCCTTCAGCTCGCCGGGCGCGAGCCGCCCTTCGAGCACGTCGCCGGCGGACACGTAGCGGAACGACCCGCCCTGCGCGCCGCCGGGGCCGCGGAACGGCACCTGCATGGAAGCGGCTTCGTTGACGGGTATGCGCAGGCCGCCGACCAGCAAGGACTGGAGCGGCGGCGCGGCGCCGTCCGATGCAAAGACCGGCCGCACGGGCGGCGCGCCGCTGGCCAGCCGGTAGACCGCGAGCCCCAGCGATTCGTAGTAGCCCGGCCGGGCCCGGTCGCCCTCATAGCGGGCGATGAGCGGCACGGCGCGGATGACGCCGTCGCCATTCGACATGACCAGCGTGTTGAGAAAGCCCGCCGCCGGCGCGGCAGCGGCCAGCACGGGCAGGCTGGCGCCAAAGCCGTTCCAGGCGGTGGCATAGCCGCGGCCCGGCGGAAAGGCCTCGGCCTGCAGCACGGGGGCCGGCGGCAGCTGGCCCTTGGCGCCGGGCTTTTCGGTGCGCGTGAAGTAGTAGCCGAGCGCCACGCGCTGGCCTTGCATGGCGGCGGCAAAGATGGCGTCGTTGTCGAGCGTGGGGGCGAGCCGGTCGATTTCGGTGGCCAGGCCGGGCATTTCGCGCAGCGGGCCGCGTGCGATCTGGCGCAGCTTGTCGAGGCCGGAGCTGCGGTCGGGTTCGACGAACATCACGTCGAAGCCCAGCGCCGCCGCCTGCTGCCGCCCGGTGAGCTCCCGGGTGAGCCGGGCCAGCTTGTCGCGCGACCAGGGCCATTGGCCCTGCCGGGTGAGGCTGGCGTCGTCGACGTCGACGATCACGATGCGCGGATCGAGCGTGCCCGGCATGGTGGCGCGCAGGCGGGTGTCGTAGATCAGGTGGTCGAGCCGGTCGATGGCATCCAGCCGCCAGAGGCCGGTGGCATGCGCGAGCGCGAGCAGGACCGGCAGCAGGGTGATGGCAATGCGCAGTCCGTGGCGCCTCATGGCCGTCACCAGCGCACCCTTGGCGCCGCGCCGCGAAAATCAGACCCGCACGAACTGCATGCGCGTGGCGCCGCCGAGCTCGAGCACGTCGCCTTCCTGCAGCCCGACGGGCTCGGCGCCGAGCGGTGCGTCGTTGAGCGTGACGCCGCCCATGATGGTGGAAGCCATGTAGCTCTGCCGGCGACGCGTGACGACCGCCACCGCAACGCCGGGCTTGCCGATGGTGGTGACCACCTTCTGCAGTGGCACTTCCTGGCCCAGGTCGGTGCCCGAGAGAACGCGCAGCACGGGCACGCCCAGTTCGAGCAGCGCGCCGGCTTCGGTGGGCGCGGCCGACAGCGGAACGGAAGCCGCGTAGCCGCCCTGCGCGGCGCGGGTGGAAGCGGCATTGGCGGCCGCGCTGCTGCGGGCGCGGAAGTGCAGGCGGCAGCCGCCGATTTCGATGACGTCGTTGTCCTTGAGCTTCTGCTGCTTCTGGACGACGATCGCATTGACGTAGGTGCCGTTGGTGCTGTTGAGATCTTCAATTTCGACTTCGCCACCGCGCATGTGCAGCACGGCATGCTCGCCGCTGACCGCGAGATTGTCGAGCACGATGTCGTTGTAGGCGCGCCGCCCCAGCGTGGTCCGGTCCTTGGCAAGCGCCATTTGCCCGATGACAGTGCCATCGATCGAAATGATCATCTTCGGCATTGCCGACTCCCTGAATGCATGTTTTTATTCAGGCGCACTGCCAACGCGCGCCCTGGCCAGGACAACTGAAATATTGTCTCGGCCGCCATTGTCGTTGGCAACGGCCACCAGAAGTGATGCTTTCTGCTGAAGCTCGACATCGTGATTCAAAAGCGTGAAAAGCTGCGCATCCGGGACCATCTCGCTGAGCCCGTCGGAGCAGAGCATATAGAGGTCGTCGGGCCTTGCGGTGTGCTCGTGCATCTCGAGCACGACCTGCGGCTCCACGCCCATGGCGCGCGTCACCAGGTTGCGGTGCGGGGAGATCAGCGCTTCCTCGGCCGTGATGGCGCCGGCGTCGAGCTGCTGCTGGCGCAGCGAATGGTCGCGCGTGAGCTGCTCGAGCTTGTTGTTGCGAAGGCGGTAGCAGCGCGAATCGCCGATGTGGCCGACCAGCACGCGCTGGGGCCGGAACGCGGCCAGCACCAGGGTGGTTCCCATGCCGTGGAGTTCGGCATTGGCCAGGCCGGCTTCGAGGATGGCGGAATTGGCCTCGTCGGTGGCCGCCTGCAAGGCACGCCGGACCACGCGCGCGGGTGCCTGCAGGCCGGCCTGTGCGAACCAGCGCGCGAAGCTCGCGTGCACCAGCGACACGGCCATGGCGCTGGCCACTTCGCCGCCCTTATAGCCGCCCATGCCGTCGGCCAGCACCGCCAGGCCGAGCGCGGGGTCGATGTGCAGGTCGTCCTCGTTGTGGGCCCGTGCGCGGCCGACGTCGGTCAGCGCCGCAAAGTCCCAGGAGAGCTGGGGCCGGGTGGAGAAAAGGGACGCGCCGACACTCGCCATATGTTTTTAGAAATGTCGACGCGCGACGGTTTCAGCGCCTCGCGCCGGCTTGCGCGCGCCGCTGGAGCAGGCGGCCCACGGCAACGACGAAGAAGGCACCGGCGGCGGCTGCCGCATGGAGGAGCCACGGATTGTCAGCCAGCACCTCGCGCAGCGAGACGTCGCTCACCATTGTTTCGCCGCCGACCCAGCCGATCAGGGCGGCGCCCAGCATGACGACAATCGGAAAGCGTTCCATCAGCTTGATCATGAGCGTGCTGCCGAAGATCACCAGCGGAATGCTGATGGCCAGGCCAAGCACCAGGAGCGGCATGTTGCCTTGCGCGGCGGCCGCCACGGCAATCACGTTGTCCAGGCTCATGACCAGGTCCGCCAGCAGGATGGTGCGCACGGCCGCCATCATGCCGCCGTATTCCCTGGCTTCGCCGCCGTCATCGTCTTCTTCCTCGCGGAGCAGCTGCAGGCCGATCCACAGCAGCAGCAGGCCGCCGACGATCTGCAGGTAGGGCAGCGCGAGCAGCCTGGCCGCCACCACCGTGAGCACGATGCGCAGCACCACGGCCGCGCCCGAGCCGAGCAGAACGGCTTTTTGCTGCTGCGCGGGGGGCAGCGCACGGGCCGCCATGGCAATCACCACGGCGTTGTCTCCCGAAAGAATGATGTTGATCCAGACAATCTTGATCAGACCGATCCAGAAATCGGCGCCTTGAAGGAGTTCCATGTCTCTTGTTCCACTGTGTTGTAGTGAAAAAGCGCCCGCAATCCAGATTGCGGGCGCTTTTTCTTTTTGCGTGGTTCGCGAGAAACTGCCTGGGGCTGGTTTAGAGCTGTGCCTTGAGCAGCTTTGCGAGTTCCGAGAAGTTGCGCGTCACGGTGAAGCCGCACTCTTCCATGATGGCGAGCTTGGCATCGGCCGTGTCGGCGCCGCCCGAGATCAGCGCGCCGGCGTGGCCCATGCGCTTGCCGGGAGGAGCGGTGACGCCGGCGATGAAGCCGACCACCGGCTTCTTCATGTGTTCCTTGCACCAGCGGGCCGCGTCGGCTTCGTCGGGGCCGCCGATTTCGCCGATCATGATGACGGCGTCGGTGTCGGGATCGTCGTTGAAGGCCTTCATCACGTCGATGTGCTTGAGGCCGTTGATCGGGTCGCCGCCGATGCCGACTGCCGACGATTGGCCGAGGCCGATTTCGGTCAGCTGCGCCACGGCTTCATACGTGAGCGTGCCCGAGCGCGAGACCACGCCGATGCGGCCCTTGCGGTGGATGTGGCCGGGCATGATGCCGATCTTGATTTCGTCGGGCGTGATGAGGCCGGGGCAGTTCGGGCCCAGCAGCAGGGTCTTCTTGCCGCCGGCCGCTTCCTTGGCCTTCATCTTGTTGCGCACTTCGAGCATGTCGCGAACCGGAATGCCTTCGGTGATGCAGATCGCCAGGTCCAGGTCGGCCTCGACGGCTTCCCAGATGGCGGCGGCCGCGCCTGCCGGCGGCACGTAGATCACCGACACGGTGGCGCCGGTCTGCGAAGCGGCTTCCTTCACCGAACCGAAGATCGGGATGTTGAAGATCGACTCGCCGGCCTTCTTGGGATTCACGCCCGCGACGAAGCAGTTCTTGCCGTTCGCGTATTCCTGGCACTTCTCGGTGTGGAACTGGCCGGTCTTGCCGGTGATGCCTTGCGTGATGACTTTGGTGTCTTTGTTGATGTAGATCGACATGACTTGTTCCTTAGGCCTTCTTGACTGCTGCGACGACCTTCTGGGCCGCGTCCGCCATGGTGTCGGCGCTGATGATCGGCAGGCCCGAATCGGCCAGCAGCTTCTTGCCTTCGACTTCGTTGGTGCCCTTCATGCGCACGACCAGCGGCACTTGGAGGTTCACGGCCTTGCAGGCTGCGATCACGCCGGTGGCGATGGTGTCGCACTTCATGATGCCGCCGAAGATGTTGACGAGGATGGCTTCCACGTTCTTGTTCTTCAGCATGATCTTGAAGGCTTCGGTGACCTTCTCGGGGGTGGCGCCGCCGCCCACGTCCAGGAAGTTGGCCGGCTCGCCGCCGAACAGCTTGATGGTGTCCATGGTGGCCATGGCCAGGCCGGCACCGTTCACCAGGCAGCCGATGTTGCCGTCCAGCGAGATGTAGGCGAGGTCGAACTTCGAGGCTTCGACTTCGGCCGCGTCTTCTTCGTCGAGGTCGCGCAGGGCCACGATTTCGGGGTGGCGGAACAGCGCGTTGCTGTCGAAGTTGAACTTGGCGTCCAGCGCCATGACCTTGCCCTTGCTGTCACGGTTGAGCGGGTTGATCTCGACCAGCGAGGCGTCCGTCTCCATGTAGCAGGTGTAGAGCTTCTTGAGGATGTCGACCGTTTGCGCGGTGGAGTCGGCCGGCATGCCGATGCCGTCGGCGATTTCCTTCGCTTGCGCGTCGGTCAGGCCGGCCGCAGGGTCGGCGAAGACCGTGATGATCTTCTCGGGCGAGGAGTGGGCCACTTCCTCGATGTCCATGCCGCCTTCGCTCGAGGCGATGAACGCGACCTTCTGCGTCGCGCGGTCGGTCACGGCCGAGACGTAGTATTCCTTGTTGATGTCGGCGCCATCTTCGATGTAGAGGCGGCGCACCTTCTGGCCTTCGGGGCCGGTCTGGTGGGTCTTGAGCTGCATGCCGAGGATCTCGCCGGCGAGCTTCTTGACGTCTTCGATCGACTTGGCGACCTTGACGCCGCCGCCCTTGCCGCGGCCACCCGCGTGGATCTGGGCCTTGACGACCCACACCGGGCCTCCAAGTTTCTGGGCGGCCTCGACCGCCTCCTGAACCGTATAGGCCGGAATGCCGCGCGGCACCGGCACGCCGAACTTGGCAAGGATTTCCTTGCCTTGGTACTCGTGAATCTTCATGAGGGATGTCTCTCGGAAGGAGGAGGTTGAGAACGGGGGATCTGGGGTCTGAGGCGTCTTTGGCTCTGTTGCTCGCGGGCGACGGCAGCCTGACGGCTGGGGGCGGCGAACAACCGCGGACTGTATCATGGTGCGGCGCACCAATACTCGACGTGGCCTTGCGGTCAATACGTACTTTCTTCTAGCCCCTCTACGCATACTCCGATATGGCCAAGGTTTTCATCGACGGCGAAGCCGGCACCACCGGCTTGCAAATTCGCGAGCGGCTCCAGACGATGCCGCAGATCGAACTCGTGAGCATTGCGCTCGAGCTGCGAAAAGACGTGGCCGCCAAGCGCGAGCTGATGGCCGGCGTCGACCTGGTGGTGCTGTGCCTGCACGACGATGCGGCGCGCGAATCGGTCGCGCTGATCGACCAGCTGCCCGGCAAGAAGCCCAAGATCATCGACGCCTCCACCGCGCACCGCGTGGCGCCCGGCTGGGTGTTCGGCTTTCCCGAACTGGTGGCCGGCCACTGGCAGGCCGTGGCCGCGGCCGACCGCGTGGGCAACCCGGGCTGCTATGCCACGGGCGCCATCGCCATGGTGCGGCCGCTGGTCGACGCCGGCCTGCTGCCGGCCGACTTTCCGATCTCGCTGCCCTCGGTGAGCGGCTATTCGGGCGGCGGGCGGGCCATGATCGAAGACTACGAGAACGGCAAGGCGCCGCTTTTCGAGACCTACGCGCTCGGCCTCAAGCACAAGCACATTCCTGAAATCATGCAGTACACCGGCCTCACCCGCCGGCCGGTCTTCATTCCTTCGGTGGGCAATTTCAAGCAGGGCATGCTGGTGCAGCTGCCGCTGCACCTCGACCTGCTGCCCGGCAAGCCGAAGGCCGGCGACCTGCAAGAGGCGCTGGCCGCGCACTACGCGAAGAGCAACACGCCCGAACAGTTCGTGAAGGTGCTGCCGCCCACGGAAGACGGCAAGCTCGACGCGCTGGCGCTCAACGACACCAACAATCTCGAAATTCGCGTGTTCCCGAACGAGGACCATCGCCACGCCGTGGTGATTGCGCGCCTCGACAACCTGGGCAAGGGCGCGAGCGGCGCCGCGGTGCAGAACCTGAAACTGATGCTGGCGCTCTGAGCGCCCGCTGCTGAGCCGTTCTTGGCAGGCCGGGGCCGCGCGCCCGGCCGTCAGTCTTCGTCGAAATCGCTGCGGAGCACCTTGGCCACCACCGCGCCCGAAAAGCCGCGCGCCAGCAGGAAGCGCGTTTGCTTGGCGCGCTCCTTCGCATCGGCGGGCGGTGCGTCGAAACGGCGGCGCCACAGGGCCGTGGCGCGCTCCACTTCGGTGTCCTGCAGGCTGGCCACGGCCTGTGCAATGGCCTCGGGCGCGATGCCCTTGGACTGCAGCTCCTGCCGCACCCGCAGCGCGCCCGAGCGGGCGGCGCGCTGGTTCAGCACCGAAGCCACCACGCGCGGCTCGCTGATGAAGTCCTTGGCGGCCAGCTCGTCGAGCGCACGGGCCAGCTCGCCGGGTGCTTCTTCGTGCTTTGCCAGCTTGCGCTCCAGTTCCGCGCGCGAATGCTCGCGCTGGCTCAGGAGCCGCAGTGCGCGGCCTTTGAGGGAAGGGGCGCCGAAAGCCATGCGCTGCCTTCGCGCGTGCTCGCCGGCTTACTCGCCCTTGTCGGCTTTGTCGGCCTTGGCCGCCTTGGCGGGCTTCTCGGCCTTTTCCGTGGCGGGAGCGCTGGCATCGGCCGCCAGCAGCGGAATGCCCAGCGACTCGCGCACCTTGTTCTCGATCTCGCGCGACAGCCCGGGGTTCTCGCGCAGGAACTCGCGGGCGTTGTCGCGGCCCTGGCCGATCTTTTCGCCGTTGTAGGCGTACCAGGCGCCCGACTTGTCGAGGATCTTGGCATTCACGCCCATGTCGATGATCTCGCCTTCGCGGCTGATGCCCTCGCCGAACAGGATGTCGAACTCGGCCGTCTTGAACGGAGGCGACACCTTGTTCTTCACCACCTTGACCTTGGTTTCGTTGCCGATGGCCTCGTCGCCCTTCTTGATGGTGCCGATGCGGCGGATGTCCAGCCGCACCGAGGCGTAGAACTTCAGCGCATTGCCGCCGGTGGTGGTTTCGGGCGAGCCGAACATCACGCCGATCTTCATGCGGATCTGGTTGATGAAGATGACCATGCAGTTGGTCTTCTTGATGGTGGCGGTGAGCTTGCGCAGCGCCTGGCTCATCAGGCGGGCCTGCAGGCCGGGCAGCGAGTCGCCCATTTCGCCTTCGATTTCGGCCTTGGGCGTGAGGGCGGCGACCGAGTCGACCACGATCAGGTCGACGGCGCCCGAGCGCACCAGCGAATCGACGATTTCAAGGGCCTGCTCGCCGGTGTCGGGCTGGCTGATGAGCAGGTCGGACAGGTTCACGCCGAGCTTCTGGGCGTACTGCACGTCGAGCGCATGCTCGGCATCGACGAAGGCGCAGGTGCCGGCCTGCTTCTGCATCTCGGCGATGACCTGCAGCGTGAGCGTGGTCTTGCCCGAGGATTCAGGGCCGTAGATCTCGATGACGCGGCCGCGCGGCAGGCCGCCGACGCCCAGCGCGATGTCCAGGCCGAGCGAACCGGTGGAGACCACCTGGACGTCTTCGAGCGCCTCGCCCTCGCCAAGCCGCATGATCGTGCCCTTGCCGAACTGCTTTTCGATCTGGGCCAGCGCGGCCTGCAGCGCCTTGGCCTTTTCGCTGCCTGCGACCGAGATGCTGGTGCCTTTGACGAGTGCGTCCATGAAGAAATCTCCTTGAAAATCAACGGTTTGTGTGTGACTGCGGTCCATCTGCTTTTAATCACAGGCTGGATGCTTGAACAGTAGTGTAGAGGCTCGTTGGTTTGAGTAAACCCATTTTTTGGTCAGTTTGCTTTACCATCTAGCCGATGGCCGAAACCGCTTTTCCGACCGACCCGGACGCCTGGCGGCAGACCCACCTGGGCCGCCTGCTGGGCCACGCGATGCGTCGCTTCGACGAGCGCGTGCTCGAACTCATGGCGCACGACGTCGACGTGCCGCTGGCGCTGTCGAACCTTGCCGCGCGCGCGCAGGTGAGCGCCGCGCATATCCACATCACGCGGCACCTGGCGCGCGAGGGCTCGCGCCTGACCGAACTGGCCGGGCGCGCCGGCATGACCAAGCAGGCGATGGGTGCGCTGGTGGACCAGTGCGAGGCCTGGGGCCTGGTCACGCGCGGACCCGATCCGCTCGACGCACGGGCGCGGCGCGTGCTCTTCACGGCCGACGGCCTGGCCTGGCTGGACGCCTTCCGCAGCGCGGTGACGCAGGCCGAGCGCGAGTTCCGCGCCAGCGTGGGCAACGACGTCGCCACCGTGGTAACCATCGGACTCGAAGCCTACACAGCGGGCTAGACTCGGCGAAGAGACAGATGTGAACGCGGCGCCGGAGCGGCGCCCGAACCGGCCGGAGGTGGCTCATGCGGATTCTGATTGCCGAAGACGACCAGGTGCTGGCCGATGCCCTGCTGCGCAGCCTGCGCACCTCGGGCGCGGCGGTCGACCACGTGGCGAACGGATCGCAGGCCGACACCGCGCTCATGACGCACAGCGAGTTCGACCTGCTGATCCTCGACCTGGGGCTGCCCAACCTGCATGGCATCGAGATCTTGAAGCGGCTGCGCGCGCGCGGCTCGCAGCTGCCGGTGCTGGTGCTCACCGCGGCCGACAGCGTGGAGGAACGCGTCAAGGGCCTGGACCACGGCGCCGACGACTACATGGCCAAGCCCTTCAGCCTGCAGGAGCTCGAGGCGCGCGTGCGGGCGCTCACGCGGCGCGGCATGGGCGCCACCAGCAACACGATCCGGCACGGCCCGCTGGTGTACGACCAGGCCGGCCGCGTGGCCACCATCGACGGCAAGATGGTCGAGCTCTCGGCGCGCGAACTGGGCCTGCTGGAGGTGCTGCTGCAGCGCGCCGGCCGCCTGGTCAGCAAGGACCAGCTGGTGGAGCGCCTGTGCGAATGGGGCGAGGAAGTGAGCCTGAACGCGATCGAGGTCTACATCCACCGCCTGCGCAAGAAGATCGAGAAGGGGCCGGTGCGCATTGCAACGGTCCGCGGCCTCGGCTATTGCCTCGAGAAGATTCCTTGACGCGCCGCCACGCGTAGTGCCCGAAGACCCCCGGGGGCCACTGCCTTGAAACTCTTCCAGCGCGCGCAGCGCTCCCTGTTCGGCGAGATCCTCGACTGGATGCTCACGCCGCTCCTGCTGCTGGTGCCGGTGAGCATCGGCGTGACGTGGCTGGTGGCGCAGGGCATTGCCAATGCCCCCTTCGACCGCGCGCTCGAATACAACGTGCAGACGCTGGCGCGGCTGGTCACGGTGCAGCAGGGGCAGACGCAGTTCGTGCTGCCGCAGCCGGCGCGCGAGATCCTGCGGGCCGACGGCGCCGACCGCGTTTATTACCAGGTGCTCGACAGCCACGGCGCGCTGCTCAGCGGCGAGCCCGACGTGCCGCATCCCAGCACCGACGAGCCCCCGGTTCCCGGCGTGGTCACTCTGCGCAACGGCGAGATGCGCGGCAAGTCGGTCCGCGTGGCCTCGCTCTGGCTCGCGGGCCCCGACAGCGACGCGGAGCCGGCGCTGCTGCAGGTGGCCGAAACGCGCGAGAAGCAGTCGGTGCTGGCCACCGAGATCATCAAGGGCGTGCTGCTGCCGCAGTTCGCGATCCTGCCGCTGGCCGTGCTGCTGATCTGGCTGGCGCTGGTGCGCGGCATCAAGCCGCTGTCGGTGGTGGAGGCGCGCATCCGCGAGCGCCGCCCGGGCGACCTGAGCCCGCTGGACGAATCGTCGGTGCCGCTCGAGGTGGTGCCGCTGGTGTCGTCCGTCAACGAGCTGCTCGACAAGCTCAACGATTCGATCCACACGCAAAAGCGCTTCCTGGCCGATGCGGCGCACCAGCTCAAGACCCCGCTCGCGGGCCTGCGCATGCAGGCCGACCTGGCGCAGCGCGAGGGCGCCAATGCCGACGAGCTCAAGCAGTCGCTCAAGCAGATCGGCCGCGCCAGCGTGCGCGCCACCCACACGGTGAACCAGCTGCTTTCGCTCGCGCGCGCCGAAAGCACCGGCGCCGGCACCGGCCGCCAGCCCTGCGACCTGGCGCGGCTCACCATCGAGGTGGTGCGCGAAGCGGTGCCGCGCGCGATCGAGAAGCGCATCGACCTGGGCTACGACGGCGCCGAGGCGGGCGCGCCCGGCGTGGTGATCGAAGGCAACCCGACCCTGCTGAAGGAGCTGGTGCGCAACCTGGTCGACAACGCGCTCAACTACACCTCGTCGACGGCCGGGCGGCCCGGCGTGATCACTGCGCGCGTGCTGGCCGACCCCTTCGGCCAGGTGGTGCTGCTGCAGGTGGAGGACAACGGGCCGGGCATCGCGGAGGCCGACCGCGAACTGGTGTTCGAGCCGTTCTACCGCGTGCTCGGCAACGAGGCCGACGGCTCGGGGCTGGGCCTGCCGATCGTGCGCGAGATCGCCAACCAGCACCACGCGCAGGTGAAGCTGGAGGACGCGCATCCGGGCCGGCAGCCGCCGGGGGCGCGTTTCACGGTGCGCTTCGAGGGCGAAGAAGCCGCGTCCTGACGAGGCGCGGCAGCGGGGTCGTCAGGGCGTGCCCTTGGCGTCCTTGCGGATCTGGAGCCACTCGGGATGCACCTGGCGCGCGAGGCGCTGCGGTTCGCGCTCGTTGAAGCCCGCGGGCGCCAGGCCGAAGCCGGCCAGGTCGCCGCGCGACCACAGCCAGTAGCCCAGGTTGGCGACGAGCAGGGCGATCAGCACCAGGCGCAGCTTCATGGTGGCCGGCCTCAGAACGCCATGCCGCTCGGGCGCACGCTGACTTCGTCGCTCGAGACCAGTTGCAGCCCGTCGGCGGTGCGCACCTGGAGCTCGCCGCCCCAGGCCACGCCCTCGCACAGGCCGAAGCTGCCGTCGCTGAGCTGGACTTGCCGCCCGCGCAAGGCGTCGCGCGCGGCAAAGCGTTCGGCAAACGGCCCGAAGCCCTGCGCCTCGAAGGCCTGCACGCTGCGCACCAGCGGCGCGGCCAGTTCGGCCAGCACCTCGGGCGCGGTGGCATCGGGGCGCCACTGGCGCAGCCAGGCCGGCGGGGTGCGCATGCCATCGCCCTCGCGCGGGCCGATGTTGATGCCGATGCCGATCACCAGGTAGCGCGGCGGGGCCGGCGCATCGGCGCGGCCCGCATGCGGCATGGCGGTTTCGATCAGGATGCCGGCCAGCTTGCGGTCTTCCACCCACAGGTCGTTGGGCCACTTGAGCGCGACCTTGGCCGCGCCCGTGGGATCGAGGCTTTCCGCCACGCTCACGCCCACGGCCAGCGAGAGGCCCGCCCAGTCGCGCGGCGCGAGCGGCAGGCCGAGCGAGAAGGTGAGGGAGGCGGCGCCTTGTTGTTCTTCGCCCTGCTGCGCGCTCTGCCAGGGCCGGCCGAGCCGGCCGCGCCCTGCCGTCTGGCGCTCGGCCACCAGCAGCACCGGCGGGGTGTGGCCGGCACGCGCGCGGCGCATCAGTTCGGTGTTGGTCGAATCGATCTCGGCCACGGCCTCGACCGTGAAGCCGGGCAAGAGCGGCGCCACCGCCGCGGCGATCCGGTCTTCGAACCAGGCGGCCTGGGTACCCATGTTCAGCCCTTGCCGGCTCCGTCGTCCTTTTTGGACTTCTTTTTTTCCGGTTTCTTTTCGGCCTTGCTCTCAGCCTTTTTTTCGGCCTTTTTTTCGGCTTTCTTGTCCGCCTTCTTGGCTTCCTTCTTCTCGGCCTTTTTCTTGTCGGCCTTCTTCCTGGCCTTTTTCTTCTTTTTCTTTTCTTCGTCTTCGTCCTTGGGCGTCAGCAGCGTGCCGCGGCAATTCTCGGAGCCGCACCAGCAGGGAAACTCGGACAGCAGCTTCGGCGTGTAGGGCTCGTCGATGATCAGGCCGTAGTCGTAGTTGAGCTCTTCTCCTGCAGCAATGTTGCGCAGCGCCTTGATATAAACGCGCCCATTGATCTCGTCGGCCTCGCAGTTCGGCTCGCACGAATGGTTGATCCAGCGCGCGTCGTTGCCCTTGACGTTGCCGTCGATCACGCGCCCGTCGTCGATGTGGAAGTAGAAGGTGTGGTTCGGCTGGGCCGGGTCGTGCGGGTGGCGGCGCAGCGCCTCTTTCCAGTTGATGACCTCGCCCTTGTATTCGATCAGCGTCTCGCCTTCGGCCAGGTCGTCCACGGCGAACACGCCGTTGCCGTGGACATCCGAGCGCCGCATCTGGATGCGGCGGCCGGCGAATTGTGGGGATTTGGAAGGCATCGCCGAAGTCTGTTAGGTTGAATATGCACACATGCGCGTGTGCGCGTGCGCACACGCGGGAAGCCGCAGATTGTATGTGGCCCCCACGCTCCCGCACTGCGTGTCGTCGCTGCCCCCCGAGGGGGCCGCAGGCCGCCTTGAGGCGGCTCGGCGGCGGCCTGAGAACTCTTTTAGGAATTTGTTGATGAAGACCTTGGTAATCGCAGAAAAGCCGTCGGTGGCACAGGACATCGTCCGTGCACTCACGCCGGTGGCCGGCAAGTTCGACAAGCATGACGAGCATTTCGAGAACGACAGCTATGTCGTGACCAGTGCTGTCGGCCACCTGGTCGAAATCCAGGCGCCCGAGGAGTTCGACGTCAAGCGGGGCAAGTGGAGCTTCGCGAACCTGCCGGTGATTCCGCCTCACTTCGACCTGAAGCCGGTCGACAAGACGAAGACGCGCCTGAACGCCGTGGTCAAGCAGGCCAAGCGCAAGGACGTGACGCAACTCATCAACGCCTGCGACGCGGGCCGCGAGGGCGAGCTGATCTTCCGCCTGATCGAGCAATACGCGGGCGGAAAGACCGGCCTGAACAAGCCCGTGAAGCGCCTGTGGCTGCAGTCGATGACGCCGCAGGCCATCCGCGACGGCTTCGACGCGCTGCGCACCGAAAAGCAGATGCAGGGCCTGGCCGACGCCGCGCGCTCGCGCTCCGAGGCCGACTGGCTGGTGGGCATCAACGGCACGCGCGCCATGACGGCCTTCAATTCGCGCGACGGCGGCTTCTTCCTGACGACCGTGGGCCGGGTGCAGACGCCCACGCTGTCGGTGGTGGTCGAGCGCGAGGAAAAGATCCGCAAGTTCGTGAGCCGCGACTACTGGGAAATCCACGGCGTGTTCCAGGCCGAGGCCGGCCAGTACCCGGGCAAGTGGTTCGACGCCAACTTCAAGAAGCCGCCGCCCGGCCCCGACGGCACGGCCGACGCGGAGATCCGCGCCGACCGCGTGTGGAGCGAGCGCGAGGCGCGCGAGATCGCCGATGCGGCGCGCGGCAAGCCCGCCACCGTGACCGAGGAAAGCAAGCCCACCACCCAGGCTTCGCCAATGCTGTTCGACCTGACCTCGCTGCAGCGCGAGGCCAACGGCCGCTTCGGCTTCTCGGCCAAGACCACGCTGGCGCTGGCGCAGAGCCTGTACGAGCGCCACAAGGCGCTGACCTATCCGCGGACCGACTCGCGCGCGCTGCCCGAGGACTACCTGCCGGTGGTCAAGGACACCATGAAGATGCTCGCCGACAGCGGCATGAAGCACCTCGCGCCCTTTGCGCAGCAGGCGGTCGACGGCAGCTACGTGAAGCCGAACAAGCGCATCTTCGACAACGCCAAGGTGTCGGATCACTTCGCCATCATTCCCACGCTGCAGGCGCCGAGCGGCCTTTCGGACGCCGAGCAGAAGCTCTACGACTTCGTGGTGCGCCGCTTCATGTCGGTGTTCTTCCCGAGCGCCGAATTCCAGGTGACCACGCGCATCAGCACAGTGGAGGCCGGCGGCAAGAAGTACCCCTTCCGCAGCGACGGCAAGGTGCTGGTCAAGCCGGGCTGGCTCGCGATCTGGGGCAAGGAAGCCATCAGCGACGACGACGAGAAGGACGGCAAGAACCTGGTGGTGGTGAAGCCGGGCGAAACGGTGAAGACCGAATCGGCCGACCTGAAGGCGCTGAAGACCCGGCCGCCCGCGCGCTATTCGGAAGCCACGCTGCTGGGCGCGATGGAAGGCGCCGGCAAGACCATCGACGACGACGAACTGCGCGAGGCCATGCAGGAAAAGGGCCTGGGCACGCCAGCCACGCGCGCGGCCACCATCGAAGGCCTGATCACCGAGAAATACATGCTGCGCGAAGGCCGCGAACTGATCCCCACGGCCAAGGCCTTCCAGCTCATGACGCTGCTGCGCGGCCTGGGCGTGGAGGAACTCTCCAAGGCCGAGCTCACGGGCGAGTGGGAGTACAAGCTCGCGCAGATGGAGAAGGGCGCGCTGAGCCGCGACGCCTTCATGCGCGAGATCGCCGAAATGACGCAGCACATCGTCAAGAAGGCCAAGGAATACGACCGCGACACCGTGCCGGGCGACTACACGACGCTGTCGACCCCGTGCCCCAATTGCGGCGGCGTGGTGAAGGAAAACTACCGCCGCTACAGCTGCACCGGCAAGGCCGGGCAGGAACCCTGCGGCTTCTCGTTCGGCAAGTCGCCGGCGGGGCGCACCTTCGAGGTGGCCGAGGCGGAAGTGCTGCTGCGCGACAAGCACATCGGCCCGCTGGAGGGCTTCCGCTCCAAGGCCGGCTGGCCCTTCACGTCCGAGATCGTCCTCAAGTACGACGAAGAGGCGAAGAACTGGAAGCTGGAGTTCGACTTCGGCGACGACAAGAACGCCGACACCGGCGAGATCGTCGATTTCAGCGAGCAGGACACGGTGGGCCCGTGCCCGATCTGCGGCGCGCCGGTGTTCGAGCACGGCAGCAACTACGTCTGCGAGAAGTCGGTGCCCACCACTGCGCAGCCGACGCCGAGCTGCACCTTCAAGACCGGCAAGATCATCCTGCAGCAGCCGGTGGAACGCGCGCAGATGGAAAAGCTGCTGGCCACCGGCAAGACCGACCTGCTCGACAAGTTCGTGAGCATGCGCACGCGCCGCGCCTTCAAGGCCTTCCTGACCTGGAACGCCGAGGAGGGCAAGGTGACCTTCGAATTCGCGCCGCGCGAAGGCGGCAGCAAGTTCCCGCCGCGCAAGACCTTCGGCAAGGCCGCGCCGGCGGGCAAGACCGCGGCCGCCAAGAAGGTGGCGGCAAAGAAGACGCCCGCCGCCAAGAAGGCACCGGCCGCGAAGAAGGCCGCGGCGCCGCGCAAGCCCGGCGCGGGCCTGAAGCCCAGCGACTCGCTGGCCGCGGTGATCGGCGCCGAACCGGTGGCGCGCACCGAGGTCATCAGGAAGCTCTGGGACTACATCAAGGCCAACGGCCTGCAGGACGCGGCCAACAAGCGCGCGATCAATGCCGACGCCAAGCTCAAGCCGGTGTTCGGCAAGGACCAGGTGACGATGTTCGAGCTCGCGGGCATCGTGGGCAAGCACCTGTCGGCGCCATGAAGGCGGGGCGCAGGCATTTCGCCACCGGCCTGGCGGCCGGCGCGGCGGTGTTGTTTGCCGGCGCGGCCGGCCTCGCGCAGGCCGCGGCGTGGCCCGACCGGCCCGTGAAGCTGGTGGTGCCGTTCCCGCCCGGGCAGGCCACCGACATCTTCGCGCGCGCGCTTGCCGAACAGCTCGGCAAGCGGCTGGGCCAGCCGGTGATCGTGGACAACAAGGCCGGCGCCGGCAGCAACATCGGCACCGATTTCGTGGTGCGCTCGCCGGCCGACGGCTACACGCTCGTGGTGGCGGGCAGCGCGATGGCGGTGAACCAGACGCTCTACGCCAAACCCGGTTTCGATCCGCGCAAGGACCTGGTGGGCATCTCGCTGATCGCCACGGTGCCGCTGGTGTTCCTGGCCACGCCCGAAAGCAGCATCCGCAGCATGGCCGACCTGGCCGCGCGCGCCAAGGCCGAACCGGGCCGGCTGAGCTATGCGAGCGCCGGCATCGGCGGTACGCAGCACCTGTCGGGCGAGATGTTCAAGTCGGCCGCACGCGTCTTCATCACCCACATTCCGTACCGTGGCAGCGGGCCGGCGCAGTCGGACTTCCTGGGCAACCAGATTCCGCTGATGGTCGATTCGGTGACGGCAGCGCTGCCTCACATCAAGTCGGGCAGGGCGGTGGCGCTGGCGGTGACCTCGGCCAAGCGCTCGTCGCAGCTGCCCGACGTGCCCACCGTGCGCGAAAGCGGCGTGGCCGGCACCAGGGACTTCGAGGCCGTGGGCTGGCTCGGCCTGATGGCACCGCGCGGCACGCCGCCCGAGATCACGGCGCGGCTGAACCAGGAAGTGACCGACATCCTCAAGAGCGAGCAGATGGCGCGCTTCATCCGCGACCGGGGCTCCGAGCCCGCGCCCACCACGGGCGCCGAGTTCGACCGCTTCGTGGCGAACGAAATCCAGCGCTGGGGCGGCGCGGTGAAGGCGTCGGGCGCCAAGCCCGAGTAGCCCGCCGCCACGGTCACGCGAGGGCCGGCGGCGCTTGCTCCTCCGCGCTGCGATCGGCGTCCGCCAGCAGCCAGCGGCGGAAGTGGTCGAGCGTGGCCAGCTGGCCGCGGCCTTCGGGGTAGCAGAACCAGTAGCCCTGGTCGCCGCGGTAGCCGCCGCCCGGCAGCGGCTCGTCCACCAGCCCCGAGGCGATCTCGTCCTGCACCAGGCAGCGCGGCACCAGCGCCACGCCCATGCCCACCATCACCGCACGGATCATGGTCTGGAACTGGTCGAACTGCGGTCCGGCGAGCGGATCGAGCCCGCGCACGCCATGCGCCTCGCTCCATTGCAGCCACGACTGCGGCACCGTGACGTGGCGCAGCAGGGTGCAGCGCGCCACGTCCTGCGGCGTGCGGATGGCGGCTTCGGCCAGGCCCGCGCGCGGCGCGATCAGCGCCACGTCCCGCCCGGCCAGGTAGTGCGAGCGCGCGCCGGGCCAGTGGCCGTCGCCGAAGAGGATCGCGCAGTCGAGCTCGGGCCGCTCGAAGTCGTAGCCATGCACGAAGGGCACGAAATGCAGCGTGATCTGGGGATGCAGGCGCTGGAAGTCGGGCAGGCGCGGAATCAGCCACTTGGCGCCGAAGGTGGGCAGGGTGGACAGGTGCAGCGCGCCGCCGCCGTCGCCGCTGGTGATGAATTCCAGCGTGGCCGCCTCCAGCTGCGCGAGCACGGCGCGCACGGCTTTTTCGTAGCGCTCGCCCGCGGGCGTGAGCGCCAGGCGCTTGCGGCTGCGCTCGAACAGCGGCACGCCGATCCAGCGCTCCAGCTCCTGCACCTGCTTGCTGACCGCGCCCTGCGTGAGGTGCAGCGCCTCGGCGGCGCGCGAGACGCCGCCGAAGCGCACCACGGTGGAAAAGGCGCGCAGCAGGTTCAGCGGCGGGTTGAGGCGGCGGAGCGACATGGCTGGATGCCCATTAAAACATTCCAGATCAGAATGTTAGCTGGTCTATCCTTTGCTTCAAGTAACGCAGCAACTTTTGCTTCATTACTTCCGTCTCATTGGAGAAACCCCCATGCAACGTCGTCATCTTCTTTCCGCCCTGGCTGCTGTTTCTGTCGCGCCTGGAATATCCTTTGCCCAGCAAGGCAAGCCGATCCGCATGATCGTGCCCTTCCCGCCCGGCGGTGCCACCGACATCACGGCGCGCGTGCTGTCGGAGCCGCTGGCCAAGATCCTCCAGCAGCCTGTGGTCATCGACAACCGCGCCGGCGCCGGCGGCTCCATCGGCATGGCCGAGGTGGCCCGCTCCGCGCCGGATGGCCTCACTTTCGGCGTGGCCACGCTTTCCACGCACGGCGTGAACCCGGCCGTCTACCAGAAGCTGCCCTACGACCCGGTCAAGGGCTTCGTCGCCGTGACCGAGCTGGTGAAGGCCCCGGGCGTGGTGGTCATCAACCCGCGGGTGCTGCCGGTGCAGAGCTTCGCGGAACTCGTGAAGTACCTGAAGGCCAATCCGGGCAAGGTGTCGTACGCCTCGCCGGGCAACGGCACCATCGGCCACATGTGGGGCGAGCTCTTCAAGAGCAGCACCGGAACCTCGATGGTGCACATCCCCTATCGCGGTGCGGGCCCGGCCATCAACGACGTGCTCGCGGGCGAGGTGCCGGTGTACTTCGACCAGGTGGCCTCGTCGCTGCCGCACGTGAAGGCGGGCAAGCTGAAGGCGCTGGCCGTGTCCTGGAGCAGCCGGCTCGACGTGCTGCCCGAAGTGCCGACCTACCGCGAACTCGGCTATCCGGCCAACAACGATCCGTCGTGGTTCGGGCTGGTGGCGCCCGCCGGCACGCCGGCCGACATCGCGCTGCGCATGCAGCAGGCGGTGGCCACCGCGCTGAAGGACAGCTCGGTGCGCGAACGCCTGGCGTTGCAGGGGCTCTATGCGTCGGGCACCACGCCGGCCGAGTTCGCCAAGCAGATCGACAGCGAGATCGAGAAGATGAAAAAAGTCGCCGCCTTCGCCCGCATCCGATTGGACTGACCTGATTTGCCTATGCATCCTGTCCTGAAACTGATCCAAACCCGCGCCCAGGTGACGAGCGTCGCCGGGCACACGCCGCTGGTGCTCGACTCGCCGCACAGCGGCACCGTCTACCCCGAGGACTTCCGGCCCGCGTGCGACCTGGCCACGCTGCGCCGGGCCGAGGACACGCACGTCGAGAAGCTCTACGCCTTTGCGCCCGAAATGGGCGCGGCGTGGATCGAGGCGCACTTTCCGCGCAGCTACCTGGACGCCAACCGCGACACCACCGAGCTGGACACCGCGCTGCTCGACGGCCCGTGGACCGGGCCCCTTTCGGCCGACCCGCGCGTGCTCGCCAAGGTGCGCCTCGGCAAGGGCCTGGTCTGGAAGCTCACCGACGAGGGCCTGCCGATCTACGACCGGCTGCTCGGCGTGGACGAGGTGCGCGCGCGCATCGACAACTGCTGGCGGCCCTACCATGCGGCGGTGGCCGAGGCCATCGACGCGGCGCATGCGCGGCACGGCTACAGCATCCACATCAACTGCCACTCGATGCCGGCGGTGGCGGGCAGCCATGCCACCGATTTTCCGGGCCTCGTGCATGCGGACTTCGTGATCGGCGACCGCGACGGCAGCACCGCCGACCCGGCGCTGTCGCAAAGGATCCGCGAGCACCTGCGCGCGCGCGGCTACAGCGTGGACTACAACCATCCCTACAAGGGCGTGGAACTGGTGCGCCGGCATGGCCGGCCGGCCGGGCAGCGGCACAGCATCCAGGTCGAGGTCAACCGCAAGCTCTACATGGACGAGGCCACGCTGGCGCTCGACGAGGACGGCGCGGCGCGGCTGCGGCAGGACCTGCAGTCGATGGTGGCCATGCTGCTGGCCACCGATCCGCGCTGACCGGCAACAACAACAACCCTGCCGCCGGCGCGTGTGTTGCGGCAGGGCCGGAAGGCACCGGGCCTATAGTGGCCGCAAGTCTTCCCACCATTGCCTGGAGTTTTACGTGAAGCCATTCATTGCAGCTGTTCTTGCCATTGCGATGGGCGCCCTGGCGGCGGGCTGCGCCGGCACGGGGTCGGCCGGCAGCGGCGACCGCGCCGCCTCGTCGTCCGGCAGCGGCGTGACGGTGTTCGGCACCATCGACGCGAGCGTCAGCGGCAGCTCGAACCGTTCCGAGCGGCGCTAAGCCGGCCGGGGCGTCAGCGCCGCAGCAGCGCCTGGCGCAGCACCCGCGCCGCGCGGTCGCGGATCCGGCCGTGCCCGGCATCGGGCACGGTACGCGGCGCCACCTTCGCGGTGGCGCAGGCCCACAGAAAGTCGTGCAGGATCGGCGTGTCGTCTACCGTCTCGGTGCTGCCGTACTTGTGGAATTCGGGGTGCCACTGCGTGGCGGCGATGTAGCTGCGGCCCCTGTCGGCGCTGCGGCGGATGGCCTCGGGCACGCGGTCGGGCAGGCTCCAGGCCTCGATCTCGAAACCCGGCGCGAGGTCTTTCACGCCCTGGTGATGGATGCTGTTGACCTTGGCGGTCTTGACCTCGGGGTAGAGCTTGGCCAGGCGCGTGCCCTCCACGATCTCGATCTGGTGGAAGTTCTGGTCGTAGGTCACCGGGTCGCGGTGCCGCACGGCTTCAGGATGCTCGTGCTGCGCCTCGATGTCCTGGTAGAGCGTGCCGCCGAAGGCCACGTTGATCAGTTGCAGCCCGCGGCAGACGCCGAAGATGGGCTTGCCGGCCTGCTCGAAGGCCTCGACCAGCGCCAGGTCGTACAGGTCGCGGATGCGGTCGCCCACCCAGGCATCCTTGAGCGGCACCTCGCCGTAGCTGCCGGGCCAGACGTCGGCGCCGCCGTGCATCACGACGCCGTCGAGCCATTCGGCGTAGTGCGAGAGCTTGGTGTCGCCGCGTGCGGTTTCGCCCGTGGGGCAGGGCACCATCACCACCATGGCACCGGCCGACATGAGCCAGTGCGCAATGGACTGCTCGACGTACTGCAGCGTCTTGTTGGTGAAGAGCGAACGCGCCGGGTCGGCATGGGAAAAGCAGGCGGACAAGCCGATCTTGAGCCGGGCGGAAACTGGTTGCGGCATCGCGGGACGAGCAGGGCGTGCTGTGCGAAAAGGAAAGTCCATTGTGGCGCTTTGGCCTCTCGCACGGGGTCGGACGACACGCCAAGTATGCTTTCAACGCCGCCACGACCAAGAAGGAAGACAAGCCATGAAAACGATCAAGGGCCCGGCCATATTCCTGGCCCAGTTCGCCGGGGACGAAGCCCCGTTCAATTCGCTCGACGCCATTGCCGGCTGGGCCGCCGGACTGGGCTACAAGGGCGTGCAGATCCCGAGCTGGGACGCGCGCCTGTTCGACCTCAAGAAGGCGGCCGAGAGCAAGACCTACTGCGACGAGGTCAAGGGCACGCTGGCCGTGCACGGCCTCGAGATCACCGAGTTGTCGACCCACCTGCAGGGCCAGCTGGTCGCGGTGCATCCGGCCTACGACGCGGGCTTCGACGGCTTCGCGGCGCCCGAGGTGCGCGGCGATCCGGTGCGGCGCCAGCAGTGGGCGGTGGAGCAGTTGCACTTCGCGGCCAGGGCCTCGGCCAACCTGGGGCTCACGGCGCACGCCACCTTCTCGGGCGCGCTGGCCTGGCCGTACCTTTATTCGTGGCCACCGCGCCCGCCGGGACTCATCGAGGAGGCCTTCGACGAACTCGCGCGCCGCTGGCGCCCGATCCTCGATGCCTTCGACGCGGCGGGCGTGGACGTAGGCTACGAGATCCATCCAGGCGAAGACCTGCACGACGGCGTGAGCTACGAGATGTTCCTGGAGCGCGTGAACAACCATCCGCGCGCCTGCCTCCTGTACGACCCGAGCCACTTCATGCTGCAGCAGCTCGACTACCTGGCCTACATCGACCACTACCACGAGCGCATCAAGATCTTTCACGTGAAGGATGCCGAGTTCAACCCGACCGGCAAGCAGGGCGTGTACGGCGGCTTCCAGAGCTGGATCAACCGCGCGGGGCGCTTCCGCTCGCTGGGCGACGGGCAGGTCGATTTCAGCGCCATCTTCTCGAAGATGGCGCAGTACGACTTCCCGGGCTGGGCGGTGCTCGAATGGGAGTGCTGCATCAAGCACCCCGAGGACGGCGCGCGCGAGGGCGCGGCCTTCATTGCCGACCACATCATCCGGGTGGCGGAGCGCGCTTTCGACGATTTTGCGGCGGGCGGCGTGGACGTGGCGGCCAACAAGCGGATGCTGGGGATCGGCTGAGGTGCTTTTCAGCTATATTTTTGATAGCATCGAACGCGTGGGTGGCGGGTGTTTGGCGCCGAATTCATTAATGCGTTGTTTTTAAGACAAGCAACTGTCATGCCCCGCGGGCTATAATGCCGGGTTCGTTTCGATACCACGACGAAGCACTTTTCGTCACTCCGCCGGCTGACCTGCACTGTCCCTTGGATTTTTCAGGCCTCTTTCCCCCAAGCCGGCTTCACAGTGTGTTGGAGCGCCAGACCGGGCGCCCATGATTGCCACCACTGCCTTCGTTCTTGTTGAAGCGAATAGCGCGTCCGCCGCGCCATTCCGGCCGGCCCACGCCCGTTTTCAATTATTTTTCTGGCATCTTGCGCACACTTTTCGCGCAGGGTGCCAAGGCTTCATGGACATCATTCAACACAGTATCGCGGTGGGCAAGTACCTTGTTTCCCCGCTCATCCGCCACCAGGACGACGGCAATTTTGCCGCGTCCGTCTCGATCCGCTCCGGCCGGGGCAGCGGCATGCACGACCGCGTGATGCGTTTCACGCCGCGCTTTGCCAGCCACGCCGCCGCGGCACGCTATGCCGTTGCCCAAGGGCTCGGCTGGGTGCGCGAACGCCACCCCCGCAGCGCGCCGCTCGCTTTGCCGTGCGCGGGCTGAAACAATTACGCCCATCTTCATCTCCAACACACATCGAACGAGAATTCAGAGGTAATCACACATGCCCAAGGAAGAACTGATCGAAATGAACGGCGCAGTGACCGAAGTCCTGCCCGACTCGCGCTACCGCGTGACGCTCGACAACGGCCATCAGCTGATCGCCTACAGCGGCGGCAAGATGCGCAAGCACCACATCCGCATCCTGGCGGGTGACAAGGTGTCGCTCGAACTCTCGCCCTACGACCTGACCAAGGGCCGTATCACCTTCCGCCACCTGGAGCGTCGCGGCCCGCCGCCGACCAACTCCGGCAACAACAACGCACCTCGCCGCTGATCCGCGACGGACGAAGGGCCTTGCAAGCGCCCCGCGCGGGCGCTTGGCAAGGCCTTTGTTTTTGTTGCGGCCGCCCGGCTGCAAAACGATGACCACATCCCCTTCCACCGCCGGCGGCCCGCCAGCCGGCAACGGTTTTGCCACGCTGGCGCTCTCGCCCCAGATGCTGGCCAACCTGACGCAGCTGGGCTACACGCAGATGACGGCGATCCAGGCGGCCGCGCTGCCGCCGGCGCTGCTCGGCAAGGACCTGATCGCGCAGGCCAAGACCGGCAGCGGCAAGACCGCCGCCTTTGCCCTCGCGCTGCTCTCCAACCTGAACCCGCGCCGCTTCGCCATCCAGGCGATGGTGCTGTGCCCCACGCGCGAGCTGGCCGACCAGGTCACGACCGAAATCCGCCGCCTGGCGCGCGCGGAAGAGAACATCAAGGTGGTCACGCTCTGCGGCGGCGTTGCGCTGCGCGGGCAGATCGCGAGCCTGGAGCATGGCGCGCACATCGTGGTGGGCACGCCGGGCCGCATCATGGACCACCTGGAGCGCGAGAACCTGAATCTCGAGGCGCTCAACACGCTGGTGCTCGACGAAGCCGACCGCATGCTCGACATGGGCTTCTTCGACGACATCGTGAAGGTGGCGCGCCAGTGCCCCAAGGAGCGCCAGACGCTGCTGTTCTCGGCCACCTACCCCGAAGGCATCGCCAAGCTCGCGCAGCAGTTCATGAAGAGCCCCGAGCAGATCACGGTGCAGGCGCAGCATGAAGGCAGCAAGATCCGCCAACGCTGGTACCAGGTGAAGGAAAGCGAACGGCTGCATGCCGTGAGCCTTTTGCTCGACCATTTCCGCCCCGTGAGCACGCTGGCCTTCTGCAACACCAAGCAGCAGTGCCGCGACCTCGTCGAGGTGCTGCAGGGCCAGGGCTTCAGCGCGCTGGCGCTGTTCGGCGAACTGGAGCAGCGCGAGCGCGACCAGGTGCTGGTGCAGTTTGCCAACCGCAGCTGCTCGGTGCTGGTGGCCACCGACGTGGCGGCGCGCGGGCTCGACATTGCGCAGCTCGAAGCCGTGATCAACGTCGACGTGACACCCGACGCCGAAATCCACATCCACCGCATCGGCCGCACCGGCCGCGTGGGCCAGCAAGGCGGCGCCGAGGGCCTCGCGCTGAACCTGGCGAGCATGGACGAGATGGGCAGCGTCGGCAAGATCGAGCAGCTGCAGGGCCGCGAATCCGAATGGCACCCGCTGGCCGAGCTCACGCCGGCCAAGGGCGCGCCGCTCGCGCCGCCCATGGCCACGCTGCAGATCGTGGGCGGGCGCAAGGAGAAGATCCGCGCCGGCGACGTGCTGGGCGCGCTGACCGGCGACTGCGGCTATGCCAAGGAGCAGGTTGGCAAGATCAACGTCAACGAGTACTCGACCTATGTTGCGGTGGACCGCAGCATTGCCGAAGAAGCCGCACGCAAGCTCGACAACGGCCGCGTGAAAGGCAAGAGCGTCAGGGTGCGCCTGCTGACACCGCAGTCCACCTGACATCCCTCCCATGGCCCGTCGTTTCGGCGCTTGGCAGATGAAATCTGCCGATGTGGCCTAATCGGGGGTCGAACATCCTTTTTATCCGAGCTTTCCATGCCCAAGAAAATCCGTACCGAAGCCGACCGTCTTGCCAGCCCGAAGCCGACCCCCATGCCCGGCTACACCGCGCCTCGCACTGGTGGCGGCCAGAAGGTCAGCCTCGAGCGCGGCACCGCCACGCGCAGCAAGAAGAACCCGGGCAAGCGCCCGACCAAGGGCGGCTGATCCAGCCCCCGCGGCTCTTTCTTCGGAGCCACGACGAACGCGCCCCACGGGCGCGTTTTGTCATTGGGCCCGCTACAACAAGCGCCATGTCCGACGACAACCAGATCTACATCCCGCCCTCGTTCTTCGCGGTCTACAGCGATGCGCGCCAGCGCCTGCGCGAGCCGATCGGCGTGGTGCGCGAGCGCTACGAGATCTGCGAGGACCTGGCCAGCCACCTCGTGGGCCACGCACAGATCCAGCACCACACCGAGGTGCCGGTCGAGAGCGAGATCCTGCGGCGCATCCATGCCGGGCTCGCGATGCCCGAAGCCGGCGTGTCGGCGGCCGAGGCCGGCTGGATCGTGCAGCGGCTGGCCGAGCTGCTGGGCTGGCCCGGCCCTGAGCCGGCGCCGGCCGAAGACTGAAGCGCAGGCGCCCGACGGGGCAACTGGCTACATTCATCGAATGACCAGCCGCACCACCGACCTCCTGCTCACCGCGGCCGCGCCCGCCATCTGGGGCAGCACCTACATCGTGACCACCGAGCTGCTGCCGGCCGACTACCCGCTGACGGTCGCGCTGCTGCGCGCGCTGCCGGCGGGCCTGCTGCTGCTGCTGATCGTGCGCCAGCTGCCTGAACGGGCATGGTGGGGGCGCATCCTCGTGCTGGGGGCGCTGAACTTCTCGATCCTCTGGGCCATGCTGTTCCTTGCGGCCTACCGGCTGCCGGGCGGCGTCGCGGCGACGATCACCTCGGTGCAGCCGCTCTTCGTGGTGTTCCTGGCGAGCTTCTTCCTGGGCTCGGCGGTGCGCGCGCTCTCGGTGGCGGCCGCGGTGGTGGGCATCGGCGGGGTTGCGCTGCTGGTGCTCACGCCGAACGCCGCGCTCGATGCGCTCGGCATTGCCGCGGCCTTTGCCGCCGCGGTGTCGATGGCCTTCGGCACGGTGCTCAGCCGGCGCTGGCAGCCGCCGGTCTCGGCACTGGCCTTCACGGCATGGCAGCTGACCGCGGGCGGCCTGCTGCTGCTGCCGGTGGCGCTGTGGCTGGAGCCGCCGCTGCCCACGCTCAGCGCCGCGAACTGGATCGGCTTCGCCTGGCTCGGCCTGGTGGGTGCCGCGCTGACCTACATCGTCTGGTTCCGCGGCGTGGCCCGGCTGGAATCGTCGGCGATCGCGCCGCTGACTTTCCTGAGCCCGGTCATGGCCGTGATCCTCGGCTGGGCGCTGCTGGGGCAGAGCCTGTCGGTGCTGCAGGTGGTGGGCATCCTCGTGGTGATCGCGAGCATCTGGCTCAGCCAGCATGCGCAGCGCGGCGCGCCGGCCGCGGTGCTGGCAAGGCCCTAGGCGGAGCGGGCCGCCGGGGCGGCGCGCTTCAGCAGGCCCAGGTAGCCACCGGGCTGCACTTCCATGCGCGTGGTGGCGCCCCGGCGCTGCAGCAGGCGGTGTGCCTTCGGCAGGCTCCAGCAGGGCAGGCTGGTGAACATGTGGTGCTCGCAGTGGTAGTTGACCCAGTAGGGCGCCACCAGCGCGCGTTCGAGCCAGCCGGCATGCGTGGTGCGTGCTTGGCGCAGCGGATCGGCCTCGTTCTGCGCCACCAGCGCATGCTCGGCGATGTTGCGCACGCGGCTCACGAGCGGCAGCCAGGTGGCCATCGGCAGCAGCCACATCAAAAGCCAGGCCCATCCATACCCGGCCAGCGCGAAGGCCAGGAAGCCGAGGCCGTTGCCGGCAAGGAAGCGCCGGTCCTTCGCCAGCTCGCGCCCGAATGCCTTCAGCGCCGATTCGCCGGGTGCGCGACGGCGGATGCCTTCGGCGATGTGGCCGAAGCGCTGCTTGTAGAAGGTCTGGCCGCTCAAATCGCGCACGACCTTGCGCCACATCGAATCGCGCGTGATCGGGAAGGGCGCGGACAGCACGAGGTCCGGGTCTTCGGTCTGCTGCACGAAGCGGTGGTGCTGCAGGTGATAGGGCCGGTAGTCGCGCAGCGTGGACGAGCACAGCCAGTAGCCGATCCAGTCGTTGACCCTGCGGCTGCGGTGCAGGCCCGCATGCGCGGCGTCGTGCATGAGGATGAAGAGCCCGAGCTGCCGCGCGCCGACGATCGGCACCATGAGCGGCACGGTCCACGGCCAAGCAATGCCCACGAGCATCGCGGCGCCGATGACGCCCCAGCAGTGCGCCACCAGCCACAGGCCCTTCCATGAAGAGCGGGTGGTGAGCGACTGCCACTCTTCGGTGGAGAAGAAGTCCTCGGGTTGGGCGCGGGGGGCGACGGCCATCGGGCCAGTATGCGCCGATGGCCCGGCCGCGGCACGCGGAATTCCCCGGGGCCTCAGTTGTCGATCACCTTGCGGGCGAACAGCTCGAGGTAGTCCATCAGCCGGTTGGCGCCGGCAACGGCCGCGGCCTCGTCGCCGGTCGCGATGCCCTGCGCGAGTTCGAGGTGCGCATTGGCGCCTTCGACGATCTCGCCTTCATGCTGGTAGGCGTACCAGAAGCGGCGGCACTGCACGATGAGCGGGATCACGGCCTTCACCGCCGAGTCGTTGTGGCTCGCCTGGTGGTTGACGAGGTCGAGCGCGCGGTCGGCCTGCATGTAGTCGTTCAGGTCGCCGCGATGGGCGGCCTTCACCATCAGCTCGGCGCAGCGCACGATCTCCTTGCGCTGCAGCGCGGTGGCGCGGCGCGCCGAGCAGGCCGCGATCAGCCGTTCGAGCACGCGCCGGGTCTGGATCACGTCGAGGTGGTCGGCCAGGTCGATGGTCGACACCAGCAGGCCGCGGCGCGGCTGCTGCACGATGAGGCCGATGGACACCATGCGCATCAGCGCCTCGCGCACCGGCGTACGGCCGAGGCCGGTGCGCTCGGCGAGGTCGGCCTCGACGATCTGGCTGCCGGGCTCCAGCTGCAGCGTGGACAGCAGCGTTTCGATCGCGTCGTAGGCGAGGTCGGCGGCCCGTCGCTTGGGCTGGGGGCGGGGCACGGTCTTCGGGGGGGCCATTGTTTTCTTTTGCTGCTGGTGCTGCTGCTACTTCGGCTTCATTGTCGGTCCACATCGCCATCCGGGCGCGCGAGGCCGGCCAGCGTGGCGATGCGCGCGGGCGAGAGCGGCGGCCGCGGCGCGGGCGGCGTCCAGCCGAACAGGAACTGCGCCGCATCGCCGCAGACGCGGCCCTGGCAGGCGCCCATGCCGCAGCGACGATGGAGCTTGGCATCGGCCCAGCCGCTGCAATCCGCGAGCGCCGAAAAGGGCACGTCTTCGCAGCGGCACACGAGGGTGTCGGGCTGCGGCATCTGCCTGATGGCGGGGGCTAGCGCGAAGCTGCGGTGCAGCTGCGCGGCAAAGGCATTCCAGCGGGCGCGCCCGGCTTCGTACGACCTCGCTGCGCGCCCGTTGCCGACGGCCGCGTGGCCGGCGATGGTGCCCTGGGCCAGCGCACGCTCGCTGCCGCCGAAACCGGTGCATTCGCCGGCCGCGTAGATGCCGGGCAGGCTGGTGGCTTGCAGCGCATCGACGGCCAGCGCCTGCGCTCCGCCATCGGCAGGCGTGAGCGCACAGCCCAGCATTCGGCCGAGCTGCGTGTTGGGCACGAGGCCGAAGCCGCAGGCGATGCGGTCGCAGGCGATCTCCACCTCGCGCTCGCCCTGCAGGAGCCGAACCGACTCGACCTGCGCGCCGCCCTGCGCCGAGACGATGCGCGACGAAGTGCGGTACTGCCCATCGGCCAGCGCCACCGCCTGCACGGCCTTGCCCGGCCATCTCAGCAGGCTGGCGGCAAAGCCCGCGACTGCCGCGAACGAGGCCTGCTCGGCGACGCGCACGACCTTGGCACCCGCCGCGCGCGCTGTTGAAGCAGCGGCGAGCAGCAGAGGCCCGCTGCCCGCGATCACGATGCGCTCGCCCTCCACCGGCAGCCCCGCCTTGATGAGCGCCTGCAATCCACCTGCGCTCGTGATGCCGGGCAGCGTCCAGCCCGGGAAGGGCAGCAGCAGCTCGCGCGCACCGGTGCAGAGGATCAGCTTGCTCCACCGCATGCGCCAGCCGCGTTCGGCATCTTCGAGCAGCAGTTCGTCGCGCGCAGGCGCCGCGACGACGCGCGTGCCGCTGCACACGCGGATGTTGGCGTGGCGTTCGAGCGCATCGCGCCAGGTGCGGGCAGCCGCAGGCAGCGATGCGCCGGGGCCGTCGCGCCAGATCTGCCCGCCGGGTGCGGGGTTGTCGTCGATCACGGCGATCGATGCGCCGCTCGGCGCGGCTGCCACCGCCGCGGCCATGCCGGCCGGGCCCGCGCCGACGATCAGCAGGTCGCAGTGCTCCAGCGCCATGGCCGTCATGCCGAGGTCTCCACGCGCATGCCTTCGGCGCAGACCGCCTGGCAGGCGAGCCTTTGCCGGCCATCGATCCGCACGCGGCATTCCTGGCACACGCCCATGCCGCAGAAGGGCGCGCGCGGCTGGCCCGTGACGGAGCTGCGCGCCACGCCCATGCCGCCGGCCACGCGCAATGCGGCGGCGACCGAGCTGCCCGCCTTCACGCGGACGGGTTGGCCGTCGATGTGCAGCAAGGTCTCACCGCTCATGCGCGCTTCTCCAGCAGCCCGCGCGGCGCATAGGGCGCCGCATCGAACCCGGGTGCCGCGCCGGTCATCAGCGCCGCGAGCAAGTGCGCGCTGCCCGGCGCGGTGGTCACGCCCAGGCCTTCGTGGCCGACCGCGAGCCAGAGCTTCTCGCGCCAGGGGTGCTTGCCCAGCAGCGGCAACCCGTCGGGCGTGGCCGCGCGCAGGCCGGTCCACGAGCGGACCGCGTTGAGCTCCGCGAGCCCCGGCAGGTAGCCGAGCGCGCGCTGCAGCATGCGCGCGAGCATCGGCGCTTCGACCGCCGGATCGGTGGTGTCGAACTGGCGCGAGGAGCCGATCAGCAGCTGGCCCGTGGGCCGCGGCTGCACGTTGAAGGCCACCGAATCGCCGTCGCTGTGGTGCGCGCTCGTCACGTAGCCGAGCTCGACGAGCTGGTGGTGCACCGTGCCCGGGTAGCGGTCGGTGATCAGCAGGTGGCCCTTCTTGGGGCGGATGGGGAGTTCGGGGCAGAGCGCCGTGGCTTCGATGCCGTTGGCCAGCACGACCTGTGGCGCGCTGCGGCGGCTGCCGTCCGCGAGCTGCAGCGTGCCGTCGTCTTCGATCGCTGCGACCTTCGCATGCTCGACGCGGATCGAAGCGCCGCCCTGCGCGAGCAGCCAGCGCGCCGCGTTCGGCGCATAGAGGATGCCGTCGCCGGGCACTTCGAGCGCGCCTGCAAGGCCCTTGCGCAAGGCGGGCTCGGCGCGCGCGAGCGCAGGCGCATCGAGGAGGCGGCTGTCGACGCCGTGTTCATGCAGCCGCTGCTGCTTGCGCTCGGCCTCGGCCATTTCTTCTTCGTTCGCGGCGATCCAGAGCGTGCCGCAGGCGCTGTACGCGCAGTCCTCGTCCATGCGGGGCGCCAGGGCGCGCCACTGCGCGATCGAATGGCGGCTCAATGCAAGTTCGGCCGGGTTGTCGTCCATCACCACGAGGTGCCCCATGCCCGCGCCGGTGGCGCCGCCGATGCGCGCATCGAGCACCAGCACACGGCGGCCGGCCTGCGCCAGCGCTTGCGCGCAGGCGGCGCCGACGATGCCGGCGCCGATGACGATGACTTCGGCGTGCACGGCCTATTGCACTTCGCGGAACACCGCGGAAGCGGCTTTGCCGGGCCGCTGGTGTTGCCGGGTTGGCGGAGCGACACGAAGTGCGCGAAGACTGGGGGCGAGCTTCATATCCGGATACCCCAGCCGAAAGGATCGCTGTCGTCGATCAGCAGCGTGGCTTCGGCGCTGATGTGCGCGCGGCCGCGCAGCGTCGGAATGACCTTGCCGCCGTCTTCCAGCGTGTAGCTGGCCTCGAAGCGGCTGCCGATCACGCTGGCCTGCGTCCACACCTCGCCCGGTGCGAGCTTGCCGTCGGCCGCGAGGCAGGCGATCTTGGCGCTGGTGCCGGTGCCGCACGGCGAGCGGTCGTAGGCATTGCCGGGGCAGAGCACGAAGTTGCGGCTGTCGGCGCCTTCGCTGTCGTCGGCAAAGAGTTCGATGTGGTCGATCTCCGCACCCTCGGCGCCCGTGATGCCCTGCGCCGCGAGCGCGCGGCGCAAGGCCGCGGTGTAGCCGGTCAGCGCGGCGAGGTTGTCGCTGGCCACGCGCTGGCCGTGCTCGCTCACGAGGAAGAACCAGTTGCCGCCCCAGGCCACGTCGCCATGCACAGTGCCATGGCCGGGCAGCTCGACCGCCACCTGGTGCAGGTGCCGGTAGGCCGGCACGTTGCGCACGCTGACCGAACCATCGGCATGCAGCGTGGCCGTGACGGTGCCCACGGGCGTTTCGATGCGGTGCTCGCCGGCGCCGATGCGCCCCATGTGCGCGAGGCTCGCCACCAGGCCGATGGTGCCGTGGCCGCACATGCCGAGGTAGCCGGTGTTGTTGAAGAAGACCACGCCGGCCACGGCGTCCTTCGACACCGGCTCGCACAAGAGCGCGCCCACGATCACGTCGCTGCCGCGCGGCTCGAGCACCGTGGCGGCGCGCCATGGGTCGTGCCGCTCCGCCAGCAGCGCGCGGCGCTCGCCCATGGTGCCGCCGCCGAGGTCGGGAAAGCCGCCGACGACCAGCCGCGTGGGCTCGCCGCCCGTGTGCGAATCGATGACCTGGATGCGGTGCATGTCGTCCTTCGGCTTCAGTAGCTCGCGAGGGGAACGGGCGCGGCGTTCTTGAAGGTGAACACCGTGATCGGCGCCTGCTTCATGTTGCCCTTGTCGTCGTAGCTGTAGGTGGCGGCCACGCCCTTGTAGGTGGTTTTGTAGAGCTCGGCACCCACCTTGTCGGGGTCGATGGAGTTGGCCTTCTGCATCGACTCGCCGATGAACAGCACCTGGTCGTAGTACGAGGCGGCATACGCATCCGCATCGACGTTGAAGCGCTTCTTGAACTTGGCCTTGAAGGCCGGGCCGCTCTGCGCCTTTTCAAGGATGGAGCCGCCCTGCGCGCAGAACACCAGGTCGTTGACCGCGTCGCCGCCGAGCTTGCCGGTGGCCGGACTGCAGACGGTGTCGCCGCCCAGCAGCTTGCCGGGCACCGCGAGCTGCTTCATCTGGCGCGCCATGGGTGCGGCCTGCGGCGCATAGCCGCCGAAGAAGATGGCTTCGGGCGCCTTGGCCTTCATGTTGGTGAGGATCGCGGTGAAGTCCACGGCCTTGTCGGTGGTGAACTCCTGGCCCACGATGGTGAGGCCTTGCTTCTTCGCTTCCTTGGTGAATTCTTCCGCCAGGCCCTGGCCGAAGGCAGTGCGGTCGTCGATCACGCCCACCTTCGTCACCTTGAGCACCTTGGCCGCATACACCGCCATGCTGGAGCCGATCTGGTTGTCGCTCGCGATGATGCGAAAGAGGTTCTTGTAGCCGCCTTGCGTGACCTTCGGGTTGGTGCCCACGGTGGAGACCATGGTGCCGCCATCGGCATAGATCCGCGACGCCGGGATGGCCACGCCCGAGCAGTAGGGGCCCATCACGTACTTGACGCCGTCGTCCACGAACTTCTGCGCCACGCTGACGCCGGACTTGGCGTCGCACTGGTCGTCTTCGGAGACCAGCTCGAACTTCAGCGTCTTGCCGCCGGCCGTGATCTTCTTCGCGTTGAGTTCCTCGATGGCCAGGCGCACGCCGTTTTCGTTGTCCTTGCCCGCGAAGGCATTGGGGCCCGAGAGCGGCCCGCTGTGGCCGATCTTGACGACCTGCTCCTGCTGCGCATGCGCATGGCCTGCCATGGCGATGGCCGCCATGAGGCCGAGAAACGGAATCATGTGTGCTTTGGACTTCATGCTTGTTCCCAGGTAAGGACGATGAAAAAAGTGCGAGCGCGCGTTATTACACGACCGACTGGTACTGCGCAGGCCGCGTGGCCAGCGCCTTGTTCACGATGGCCTCGATGGCCGCGCGCTCCTGGCCGATGAGCGGCAGCCGCGGGCGGCGCATGTGCTCGCTGCCCACGCCCACCAGCACGTCGATCAGCTTGAGGTTCTGCACCAGCTTGGTCGACACGTCCAGGTGCAGCATCGGCGTCATCCACTGGTAGAGCTTCAGCGCCTCGGCGAACCGGCCGGCCTTCATCAGGTCGTACAGCGCCACCGTCTCGCGCGGGAACGCGCAGCCCACCCCGGCCAGCAGGCCGTCGCAGCCCAGCGCCAGGCCTTCGTAGGCCAGGTCGTCCACCCCCAGGAACAGCTGGTAGCGATCGCCCACGGTGTTGCGCAGGTCGGTGATGCGGCGGATGTCGTCCGAGCTCTCCTTGATGGCCGCGATCCATTCGCAGTCCGCGAGCTCGAGCATGTGCTCGGGCTTCAGGTCGACCCGGTAGGCCACCGGGTTGTTGTAGACCATGATGGGTTTTTGCGCCGCGTTGGCGATGGTGCGCACGTTGAGCATGGCTTCACGCGCATCGGCCACGTAGATCACCGAGGGCATCACCATGAAGCCGGCCACGCCGAGCTTGTTGGCCCCGTCCACGTAGCGCAGCGCCTCGCGCGTGCTGGTTTCCGACACATTGGCCAGCACCGGGATGCGGCCGTCGGCGGCTTCGAGCGCGATCTTGGCGACCTGCAGCTTTTCTTCGAGCGAGAGCGTGCTGGCTTCGCCGAGCGAGCCGCAGGTAACGAGGCCGTGGATGCCGTTGCGGATCTGGAAGTCGATGTGCCGCGCGGTGCCTTCGGCATCGATGCTTTCGTCGGCGTGGAATTTGGTGGTGATGGCGGGAAAGATGCCTTGCCAGCGGGGTTGGGTCACGTGAGCGCTCCTGGATGTGCGGTGGGGAAGGGTCCTGATTTAAATATATTAGCGATATATCGTCAAGATATGCGTGGGTTGGGCGCTCTTCCGAGTCGGGTTCTTCTGTGATATTCGGGCGCTTTATTCAGGGCGCGCTCCCGCCGACGGGAGCGTTATTCAGAGCGGTCGTTGATCGGCCGGCACAAGCGCTGCGCTCATCGTGCACAGGGCATCGGGTGCTCCCCGCAGCGAAATTAAGGAGGAGGCCGAAGGCCGGGGGACATTCGCGGAGGGGAGTACCCGGTGGCCTGTGCACGCGCCCTGAACAAGAACGACAGCGCCAAAAACAACAGCACAAGATCAGTCGATCTTCGCCCCCGAAGCCTTCACCACCGCCCCCATCGCGTCCCAGTCCGCGCGCAGCAGCTTCTGGAACTCTTCGGCGCTCTGCATGCGCGGCTCCACGCCCAGGCGCTTGAAGCGCTCCTGGATCGCCGGATCGGACAGCACCTTGTTGGTGGCCGCATTGAGGCGCTCGACCTCGGCCTTGGGCGTGCCGGCCGGGGCGAGCAGGCCGATCCATGAATCGAAGGCATAGCCCGGCAGCCCGCTCTCGGCCACCGTCGGCAGGCTCGGCAAGAACGGGCTGCGCGCCTGGCCCGTGGATGCGAGCAGCTTCATGCGCGGATCGGCCTGGAAGCCCATCACGCCGATGCTCGACGAGATCACCGCCTGCACGCGGCCCGCGAGCACCTCGTTGACCGCCTCGCCGGTCGACTTGGTCGGGATGTGCGTCATCTGCAGCCCGGCCTTGGCAAGGAACGACGCCATTGCCAGGTGCGTGGCGCTGCCGTTGCCGGCCGAGGCGTAGTTGTACTTGCCCGGATTGGCCTTGACCTCCTTGATGAAATCGGCCGTGCTCGACACGTTGAGCCCGCTCGACACCGCCAGCGCGTAGCCCGCGTTGCCGATGCTGGCCACGCCCACGAAATCCTTCAGCGGGTCGTAGGAGAGCTTGCTGTACAGGAAGCCCGCGATGTTGTGGCTCGCGGCCGCGAGCACCAGCGTGTTGCCGTCAGGTGGCGCCTTGGCCACGACGGCCGCACCCACCGTGCCGCCCGCGCCCGCGCGGTTCTCGACGATGGCGCTGGCGTTGAGCGCCGCGCCCAACTCGGCGTTGAAGGCGCGCGCCACCGTGTCCTGCACCGCGCCGGTGCCGAAGGGCACGACGATGTGGATCACGCGCTGTTGGGCATGCACGGGCGCGAACGCGCCGAGCGCCGTGGCGGCTGCAAGGGCAGCCAGCGAACGCCGGGTGAACAGGGTGGAGGTCATCGGGTTGGCCGCTTTCATCATCATCGTTGGCAGTGAAAAAATTCAGCCGCCCGAGGGCAGCCAGCGCTGCACCAGCTTCACGAAGTAGCTGGCGCCGATCGGAATGATCTCGTCGTTGAAGTCGAACGACGTGTTGTGGATGATGCAAGGGCCGGGCCCGTGGCCGTCGAGCCGGTGGTCGCCGTCGCCATTGCCGAGGAACGCATAGCAACCGGGGCGCGCGAGCAGCATGTGGGCGAAGTCCTCGGCGCCCATCACGGCGGGAAAGTTGTCGGTGACCATGCCGTCGCCCACCACCTCGCGCATCACGCCGGCGGCAAAGCGCGCCTCGGCCACGTGGTTGACCACCGGCGGCGAGGAGCGGTTGAAGAAGACCTCGGCCGTGCAGCCATGCGCCGCGGCCACGCCGGCGGCCACTTCGCGCAGGCGCGCCTCGATCTTGTCGATGGCCTCGATGGAGAAGGTGCGGATGGTGCCGCCGACCGTGGCCACGTCGGGAATCACGTTGGGCGCATCCGAGCCCTGCAGCTGCGTGACCGCGAGCAGGGCGCGCTCGGTGCTCGGAATGGTGCGCGGCACGATGGTCTGCAGCTGCTGCGCAAGCGTGACCACCGCGGCGACCGGGTCGATGCCGGTGTGCGGCATCGAGGCGTGCGTGCCGCGCCCGCGCACGGTGATCTTGTAGGTGTTGCTCGAGGCCATCAGCGCGCCTTCGTTGAGCGCGAAGCGGCCCACGTCGCCGACCGGGAAGTTGTGCAGCGCAAAGACCGCGTCGCACGGAAAGCGCTCGAACAGGCCGTCCTGGATCATCTTCTTCGCGCCGGCCTTGCCCATCTCCTCGGCGGGCTGGAAGATGAAATGCACGGTGCCGTCGAAGTCATCGGGCCCCTGCTGCGACAGGTGCCAGGCGGCGGCCAGCAGCATGGTGGTGTGGCCGTCGTGGCCGCAGGCATGCATGCGGCCCGCATGCGTGGACTTGTGGGCGAACGCGTTGGCTTCGTGCAGCGGCAGCGCGTCCATGTCGGCGCGCAGGCCGATGGTGCGCGTGCCGGTGCCCTTGCGCAGCACGCCGACGAGGCCGGTGCCGGCAATGCCGCGGTGCACCTCGATGCCCCATTCGGCGAGCAGGCCCGCCACCTTTTCGGAAGTGCGGTGCTCCTCGAAGCCGAGCTCGGGATGGGCATGGATGTCGCGCCGGATATCGACGAAGCGGGAGGCGTGGGCGGCAAAGGAATCGACGATGTTCATGGTGGCAAGCAGGGGTCGTGGGGGCGAACGATTCTGGCGCAAGGCGGCGCGCGGCGCCATGCGTGGCAGCGAGCAGGCGATGCGTCAGAGGCCGGCCAGCACCTGGCCGAGCGTCTCGGCCAGCAGGTCGGCATGGGCCTCGGAAAACACCAGCGGCGGGCGGATCTTGAGCGTGTTGGCGTGCTCGCCGGTGGCGCTCAGCAGCACCTGCCGCTCGCGCAGGCCGTTGACGACGCGCGCGGTTTCCGCCGTGGCGGGCGTGCGGGTGCGGCGGTCGGTAACGAGCTCCACGCCCACGAACAGGCCCGCGCCGCGCACGTCGCCGATCAGCGCGTGGCGCTCGGCGAGCTTCGCGATCTGCGCGCGCAGGTAACTGCCGACGCGCTGCGCATTGGCCATCAGCCCTTCGCGCTCGACCACGTCGAGCACCGCCATGCCCGCGGCCATCGACACCGGGTTGCCGCCGAAGGTGTTGAAGTAGCGGCACTCGCGGCCGAAGGCGGCCAGCACCCCGGGCCGCACCGCAAGGCCGGCCAGGGGATGGCCGGCGCCCAGCGGCTTGCCCATGGTGACGATGTCGGGCACCACGCCATGCCGCTGGAAGCCCCAGAACGCGTCGCCGGTGCGGCCCAGGCCGGGCTGCACTTCGTCGGCGATGAAGAGGCCGCCGGCCTCGCGCACCGCGTCCACCGCCTCGGCCATGAAGCCCGGCGGGTCGGTGAAGATGCCGTCGCTCGAGAACACGGTGTCGACCATCAGCGCGGCCGGGCGCATGCCGTGCGCCTCGAGGTCCGCGATGGCCTCGCGCACGCCGTTCGCGAACGCGCGGCCCAGTTCGCCGGGCGCGATGCGGTAGCTGTCGGGCGCGGGCACCGTGCGCACCGCATCGCCGAGCTGCACGAACTTGCCGAGCGAGGGCGAGGCCTCGGCGATCGACGCGGTGACGCCGTGGTACGCGAAGCGCGTGACGATCAGCCCCTCGGCCCTGGTGTGCGAGCGTGCGATGCGCATCGCCAAGTCGTTGGCCTCGCTGCCGGTGCAGGTGAACATCGCGTGCGCGAGCTCGGCCGGCATGGTGGCGAGCAGCCGCTCGGCGTAGTCGAGCACGCCCTCGTGCAGGTAGCGCGTGTGGGTGTTGAGCACGCCGGCCTGGCGCGCGATGGCCTCGACCACATGCGGGTGGCAGTGGCCGACCGAAGCGACGTTGTTGTAGGCGTCGAGATGGGGCCGGCCCTCGGTGTCGTACAGCCACACGCCCTCGCCGCGCACCGGGTGCAACGGCGTCTCGTAGAACAGGCGGTAGGCCGGGCCGAGCACGCGCGCGCGGCGCTCGACGAGGGCCTGGGTCGAAGGGGCGAGGGAAGTCATGGGCGATCTCTCAGAGGTTCAGCGCGCGGCGGAAGGCGGCCGTTGCCGCGGCGCTGCCGACGCGCTCGCAGGCCTGCAGCCGCGCCCACGACAGCGGGTTGTTGCGCAGCAGGTAGGGCGCGTTCTCGGGATAGCGCGCGGCGCGCCAGCCGCTGATGGCCACCACCATCACCAGCCGCGCGGCGATCAGGTCGAACAGCACGCCGGCCTCGGCCGGCGACAGCGGCCGAACCGCGTGGTAGGCGGCCACCAGCGGCACGATGGCCGCGAGCGGATCGTCGCCGGTGCCGGCCTGGTACGCGGCGGCCACGGCCAGGTCGTTGATGCACGGCGCGCGCACCATGTCGCCGAAGTCGAGGATCGCGGCGATGCGGTCGGTGTCGGCCGGATCGACCAGCAGGTTGTAGATGTTGAAGTCGTTGTGGATCGGCTGCGCGGGCAGCGTGCGCAACACCGGCTTGGCATCGCGCTCGAAGCGGTCGAGCGCGGCGCTGGCCAGCGCGCGGCGCTCCGGCTCGGCGATGTGGGCGAGCAAGCCGCGCACGCTGTCGGCGCGCTGCAGGTCCCAGGGCAGCGGCAGGTCGCCGGCCGGATGGTCGAAGCCTGCGAGCGCGAGGTCGAGCCGGGCCAGCATGCGCGCAAGGTTCTGCTGCTGCAGCGGCGTGCGCGGCGCCTCGGGCAGCGGCAGGCCGGGCAGGTAGCTGAAGAGGCGCACCACGCGCGGCAGGCCGTCGCCCGGGTCGCAGACGAAGGAGGCGGCGCCGTCCCGCGTCGGCACGATGCGCTGCACCGGCAGGCCCGGGTCGGCGGCCGCGAGATGCAGCAGGGCCTGGGTCTGGAAGTCGGCGACGAGCGCGGTCTCGGCCGGGTGCGAGAGCTTCAGCATGAAGCGGGCGCCGTCGGCGGCGCGCTCGAGCCGGTAGTTGCGGTCGCGCTCGCCGGTCAGCGGCTTCATCTCGCCCTCGATGCCGTAGCGCTCGCATGCGAGCTGGCGTACCCAGGCGTCGTCGAGCGCGGGCGAGGCTTCGCTGAGCACCTGCGCGTCGGCGAAGTCGGCAGTTGGCGTCATGCGACGCTCTCGAAGCCGCGCAGCGCGCTCGCGATGTTCGGCCCCAGGTCGTCGGAGAGGTAACCGCCTTCCTGCACCAGCACCGTGGGCAGCCCCAGGCGCGCGATCTCGGCCAGCAGCAGCGCGAACCCGGCGGTCTGGATCTTCATGCCCTTGTAGGGATCGCGCTCGTGGGCGTCGAGCCCCAGCGCCACCACCAGCGCGCCGGGCGCATAGGCGCGGATGCTGTCGCAGGCATCGCGCAGCGCGGGCAGGTAGCCGTCGATGTCGGTACCCAGCGCCAGCGGCTTGTTGATGTTGTAGCCCAGGCCTTCGCCTTCGCCGCGCTCGTGCGCGTGGCCGATGAAGAAGGGCGTGAAGTTGCGCGGGTCGCCGTGCAGCGAGATGGTCAGCACGTCGGCGCGGCGGTAGAAGATGCCCTGCGTGCCGTTGCCGTGGTGCACGTCGATGTCGAGGATGGCCACGCGGTCGTGCACGCCGCGCAGGTGCTGCGCCGCAATGGCCACGTTGTTGAGATAGCAGAAGCCGTTGGCGCGGTCAGCATAGGCGTGGTGGCCGGGCGGGCGGCACAGCGCATAGGCCGCGCGCTCGCCGTCGAGCACGAGCTGCGCCGCATGCGTCGCCATGTTCGCCGAGGCGATGGCGGCCTCCCAGGTGCGCGCGCCGATCGAGCAGGCGTTGTCGCCCATGTGGAAGCCGGCCTGGCCGACCACGCTGTCGGGGTAGGTGCAGGGCTGGCCCGGGAAGGGATGGATGTTGGGCATCACTTCTTCCGAGGGATCGTCCAGCAGCTGCCAGCGCGCGTAGGCCGTTGCTAGAAAGCGCAGGTACTCGGGCGTGTGGATGGCGGCGCGCGGGCCGGCGCCGAAGTCGCGCGTGGCGACGATCTCGTGGCCCTCCCGCTGCACCGCCTCGAGCAGGCGGAATGCGCGCTCGGGCTGCTCGTTGCTGCGCTTGAGCTTGCCGCGCACCATGAAGAGCTGCGGGTCGTGGTCCTTGTGCGTGTCGCTGTAGACGACTTTCATCGGTGTGCTTCTCCGGTCTCAGGCATTGGCGGGAAGGGGCGCGGCGCCGTGCTGCTTCACGAACAGCGCGCGCACGTGCTGCCAGGCGTCTTCCAGGTGCACGCGCATCGCGGCCTTGGCGGCCTCGGGGTCGCGGCGCACCAGGGCATCGACGATCGGGCGGTGGGTCTCGGCCATGGCGGTGGGGTCGTGGTAGACCGCATCGATCAGCGCGATGATCATCTGCATCTCGGTCTGCGTGTTCATGAAGATGCGGTGCAGGTGCGCGTTGCCCGAGAGCTCGCAGATCAGCGTGTGCAGCGCCAGGTCGTTGGCGATGCGGTGGTGCTGCGGCTGCGTGTTGGCCTCACGCACCATGGCCTCGACCAGCGCCTGCACGCGCGCGATGCCCGCGTCGTCGGCCTTGCGGCAGGCCAGTTCGATGGAGGTGAGCTCCAGGCTCAGGCGCACTTCGAACAGGTCGTCGATCTCCTGCACGCTGATGGTCCGCACCGCGAAGCCGTGGCGCGGCTTGGCCACCAGCACGCCCTGGCGCTCGAGCCGCCGCGCCGCCTCGCGCACGGGCGCGCGGCTCACGCCCATGCGGCGTGCGATGTCGGCCTCGACGATGCGGCTGCCGGGTGCCAGGCGGCCTTCGACGATGGCGCGCGTCAGCTGGGCCTCGACCAGGCCGACGAGGTCGGTCGACTCGACCGATTCGAACAGGGCCGCATCGGCAGCAGGAGGAGGAGGAGAAATTGTGGAAATTGCCATGTTGCTTGTCTCGTCATTGGTGTGCGCCAGGGGCGATTCTTCACCGGATGGCATCCGCTGTCCCCGGGTTGGCCGGCACGGTCTTCAGGCCCCGCCCCGCGCGCGCCAGGTAGATGCCCGCCGCCATGATCAGCGCGATGCCGGCCATTGCGATCGCGTCGGGCGGCCGGCGGAACCAGAAGGTGCTGAAGGCCACGGCCAGCAGCAGCTGGAAGTAGTTGAGCGGCGCCAGCGTGGAGGCTTCCACACGCTCGAACGCGGCCAGCAGCAGCCACTGGGCCGCCGCGCTGCAGGCGCCGCCCGCGAGCAGCAGCGCCACGTCGCCCCAGGGCGGCTGCTGGGCGGGCAGGAAGAAGGGCGCGGGCAGCAGCGTGACGACGAAGCAGGCCAGCGCGGTCCAGGCGTACTGCACCGGCCCCGCGACCAGGCCCGCGAGCCGCCGCGTGAGCAGCTGGAAGATCGCGTAGCAGACGGCGGCCACCGCCATCAGCACCGTGCCGAGCAGCGGCAGGTCGGCGCCCGGCCGCACGATCAGCAGCATGCCGCCGAAGCCGACCGTCACCGCCACCCAGCGGCTGCGCCGCACCTGTTCGCCGAGCAGCCACGGCGACAGCGCCACCATCAGCAGCGGCGCGGTGAAGTAGATGGCCGTGGCCTCGGCCAGCGGCATCCAGATCAGCGCCGTCATGAAGCAGGTGGCCACCGTCGCGAGCATCAGCCCGCGCAGCAGCAGCAGAGGCTTCTGCTGCGTGCGCCACATGCGCAGGTCGCCATGGCGCAGCAGCATCGCAAAGGCAATGCCGCTCACCGCGACATAGCGCATCACGTTGACGAAGGGCGCCGGGTAGAACTGCAGCATGTACTTGCAGAACGCGTCGTAGGAGGCAAATGCCACCAGCGCGCAGAAGAACAGCGCCACGCCGGCGCGCCTGGAGCCCGCCGGACGCAGTGCGAGAGCCGTGGCGGCAGTGCTCATCGCGCGGCCTGGAAGCCCCGCAGGAAGTTGTCGAGCGCGGGGCCGATGGCTTCCACCATGTAGCCGCCTTCCTGCACGACCACCGTGGGCAGCTTCAGCGCGCCGACGCGCTCGCCGATGTGGCGGTAGGCGTCGAGGTCGAGCTCGAGCACGCTGATGGGGTCGTCCTTGTAGCTGTCGAAACCGAGCGCGAGCACCAGCGCCTTGGGTGCGAATTCGCGCAGCGCGGCCGCGCCCCGGTCCACCGCCTCGAGGAACACCGCGTTGTCCGCGCCGTGCGCGAGCGGCAGGTTCAGGTTGAAGCCTTCGCCCGCGCCCACGCCGCGTTCGTGCGCGTAGCCGGTGTAGAACGGGTAGTAGCCCGCGGGATCGGCATGCGTCGACACGGTCAGCACGTCGCCGCGCGCATAGAAGATGTTCTGCGTGCCGTCGCCGTGGTGCGCATCGACGTCGAACACCGCCACGCGGCCGTGCCGCTCGCACAGGCGCTGCGCCGCAATGGCGCTGTTGTTGATGTAGCAGAAGCCGCCCGCGCGGTCGCGGTGCGCGTGGTGGCCCGAGGGGCGGCACAGCGCATAGGCCGCGTCACCGCTTTCCAGCACCGCATCGGCGGCGGCCACCGCGGTGTGGGCCGAGCGCAGGATCGAGCGCCAGGTGTGCGGGCCGAGCGGACACGAAAGGTCGCTGATGTAGTAGCCCGTGCGCGCCACCAGCGAAGGCGAGGGACACGGCGCGCGCGCCACGCCCGGCATGCCGTTGTCGTAGGGCGAAAGATTCGGCAGCACCTCGATGCCGGGCTCCACGCCGGGCACCTCGAGCTCGCGCCACAGCGCGTAGGCGGTTTCCAGGTAATCGAGGTAGTCGGTGCTGTGCACGGCTTCGAGCGGCGCGCGGCCGTAGTCGCGCGGCTCGGCCAGCGCAATGCCGCGCAGGGCCAGCGCATCGCGTAGCGCATGCGCGCGGCTCGGCAAGTCGGTCGGCTTGCAGATGCGGCCCAGCCGCATGAACTGCTGCGGATCGTGCAGCAGTTGCTCGTCGGTGAAGAAGGCCTTCATGCGAAGGTTTCTTCGAACACCGTCATGGCCCGGCCGAAGCGCGCGAACATGTCGTCGACCTGTTCGGCCGTGATGATGAGCGGCGGGCAGAAGGCGATCGAATCGCCCATCGCGCGCACGATGAGCCCCTGCGCCAGCGCGAGCTCGGCAAGGCGTGCGCCGGCCTTCTGCGCGGGATCGAAGGGCGCGCGCCTGGCCGGGTCGGCATACAGCTCGATCGCACCGATGAGCCCTACGCCGCGCACCTCGCCGACATGCTTGCGACCGGCGTGGGCCTGCAGCCCTTGCTGGAATTGCGGCACCAGCGATTGCACATGCGCGAGGATGTTCTCGTCCTCGTAGACCTTGAGCGTCTCGAGCGCGATGGCGCAGGCCACCGGATGGCCCGAGTAGGTGAAGCCGTGGCCGAAGGTGCCGATCTTGCCGCTGTTGGCGGCCACGGCCGCATGCACCTTCTCGTTGACCATCACGGCCGAGATCGGCACGTAGCCCGAGGACAGCGCCTTGGCTGCGGTCAGGATGTCGGGCCTGAGGCCGAAGGTGGCCGAGCCGAACATCTGGCCGGTGCGGCCGAAGCCGCAGATCACCTCGTCGGCGATCAACAGCACCTCGTACTTCGCCAGCACCTTCTGCACCTTGTCGAAATAGGTGGCCGGCGGCACCAGCACGCCGCCCGCGCCCATCACGGGCTCGGCGATGAAGGCACCGACCGTCTCGGGGCCTTCGTCGAGGATGCGCTGCTCGAGCGCAGCGGCCAGCCGCGTCGCGAAGTCTTCCTCGCTCTCGCCGGCTTCGGCGTAGCGGAAATGGTGCGGGCAGTCGACGTGCAGGATGCGGTCGATCGGCAGGTCGAAGTCGCGGTGGTTCGGCACCAGGCCACTCAGGCTCGCAGCTGCGACGGTGACGCCGTGGTACGCATTGCGGCGCGCGATGATCTTTTTCTTCTCGGGCTTGCCGATGGCGTTGTGGTAGTACCAGACCAGCTTGACCGCGGAGTCGTTGGCCTCCGAACCCGAGTTGGCGAAGAACACCTTGGACATCGGCACCGGCGCGAGCGCGAGCAGCTTTTCGGCCAGCGCGATGGCGGCCGGGTTGGAGCGGCCGTTGAACGTGTGGTAGTACGGCAATCCGTGCAGCGCCTCGCTGCCGGCCTTGGCCAGGCGTGCATTGCTGAAGCCCAGCGAGGCGCACCACAGGCCCGACATCGCTTCGAGGTAGCGGCGGCCCTGGTCGTCCTCCACGAAGATGCCGTCGCCGCGCTGGATCACCAGCGGGCCGAGCTGCGGATGCGTCGCAAGGTTGGTGAAGGGGTGCAGATGCGCGGCGATGTCGTTGGCGGCGTTCTCTGCGTGCGTGCTGGCGTTCATGAAGGCGGTTCCGTTGTGGAGGGAGTTCGATCAATAGCCGCGCGCCAGGTCGACCTGGTTCGCGGGACGCCGGCCTTGGCGCAGCGACGCGAGGTTGTCGAGCGTCTGGCGCGCGATCACGAGGCTGTCGGTGCGCGTGGCGATGTGCGGCGTGACGAGGATGCGCGGGTCGCCCCAGAACGGATGCTCCGGCGGCAGCGGCTCCTGCGAGAAGGCATCGAGCGTGGCCGCCGAAAGCCGGCCCGCGTCGAGCGCCGGCTGCAGGTCGGCCTCGACCAGGTGGTCGCCGCGGCCGACGTTGATCAGGTGCGCGCCGCGCGGCAGCCTGGCGAACAGCGCGGCATCGAGAAAGCCGTGCGTCTCGGCGGTGAGCGGCAGCAGGCACACCAGCGTGTCGCAGCCCGCAAGGAATTCATCGAGCTGCGCGGCGCCGTGGAAGCCTGCGACGCCGGCCGGCAGCGCTTCTTTCTTGCTGCGGCTCCAGCCGCGCACCGGGTAGCCGATGGCGGCGAGCGCCTCGGCGCAGGCCATGCCCAGCGTGCCCAGGCCCGCAATGCCCACGCGGTGGTGGCGCGGCGACACGATCGGCTGCTCCTCCCACTGGCGGGCCGCGGAACTCGCGACGTAGGCGCGCATGCCGCGGTGCTGCTGCACCACGGCCCAGCAGACATAGGCCTTCATGCCGGCCGCCATGCCGGTGTCGACAATGCGGCACAGCGGCACCTGCCGTGGCAGCTCCGCGTCGGCCGTGATGTGCTCGATGCCCGCGGCCAGCGACTGCACGAGCCGCAGCTTCGGCATCTGCGCGAGCAGGCCGTGCGGCGGAAACCAGCAGACGGCCGCGTCGATCTGGTCGAGCACGCCGAGTTCTTCGCCCAGGCGCAGGTCGATGCCCGGATGGGCCTCGCGGAAGGCTGCGGCAAGGTATTCCATGTCCAGCACCTCGCTCAGGATCGCCACGCAGGGCGTGCCGCCTTTGTCGTACGCCGCCATCACGCGACCAGCGCCTCGGCCGGCGACGCGGCGGACACCAGCCGCGGCACCGCCTCGATCAGCTTGCGCGTGTAGGCGTGCTTCGGATCGCCGAGCACCTTGTGCGTCTCGCCGTATTCGACGACCTCGCCGCGCTGCATCACCGCGATGTGGTCGCACATCTGGCCGGCCACGCGCAGGTCGTGCGTGATGAAGACCATGGCAAGCTGGAACTGCTCGCGCACCTGCGCGAAGAGCTCGAGCACCTGCGCCTGCACCGACACGTCCAGCGCCGACACCGGCTCGTCGGCCACCAGCAGTTCGGGCTGCATGGCCAGCGCGCGCGCAATGCCGATGCGCTGGCGCTGCCCGCCCGAGAACTCGTGCGGATAGCGCTCGGCCGCGTCGGCGCCCAGGCCCACGAGCTTCAGCAGCTCCATCGCGCGTGCCATGGCTTCGGCCTTGCCCACGCCCTGCGCGATCGGTCCGCCCGCGATGGCCGCGCCCACGCGGTGGCGCGGATTGAGCGATGCGTACGGGTCCTGGAACACCATCTGGATCTTGCCCGCGGCCTCGCGGCGGAAGGCCGGGCCCTGCGACAGGCTGCGGCCCTTGAAGAGGATGCGGCCGCTGTCGAACGGCGAGAGCCCCACCAGGCAGCGGCCCACGCTCGACTTGCCCGAGCCCGATTCGCCGACCAGCCCCAGCGTCTCGCCGCGGCGCAGCTCGAAGCTGACGTTCTTCGCGGCCTGCACCGAGCGGCCGCGCTTGAAGAGGCCGTTGCCCGAGCTGTAGGTCTTGCACAGGTCCTGCACCTGCAGCACGCGCACGACCTCGCCGCTTGGCGTGTCGCGCTCGGCAGTGCCGGTGGGAATGGCGGCGATCAGCTTGCGCGTGTAGGGGTGCTGCGGCGCATCGAGCACCTGGCGCACCGGCCCGGCCTCGACCACCTGGCCGGTCTGCATCACGACCACCTGGTCGGCAATCTCGGACACCACGCCGAAGTCGTGCGTGATGAACAGCACCGCCGTGCCGCGGCGCTGCTGCAGCTCGCGGATCAGCGCGAGGATCTGCGCCTGCGTCGTCACGTCGAGCGCGGTGGTCGGCTCGTCGGCAATCAGCAGCACGGGCTCGAGCACCAGCGCGCAGGCGATCATCACGCGCTGGCGCTGGCCGCCCGAGAGACGGAACGGATAGGCATCGATCAGCAGCTCCGGGTCGGGCAGGCCGACGTCGGCCAGCGCGGCCAGGATGCGCCGCCGCTTCTCGGCCGCGGGCACGCTGCCGTGCGCATCGAAGACTTCGCCGATCTGCTCGCCGATGCGCATCACGGGGTTGAGCGCCGTCATCGGCTCCTGGAACACCATGCCGATGCGCCGGCCGCGCAGCTCGCGCATCTGCGGCTCGGTGAGCTGCAGCAGGTCGCGGCCCTCGAACAAGATCTGCCCGGCCACGGGCTCGACGTGCGGGCGCGGCAGCAGGCCCATCACGGCGTTGGCGATCATCGACTTGCCCGAGCCCGATTCGCCGACCACGCACAGCGTCTGGCCCGGCAGCACCGACAGCGTGGCGCCGTCGACGGCCAGCGCGCGGTCCGCGCCCTTGGGCAGGCGGATGCCCAGGTTGACGACGTCGAGCACCGGCTGCACCGGCTTCATGGGCGTGACGGTGGCGCTCATTTGCCCCTCCCGTCGAGCCGCGTGTTGAGCCCGTCGCTCAGGCCTTCGCCCACGAGGTTGAGCGCGAGCACCGTCAGCACGATGGCCAGGCCCGGGAACAGCGCCATCCACCAGGCCTGGCGCAGCACGGTGCGCGCGGCGCCCACCATGTAGCCCCAGCTCATCTGGTTCGGGTCGCCGAGGCCGAGAAAGCTCAGGCTCGACTCCAGCAGGATGGCCGTGGCCGTCATGAGCGAGGCCATCACGATGATGGGCGACATGGCGTTGGGCAGGATCTGCGTCAGGATGATGCGCGGCGTCGACTGGCCCGCGAGCAGCGCGGCCTGCACGAAGTCGCGCTGGCGCAGCGTGAGGAATTCGCTGCGCACCAGCCGCGCCACCGGCGGCCAGGAGACGATGGCAATCGCCACCGCGATCGAATTGACCGAGGGCTGGAAGATCGCCACCAGCACGATCGCGAGCGCGAAGCTCGGCACCGCCTGGAACAGCTCGGTGAAGCGCATCAGCGCCGCGTCGATCCAGCCGCCGAAGTAGCCGGCAATGGCGCCGAGCGTCACGCCGATCAGCAGTGCGACCACGGTCGACACCAGCCCGATCAGCAGCGAGATGCGCGCGCCATAAATCACGCCCGAGAGGATGTCGCGGCCCAGCGTGTCGGTGCCGAGCGCAAAGCCCGGCTCGGTCCACGGCCGCAGGAACGGCTGCTCGACCATGTTCCACGGATCGTTGGTCACGACCCACGGGCCGATGATGGCGACGACGGCCACCAGCACCAGCACCGCCATGCCGAGCACGGCGCCCTTGTTGCGGCAGAAGCGCCGCCAGAATGGACTTTGCAGCAGGGTCATAGCTCGATCCGGGGATCGACCAGCGTGTAGACGAGGTCGGTGATGAGGTTGAACAGCACGGCCATGGCCGCGGTCACGAGGAAGGCGCCGAGCAGCAGGTTGTAGTCGCGCTGCAGCAGCGCGTCGAACATCAGGCGGCCGATGCCGGGCCAGGCGAACACGGTCTCGGTCAGCACCGCGCCGCCGATCATTCCGCCGGCCTGGATGCCCGCGAGCGTGACCACCGGCAGCAGCGCGTTGCGCAGCACGTGCGCGCGCAGGATGCGGCCGGGCTTCACGCCCTTGGCGCGCGCGGTCTTCACGAAGTCCATCTGCGCCACCTCGAGCATGGCGGCGCGCGTCATGCGCGCATACACCGCCATGTAGAAGAGCGCGAGCGTCAGCGCCGGCAGCACCAGGTGGCCCGCGATGTCCCAGGCCAGCGCCAGGCCGGTGGCGCCGGAGCCCACGGTGCTGAAGCCGAAACCCGGCAGCCAGTCGAGCTGCACCGTGAACACCAGCACCGCCATCAGCGCGAGCCAGTAGAGCGGCGTGGCATAGAAGATGAGCGCCACCACGGTGATCGAGCTGTCGACCCAGCTGCCGGCCCGCCGCGCGGCCAGCGCTCCGAGCGTGATGCCGAACAGCAGCGACAGCGCAAACGCCGTGCCGGTGAGCAGCAGCGTCGCGGGCAGCCGGTCCATGATGAGCTTCAGCACCGGCTGCTGCTGCCGGTACGAGAAGCCCAGGTCGAGCTGCACCACCTTGCCGACGTAGGTGGCGAGCTGCGTCGTGATCGGCTGGTCGAGCCCGAACTGCGCGCGCAGCTGCGCCACGAACTGCGGATCGGACGCGCCCGCCTCGCCCGCCAGCACCGACACCGGATCGCCCGGCGCCGCGCGCACCAGCATGAAGTTGACCGTGGCGATCAGCAGGATCGCCAGCAGGCCCTGCATCACGCGGCCCAGCATGAACTGCGTACGTTTCATCGGCGGCTCCTGTTGCGTTGCATGTGCTGCGGGCTGGCCGTCATGCGAGCGTCGCTGTGCCCAGGCTGTCGTTCAGGCCGATGCCCGATGTGATCAGGTTGCCCAGCTTGGTGCGGTACAGCGTCGGAAAGTTGAGCTCGTGCAGCCAGGCGACGGGCACTTCGTCGAGCAGGATCTTCTGCACCTGCAGGTAGATGGCCTTGCGCTTCTCGGGGTCGCTCTCCTTGGCGCCGGCATCGAACAGCTCGTCGACCTTCGGATTCGAGTAGCCCTCGACGTTGTTGAAGGGCGAGCCCTTGGCGATGTTGCTGGTGGTGTAGTTGCGCGCCACGCCCAGCGCCGGGTCGCCGTACTGGTAGACGTAGGTGAAGGCAAGGTCGTAGTCCCACTCGTTGAGCTTCTGGTTCCAGCCGGCCACGTCGGTGGCCACGAGCTCGACCTTGATGCCGGCCTGCGCGAGGTTCTGGCGCAGGATCTCGGCCGAGCGCGTCCAGGTTTCGCCGTAGGGCAGCGGCAGCAGGCGCAGCGTCTCGCCCTTGTAGCCGGCTTCTTCGAGCAGCTTCTTGGCGGTGGCCACGTTGCGCGGGTACTTGGCGACGTCGGTGCTGTGGAACTTGATGTTGCTGTTGAACGGCCCGGTCGCCGGCTTGGCGAAGCCCTGCCAGGCGATCTTGGCCATGGCTTCGCGGTCGATCGCGTACATCACGGCCTGGCGGAACTTGAGCTTGTCCATCGGCGCCTTGCGGTTGTTGAGCCACAGCCACGAATGCGGCGCGAAGAACTCCCAGCCCTTGGTGGTGACCGCCGCGCCCGGCAGCTTGGAAAGCCGCAGCACGTCGAAGTACTCGACCGCGCCGCCCGGCACCAGGTCGACCTTGCCCGACTCGAAGGCCGCCGCGCGCGAGGCTGCATCGGGAATGATGTGGAAGTACACGCTCTCGACCAGCGGCACGTCCTTGACGTGGTACTTGTCGTTGGCCACGAGCTGGATGTACGAGCCCTTGACCCATTCCTTGAACTTGAACGGGCCGGTGCCGATGGGCGTGGCATTGGCCGGGTTGGTCGCGAACTCGGTGCCTTCGTAGATGTGCTTCGGGATCATCGGCATGCTGCCGACCTCGAAGATGCCGATGAAGGGACCGAAGGGGTACTTGAGCTTGAACTCGACCGTGAGCGGGTCGACGGCCTTGATGCTCTCCACCGCGGCCAGGTTGGCGCGCAGCCGCGCATGCGTCTTGCGCAGGAACACGTCGGCCGAGAACACCACGTCGGCCGAGGTGAAGGGCTTGCCGTCGTGCCAGGTGACGCCGGGCTTGAGCTTGAAGGTGTAGAGGGTGCCTTCCTTGTTGACGGTCCACGAGGTGGCCAGCGAGGGCAGCGGGTTGATCTTCTCGTCGTAGCGCAGCAGGCCTTCGTAGATGTTGCCCGAGATCATCTGCGTGGGGCCGTTCTGCGTGATACCTAGCATGAGCCCCGGCGGCTCCGGCTGCACCACGGCGTTGATCACGCCGCCCTTCTTGCCTTGCGCCAGCAGGTGCAGCGGGACACCCGCCAGCGTCAATCCGGCGGCCGAGGCGGCGCCCATCTGGATGAGGTTGCGACGTTTCATGTGCGGAAACTCCTTGTGGCTCTGTGCGAGCGGGTGGGGACGAAGAAACGGGGAACGCAAGAACGCGGGCGCCGCAGATGGCGGCACCGCCGCGTTCAGTCGCGGTAGGACGTGGCGGGAAGCGGGTCGATGCGCTGCAGCAGTGCGCGCCATTCGCGCGTGTTGGGGTCGGGCTGGCCCGGCTGGCGCACGCTGTCGCCGCTTTCGTATTGCTGCGCGGTCTTCTCGCAGACCTCGGCCGGCACCGGATGCACCGGCAGGCCGCTCGACTGGATCGCCACCTGCACGCGGCAGGCGCGTTCCAGGTTCAGCATCAGGATGAAAGCCTCCGACACCGTGCGCCCGAGCGTGACCAGGCCGTGGTTGCGCAGGATCAGCGCACGCGCCGTCGGGCCCAGGTCGGCCACCAGGCGCTCGCGCTCGTCGGCATCCAGCGCGATGCCCTCGAAGTCGTGATAGACCACGCGGTTGTAGAACTGCAGCGCCCACTGGTTGCAGGGCTGCAGCCCGCCCGCCAGCGACGACACCGCCACGCCCGCCACCGTGTGCGTGTGCAGCACGCAGGCCGCGTCGTGGCGCGCCGAGTGCACCGCGCTGTGGATGGTGAAGCCGGCCGGGTTCACGTCCCAGGGCGAGTCGTCGAGGATGCGGCCGTCCAGGTCGATCTTCACCAGCGACGAGGCCGTGATGTCCTTGAACAGCATGCCGAAGGGATTGATCAGGAACTGGTCCTCGGTGCCCGGCACGCGCGCGGAGATGTGCGTGTAGATGCTGTCGTCCATGCCGTAGTGCGCCACCAGCCGGTAGGCCGCGGCCAGGTCTTCGCGCACCTGGCGCTCGGCATCGGAAACGGATGGGGCCTGGCGGCCCACTGCCTGCAATTGCATGTCGCGTTCCTTTATCAGGCCCGGCGGGAGGCCGCCGGCGCCATGTTCGGGGTTCATCGGGATCGACTGTGCAAACTGTCGACAGTCAACCGACGACAGTCTTAAGCAATATGCAGGCCTGCGTGATGGGGTAAGCCCTTGGTGAGGCGGCTGGAAGCGTGCAAAGGCGCGCCGGCAAAGGGCGGGCGCCAGGAAAAACGCCGCGCGCACTGGGGAAAGTGCGCGCGGCGCGTGGGCCGGACGGTGCCTCTGGGGCGGCTTGGCTGCGCGATGAAGGCGCCGGCTGCACCAGGGTGCAGCGCTGAAATGCACTCAGCGCAGGCGGCCTTCCTCGCGCAGCCGCGCGCCGATGCGGCGGATCTCGGCCTCGCCCTGCTCGAGCGCCGCCTTGCTGGTGTGCACCGAGTAGTGCCCCATCACCAGTTCATGCGGATGCTTCGCGGCCGAGCCCAGCACGAAGGACGTGTCGCCGTGGGCCACGAAGCCGATGTCCGCGCCCGACTCCTCGAACACCGCGAGCTCGCCGGCGGCGACCGGTTCGCCGTCGCCCGCATCGAGCCGGCCCGCGTCGACCGCGATCCAGCCCACCGTATGGCCGGCGGGCGGCGTGTAGCGCCAGTGCTCGCCGTCCTTCAGCTGCACGGCCAGGTAGTTGATCGGCGCCGGGGCCGGAATGGGGCTTTGCGCCGCGCCATGGCGCCCGAGCAGCACCCGCGCCGGGCCTTCCCGCGGCACCTGCGAGGGCGACAGGTAGATGCTCTGCGCCGGCGCGTTTTCTTCCGAGGCCGGCAGGGCCACCCAGAGCTGGAAGCCCTGCACGCGCTTGGTGCCCGGCGCGGGCGCGCCGTCGTGCCACACGCCGTTGCCGGCGCGCATCCACTCGACGCCGCCGGCCGGCAGCACGCCCTGTTCGCCGGTCGTGTCTTCGTACAGCGTGTCGCCGTCGATCAGCCAGGTCAGCGTGGCAATGCCCGAATGCGGGTGCATGCCGAAGCCCTTGCGGCCGCCCGAGGTGTCGAAGCCGAAAAGGTCGAGGAACACGAAAGGCTTGAGGAATTCGCCCAGGTCGCCCGGGCTCATGAGCCGCGTGATCGGCCCGTGCTGCGAGCCGCGCGTGCGGTAGACGATGGCGCGGGCTTCGGTGGTGGTGGCAACGGCGGTGGTCATGGGAAGCTCCTTTAATCGATGGAAGAAGGATCAGGCCGCGCTGGCCGCCGGTGCGGGCCGCAGGCGCCAGGCCACGAAGGCCGACAGCAGCATGAGCACCGCGGCCGGCGCGGGACTGCCGCCGATCAGCACGAGGTGCGTGGCCACGGCGCTGGCCATGGTCGCGGTCAGCAGCAGGCCGCCGATGAAGCCGGTCGCCGGCACCAGCACCAGCAGCAGCACCGCGCCGCCGACCTCGACCACGCCCGTCACGTAGCGGAACCACTGGCCGAAGCCGACCGCCTCGAACACCTGGACCATCTGCGGCACGCCGGCCAGCTTGGCGAGGCCGGCGGCACCGAAGGCCAGCGCCAAAAGAATGCGGACGCCCCAGACGATGCGGCGCTGGGTTGTGGAGGAAGTGGAAATGGGAGATGTGGAAGTCATGGGCACAAGGTTAGGGCGGCACCCATTGATCGACTAGACGGCAGAATCGGATCGCACTCGTCCATCAATAGAAGGAATCCCGCCATGCTCGACCTCAACGACATCGCCGTGTTCGTGCAGGTGGTGCGCCACGGCAGCTTTGCCGGGGCAGCGCGCCGGCTGGGCCTGCCGCCCAACACCGTGAGCCGGCGCATCCAGCAGCTCGAGGCGCAGCTGGGCACGCGGCTCATGCAGCGCTCCACCCGCAGGCTCACGCTGACCAGCGCGGGCCAGGCGTTTCACGAGCGCTGCGCGGGCGCGGTCGACGGGCTGGTCGAGGCCGGGCAGGCGCTGATCACCGGCAGCCAGCAGCCCAGCGGCCTGGTGCGCGTGGCGGCGACGGCCGATTTCTTCGATTTCTTCCCGATGGAGTGGGTGGCCGACTTCCTGGCCGCGCATCCGCTGGTGCGCGTCGACTTCGTTCTGAGCGACGCCAGGGCCGACCTGATCGCCGAGCAGATCGACATCGCGTTCCGCGGCGGCGCGCTGCCCGACTCCGGCTACGTCGGCCGCAAGCTCCTGGGCGCCCGGACCGACGGCATGGTCGCGAGCCCCGCCTACATCGCCGCGCGCGGCGCGCCCGCCACCCTGCAGGACCTGGCGGAGCACGACTGCGTCATCTCGCCCCATCCGAGCGGCCGCACGCTCTGGCGCCTGGCCGGCCCCGGCGGCGCGGAAGAAGAAGTGCAGGTTGCGGGCCGCTTCAGCGGCAACACCGCGCAGGCGCTGCGCAAGGCCGCGCTCGCCGGCCTGGGCATCGCGCTGCTGCCGCCCACCATGGCCAGGCTCGACCTGGAGGCCGGCCGGCTGGTGCCGGTGCTGCCGCAGTACCAGCGCACCGGGCAAGGGTTGAGCGTGCTCTACCCGAGCCGCAAGCACCTGCCGCTGGCGGTGTCGGCCTTCATCGGGATGGTGATGGAGAAGCTCAGCGCGGTGGAGGCGCTGCCGGAGATGTTGCGGGCCGACCGGATTTCATGACCCATGCTCAGCCGCGCGGGGCCGTGTTGCGCAGCGCGTGCCGAATGGTCGACAGGCCGCGCAGCAGGTGCGCATCGAGCTCTTCGAGCATCGCGTTGAGGTCGCTGCCGATGGCCAGTTCGAGGAACAGGTGGTGGTTCTCCGCGAAGTCGGGCTTGGGCGCATGCGTCAGGCGGCACACCGCAAAGCCGAGCTGGATCTTCTGCGTCATCTGGCGCCACACATCGAGCAGCAGCTGATTGCCGCAGCGCTCGTAGACCAGGCCGTGGAAGTGGGCCTCCGCCGCGCTCTCGCGATGCAGCTCGCTGCTGGAGGCCGCTTCGGCCAATGCCTCGTAGCGCGCGGTCATCTCGGCGCGAAAGGCTTCGTCGCGCTGCGGCCACAGGCGGATGAACGCCTGCCTTTCCATGATGCGGCGCACCTCGTACACGTCGCTCATGGTTTCTTCGCTGATGTCGGTCACGTAGGTGCCGGCGTAGGGCTTGTTCACGAGCAGGCCGGTCTCGATGAGCTCGCGGATCGCCTCGCGCAGCAGGCCGCGGCTGACGCCGAACTGGGTGGCGAAGTGGCTCTCGACCAGCTGCGTGCCGGGCGCGATCCTGCCGGTGAGGATGGCGTCGCGCAGGGTCTGCGCCACGTAGTCGCGCCGCGTGGCCGAGGGGGCGGGTGCGAAATCGGGGAGGGTCTTCATCGCGGCGGGTCGGGTGTCGGGGCGTGGGCGGTGGACGTCAATGGCTGCGCAGGGCCAGGCGCTTTTCGAGGCGGCTTGCGGCATAGGCGCCAGGGTAGATGAGCACGAAGTACACCACGGCCACGGCCGTCAGGATTTCCAGCGGCCGGTAGTAGGCGGCGCTCAGCGCGCGGCCCTGGTACATGAGCTCGTGCACCGCGATGACGGACGCGATGGACGTGTTCTTCGCCAGCTCGATGCCGCGGTTGGTGAAGGCCGGCAGCATGCGCTTGAGCACCTGCGGCAGCACCACGCGGCGCAGCACCTGCACGCGCCGCATGCCCAGGGCGCGCGCGCCCTCCCACTGGCCCGCCGGCAGCGAGGCGATGCCGCCGCGGAAGATCTCCGAGCAGTAGGCCGATGCGTTGAGCGAAAGCGCCAGCAGCGCCGCCACATAGGGCGTGAGCTGCCAGCCCGTGAGGATCGGAAACGCATAGAAGAACCACACCAGCTGGATCAGGATCGGGATGTTGCGGAACAGCTCCATGTAGCCGCGCGTCGCGGCGCCCACGAGGCGGCTTTTCGACCGTGCGCCCAGCGCGATCAGCAGGCCGATCGCCATGGCCGAGGGAAAGGCGACGGCCCACAGGCCGGCCGTGACGCCCACGCCCTTGAGCAGCACGGGCCAGTGCTGCAACACGGCCGAGAAGTCCCAGGTGAAATCCATCGTCAGGCTCCTGCAGCGCGGGTGGAAATGGCCAGGCGATGCTCGGCCACGCGTGCGACGAGGCTCAGCGAGAACAGCGCCAGGAAGAAGATGGCCGCGACCACCGTGTACACCTCCAGCGGCCGGAAGGTGATCGAGTTGACCTGCATGGCCTGGTAGAGCAGGTCGGAGTAGGCCAGCGTGGAGGCCAGCGCGGTGGTCTTGATGAGTTCGAACGAACGCTCGATGAACGGCGGCAGCATGCGCGCGAGCGCCTGCGGCAGCACCACGCGGCGCAAGGCCTGGTGCGAGCGCATGCCGACGGCGCGCGCCGCTTCCCACTGCCCGCGCTCGATCGACACCAGGCCGCCGCGGAACACCTCGGCGAAGAATGCGCCCGACTGCGTCGACAGCGCAATGACCGCCGCCGCGTACGGGTCCAGGCTCACGCCGATGAGCACCGGCAGTGCGTAGAAGGCCCAGAAGAAATGCACCAGCGGCGGCGTGTTGCGATAGAACTCGATCACCCACAGCGCGGGCCTGGCGAGCCACGCCCTGCCCGACAGCCGCAGGGCCGCGAGCACGACGCCGAACACCACGCCCAGCGCAATGGCGACGGCGGCGATCTTCATCGTGCCGACGAAGCCCGCGAGCAGCATGTCGCGGTGCGCCCAGACGCCGCTGAAGTCCCATTCGTAGTTCATGTGCGCCCGCCCGCCGGTTCGATGCGTCCCGGCCTACTGGCCGAGCGTTTCCTTCATCACGCCGGGCACGGTGGCCGGGTCGATGCCCTTGGTCTTGAGGTACTGGCCGTACAGCGCCTGCGTCTGGCCCGAGGCGTAGAGCTTGCCGATCAGGCCGTCGAGCTGGTTGCGGAAGCCCGCATCGGCCTCGCGCCGGATGCCCACGCTGGTCGGCAGCGCGACGACCGGCTGCGGCACCTGCACCTTGCCCTTGCGGATCTTCGAGTACGCGATGACCAGCGCCGGGTGATAGAAGCCGATCGCGTCGACGCGGCCCGACATGAAGGCCGCCACGGTTTCGTCGGTGTTGGTGAAGCGCTCGATCTTCGCCTTCGGCAGGCGCGTGGTCAGGTCGCGGTCGGTCGCCGTGCCCAGCGCCACGCCGATGCGCACTTCGGGCTTGTCGAGGTCGGCCCAGTTCTTGGCGACGAGGCCGTCCTTCGCGAGCACGCCCTGCGCATACCAGAGCAGCGGGCTGGCCGGAAAGTCGATGGCCTTCTTGCGCTCTTCGGTGGCATCGAGCACGAACATGGCATCGATCTGCCCGGCCTGCAGCGCCGCCACGCTGTTGCCCCAGGTGGTTTCGACCGGCGTCATCTTCACGCCCATCTCCTTGGCGACCTGTTCGCCGAGCAGCACGCCGAGCCCGGTCCAGGTGCCCGAGGCGGGATCGCGGAAGTACCACGGATCGCCGGGCGCAACGCCGATGCGCAGCTCGCCGCTCTGCTTGATCTTCTGCAGCGTGTTGGTCTGCGCGCCGGCGGCAAGGCTGCCGAGCGACAGGGAGGCGGCGAGCGCCAGGGCGACGGCACGGCGCAGGCGCCGGAAGGGAGTGGTGGCATTCATGGGATGGCTTTCCGTGGACTGGAGTTGAAGGGAACAGGCGGTGTGGCGGTGTTCAGGCGGCTGCGGGCAGCGCGCCATGGGCCTCGTTCGCGCTGGCGATGTAGGCGCGGTAGAGCGCGTCGAGCCGCTGCGTGAGCGGGCCGAGCGGCGCCAGCGCGCGGCCGTCGACCGACGACACCGGCGTGAGCCCGGCCAGCGTGCCGGTGACGAAGGCCTCGTCGGCCGCGTAGACCTCGGCCAGCGTGAAGTCGCCTTCGTGCACCGGGATGCCCGCCTCGCGTGCGAGCCGCACCACGGTGGCGCGCGTGATGCCGTTGAAGCAGTAGCGCCCCGACGAGGTCCACAGTGCGCCGTTGCGCACCGCGAAGAAGTTGGTGGAATTGCAGCTCGAGACGAAGCCGTGGGGGTCGAGCATCAGCGCCTCGTCCGCGCCGGCCTGGATGGCCTGGATCAGGGCCTGGATCAGGTTGAGGCGGCTGTGCGAATTGAGCCGCAGGTCGAACACGTCCGGCCCGCTGCAGCGCAGGGTCGAGGTGAAGAGCTTCAGGCCGTTGCGCTTGGCCTCCGGCGTGACCACCTTGTGCTCGGCCACGCACACCACCGTGGCGCCGCCGATGATGAAGCGCGGGTCCTGGTTGGGCGTTTTCTTGACGCCGCGCGTGACCATGAGCCGCGCGTGCGCGCCGTCGCGCATGCCATTGCGCAGGAAGGTGTCGACGACCACCTGCTTCGTCTGTGCCTTGGTCATGCCGACGTCCAGCGCGATCGACTTCGCGCCCTCGTACATGCGGTCGATGTGGGCGTCGAAGGACACGATGCGGCCGTCGACCAGGCGCACGCCTTCCCACACGCCGTCGCCGCACACGTAGCCGGCGTCGAACACCGACACCACCGCCTGGTGGCGCGGCACGAACTGCCCGTTCACGTAGACGAGCACCTCGTCGTTGCGTGCATCGGGGGCGTAGGCCTGGGAACTGGTCTTCGAGGGGGCGCTGTCGGCGTGCATGAATAAGGGTCCTGGGATCAGAAGTGGAAGGCGGTGAAGCGCTCGATGAAGCGCTGCGTGCGCTCCTGCTTCGGGTGCTTGAGCACCTCGTCAGGCGTGCCGCTCTCGTGCAGCAGTCCGTCGGCGAGGAACACCACCTTGTTGGCAAAGTGATAGGCAAAGCCGAGCTCGTGCGTCACGAGCAGCATGGTCCGGCCTTCGTCGGCCAGCGCGCGGATGGTGCCGAGCACCTCGCCGACCAGCTCGGGGTCGAGCGAGGACGTGGGCTCGTCGAACAGCAGCACCTCGGGCTCCATGGCCAGCGCGCGGGCGATGGCGACGCGCTGCTGCTGGCCGCCGGACAGGTGGCCCGGGTAGGCGGCGGCCTTTTCCGCCAGGCCCACCTTGGCGATTTGGGCCATGGCGCGCTCGCGGGCCTGCGCCGCGGGCAGGCGCTTGACGGTCACCAGCCCCTCCATGACGTTCTGCAGCACCGTCATGTGCGGGAACAGGTTGAACTGCTGGAACACCATGCCGACCTGCTTGCGCACCTCGCTGAGTTCGCTCTCGCTGTAGCGCCGAACGTCGGAACCCGCCGCCGGGCTGCCCACGGCGCGTCCCTTGAGGACCACCTGCCCGGCGGAAGGCATTTCCATGAAGTTGAGGCAGCGCAGCAGCGTGCTCTTGCCCGAGCCGCTCGCGCCGATGATGGCGATGCGGTCGCCGGGCAGCACGTCGAGGTCGATGCCGCGCAGCACGTGGTGGCTGCCGTAGCGCTTGTGCAGGGCCTGGATGCGGAGAACGGGCGGCGGGGCGGCTGTCATGGCATGCAATGGTATGGATTGTCGAACAATCGACAATCGGGAGTTGTACTATCCACGCAAAGTCCATGCCATGTCTCCTCACGAGGGCGCTCGCCGGCCGTGTGCGGCCGCTTCGCCCCTGCGGGAGAATCGCCCCCCATGAAAATCGAAAAAGACACAGTCGTCACCCTCAAGTACAAGGTTGCCGACGCCCAGGGCAAGCTCATCGAAGCCAGCCCCGAGCCGATGGCCTACCTGCATGGCGGCTACGAGAACACGCTGCCCAAGATCGAGGAAGCGCTCGATGGCAAGGAAAAGGGCTTCCAGACCACGCTGAACCTGGCGCCCGAAGACGCCTTCGGCCTGCGCGACGAGTCGCTGGTGCGCAGCATCCCCAAGTCCGAATTTCCGCCGGGCGTGAAGGTGGGCGGGCAACTCGAGGGGCGCCTCGACGATGGCACCGAGCACCTCTTCACCGTGATGAAGATCAAGGGCCCGGTCGTGCTGCTGGACGGCAACCACCCGTGGGCCGGCAAGGCGCTGAAGTTCAGCCTCCAGGTGACGGACGTGCGCGCGGCGCTGCCGGTGGAGATCGAGCATCGGCACGTGCATGGTGCGCATGGGCACCATCACTGACCGATCGGGTCCGGCGGACCGGCCGTTCTAGTTCTTCTTTTTCCAGAACCGCGGCGCCTTCCCGATCCGGCCCAGTGCCTTGCGGCAGGCCTTCGCGTGCGCCGCATGGCGCGCGCTGAACCAGCCGACGGCGAACCATGCGCGGGCATCGCGCGCCGTGGCTTCGCGATAGAGCGCGCGCGCCACGGCTTCGTCGTTGAACTCGCCCAGCGCGTCCTGCGCGGGGCGCAGGCGCTTCAGGTAGCGCTCGGCGGCTGGCATTTTTTCTTCATCCGCATCGGCGAACAGCGGTGCCACGAACTCGGCCAGGTAGCGCAGGCGCTTGAGCCGCTTGCGCGTGCGGTGCTGGTCTTCGGTGGCCAGCGATTCGAAACGTCGGCCGTCGCGCACCGCCTGTTCATGCAGGCGTTGCAGGCGCTTTCGCAGATGGCGGCGCGCCTCTCCGGCATCGAGCGGCGCCAGCGCTGACGAGGGCTGCCCGGCTTCGTCGACATCGCCTTGCGCAGCGGTGGCCGCGGTGAAGCCGATCAGCGAAACCAGCACCGATTGGAACGCCGGCGCGCGCACCACCTCGCCGGGCGAGGGCGGCTCGGCCGCCGCATCGTCGCCAGCCAAGGGATCGAACTCCGGCGCCCCCGCATCGCGCAGTTGCGGCTGGGCCAGCTTCACGATCTGCTCGCGGTCGCGCAGGGCGCCGAGCGCGCGGAAGGCCTCGGCCAGCGGCGGCTCCCATTCGGCGCCGTTGAAAAGACCGGTGCGCGGGTCGAGCCCCGCGAGTTCGCGCAGCGCGGTGCGCAGGCGCCGGATGCCGATGCGCAGCTGATGGATCTGCTCTTCATCCGTGCTGCCCGCGGCGATCTCGCTCGCGTTGGGCAGCATCTGCGCGAGGCATGACGCGACCACGGCCTGCTGGATGGCGCGGCCGCCCGGCTTTTCTTTCTCTTCGGCAAAGCGCGGCGCCTCGGCCTTCACGGCCGGCACCACGTCGAGCTTCGCCAGCAGGCGCGCGCCGCGCTCGGCCTTGGACACGGTGCTGAACCACAGGCCGTGCTGCTGCGACCAGCGGCGCGCGAGCGCGACCAGCCCCTGCACGTCGCCGCGCTTGAGTTCGAGTTCCAGCTCGCACACGGGCGATTCGCGCTCGTCCGGCGTGCCCGCATGGGCGATGACCTTGCCGACATCGAGCGCCAGCTCCACCACGGCCGCGCCGGCGCCGGTGGTGCGCACGTCGCGCGTGAGCCGCACGATGTCGGTGGACTGGCGTTCGACCAGCGCGGCGCCGCCCGCGGCCAGCGCCTTGGCAAGCCGTTCGCCCACCGGCGTGCCCTGGTGGCGCTGCGGGTCGATGGCCGGCGTGGCCCCGCCCGCCGCCGCGGCGCCCAGGTCGACGTTGTGTTCGAGCCGCTGCAGCGCGTTGTCGCCGGTGGCCTTGGCGGTCTGCACCCAGCGCCGGCCCTCCTTGCGCAGGCGCAGCACGATGCCCTGGGCGGCCAGCGCCTGGTCCGCGGTGTCGAAGTAGCGCGCCTGCAGCCGCGTGCGCACCACGGCGCCGCGCCGCATGGCGGCCTCCACGGCTTTCAGGCGCTGTGCGGGAACATGAAACTTGAACTCGATTTCCATGCCGGCCATGATGCCCGGTCTTTTCCATTGCGCAGCCGGTTCTGCGTCTGCCGCTGCGGCGTCAAGAAAAAAGGAAGAAGGGCTCGCCATGACCGCACCGCTCGATCCCACCGCCCTGCTGGCTGCGGGCGCCGCCCGATCGGCCAGGGCACTGGCCGCGGGCCAGCTGAGCGCCGCGGCGCTGTGCGAAGCCGCCATCGCCCGCATCGAAACGCTCGACGGCACGCTCAACGCGGTGGTGGTGCGCGACTTCGACCGGGCGCGCCGCCAGGCCGCCGAAGCCGATGCGGCCCTCGCGCGCGGCGAGCGCCGGCCGCTGCTGGGCGTGCCGATGACGGTGAAGGAGGCTTTCAACGTCGCGGGCCTGCCGACCAGCTGGGGCCTGCCGCCGTTCCGCGATTTCGTGCCGCAGCAGGACGCCGTCGCCGTGGCGCGCCTCAAGGCGGCGGGTGCGGTGATTCTCGGCAAGACCAACGTGCCGCCCGCGCTGGCCGACTGGCAATGCGCCAATCCGGTGTACGGCCGCACGGTGCACCCGCTCGATGCCGGGCGCACGCCCGGCGGCTCCTCGGGCGGCGGCGCGGTGGCGGTGGCCACCGGCATGGTGGCGCTGGAGCTCGGCAGCGACCTGATGGGCTCGCTGCGCATTCCCGCGAGCTTTTGCGGCGTGTACGCGCACAAGCCGAGCCACGGCCTGCTGCCGACGCGCGGCTTCGCGTTTCCGGGCACGGAGGAGGCGCCGGCCGGGCTGCCCTCGGTGATCGGGCCGATCGGCCACTGCGCGGACGACCTCTCGCTGGCGCTCGATGTGCTGGCCGGGCCCGACGCGGCCCCTGCGGCGCAAGGCCGGTTCATGCTGCCGGCGGCGCGCCATGCGGCGGCCAAGGACTGGCGCGTGCTGGTGGTCACCGCGCATCCGCAGGCCGCGGTGGCGGCCGACGTGCGCGCCGCCGTCGAAGGCGCCGGGCAGCGGCTGGCAAAGGCCGGCGCCTCGGTGACCCAGGCCTCGGACCTGCTGCCCGACCTGGCCGAAGTCGGCGACACCTACGGCCAGATCGTGCAGACCGTGCTCGCGCATGCCGAGCCCGGCGGCCGCTCGTCGATGCCGCTGCGCAGCTGGTTCGACCTGCTGGCCACGCGCACGCGCATCCGGGCGCAGCTGCGCACGCTGTTCACGCAATTCGACGCCGTGCTGTGCCCGGCGGTGGGTTGCGCGGCCTTCGAGCATGTGGCCGGGCCCGATTTCGAGAAGCGCACGCTCACTATCGACGGAAGGCCGACGCCCTATAGCGCGCTGGCCGCCTGGTCCGGGCTCGCGAGCCTGGGCGGACTGCCCGCTACAGTTGCTCCCGCGGGCTTCACGGCCGGTGGACTGCCGCTGGGCGTGCAGATCGTCGGCCCGTATTTCGAGGACCGCAGCACCCTCGCCCTGGCCAGTTTTTGCTGACAGGAGGTGCGGTTTGAAAAAATAATGTGGACGCCGTACATTTTCTTTGGTATCTTTTGTGGACGGTGTACACAACACACCGGCAAACCTCCGATCCACTCTTCATCGATATAGGAAACAACCATGGCCAACAAGCAGATCTTCGTGAACCTCGCCGTCAAGAACCTCGACAAGTCCAAGGCGTTCTTTGCCGCGCTGGGCTACACCTTCAACGAGAAGTTCACGGACGCCAATGCCGCCTGCATGGTGATCCAGGAGGGCAGCATCCACGCCATGCTGCTGGTGGAAGACTTCTTCAAGACCTTCACGAGCAAGAGCCTCACCGACACCAGCAAGAGCACCGAGGTGCTGCTGTGCCTGTCGTGCGAAAGCCGCACCGAGGTCGACGAGATGGTGGCCAAGGCGGTGGCCGCGGGCGGCACGGTGCCGCGCGAACCGCAGGACTACGGCTTCATGTATGGCCACGGCTTCCAGGACATCGACGGCCACCTGTGGGAGCTGATGTACATGGACCCGAACGCCGAAATGCCGGCGCAGTGAGGTTCCGCCACAGCGGACCAGGACGATGCCCATCGTTCCATATGCGCTCCTCACTGTTGCGCGGAAGGCCCCTTCCCTGAAGCAGGTGCGCCCCGATATTCCAGAAAGCAGCGCCGCCGCGCATTCAGCGGCGGCGCACCCAAACGAAAGGAATACCGAGGTGTCCAGCAACAACGACAGCAGCAGCCCCGTGCTGCAGGTGAGCCCGCTCGGCTTCCCGTGGCAGACGATCGACCCGTTCCTGTTCTGCGTCTATCACGACGACGCCTATCCGAAGGCCAACGCGCAAATGGGGCCCGATGCCCCGCTCGCGGGCCGCCAGATCGGCCAGGACTTCAGCCGCAAGGACGGCTGGAGCATGTACCACGGCGACACGGTGCCGGGCTTTCCCTCGCACCCGCACCGCGGCTTCGAGACGGTGACCATCGTGCGCAAGGGACTGGTCGACCATTCCGATTCGCTGGGCGCCACCGCGCGCTTCGGCGGCGGCGACGTGCAGTGGCTCACGGCCGGCAAGGGCATCGTGCATTCGGAGATGTTTCCGCTGCTCGATGCAAAGGCGCCGAATCCGCTCGAGCTGTTCCAGATCTGGCTCAACCTGCCGGCCGGAAGCAAGATGGCCGAGCCGCACTTCACGATGTTCTGGTCGGAAGCCATTCCGCACCTTGCGTCCGACGACGCGGCGGGCGGCCGCACCGAGATCGCGGTGGTCGCGGGCCAGTTCGGCGGCGCAACCGCGGACAGCACCCAGTCGCCGATTCGTCCGCTGGCGCCGCCGCCTGATTCATGGGCTGCGCAGGCCGATGCCGACGTCGCGATCTGGACGCTCAAGATGACGCCCGGCGCGCAATGGACGCTGCCGCCCGCCACGGGCGAAGGGACGCGGCGCATGCTGTACTTCTTCAAGGGCGCTGCGGCGACCATTGCGGGCCGGCGCGTGGAAGGCCCGGCCGCCATCGAGCTGCGCGCCGGCGCGGCCGTCGAGCTGCGCAATGGCGATGAGGAAGCGGGCGAATTCCTGCTGCTGCAGGGACGTCCCATTGCCGAGCCGGTGGCGCAGTACGGTCCGTTCGTGATGAACACGCAGGCCGAGATCAGCCAGACGCTGGCCGACTACCGCCGCACGCAGTTCGGCGGCTGGCCGTGGAGCGATCCGGCGCCGGTGCATGACCGCGATGCGGAGCGCTTTGCGCGGCACCCCGGCGGGCGCGAGGAAAAGCCGGCGGCCTGAACCACGCGGGCCCGCGGCCTCAGAGCGCCTTGAGGATCTCGGTCGCGGGCGCGGTCATGCTGGGCACGAACTCGATCACGTGCGTGCTGGCCACACCGCTCTGCACGAACGGGTCGCGTGCGAGCACCGCATCGAGCGCGGCGCGGTCGCCCGAGCGCGCGAAGATCACGCCGCCCTTGCGCGGCACCTGCCGGCCCGAGGCCAGGAACAGACCACTTTGGTAGTGCTTTCGCAGCCACGCCATGTGCCCATCCATCAACGCATCGAGCTCTTCAAGCGGACGGATGTAGGTGAGCGTGACGATGAACATGGCAGCGGCGGCAAGTGGATCGGAAGGCTCCGATCGTATGGCCTGGAACGCGGCCATCTCATGACCAGAAGTAACGGAGTGATCCAGGTTTTACGGCTTTCTGATACCGTCTTTTTTGTCGCCCTCAGCTGCAAAGGAGAGTCGCCCATGCCGCTTCGCTCGCCGGGCCTTTTGCCGCCCAGCTTCGTACCGCCGTACCTGCTGGACCGGCTGGCGCAACATGCCAGCGCGCATGCCAGCGCGAAGGCGGCGCAGACGCTGATGATCGACCGCCAGCACCGCGGCCTGCGCGAGGCGGTGGCCGGGCAGGGCGTGTCGTCGGGCCCCGCGCCCAGCTACCTGCGGCGCGGCTCGTCCGCGCGCGCCATCCACGACGCACAGCACACCATGACCCTGCCGGGCCGGCTGGTGCGCGCCGAAGGGCAGGCCGCCATCGGCGACATCGCCGCCGACGAGGCCTACGACTACCTGGGCGCGACCTACCGCCTCTACCACGACATCTACGAGCGAGATTCCATCGACGGTGCGGGCCTGCCGCTCACGGGCAGCGTGCACTACGGCAACGACTACGACAACGCCTTCTGGAACGGCAGGCAGATGGTGTTCGGCGACGGCGACGGCGAGGTCATGAACCGCTTCACCATCGCGGTGGACATCATCGGCCACGAGCTCACGCACGGCGTGATCGACCACGAGTCGGGCCTGGTCTACCAGGGGCAGCCGGGCGCGCTCAACGAGTCGATCTGCGACGTGTTCGGCGCGCTGGTCAAGCAGCACCTGCTCAAGCAGACGGCGCAGCAGGCCGACTGGCTGGTGGGCGCGGGGCTCTTCACCGACAAGGTCAAGGCGCGCGCGCTGCGCTCGATGGCCGAACCCGGCACGGCCTACGACGACCCGGTGCTGGGCAAGGACCCGCAGCCTGCCCACATGAAGGACTTTGTCGACACGCGGCAGGACAATGGCGGCGTGCACATCAACTCCGGCATTCCGAACCGCGCCTTCCATCTTGCTGCCACGGCCATCCAGGGCCCGGCATGGGAGACGGCCGGGCGCGTCTGGTACGACACGGTGTGCGACCGGCGGCTGCGCCAGGACGCCGATTTCCTGGCCTTCGCACAGCTCAGCGTGGAAAATGCGGCCAGGCGCTTCGGCGCCGACAGCGCGGCGCACAAGGCCGTTGGCGCCGCATGGAACACCGTGGGAGTCACACCATCATGATTCAGCTTCCGCCCCTGGACCAGGCCTCCGTCGTGCGCGTGACGCGCGAGGGCGGCGTGGCCTACGTGCCGGGCCTGTCGCGCCCGCGCAGCTACCAGCTGGGCAACTGCAGCGAGGAACTGCGCCAGCAGATCGGCGAAGCGCTGCAAAGCGCCGCGCCCCACGCAGAGCCGCGCGAAGGCCCCGGTTCGCCGGGCGGCGACCAGCGCTTCTACCGCGTGGAAGTGGTGGTGGAAAGCGCCACTTCCCATACAGGTTCTTCGGTCAGCTTCGAGGTGCCCGAGAACGAGGCGCCCGAGTCGCTGGTGCACCTCTGGAAAGACGCGGCCGAGCGCTGAGGCTTCGTCTTCTTCAGCGAATCAAAGGCCGCCGAGCACCGTCGATGCCACCAGCCACACGTTGGCCGAGTTGATCACGCCGAACAGGCCCCAGGCCAGCAGCTTGACCAGCGTGCCGTTGGCAAAGCCGCCCATCAGCGCGCGGCTGCTCGTGAAGCGGATCAGCGGCCACATCGCGAAGGGCAGCTGAAAACTCAGCACCACCTGGCTCAGCACCAGCATCTTGCCCACGCCGCCATCGCCGAACCACCAGACACCCAGGAACGCCGGCCCGAGCGCCAGCCCCCGCGTGATCAGGCGGCGCTGCCAGCACGGGATCTTCAGGTCGAGAAAACCTTCCATGATGATCTGGCCCGCGATGGTGCCGGTGAAGGTCGAGCTCTGGCCCGAGGCCAGGAGCGCAATGCCGAACAGCGTGGCCGCCACCGCGCTGCCCACGATGGGTTCGATGAGCCGGTAGGCGTCGTCGATCTCGGTCACTTCCACATGGCCGGTGCTGTGGAAGGCACTGGCCGCCAGCACCATGATGGCCGCGTTGACCAGGAGCGCGAGCGAGAGCGAGAACACCGCGTCGAAGGTGCAGAAGCGCACCGCCTCGCGCCGCGCCGCATCGCTGTCGGCCACCAGCCGGGTCTGCACGATGGACGAATGCAGGTACAGGTTGTGCGGCATCACGGTGGCGCCCACCACGCCGATCGCAAGGTACAGCGCGCCCGGCTGCTGCAGCCGCTCGAAGCTGGGCGCGAAGCCCATTGCCACGCCGAACCAGTTGGGCTGCGACATCGCGAGCTCCACCACGAAGCAGCCCGCGATGGTGCCCACCAGCCCGAGCACGATCGCCTCCACGCGCCGGAAGCCCGCGCCCTGCAGCCCCAGCACGAGCAAGGTGTCGAACGCCGTGATGCCGATGCCGACCGGAATCGACACACCGAACAGCAGGTGCAATGCGAGCGCGCTGCCCAGCACCTCGGCCAGATCGCAGGCCACGATGGCGAGCTCCGCGCCCAGCCACAGGAAGCGGCTCACGCGCGGCGAATAGTGCTCGCGGCAGGCGCGCGCGAGGTCTTTCTGCGCCACCAGGCCGAGCCGCACGCACAGCGTCTGCAGCAGCATGGCCGCGAGGCTCGCGAGCAGCACCACGAAGAGCAGGCCGTAGCCGAAGCGCGAACCGGCCTCGATGTCGGTCGCCCAGTTGCCCGGGTCCATGTAGCCCACCGATACCAGCAGGCCTGGGCCCGCATAGCGCAGCAGCTTCTTGCCGAAGGGCAGGTCCTGCGGGACCGCCACGCTGCCCTTGACTTCGGAGGGACAGAACGGCGCGGTGGCCGTGCGGGGCAGGGGAAAGAACATGCGGGCGATGATAGGGTCGCGCGCGGGACCGCTGGCCGAGCGGCCGGTCTTTTAGATTCGGCGGTCCCCTTCCACACACATGCAACTACGGAGCTTTTTTCCATGATCCACGTCGTCGCCGTCATCACCGCCAAGCCGGGCCAGCGCGCCAGCCTGCTCGAAGCCTTTGCCGCCAACCGCGCGGCCGTGCTGGCCGAGGAGGGCTGCATCGAATACGGCGCCACGGTCGACGCCGCGGGCGTGCCGGCATCGAAGGCCAGCTTCGGGCCCGACACCTTCGTGGTGATCGAGAAATGGGAAACGCTGGCGCATCTGCAGGCCCATGCGGTGGCACCGCACATGGCGGCGCACGGCGCCAAGACGAAGGAGCTGGTCCAGAGCAAGCTGATCCACGTGCTCGAGCCGGTCTGAAAGATCGGCCTTCGCGCGCGGCGCAATGCCTGCTACCCTCGCGCCGGGATCAGGCATCCCGAGGAGGGACACAAGGTATGGCGATCTTCTTCAGACCGCAGGGTGTGCGCTTGCGCGCTTTCACCGCAACGCTCTTCGCATCGGCCGCGCTGGTGCTGGCGTCCGGCTGCGCGCAGCTGGCCGCGCCGCCCTATGCGGCCGACTACGAGGCGCTCGACCGGCTCGAAGCCGCGCGCCCCGGCATGGTGGCGGTCGCCAAGGTGCAGCCGACCGACCCGAACGACAGTGTCAACACCCTCCGCCTGCGCCGCGCGAAGCTGCTTTCGCCCAGCGGCACCTTCGCGCAGTACCTGGAAGACGCGCTGATGCGCGACCTGGGGGAGATATCGGCCTACGATCCCAAGGCCCCGACCCGCATCGCGGCGCGGATACTCGTCAACGAGCTCGACCTTGGCGTGATCAACGGCACGGGCCGCATGGACGTGGAGGTGGTCGTGACGCGCGCGTCCGCGCAGAGGCTGCGCAAGACCTACCGCGGCGAGCTTGCCTTCGATTCGAGCTACGCCAACATCGTGGCCGTGCCCGCCGGACAGGCCGCCTATCCGAGGCTGGTGCGCGCGCTGCTGCGGCAGGTGTATGCCGATCCGCAATTCATTGCGGCCATTGCGCCCTAGCCACAGCCAGCGCTGGAGAAACCGCACCATGCCTTTTTCTTTTTCGGCCGCTCGCCTGTTGGCCGCTGCGGTCCTGACGGCCTTGCTCGCAGCCTGCGCCCATCCGATCACGATGATCACGGAAACCGCGCCGCCGCGATCGCAGGCGCGCCTCCTTCCCAAGAAGGTGGCCTATGTGATGACCGACGCCCAGCGCGACCAGCAGGTGACCACGGCCGGCGGCAGCGGCGACCGCGTGAGCTACTACCCGTACCGCGACCTCGAGAAGTCGATCCGCGATGCGCTGCGCGCGGTCTACCGCGACGTGGTCGTGCTGCGCACCGCGGGCGACGCAAGGGCCAACGAGGCAGCGGGCGTGTCGCTGGTGTTCACGCCGCAGATCAAGACCGATTCGAGTTCGTCCTCCTGGATCACCTGGCCGCCCACCTCGTTCACCGCCGAGGTGAGCTGCGTGGTGAGCGATGCCGCCGGTGCCGAGGTCACGCGGGTGCGCGCGGTCGGCAACGGCACGGCGGAGTTCGGCGAATTCAACGGCGACTACGGGCTCGCCGCCCGGCGCGCCGCCACGCGGTTGACTTCGCAGCTCAGCAGCGAGATCCGCAGGAACGAGAAGCTGCGCTGAAACGCCCGGTGCCTCGCCCATGAAAAAACGCGCCCGAGGGCGCGTTTTTGCTGTCGAGTCCGCGAAGCCTTACTTCGCCACGACCTTCACCATTTCGAGGCACTTGTTCGAGTAGCCCCATTCGTTGTCGTACCAGCTCACGAGCTTCACGAAGGTGCCGTCCAGCGCAATGCCGGCTTCGGCGTCGAAGATCGAGGTGCGCGGGTCGCCGCGGAAGTCGGTGGCCACCACCTTGTCCTCGGTGTAGCCCAGCACGCCCTTGAGCGCGCCTTCGCTCTGCGACTTCATCTCGGCGCAGATTTCCTTGTAGGTGGCTTCCTTCTCGAGCTCCACCGTGAGGTCGACCACCGACACGTCGGAGGTCGGCACGCGGAAGCTCATGCCCGTGAGCTTCTTGTTGAGCTCGGGAATCACCACGCCCACGGCCTTGGCAGCGCCGGTGCTCGAGGGAATGATGTTTTCCAGGATGCCGCGGCCGCCGCGCCAGTCCTTGTTGCTCGGGCCGTCCACGGTTTTCTGCGTGGCGGTGGCGGCGTGCACGGTGGTCATCAGGCCGCGCTTGATGCCCCACTTGTCGTTCAGCACCTTGGCCAGCGGCGCCAGGCAGTTGGTGGTGCAGCTGGCGTTGCTGACGATGGCTTCGCCGGCGTATTTCTTGTCGTTCACGCCGTAGACGAACATGGGGGTGTCGTCCTTCGACGGCGCCGACATGATCACCTTCTTGGCGCCCGCGTCGAGGTGCTTCTGGCAGGTTTCCTTGGTGAGGAAGAGGCCGGTGGATTCGAGCACGATGTCGGCGCCGACTTCGTTCCACTTCAGCTGCGCCGGGTCGCGCTCCTGCGTGAGGCGGATCTTCTTGCCGTTGACGATCAGCGTGTTGCCTTCCACCGTGACTTCGCCCTTGAAGCGGCCGTGCACCGAGTCGTACTGGAGCATGTAGGCCAGGTAGTCGGGCTCGAGCAGGTCGTTGATGGCGACGATCTCGATGTCGTTCTTGAAGTTCTGCACCGCTGCGCGCAGCACGTTGCGACCGATGCGACCGAAGCCGTTGATACCGAGTTTGATAGCCATCTGATTTGCTCCTAAGGTTGAAAAACTTTTTGATCGAACAGAAAGAAAAACGCTTGGCCGGACTCAGCCGCGCAGGGCGGCTTCGACCGTGGCGGCAACGTTCTCGGCCGTGAAGCCGAAGTGCTTGAACAGCGCCGGTGCCGGGGCCGACTCGCCGTAGCTGTCGATGCCCACGACGGCCGCGCAGCCGTACTTCCACCAGCCGCCGGTGCAGCCCATTTCCACCGCGATGCGCGGCAGCTTCTTGGGCAGCACGGCCTTCTTGTAGGCCACGTCCTGGCGGTCGAAGGTGGTGGTCGAGGGCATCGACACCACGCGCACGGCAATCTTCTTTTCGGCCAGCAGCTTCTGCGCGGCCAGTGCCAGCTGCACTTCGGAACCGGTGGCGATGATGACCGCGGCGGTCTTCTTGCTCTTGAGGCCGACGGCTTCGGGCTCCGACAGCACGTAGGCGCCGCGGCTGATGTCGCCGAGGTCACCCTTGGGCGCATAGGCGATGTTCTGGCGGCTCAGCAGCAGCGCCGTGGGGCGCGACTGGTTCTGCAGCGCCACGGCCCAGGCCACGGCGGTCTCGGCGGTGTCGCCCGGGCGCCAGACGTCGAGGTTCGGAATCAGGCGCAGCGAGGCGGCGTGCTCGATCGACTGGTGCGTGGGGCCGTCTTCGCCCAGGCCGATGGAGTCGTGCGTGAACACGTGCACCACGCGGCGCTTCATGAGCGCGGCCATGCGGATGGCGTTGCGGCTGTAGTCGCTGAAGGTCAGGAAGGTGCCGCCGTAGGGAATGAAGCCGCCATGCAGCGCCACGCCGTTCATGATGGCCGCCATGCCGAACTCGCGCACGCCATAGTTGATGTGGCGGCCGATCTCGCCATGCGGCGGCTCGACGGCTGCGCCCTGCGCGGCTTCGTCTTCTGCGCCTTGCGCAGGCTGCGTCGCGACAGGCGCGTTCTGCACCACGGCGCCGGTCTTGGCGTCGAAGCGCAGCGCGGCGGTGCTCTTGGTGTTGGTGAGGTTGGAGCCCGTGAGGTCGGCGCTGCCGCCGAGCATTTCGGGCAGTGCGGCGGTGAAGGCCTCGAGCGCGAGCTGGCTGGCCTTGCGGCTGGCCACGGTTTCGCCCTTGGTGTGGGCGGCCACCACGGTGTCGAACGCCACCTGGTGGAAGTTCTTCGGCAGCTCGCCCTTCATGCGGCGGGTGAACTCGGCGGCCAGGACGGGGTAGGCCTTGGCGTAGGCGTCGAAGCTGTCGTTCCAGGCCGCTTCGGCGCGGGCGCCTTCTTCCTTGTGGTTCCAGTCGGCGTAGGCTTCCTGCGGCACTTCGAAGGCCGCGTACGGCCAGTTCAGCGCGGCGCGGGTGAGCGCGATTTCGTCGGCGCCCAGCGGCTCGCCGTGCGCCTTGGCGGTGTTGGCGCGGTTCGGGCTGCCCTTGCCGATCTGCGTCTTGCAGATGATGAGGGTGGGCTTCGAATCTTCCTTCTTGGCCTTGGCGATGGCCTTGGACACGTCCTTGGCGTCGTTGCCGTCGATCGGGCCGATCACGTTCCAGCCGTAGGCCTTGAAGCGTTCTTCGGTGTTGTCGATGAACCAGGGCTTCACCTGGCCGTCGATGCTGATGCCGTTGTCGTCATACAGCGCGATCAGCTTGTTCAGGTGCCAGGCGCCAGCCAGCGCGCAGGCTTCATGGCTGATGCCTTCCATCATGCAACCGTCGCCCAGGAAGGCGTAGGTGTGGTGGTCGACGATGGCGTGGTCCTTGCGGTTGAACTCGGCCGCGAGCAGCTTCTCGGCCAGCGCAAAGCCCACGGCATTGGTGATGCCCTGGCCCAGCGGGCCGGTGGTGGTTTCCACGCCGGGGGTCACGTCGACCTCGGGGTGGCCCGCGGTCTTGCTGTGCAGCTGGCGGAAGTTCTTGAGCTCGCCGAGGGGCAGGTCGTAGCCCGTGAGGTGCAGCACCGAATACAGCAGCATCGAGGCGTGGCCGTTCGACAGCACGAAGCGGTCGCGGTCGAACCAGTGCGGGTTCGCGGGGTTGTAGCGCAGGTGTTCGCCCCAGAGTGCGACGGCCATGTCGGCCATGCCCATCGGTGCGCCCGGATGGCCGGAGTTTGCTTGTTGGACGGCATCCATGGCCAGCGCGCGAATCGCGTTGGCCATCAGGGCTTGGTTTGCCATGGGCGGTGGACTTTCGGGGAATGTGGATTGGGGGGAACCCGCGATTTTACCGGGCTCGCTCCAACCCCCTCCGATACGGGCCGAACACCCGACTGATGTTCTTTGGCGACACGCGGACTGCTAGAGTTGCCACCCATGCACGGGCTGCACCTCACCGCCGATCTCCACGACTGCCAATGCGCCATGCAATGGCTCACCGACAAGGAGGCGCTCGGCGCCGTCTGCCTCAAGGCGGCAACGGCCGCCGGGTTGCAGCCGGTGGGCAAGCTGGTCCATGGTTTTCCGGCCACACCCCAAGGGCCGGGCGGGGTCACGGCCACCGTGCTGCTGGCCGAATCGCACCTGTGCATCCACACCTGGCCCGAGCAGCGCGGCGCCACGCTCGACGTGTATGTGTGCAACTTCGGCGGCGACCATTCAGCCAAGGCGCATGCGCTGATGGAATGCCTGGTCGCGCTTTTCCAGCCGCGCCACAGCGAACGCAACGAGCTGCTGCGCGGCCGGGTGGCCGCTTGAAGCCGGTGGCGTCTTCTTTTTCTGCGGTGCGGGCGATGATCCTCGCGGCAGGCCGCGGCGAACGCATGCGGCCGCTGACCGACACCACGCCCAAGCCGCTGCTCGAAGTGCGCGGCAAGCCGCTCATGCAGTGGCCGATGGAGGCGCTGGCCGCCGGCGGCTTCACCGAGCTGGTGGTCAACACTGCCTGGCTCGGCGAGAAGATATCAAACCGCTTCGGCCCCAATCCCTTGCTGGATGGGCACCCTGCGCTATCGATTTCATACTCCGACGAAGGCCATGACTTCGGCGAAGCGCTGGAGACGGCCGGCGGCATCGTGCGCGCGCTGCCGCAGCTGGGCGAGATTTTCTGGGTGGCGGCCGGCGACGTGTTCGCGCCGGATTTCGCCTTCACGCAGGCCGCAGTGGACCGCTTCGCGGCCAGCGGCAAGCTGGCGCACCTGTGGCTGGTGCCGAACCCGGCGCACAACCCAAAGGGCGACTTCGGCATTTCCGCGGAAGGCCTGGCACTCAATTCGGCGCCCGAGAAGTACACCTTCTCGACCATCGGCCTGTACCGCGCCGCGCTCTTCGCGCCGCCCTATTGCGGCATCCCGGCCGGCAACCCGGCGGGCGCCAAAGCCCCGCTGGCACCGATCCTGCGCGCCGCGATGGACAATGAACGCGTGAGCGCCGAGCTCTACACCGGTCCCTGGACCGACGTGGGAACGCCCGAACGGCTTCTTCAACTGAACACGCCAAGATGACCTCAGAAGACACCACGATCTACGCCGAGCGCCGCGCGCGCCTCGCCTCGCAACTGGGCAAGGACGGCATCGCCATCGTCCCGACCGCGCCCGAGCGCCAGCGCAACCGCGACAGCGACTTCCTGTTCCGGCACGACAGCTACTTCTACTACCTGACCGGCTTCACCGAACCGAACGCCTGGCTGGTGCTCGCGGGCGACGGCCGCAGCATGCTGTTCTGCGCGCCCAAGGACCTGGAGCGCGAGATCTGGGACGGCTATCGCCTGGGCCCCGATGCGGCCCCCGCGGCGCTTGGCGTGGACGAGGCCTTCTCGGTCGACGAGCTCGACGCCCGGCTGCCGAAGCTGCTCGAGAACAAGTCGACCGTGTGGTTTCCGTTCGCGATCCACAAGGGGCTCGAAACCCGCGTCGACGGCTGGCTGCAATCGGTGCGCGCGCGCGTGCGCTACGGCGCGCTGTGCCCCGAGGAGTTGCACGACCTGTGCGGCCCGCTCGACGAAATGCGCCTGGTGAAGGACGCGCACGAGCAGGACATCATGCGGCGCGCCGCGCAGATCAGCGCGCGGGCCCACATCCGCGCGATGCAGCTGTCGGCGCGCATGCTGCGCGAAGGCAAGGACGTGCGTGAATACCACCTCGACGCCGAACTGCTGCACGAGTTCCGCCTGGGCGGCTCGCAATACCCGGCCTACGGCTCGATCGTGGCGGCGGGCGCCAACGCCTGCGTGCTGCACTACCGCGCCGACGCGGCGCCCGTACGCAATGGCGAACTGGTGCTGATCGACGCGGGCTGCGAGCTCGACGGCTACGCGAGCGACATCACGCGCACCTTTCCGGCCAACGGCAAGTTCAGCGGGCCGCAGCGCGCGCTGTACGACCTGGTGCTGGCCAGCCAGGACGCCTCGGCCGCGGCCACCAAGGCCGGCAACCGCTTCAACGATCCGCACGATGCGGCAGTGAAGGTGCTCGCGCAGGGCATGCTCGACCTGGGCCTGCTCGATGCCAACAAGGTGGGCGGCGTCGACGACGTGATCGACTCGCGCGCCTACTTCCAGTTCTACATGCACCGCACCGGCCACTGGCTCGGCATGGACGTGCACGACTGCGGCAACTACGTGGAGCCCACGCAGGTGGGCGAGGTGAGCGAGCGCAAGGACCCGCTGTCGAACGAACTCATCAAGAACCGGCCGAGCCGCATCCTGCACCCCGGCATGGTGCTGACGCTGGAGCCCGGCATCTACGTGCGCCCCGCCGAGGGCGTGCCCGAGCAGTTCCACAACATCGGCATCCGCATCGAGGACGACGCGATCGTCACGGCCACGGGCTGCGAACTCATTTCGCGCGGCGTGCCGGTGAAGGCGGACGAGATCGAGGCGCTGATGCGCGCGTGAGCGCCGTCCGCAAGCGGCCTTCCAACCCGGTGGAGGACCGCCCACCGTATTGGATGCAGCAATGGCTGGTGCATCACAGGAAGTCTGGTCGTTTCGATGGGCATGAGTACCGCATCTACGACATCCACAAGACCAAGGGCCCGCCGCAGTCCTCGGCCTGCGCGGAAGGCGTGATCTCGCGGATCGGCGATACCGCACTGGAACTGCGGGAGCCCGAGTCCGCCTTTTCTGGTTATGCGATCTGGTTCGGCCTGCTGGCCGCGGCGCCGATGGTGGCGCTGCTGTTCTACGCAGACATGCCGCAGTCCCTCTGGGGCGCGCTGCTCGCCCTCTGGCTGGTCTGTATGGGGCTGTGTGCCGTCGCTTTCGGGGCGCTCTGGATTTTCGCGACTTTCAAGGAACTGCTGGCCCCCACGCGGTTGAGCGTCGGCTTCCTGTTCGACCGGCTCAACCAGAGACTGTGGTGGCACGACGGCACGAAGGAACAGTGGGTGGCGTGGGACCGGATCCGCGTCGTCCATCGCCCCGGCTTCCCGGGGACGGAAAGCGTCGAGGCTCTGCGCCTGCTGGTACTGGACAAGGACGATTCACTCGTCTGCACATCGCCGCAGGGGACGAAACCATTGGCCTTCACGCTGCCCGCCTGGCGAGTCGGCCATCAATGCACGCGATCGCACGATCCCCACACCGAAGCGCGCAAGGCTGTCCTCGACTTCATTGCGGTGTTCATGCGCGACGGCCGCGCATCGTTGCCTGCCACCCGCTGGCGAACGCCAGCGAAGGACCGTGAACGGCTGTTCCTGGACCTGGCTCACACGCTGGATTTTTTCGCCGGTCCTCGCGCAAGCACCTCGAGGAATGTGCGCGCCTGCTGCGCGGTGCTGATGGCGCTGGCCGCGCCTTTCCTGCTGCCGCCGCAATGGATGCACGCCCTCGCCGAGTTCCGGCGGCGGCCGGGCGAATGGTCGGCCGCCACCTTGCAGGCGGTCGGGATCGACCCAGGTTCGCCTACGACCCGCCTGGCCGCTCCTGCAGGCAGCCGATCCTTGCACGCCCCTCTTGACCGGGAGCAGCGTACGCTGGCGTGGATCTGGATTGCCACCGCCTTCGCCACGTATTTCATCATCGGGTGGAAGATCGTCCACTGAGTGCGCGCAGGGGCCGCTGTGCCGGCTGCGAACTCATTTCGCGCGGCGTGCCGGTGAAGGCGGACGAGATCGAGGCGCTGATGCGAGCTTGACGGCGCGCTGCGACACCGGCGGCGGCGCATGCCGCGCCTGGAGGAAGTCGATAAACACCCTGAGCTTGCGCGGCATCTGCGCGCGGCTCGGGTGGTACAGGTAGAACCCCGGAAAGGTGGGCCACCAGGGCTCGAGCAGCGGCACCAGGCCCCCGCTTTCCAGATCGCCGCGCACCATGCCTTCGAAGGCCACCATGATGCCCGCGCCGTCGCGCGCGGCGGCCAGCAGCACATCGCCGTCGTTGCTGATCAGCGGCCCGGCCACTTCGACATCGAGCACGCGGCCGTCCTGCGCGTATTCCCAGCGATAGAGGGCGCCCGTGGTCAGGCGATAGTTCAGGCACTGGTGCTCGCGCAGGTCCTCGGGCGTCTTCGGCGGCCTGCGCCCCGCCAGGTAGCGCGGCGACGCCAGGGTCACCATGCGCTGCGGCCCACCCACCGGCAGGGCCACCACGTCCTGCGCCAGGCTTTCGCCGAGCCGGATGCCGGCATCGAAACCGCCTTCGACCAGTTCGATCATGCGGTTGTCGCAGACCAGCTCCAGCGTGATGTCGGGATAGGCCTCGGCAAAGTCCGCGAAGTGCGGATTCAGCAGCAATTCGGCCGACACGCGCGCGACGTTCAGGCGCAGCAGCCCGGCCGGCTTGTCGCGCGCCTCGTCGAGGCCTTCGACCGCCTGCGCGAGCGCGGCCAGCGCCGGCTGCGCGCCCTTGAGCAATTGCTGGCCCAGCTCGGTCACGCCGACGCGCCGCGTGGTGCGGTCGAGCAGGCGCACGCCCAGCCGCCCCTCGAGCGTGCGCACGGTCTGCGACAGGGCCGAGGGCGATACGCCCAACTCTTGCGCCGCCCGCGTGAAGCTGGCGTGGTGCGCAACGCGTGCGAAGGCGGCGATCGCGGGGAGCAGGTCGGGGGACATGAGCGAATTATGAGGACGCGCTTCCGCCGGCGGCTCGCGCCGGCGCTGCCTACCTGGCCTGCAACAGCGCGCCCGCCTCCAGCAGCACCAGCTCGTTGTCGTCTGCCTTGTTGGGCTCGCGGCTGCTGGAGAAGGGCAGGTTGTTGTCATTGCCCACCACGATGTGCGTGGCATCGACGACGTCGACGTTCTCGATCGTGAAGAACGGGAACTTGAGCACGCCGTCGTTCAGCGGCTTGCGCGCGAGCTTGGCCGGGTCGGCCATGTTCAGCAGGTCGATGTAGCCGATCTTGCGCACCGCGCCGCCCACGTTGGCGTCGCTCAGCTCGATCTTGTAGACGCGCTTGAACTTCGCGATGTCGTGGAAGCAGTCGCTGCGCTTCTGGCCTTCGGGGCAGCCCTTGTCGCTGCTGCCTTCACCGTTGTCGCGCTCGATGACCAGCCCGGTGGTCGCGTCGATCATGTTGAAGTCGCCGATGGCGTGGCCATTCGCTTCGAGCGGGTACTTCCAATGACGGCCGGTCCATTTTTCAGACGCCACGTCGAACTCCAGCACGCGCAGCGCTTCCTTGCCATCCAGCTTCTCGTAGTCCTTCGCCTCGGCGTTCCACACCGGGCCTTCGAGCAGCGCATAGAGCTTGCTGCCGTCCTTCGACGCGGCCATGCCTTCGAAGCCCTTGGAGCGCTTGACCTGGAAATCGACCGCGCCGCCCGGTGCGCCCGGCGTGGTGACCGCCGGATGGTCGGGCGAGCGCACGGCCTTGCCGTCGACCTGCGTGTCGAACACCGCGAGCACCTTGCCCTTCCGGTCGGCCTTGATCAGGAACGGGCCGAACTCCTCGCCGATCCACAATGCGCCGCCGGCGAACTGGAAGCTCTCGGGGTCGAAGTCGGAGCCGGTCAGGTAGCGCTGCTTCGTGCCTTCATGGACGATGCGGAACGGCACCTTCTTGTCCGGATCGTGCAGGAAGATGGTGTTCAGGCGGTTGAACTTTCCGCTCTTGAAGTCCACCTTGTAGTGGTTCAGGTAGAGCATGAAATCGGGCGAGTTGGCCTTGGCACCGGCGCCGTTGTCGGTGAGGATCCAGAACGAGCCATCGTCCATCTTCTTGATGCCCGAGTGGCCCTGCAACGGCTGGCCCTTGAAGGGCACCGAGACACCGGTGCCGCGTCCGGCCGAGAGACCTTCCACCGTGCCCAATGCCTCCACGCGCTTGCCCGAGGTGAACTTGCCGCTGGCCTGCAGGTCGGCGGATGCATCCTTGGGCGCAGCAACGAAGCTCTGCGCGGGCAGCACGGCATGGCCCGCGAGTGTCGCGGGGAAGGCGGTCTGGGCGGCGGCGTGGCCGCAGGCGAGCGCGGCGGCCAGCGCGATGAAGGAAGAACAGAAGAAGAAAGAGGCAGGACGCGTCATTGGAAAAGAGGGTTCCGTGTCGAAACGCGAGACCATGCCGACCACGCGTGACGCGGCCATGACATGAAGGCACCGGCGCCTTCAGGCCAGCGCCGCGCCCGCGACGTGACCGCGCGTGAACGCCTCCTCGAAGATCGAGTAGCCCGACCAGTCGGCGTGCGCGAACGATAGCCGGCCCGCAGCCACGCGATCGCCATGCGCGCCGATCTGCGCGAGCAGGCCCGGCCGTGGGATCGACATGGCGTGTCCGTAGCGCGTGATCTCGATGCGCGTCGCGAGCGAAGGCAGGTCGGGGTGCGGCACCGAGAGCTCGGCGAGCAGGTCGTCGCGCCAGCCGGTCCAGGGGCGGTCGAGCAGCAGGCGGCGGCCATCGGCGCCGTCGTGGCGGCTCGGGCCAAGCGGGCGGTACCAGCTCAGCACGGTGCCGCGCGGCGTGGGGTCGAGTGCCTGATGGCGCGCATCGACATAGCCGAGGCCGCGCGTGCCGTAGATCACGTTGTCCCAGCTCGGCGCGGCGCCGGGGCGATCCGCAAGCGGTCCGCGCAGGTGCACGTTGGCCACGAGCCAGGGGGCATAGCGCAGGTGCGCGGCGGCGTTCTTCAACACCTCCGGCCCGTTCTCGACGACGCGCGCGGCAATGAACACCGGCAGCGCAACGATGCAGCGCTCGGCCTGCCAGCGCACCAGCGATTTCGACGCGGCATCCCACGCGTCGACCTCGACGCCGCCGCGAAGCTCGGCGATGCGCGTGACGGCCTGGCCCGTATGCAGCCGGTCGCCCAGCGGCTCGGCCAGCCGCTTCGTGAGCCAGCCGTTGCCCTCTGGCCAGGTCAGCACGCCGTCGCGCTCGGCGTTCGGATCGGCGCCGCTGCTCGATGAACCCGGCGCGTGAAATCCGTGCCGGCTTGCGAAATAGTGGATGCCGGCCCAGGCCGAGACCTGTTCGACGCCCGCGCCGTAGTCGTCGCGGCAGCAGTAGTCGAGGTACCAGCGCAGCTGCGCATCGCCGAAGCCCTCGCCGTCGAGCCAGTTCGCGAAAGGGAGGGCGTCGAGCGCGAGCAGCTCGGGCGTGACCGCGGCCCTCTGCGCGGGAATGGCGAAGTGCGCAGCGTGCTGCAAGGCGTCGATGCGCTGCGCGAACTTGCGGTATTGCGCGTGCGTCTCGGCGCCCACGCCGTGCATGGGCAGCAGGCCGTCCTGCCACTCGCCCTGGAAGAACAGCCGCTCCTGCGGGCTGTGGCAAAGGTGGCGTTCGTCGTATTCCCAGCGGCCCGCCACGCGCCGGCGCAGGCCGAGTTCCTCGAGCAGGTCCTGCACTTCGCGCGCATCGTCGCCGGGCGTCGGCAGGTAGTGCGCGCCGAGCGGACAGGCAATGCCGCCCACCATGCCGGCGCGCGCATTGCCGCCTGCCGCATCCTCGAGTTCGAGCAGCACGAAGTCCTCGATGCCCGCGAGCCGCAGTGCGCGCGCGGCGGCGAGACCTGCGACGCCGCCGCCGGCAATCACCACCCGCGTGCGCTTGGCGGTTGCCGGAGACGAGCTCTTGAGCGTGCCGTCGCGCAGCGCATGGCCGCGCGCCACATCGATGCCGGTGAAGCCGCCTTCGATGGGCGGCGGCGGGGCCTCGCAGCCCGCGAGCGCAAGGGCACCCGCCGCACCGGCCACGCCGAGGAAATCGCGCCGCTGCATGCCGTCCCTAGGGCCTGTTAACGCTATGGAAGGGAAGCTCGCCACAGCCCGCCCCTCGGCGTTGCGCTCCTTGTGCGTGCGCACGCACGCACGGCGTCACGCGCCTTGACGGGCGGGCTGTGGCGAGCTTCGCGACCCCTTCCATAGCGTTAACAGGCCCTAGTGCGTCGTGATCACCTTGCCCCACTCCTGCTCATAGGTGGTGACAAGGGTCTGGTTCGACAGCCGGTTCACTTCGGCCGGCACGCGCGCCATGTCGAGCGGAAAGTCGAACATCAGCGGCAAGGTGGAAGGCGAGAGAAAGCGCAGGCCCGAAGGCAGCGCATCGGGCATGCGGTACGGCCGCCGGCTCGCGATGATGAAGCCCCATTCGCCGAAGCTCGGCACATGCGCGTGGTAGGGCGTCGCGCGCAGGCCGACCGACTCGATGGTCGCCGCCACGGTCCAGTAGCTCTTGCGCGCGACCAGCGGCGAGGTGGTCTGGATCACCGCGTAGCCGCTCGCCGAAAGGCGCTTCTCGAGCAGTGCATAGAAGCTGTTGGTGTAGAGCTTGCCGATCGCGAAGTTGGTGGGATCGGGGAAGTCGACCACGATCACATCGAAAAAGTCCCCGGCCTCCTGCAACCACTGGAACGCATCGGTATTGACGATCTTCACCTTCGGCGAAGACAGCGCATGGCCGTTGAGCGCCGCCAGCGTTTCGTGCGCTGTGAAGAGCTGGGTCATGTTCGGGTCAAGTTCCACCAGCGTGACCGATTCGACCGAGGGATATTTCAGGATCTCGCGCACCGCCATGCCGTCGCCGCCGCCGAGCACCGCGACTTTCTTCGGCGCGCCCTGCGCGGCCATCACCGGATGGACGAGCGCCTCGTGGTAGCGGTACTCGTCGCGCTCGGCGAACTGCAGGTTGCCGTTCAGGAACAGCCGGTGCCCGAGCTGCCCGCGCGTGACCACGATGCGCTGGTAGGGCGAGGTGGCGCTGAACACGATGCGGTCCTGGTAGAACCTGTCTTCGGCCAGCGTGGTGATGTGGCCGGCCCCGGCGAAGGCGCCCACCAGCGCGGCCAGCGCGAGGAAGCAGGCCAGCGCGTGCGCGCCGATGCGGCGCAGCTCATGGCGGAACAGCCACAGCGCCCACACGGCCACCGCCGCATTCATGATGCCGAACAGCAGGCCGGTGCGGATCATGCCGAGCTGCGGCACCAGGATGAGCGGAAAGGCCACCGACACCGCCAGCGCGCCGAGGTAGTCGAAGGTGAGCACCTGCGACACCAGGTTCTTGAGCTGGATGTTGCGCTTGAGGATGCGCATCACCAGCGGGATCTCGAGCCCCACCAGCGTGCCGACCACCACCACGAGCCCGTAGAGCAGCAGGCGGAAGGCGCCGGGCACGTAGGCGTTCGCGAGGAAAAGAATGGCCGGCAGCGCGCCGCCGACCAGCGCCACGAGCAGTTCGATGCGCAAAAAGTGCGCCGGCAGCTGGCGCTCGAAGAAGCGCGAGAGCCACGAGCCCACGCCCATGGCGAATAGGTAGGTGCCGATGATGGTGCTGAACTGCAGCACCGAGTCGCCGAGCAGGTAGGAGCTCAGCGCGGCCGCGGTCAGCTCGTAGACCAGCCCGCAGGCCGCGACCACGAACACGCTGGCGAGCAGCGCGATCTCGACCGGCTGCGGCCCGCGCGCATCGGCGGAATGCGCGGACACGGCCGCCTCCCCGCTCAATGGATCGCTGCGGCGACGATGACGCAGATGCCCAGGCTCATGGCGGCCACCACCAGGCCCAGCGCCACGTTCTGCTTCTCGACGATCTCGCCCCAGAGGTCATAAGGCGTGAGCTTGTCGATGATCAGGAAGCAGAGCCAGAAGATCAGCACGCCAAGCAGCGCATACACGAGCGATCCGAGGACCACGCCCGGTTTCAGCCATTCAAATCCCATGGGGACCTCCAGTCGTAGTAGCAGTAGTGATAAGTGACATCAGCGGAGCTGTCGTGCTCTTCTTCATTTGTGGCCGCCGCCGCTCGAGTAGCCGCCGTAGGAGCCGCCGTAGCCACGCGACCCGCCGGACGACCCTCCGCTGCAGGTGCTCAGGATGACCAGCAGCACGATGATGAAGATCACGATGAGGATGATGGTGCCGCAACCCAGCCCCGATGCGGCGCTGACCGGCAGCGCATCGCCGCGCACGAACATGTCCTTCTTGTCGTCGAGCTTGAAGGCGGCGGACACCAGGCCGCTGTCGAGCTTGCTGCCCGAGGACCAGGTCAGTTCGTTGGCCGAGCGCTCCATCGAGAGCAGCGCGCTGCCGTTCGCGAAGTCGCGGTTGAAGGTCTTCTGGCCGCGCTCCACCTGCCAGTAGAACTCGCCCGCCACGTAGGTGGTTTCGGCGTTGTAGGCGTATTGCTGCGTGTAGCGCTTGCCCAGGTAGCTGGCGCTGCTGCCGTTCTCGGCCATCACCGGCGCGCCGGTGGTCGGCTTGACCATGCTCCAGCCGTCCTCGGCATCGACCAGGAAGCTGAAGCCGCGCTTCTTGTTGTACAGCAGGTATTCGTTCCAGCCGAAGTGCTCGTCGTCGCCGGGCTCCACGCCCATGCGGTGCTGAAAACCCACCACCTGCCATTGCGCGCCCTGCAGCTGGCCCATGCTGCCGATGGCGATGAGCGGTCGAACGGGTTCGTTCTGCTCCGCGTGCTTCAGCTCGCCGCCGATGCCCTGCGACAGGTCGATGATGCTGTTGCACGAGCCGCAAGTGATGCTCTTGCTGTCGGACAGGTTGACCGTGACCGGCGCGCCGCAGTTGGGGCAGTTGAAGGCGCGGCCTTTTTCGTCCTTGGCGGATTCGTCGCGCAGTCCCGTGAGCTGCAGGTCCTCGAGCTGCACCGAGCGGCCCAGGTAGGCACCGGGCGGCTCGGTGCCGTAGTCGATGCTGAGCACCAGCCCCTTGTCGCTGCGCAGCTCGACCATCGGGAACGGGCGGCCCAGCTCGGGCAGGTGCGGCAGTTCGCCCTGCGCGGACAGCAGCGCCACCTGTTCGTTCGACGAAACGGTGTAGCCCTGGCCGTTGAATGCGCTGGTGGCACCCACGCGCAGGTCCGTGGGCGGCGGCGCGGTGCGCTGCAGCTCGAAGGGCAGCGCGAAGACGTAGGCGCCGTTGTCCTCGCTCAGGATGCCGGTGCGGTCGCCATCGAGCGCGGCGATCCACTCGGTCCAGCGCCCGCCGGGGTTGCTGTATTGCAGCCGGCCGACGATGGTGAACGGCTGGTTCTGGATGCGGCCCGCGGCAAACAGCTGCAGCGGGCTGAAATCGTCGAACAGCTCCGCCATCTTGCCGATGCGCGCGAGCGTCTCGCCCTGGCGCACGACGGTGCTCTGGCAGTAGGGGCAAACGGCGAAGGCCGACTGCGCGGACCTGAATTCGACCGGTGCGCCGCAGCCAGGGCAGGGCGCACGGTAGGCGCGCTGGGCGCCTGCTTGCTCAGCCATTGCCGGTGCTTAGACCAGCTTCTTGAGCAGTTCCGCCTTCTTGGCGTCGAACTCTTCCTGCGTGAGGATGCCCTTGGTCTTGAGCTCGCCGAGCTTCTCGAGCGTGGTCATCACGTCGGCCGGGCTCACCACGGCCACGGCCGGCTGCTGCTGGGTCGCCGCGGCCTGCGCTGCCGCGCTCGGGCTCAGGCCCTGCGCGAGGTTCTGCGCCAGCACCTGGCCCAGCGCGACGCCGGCGCCCAGGCCCATGGCATCGCCCGCGATGCCGCTGCCGCCGCCCGCGCCTTCGGCAAACTTGGGAATGGCCTGCGCAGTCTGGTACTGCATGAACTTGCCCATGTCGTTGCCGACCATGCCCATGCCGATCTTCTGGTCGAGGATCTTCTGCAGCTCTTCGGGCAGCGAGACGTTCTGGACCGTGATGTTCTCGAGCTTGATGCCGATCTTCTCGAACTCGGGCACCAGCTGCGCGGCCAATGCCTGGGCGAACTGGATCTGGTTGGCGGCAAGGTCGAGGAACGGCACGCCGCTGGACGCGATGGCGTTGCTGATGTTCTGCAGCACCAGCCCGCGCAGCTGGCCGTCGAGGTCGGCCACGCCGTAGATGTCGCGCGTGCCCGAGATCTCGGTGTGGAACAGCTTGGCATCGCCGATGCGGAAGCTGTAGTTGCCGAAGGCGCGCAGGCGCACGGCGCCGAAGTCCTTGTCGCGGATGGTGATGGGCTGCGGCGTGCCCCACTTCTGGTCGACCTGCTGGCGCGTGCTGAAGAAGTAGACGTCGCTCTTGAACGGGGACTCGAACAGCTTGTCCCAGTTCTTCAGGTACGTGAGCACGGGCAGCGTCTGCGTCGTGAGCTTGTACATGCCGGGGCCGAACACGTCGGCCACCTGGCCTTCGTTGACGAACACCGCCACCTGCGACTCGCGCACGGTGAGCGAGGCGCCGTTCTGGATTTCCATTTCCGCCATCGGGAAGCGCCAGGCCAGCGTGCCGTCGCCAGTCTCGGTCCACTGGATGATGTCGATGAACTGTTTCTTGATGAAATCCATCAGGGCCATGGCCGCTCCTCGTCGATTTTTTTCCGGACTGTGCATATTGCCACATCGTCTTGACGGGTCTTCGTGCTTTTGGCATGGCCGATCTCCGCCATGCGGCCTATGGCGTCATGGGCCGAGGTCTACAATCGGCGCCCCCAGAAGAAGCGCCACCAGGAGCAACGGCCCATGTCCGATTCGACGATCTCATCGACCCCCACGCCCGAAGACAAGCGCGCCGAATTGCGGCGCGCCGCCCTCGAGTACCACGAGCTTCCGGTGCCGGGCAAGATTGCCATTGCCGCCACCAAGCAGATGGTCAACCAGCGCGACCTGTCGCTGGCCTATTCGCCCGGCGTGGCCGCGCCCTGCGAGGAAATCGTCAAGGACCCGGCCAACGCCTTCAAGTACACGGCGCGCGGCAACCTGGTGGCGGTGATCACCAACGGCACCGCCGTGCTGGGCCTGGGCGACATCGGCGCGCTGGCTTCCAAGCCGGTGATGGAAGGCAAGGGCGTGCTGTTCAAGAAGTTCGCCGGCGTCGACGTGTTCGACATCGAGATCGACGAGAAAGACCCGGCCAAGCTGGTCGAGATCATCGCCTCGCTGGAGCCCACCTTCGGCGCCATCAACCTGGAGGACATCAAGGCCCCCGACTGCTTCTACGTCGAGCGCGAGCTGCGCAAGCGCATGAAGATTCCCGTGTTCCACGACGACCAGCACGGCACGGCCATCACCGTGGCGGCGGCCATGCTCAACGGCCTCAAGGTGGCTGGCAAGGACATCAGCGAGGTCAAGCTGGTCACCTCGGGCGCAGGCGCCGCGGCGCTGGCCTGCCTGAACCTGCTGCTCAAGGTGGGCCTGAAGCGCGAGAACGTGTTCGTGACCGACCTGGCCGGCGTGGTCTACGAAGGCCGCGAAGAGCTCATGGACGACGACAAGCGCCAGTACATGCAGAAAACCACGGCCCGCACGCTGGCCGAGGTGATCGAGGGCGCCGACGTGTTCCTGGGCCTGTCGGCCGGCGGCGTGCTCAAGCCCGCCATGGTGGCCCGCATGGCGCCGCGCCCGGTGATCTTCGCGCTGGCCAACCCGAACCCGGAAATCTCGCCCGAGGACGCCCACGCCGTGCGCCCCGACGTGATCATGGCCACCGGCCGCACCGACTACCCGAACCAGGTCAACAACGTCCTGTGCTTCCCGTACATCTTCCGCGGCGCGCTCGATTCGGGCGCCACCACGATCACCGACGAGATGGAAATTGCCGCGGTGCGTGCCATTGCCGATCTCGCCCAGGCCGAGCAGAGCGAGCGCGTTGCTGCCGCCTACGTTGGCGAAAAGCTGACTTTCGGGCCTGAATACCTGATTCCGAAGCCCTTCGATCCGCGTCTCATGATGAAGATCGCGCCGGCAGTGGCCAAGGCCGCCGAGGAAAGCGGCGTGGCTTCGCGCCCGATCAAGGACATGGACGCCTACCGCGACCGCCTGCAGAGCTTCGTCTACGCCTCGGGCACCACGATGAAGCCGATCTTCGACGCCGCCAAGCGCGCGCAGAAGAAGCGCGTGGCGTACTGCGAGGGCGAGGAAGAGCGCGTGCTGCGCGCCGCCCAGATCGTGGTCGACGAGGGCATTGCGCGCCCCACGCTGATCGGCCGCCCGGCCATCATCGCGCAGCGCATCGAGAAGTTCGGCCTGCGCCTGAAGGAAGAGCTCGACTACGACATCGTCAACGTCGAGCAGGACCACCGCTACCGCGACTTCTGGCAGACCTACCACCGCATGACGGAACGCAAGGGCCAGACGGTGCAGACCGCCAAGATCGAGATGCGCCGCCGCCTGACGCTGATCGGCGCCATGCTGCTGCACAAGGACGAGGTCGACGGCATGATCTGCGGCACCTGGGGCACCACGCTGATCCACCTGCACTACATCGACCAGGTGATCGGCAAGCGCCCCGGCGGCTGCGAAAGCACGCCGCAGGACGTGCCGGTGTACGCCTGCATGAACGGCCTGCTGCTGCCCGACCGCCAGGTGTTCCTGGTCGACACCCACGTCAACTACGACCCCTCGCCCGAGGAATTGGCCGAGATCACGACCATGGCGGCCGAGGAAATGATGCGTTTCGGCCTCAAGCCCAAGGCCGCGCTGCTGTCGCATTCCAACTTCGGCACCAGCAACGAGCCCAGCGCCATCAAGATGCGCAAGACGCTCGACCTGCTGCGCGTGCAGGCGCCCTGGCTCGAGGTGGACGGCGAAATGCACGGCGACGTGGCGCTCGACAGCAAGCAGCGCGCAGTCGTGATGCCGCACAGCGCGCTGGCGGGCGACGCCAACCTGCTGGTTTTTCCGAACATCGACGCAGCCAATATTTCCTACAACCTGCTCAAGACCGCGGCCGGCGGCAACATCGCGATCGGCCCGGTGCTGCTCGGCGCCGCCAAACCTGTGCATATTCTCACGGCCAGCGCAACAGTTCGGCGCATCGTGAACATGACAGCTTTGACAGTCGCCGACGCAAACGCAGAGCGATAAGCCATTTGGCGAGAGTGGCCGCCAACTTAAAGCGCCACTCGATCCCCTTGCGACTGCTCAAACTTTGGGCAGTCGCTTGCTATTTTCGCCAGCGTGGTGCACACTCGCGGGCTTGAATTTGCGGGTTAACCCCAGGGTTGGCTGCCAATTCGGAACCCCGCTCTTTTCTTGTGGTGCCCCATGGCGGCTTACGCCTCGATCACGTCCTCTGTCACTAAGTTTGCGCTCACCGGCTTGATGCTGGCGGCGTTGGCGACGGGGGCCGAGGCCCGCGGATGGTTCGGCACCGGAAAGCCCGCCCAGGAATCGATCGCACTGTCCGACTTGCCGGTTCAGGGCCAGCGAACCTACGAAGCCATCCTGAGTGGCGGCCCCTTCCGATACGAAAAGGACGGCACGGTATTTGGCAACCGCGAGCGTCTTTTGCCGCCCGCGCGGCGCGGTCACTACCGCGAGTACACGGTGGCAACGCCCGGCTCGCGCGATCGCGGTGCACGGCGCATTGTCTGCGGCGGAGAACAGCGCACCACACCCGAGGCCTGCTGGTACACGGCAGACCACTACGCGAGTTTCAGACGGATTGCACCATGAGCGATGACAAAGACTTGAGCGGGGCCCCGAAGCGCCCCGAAGAAATGATGATGACTATGGAAAGACCAGCGGAGATGACTTTATCCCTTCGTGCCGTACGCCCGAACATCGTGCAGTCGATTCGTGCGTTCCGCGTGAACGACCTGCAGGAAGCCGCCAATGCCGCGGGCCAGCATTTCCTGTACGCCAATCTGGGGAATGCCCAGACCAAGCAGGACGTTCTGGACCTGATCGCCCAGCAGTTCACCTTTCCGGCGCATTTCGGCAAGAATTTCGACGCGCTGTACGACTGCATGACCGACCCGTTGCATAAATCGGGCCCGCAGCCCGGCTTCGTGATCGTGCTCGAGCAGATCCCGGCCAACGCCAAGTTCGACAAGGAAGCGCGCGAGCAGCTGCTCGACATCTTCCGCGACGCCTCCGACTACTGGGGCGACCGAAAAGTCCCGTTCCGCTGCTTCTATTCTTTTCTGTAGCCCGTTCTGCACACACCAGCCAAGCAGAACGGGCGAACGAGGCTCAGCCGAACGGCGCAGCACTCGATGGCATCGAAATCAACGGCAACACCGCCAATGCGGCAGCCGGCACGGAACCCGAAGGCGAGAAGATGCCGACCGACAAACTGGTCGACGTCTCGCCGCTCGCATTGCGCATGAGCAGCCCCTTCAACGCGGGCTACTGGCTCGCGGCGGCCTGAACGAGCCCACCCCCGAAGCGGCTCACTTCGTGTAGCCGCCTCCCCCTCGAGGGGGCAACACCTGCGGCCCGGCAAAGCCGGTTCCGCGGTGTTCACGAATCAAATCCAAAAGCCCGCCTTTGCCAAGGCGGGCTTTTTCATGGGCGCGGAGGGACGGCCTGGGCCAGGGCGACGTATTCGGCCACGGGCACTTCCTCGGCCCGGCGCTGGGCATCGAACTGGCCCTCGAAGCCGTGTTCGTCGAGCCATTTGCCCAGCGTGTGCCGCATGATCTTGCGGCGCTGGCTGAAGGCGACCTGCACGATCTCGCCCAGGCGGGCGGCATCGACGGCCGGCGGCTCGGCCAGCGGCACCATGCGCACCACGGCACTGTCGACGCGCGGCGGCGGATCGAAACTCTCGGGCGGCACGAACAGCACGTTTTCCATCCTGTAGCGCCACTGCAGCATCACGCTCAGGCGGCTGTAGTCGGACGTGGCGGGCCGCGCGACCATGCGGTCGATCACTTCCTTCTGCAGCATGAAGTGCTGGTCGGCAATCAGGTGCGCGAAGCCCAGCAGATGGAACAGGATGGGCGTCGAGATGTTGTAGGGCAGGTTGCCGACCACGCGCAGCGGCGCCGCGAACCTGGCGGCCAACTCGGCGAAATCGACCTTGAGCACGTCGGACTCGATGACATCGAGCTGCGGATGCTCGCGCAGCCGCTTGGCCAGGTCGCGGTCGAGCTCGATGACGGTCAGACGCCCGAGCCGCTCGACCAGCGGCTGGGTGAGCGCCGCCAGGCCCGGACCGATCTCGACCATCGCGTCGCCAGGCTGCGGCGCGATCTCCTGCACGATCGCATCGATGATGCCGCCGTCGGACAGGAAGTGCTGCCCGAACCGCTTCCTGGCGATGTGTGCCATCAGGACTGGGGCGCCTCGCGGTATTCGACGTAGGCGCGCGCGCGCACTTCCTGCACCCATGTGCTGAAGGCTTCCTCGACCCGCTGCTCGCGCAGCACGGCCCGCGCGGCTTCGCGCTGCTCGGCCTGGGTGAGCTTGGACTCGCGCCGGCCGACCACCTGGATCAGGTGCACGCCGAAGCGCGACACCACGGGATCGCTGATCTGGCCGGGCGCCAGGCGGTCCATGGCTTCCTCGAACTCGGGCACGAACTGACCCGGGCGCGACCAGCCCAGGTCGCCGCCTTCCTTGGCGCTGGCGTCCTGCGAGTTGTCGCGCGCCAGGCCGGCGAAGTCGGCGTTGCCGGCCTGCAGGCGGCGCTTGAATTCCGCGAGCTGCGCAACGGCCTGCGCGGTGGTGCGCCTCGGGTCGTTGAGCAGCAGGATGTGGCGCACCTGAGTCTGGGTCACGGTGGCGTCGGCGGCGCCGATCTGGGCCTTGGCCAGCACCTTGAGCACGTGGAAGCCCGCACCCGAGCGGATCGGGCCGGCAATGCCGTTGACCGGCGTCGACTGCGTGGCTTCGACGAACAGCGACGGATAGCGGTCGGCGCTGCGCATGCCGACGGCGCCGCCATTGGCGCGGTCCGGCGAATCGGAGTTTTCCTGCACCAGCTTGGCGAAGTCTTCGCCCGAGCGGGCGCGCTGTGCGAGGCCCTGGGCCCGCTGCTGCAAGGTGGCGACCTGCGCCTCGGTGGCGTTCTCGGGCACGGCGACCAGGAGGTGCGCGAGGTTGATGTTCTGCAGTGCCGCGTCCTTGGTGGGGGCGTTGCGCTGGTCGCGCAGGTATTCGTCGGCCTCGGAGTCGCTGATCTTGACCTTGGACTCGACCTCGCGGTCGCGCAGGCGCGTGAGCAGCAGCTGGTCGCGCAGGTCGTTGCGGAATTCACGCAGCGAGAGGCCCTCGGCCACCACGCGGCGGCGCAGTTCCTCGACGCTGACCTGGTTCTGGCGCGCCACGGTCTGCTCGGCCTGGTCGATGGCAACGTCGTCCACCTTGATGCCGTTTTCCTTGGCCAGCTGGAGCTGTGCGCGCTCCGAGATCAGGCGTTCGAGCACGAGGCGCGTGAGTTCGGCGCGCGGCACGCGCTCGGCTTCGGCATTTTCCCGCATCAGGCGCGTGACGCGCGACTGCACCTCGGTGTTGGTGATGGGCTCGGAATTGACCAGTGCAACGATGTATTCGGCCGCGCGCTGCACCGGAGCAGCGGTGGAAGGCGCGGTGCGCGGCACCGGCGGCGCCAGGCGGGGGCCGGCGCGCATGATGTCGGTGATGCCACTGCCGCCACCGGGACGCAGGCCCTGCGCGCCCGAGGTTGCGGCCAGCGCCGCGAGGCAGCCCAGGGTCAGGATGGAACGGATGTGTTTCATGGCGTTGCTCAATCGTCTCAGTCGTAATTGGTGAAGCGGCTCGGCCCTTCGGTGGGCTGGCGAAGGGGCTGGTAGCGCTGGATGTTGGTCCGCAAGGTCTGCATCGGGCTCGAGCCGATGCTGGAGAACCCGACGAATTCGAGCTGGAACATGATGCGCGTGTTGGCCGTCACCGTGCCGGTCGTGATGCGCTGCAGCACCACGCGCCCGATCCAGCAGCAGCCGTCGTACTCGAAGCCGAGCACGCCGTCCGTGAGTTTCTTGTCCTGCAGGCTGTAGTTGAGCCGGCCGACCGCGTACCACCGCCCGCCGCCCTGGCCCTTGCCCGGGCCGAGGTCCTTGCCCTTGTCGCCCCACAGGTCGTTGAGAGGCCACTGCCAGCCCACGTCGAAGGACTTGTTGCCGTCGGTGGCGAGGGGAGTGGTGGGCGCCTGGTAGCGGAAGGCCGCGCTCAGGTTGCGGTACGGACCCGGGTTGTAGCGCGCGGTGATGGCCGAGCGCTCCGACTTGCGCGTGTCGGGGTTGTACTGGACGACCGTGTCCAGGCTCCACTTGGGCGTCCAGTTGATCTGGGCACCCAGCAGCAGGTCGCTCGCACGGTCGGTCACCGGCGTGCCGCCCGGCAGCGTGACCCTCTGGTCGCTGAAGCGCAGCCGCTGCGCAACGCCGAAGCGCGCCGCCTCGACGCCGGTGTCGGGGTCGATCAGGCGCGAGGTCACGCCGAGCGTGAGCGTGTTGGTGTCGGAAATGCGGTCGTTGCCCGAGAAGGCGTTCTCGGTGTAGATGGTCGCAAAGCTGAAGTCGTTGGCCGCCGAATCGTAGTTCGGCAGCATGCTCTGGTTGCGGAACGGCGTGTAGACGTAGTAGGCGCGCGGCTCCAGCGTCTGGCGGAAGGCGCGGCCGAAGTAGTTCGCGTCGCGCTCGAAGATCAGGCCGCTGTCGAGGCTGAAGGTCGGCACCGTCCGGTTGCTCGAAGTCGGGAAGAAATACAGCGCGTTCGGGTTGTAGGGCACGCCGTTGACGTACTGGGTCCCGTTGACGGTGAGCCTGGGAACGTCGGACTGCGGCAGGTAGTAGTTGTACGAAGCCGTGTTCAGCTGCAGCTTCGGGATGACGAAGGAACTCGGCGTGATGAACGGCCGGCTGATCGTGGCAATGGCCAGGGCGCGGTCGCCGTCGGGCTGCGACTGCTGGTTGACGTCGAAGCCCGGCTGGCCGGCCAGGATGGTGTTGACGCGGAAGCGCGTGTAGTCGAGGTTCAGCGAAACATCGAAGCCGTGCCAGTCGTACTTGTTGTAGTTGGCCGTGATCTGCGGCATCCGGTCATAGGACGGCACGATCGGCGACAGGCTGTATTGCAGGGTCTGATAGCGCAGCGCGCGGATGCCGCCGTTCCAGTCGCCCTTGCTCCAGTTGAGCGAGGCGTCGTTCGACAGCTGGCGCTGCGCCAGCGTGGGCGTGCGCGTGAAGTCGCGCCAGTAGTCGTTGTCGCTGACCCGGTTGATGTTGATGCTGGCCGAGAGCGAATCGAGCCCGAGCGCCTTGGCGTTGAAGTCCTGGTGGTGATTGGCCCAGATGCCCCAGCGCTTGCTGCTGGGCGGCGCCCCGAAGCTCAGGGCCGAGGCCTGGATTTCCCCGTTGGCAAGCTGCTGCAGCTGCGCGGCGCGCGTTTCGTTGTAGCGCTGGCCCACCAGGCGGTCGCTGCCCATCAGGTCCAGCCGGATGCTGCCGCTGTATTCCTTCTCGAGGTAGCGGAATTCCGAACCCAGGTTGAGGCCGCGCTTGCTCATCAGCGTGGGCGTGAAGGTGGCGTCGCGGTTGGGCGCGATGTTCCAGTAGTACGGCTGCGAAATCTCGATGCCGTTGGTGTTGTCGATGCCGATCGTGGGCGGCAGCAGGCCGCTCTTGCGCTCGTTCGACAGCGGAAAGCTCACGCTCGGCAGCGGCGGCGTGCTGATGCCCATGAAGCTCAGCCGCGCGTCGGTGGCTACGCCGACGTTTTCCTCGGTGTCGGTGGTCAGCGTGGCTGCGGACAGCAGCCAGGCCGGCATCCAGCCCGGGTAGTCCTCGCGGCGGCAGGTGGTGTAGGTGGCGGTGCGGGCCACCGACACGTTGCTGTCGACGAAATCGATGCGCTGCGCCTCGCCATGCCCGCCGGTGGCAAGGAAGGAGTAGCGCACGTTGTTGAAGAAGCCCTCGAAGGTCTCGAGCTTGAGTTCGAGCTCGGGGCCTTCGTACACATTGCCGGCCTGGTTGACGCGCACGTTGCCGCGCGCCCTGGCGCGGTCGTCGGGCTGGTAGTACTCGAGCCGGTCGGCGGTGATGGCGACTTCGCCGCGGCGCAGCGTGGCATGGCCTTCGACCACGGTCTCGAGGTCCTGGCGGCCCGACAGGCGGTCGCCGGTGATGAGGCTGGGCAACTGGCTGCGTTCGGCGGGCGGCAGCGTTTCGGTCAGCTGCGGCGTGCGCTTGAGCGTGAGCGGGCCATCGAGGCCCCCGGCCGGCTGGGCCGAGGCGCCGTGCGCATGCAGCAGCGCCAGCGCCAACAGGGCCAGTGGCAGGGGCGGGCCGGAACGCCGCAAGGCAACGCGCCGCCTCATCAGGCCTCCCGCCGCATCGTTCCGGAGAAGGTCCGCAGTCTTCCCGAGGAGGGCTGCGAGTGCACAGGGTGCCAAGCGTGGGGGCTTTGGGTCGTAGGCATCGGTCAGGAACGAAGGATCGTCGGGAGGACGGCGCGGCAGGCCGGCAGGTTGCAGGAGCCGGCGGCAACTCGGTTCGACCAGGGAGGACCGCAGGAGTTGCCGCGCCAGGCGGATTTGTAGAATCGATTATCCATGACAGCACCCCCGCTCCCGGCCTCCGAGCCCACACCCTCCGCCACCGCCATTCTCTGGGCAGATCCGCAGCGGGCCGCGGCGTTCCAGAACTGGCTGACCGGCATCGGCGCCGCGCACGGCCTGCTGCCCGAAACGGTGCGCCTTGCGTCCGCCGATGCGAGCTTTCGCCGCTACTTCCGCATCGACGCCACGGGGAACGCGGCCAGCCGCATCGTGATGGATGCGCCGCCCGACAAGGAAAACAGCGAGCCCTTCGTGCAGGTCGCCCGCCTGATGGCCGAGGCCGGCGTGACCGCGCCGCAGGTGCTCGAGTGGGACCGGAGCCACGGCTTCCTGCTGCTCGACGACCTCGGCCGCGAGACCATGCTCGACGTGATCGACCCGGCCCGGCCCGACGCCAGCCGCCCGCTCTACGACCAGGCGATCGATGCGCTGATCCGCTGGCAGCTGGCCTCCAGGCCGGGCGTGCTGCCGCCCTACGACCGTGCATTGCTCGAGCGCGAACTGGCGCTTTTTCCCGAGTGGTACATCGGGCGCCACCGCGGCATCGCGGTCGAGGGCCAGCTCAAGGAGCGGCTGGAACGCAGCTTCAGGCTCATCGTCGAGAGCAACCTGGCTTCGCCGAGCGTCTATGTACACCGCGACTTCATGCCGCGCAACCTGATGGTCAATGTGGCCCCCACGCTCGGCACTGGCGTGTCCTCGCTGCCCCCCGAGGGGGCGCTCGCCGCCTTGGGGCGGCCCGGCGGCGGCTCGGCTGCCGATCTGGGCGTGCTCGACTTCCAGGACGCGGTCTACGGTCCGATCACCTACGACATCGCGAGCCTGATGCGCGACGCGTTCCTGAGCTGGGACGAGGAATTCGTGCTCGACATCACCATCCGCTACTGGGAAGCCGCCCGCAAGGCCGGGCTGCCGGTCGATGCCGATTTCGGCGCCTTCTATCGCTCCGTCGAATGGATGGGGCTGCAGCGCCACCTCAAGGTGGCCGGCATCTTCGCCCGCCTCACGCTGCGCGACGGCAAGCCGCGCTACCTGGCGGACACGCCGCGCTTCATCGCCTACATCCGCTCCACTGCCAGCCGCTACATGGAGCTGACGCCGCTGCTGCGCGTGATCGACGAGATCGAAGGCACTTCGGCGCTGACCGGCTTTGCCTACGGCAGGGTCTAGATGCCCCGTTTCCATTGTTCAGTGCCTTTGAGCGCGGGCGCCACACTCGAACTGCCACCCGGCGCGGCGCGCCACGTTCAGGTGCTGCGCATGCAGCCCGGCGACGCGCTCACGCTGTTCGACGGTTCGGGCGGCGAATATGCGGCAACCGTGGAGCGCATGGGACGCAGCGATGTGTCGGTGTCGGTCGGCGCCCATGCACCGGCAGAGCGCGAAGCCATGCGCGCGGTGCACCTGGCCGTCGGCATGCCAGCCAATGAGCGCATGGACTGGCTGGTCGAAAAAGCCACCGAACTGGGCGTCGCGAGCATCCAGCCGCTGGCCACGGCCCACGGCGTGCTGCGCCTTTCGGGCGAGCGCGCCGAGAAGAAGAGGGCGCATTGGGAAGCGATTGCCATTGCCGCCTGCGAGCAATGCGGCCGCAACCGCGTGCCGCGGATCCATCCGGTGCGGCCATTCTCGAGCCCCGCGGCCTGGCTCGGCGCGAATGCCGGCGACGCCCCGCTGCGCCTTGTCCTGAGCCTTGCCGAAGGCACGCGGCGCCTGGCCGATGCCACCGCCTCGGCGCCGGCCGATCGCAGCGTGCTGGTGCTGAGCGGACCCGAGGGCGGCCTGAGCAGCGCCGAGGAGCAGGAAGCGCTGGCATGCGGCTTTGCGCCGGTCACGCTCGGCCCGCGCGTGCTGCGCGCCGAAACCGCGGCGCTTGCCGCACTGGTATTGCTCGCCGGCCCTTGAGCGGCGCTTTCCGCAACGGCCCGCCCACCCCATCCCCATCACAAGAAAAGGATCTCCACGCCATGCCTCGTTCGCCACGCGCCCTCCGGCTCGCCCCCCTCGCGCCCCTTGTTCTGGCCCTGCTCTGCGCCGTACCGGGCGCGCAGGCCCAGAACACCGCGGTGGCTCCCACGCCGGCGCAGGTCGCGCCCGAGGTGGAAAAGACCTTCACGCAGCTGATGGCGGCGCCCGCGATCCAGAAGCTGCTCGACGCGGTCAAGGCCGACCATGAGCGCTCGGTCGAAGACCTGAAGATGCTGACCGAGATCGAAGCGCCCCCGTTCAAGGAAAGCAAGCGCGCCGAAGCCTTCCTTGCGCGCATGAAGGCGCTCGGGCTCGCCGACGCGAAGATCGATGCCGAAGGCAATGTGATCGGGTTGCGCAAGGGCACCGGCAACGGCCCCAAGCTGCTGGTCTCCGCCCATCTGGACACCGTGTTCCCCGCCGGCACCGATGTGAAGGTGAAGGAGCGCGACGGCAAGCTCCACGCGCCCGGCATCGCGGACGATACGCGCGGCCTGTCGGTGCTGCTGTCGTGGCTCAAGGTGCTCAACGACAACAAGATCCAGACCGCGGGCGACCTGCTCTTCGTTGCCAATGTCGGCGAGGAAGAGCTCGGCAACCTGCGCGGCATGAAGGCCATCTTCCGCGACCACCTCGACATCGACGGCATGGTGGGACTGGAGCCTTCGCCGGACGGCAACGTGCTGGTCCTCGGCACGGCGAGCCACCGCTACGAAGTCACGTTCAAGGGCCCGGGCGGCCACAGCTTTGCCGCGTTCGGCCAGGTGCCCAGCGCGATCCACGGCATGGGCCGCGCCATTGCCAAGATCGCGGAAGTCCGCACGCCCAGCTTTCCCAAGACCACCTTCACCGTCGGCACCGTGGGCGGCGGCACCTCGGTGAACACCATCGCGCCCGATGCCCGCATGGCCATCGACATCCGTTCGGACGACATGGCGTCGCTGCTGGAGACCGAAAAGAAGATCCTCGCGGCCATCGACGAAGCGGTGGCCGAGGAGAACAAGCGCTGGAACGTGGCAACGCTGAGCGCCAGCAACAAGCTGATCGGCGACCGGCCGGGCGGGCGCACGCCGTCCGATTCGGTGATCGTGGAAGCGGCCGTCCGCTCGAACACCGCGTTCGGCCACAAGACGCTGCTGCGCGGCGGCAGCACCGACGCCAACGTGCCGATGTCCTACGGCATCCCGGCCATCATCATCGGCGGCGGCGGAAAGTCGACCGGTTTCCATGCCCTGAGCGAATCGATCGACGTGACAGATGCATGGAAAGGCGCGCAGAATTCGCTGGTGACAGTGCTGGGTCTGGTCGGCGTGCAAGGGGTAAGCCCCGCATTGCTGCCGAAACGCGCACCGCGTCCTAGGTAATTTGTCACGCTGCGAGCGGAAAAGTGGACAAGCTTTTTCGCCCGCCGGCCCTTCGCGCTGAGAAAATGCCAGCGGTTCTGTCACACACCAAGGAAACGTCCATGGGAATGCTCGATTCGGTACTCGGCCAGGTTCTCGGGGGCGCCGCCCAACAGCAGCAGCCGCAAGGTGGCGGCATCGGCGGGCTGGGAGACCTGGGAGGCCTCGCTGGCGCGCTGGGCGGCCTGCTGGCCAACAACGGCGGCGCGGGTGGCCTGGGAGGGCTGGTCTCGAAATTCGAGCAGGCCGGCATGGGCGACGTGATCGGCTCCTGGATCGGCAAGGGCGAAAACCAGCCCGTGTCCGGCGGCCAGCTGGAGAACGCGCTGGGCAGCGACACCATCGCCAGCATCGCCTCCAAGCTCGGCATCAACGCGCAAACGCTGCTGCCCATGCTGGCCACCATGCTGCCGGCCCTGATCGACCAGCTTACGCCGCAGGGCAAGGTGCCGGAGCAGGGCCTGGACAACCCGAACGACCTGCTGGGTACGCTCGGCGGCCTGCTGCAGAACAGGCAGCCTTGAGCGAACTGTTTGCTCATCGGAAATTCCGGCGCCCGCGAGAGCGCTTTTTTTTGGCCTGCCGCATTTCGGCTGGCGCATCCACGGCGATTCGCGTAGAACCGCAGCCTTCCATGCCGCAACGCGCCTTCGCCGCCATTTCTCCATGAACCGCAACCTCTGGCTGCTCGCCATCTGCCAGGGCCTGTTCCTGACCAACAACGTCACCTTCATCGCCATCAACGGACTGGTGGGCCTGAGCATCGCGCCGCGCGGCTGGATGGCCACGCTGCCGGTCATGGGCTACGTGGTGGGCGGTGCGCTCACCACCGGGCTGGTGGCGCGCACGCAGCAGCGCTTCGGGCGGCGCGGGTCGTTCCAGATCGGGCTGGCGGTGGGGCTGGGCTCGGCCTTGCTGTGCGCATTCGCGGCCATCTCGAAGAACTTCTGGCTCCTTTGCTTTGCCACGGTGGTGGCGGGCTACTACAACGCCAACGCGAACCTCTATCGCTTCGCGGCCGCCGAACTCGCGGCCCCCGCCTGGCGCGAGAAGGCGGTGTCGCTGGTGATGGCCGGCGGGCTAATCGGCGCGGTGGCGGGGCCCAACCTCGCGGCCGCCACGCGCGAGGCATTCGCCGTGCCATTCGCGGGCGCCTACATCGCGCTGGCGGCGGTGGCGCTGCTGTCGATGGCGGTCATGCGCTTCATCGAGTTTCCCGCCACGCTGACACGCCAGGAGGCGATGGGCGGACGGCCGCTGTCGCAGATCATGCGCCAGCCGGTGTTCATCGTGTCGGCCGCGGCGGGGGCGCTGGGCTTTGGCGTGATGAACCTGCTGATGGCCGCCACGCCCATTGCCATGCAGATCTGCAGCCTGCCTTTTTCCGATGCCGCGCTGGTGCTCGAATGGCATGTGATCGGCATGTTCGCGCCTGGCTTCTTCACCGGCCACCTGATCCGCCGCTTCGGCGCGCTGCCGGTGATGGGCGTGGGGCTCGCGCTCAACTTCGGCTGCATCGCCGTTGCGTTGTCGGGCGTGGAGCTGCAGCACTTCCTCGTGGCCCTGTTCCTGCTGGGCGTGGGATGGAACTTCCTGTTCACGGGCAGCACCACGCTCTCGCTCACGGCCTACACCGCGGAAGAGCGCGACCGGGCGCAGGGCGCGCTCAATTTCTGCGTGTTCGCGACGCTCGCGCTGACTTCGTTCGCCTCGGGCGTGCTGGTCACGACGCAGGGCTGGCAGCTGCTGAACTACGGCTCGCTGGTGCCGGTGGCGCTCACGGGCGCGGCGCTGCTGTGGCTTGCGCAGACGCGCCGGCGCGAGGCTGCGGCCGCGGGCTCCTGAAGCGCTTCTTCAGTCCGGCGGAAAGCGCTTGCCGAGCCAGCGCTGCAGCGCGGTGAACACGGGTTCGGCATCGAGCTCGTTGAATATCTCGTGGTACATCGATTCGAAGCACTGCGCTTCGACCATGCCGCCGGGCGCGGCAGCAGCCGCGAAGGCCCTGCTGGCGGCCGGCAGCACCAGGCGGTCGTCGCCTGCATACAGCAACAAGGTCGGCACCGGCCAGTGCGCCGCGGCCTGCTGCACCACCGCTCCTTCGTACGCAAGAAAGCGCGCGAGCCGGCCGCCGATGCGGTCGTGCGTGAGCGGATCGTCGCGGTAGGCCTGTACCACAGCGCGGTCGTGCGAGAGAAAGTTGTCGTCGAGCCCGTTGCCGACACGCAGCCCGGGCGCAATGCGCGGCAGCACCGCGAGCAGCGCCTTCTGGAATCCGTTCAGGCCCGGGTCGAGCCCCGGCGAGGACAGCACCAGTCCGTCGACCGGCCGCACACCGCGTGCCACCAGGCTGGCCGCGACCAGCCCGCCGAGGCTGTGGCCGAGCAGCAGCAGCGGCAGGCCGGGGTTCTCGCGGCGCGCATCGTCGATGACCAGCGCGAGGTCTTCGACCAGCCGCAGCTCGCCGGGCAGTGCGCCGCGCGCGCCGGACGATCCGCCGTGGCCATGATGGTCATGGGCCCACACTGCGAAGCCCCATGCGTGCAGGCGCGCCGCGAGTTGGTGATAGCGCCCCGCATGCTCGCCGAGCCCATGCACCAGCACGACGACGCCGCGCGAGGCGCCGGCCGCCGGGAGGCGGCGCAGCAGCAGCGTTTCGCCGTCCGGCGTGGGCAGCGACACCCGCTGCGGCAAAGGCAGCAGCGGCGGCGCCGCCGGGCTCAAGCGGCCGCCGGCTCCGCGGTTGCGGCGCGGTGCGCCGCCGGCAGCGCCGCAATCACCTCGGCCACCGCGGCCGTGAGCTTCTTGGCGTAGGGCACGTGCAGGAATTCGTTGGGGCCGTGGGCATTGCTCTTCGGACCCAGCACGCCGCAGACCATCATCTGCGCCTTCGGGAAGCCGGCGCTCAGCATGTTCATCAGCGGGATCGTGCCGCCCTGGCCGATGTAGCCGCAGGATGCACCGAAATGCGCCCGCGAGGCCTTGTTGAGCGCATCCTCGAACCACGGCGTGATGGTCGGCGCATTCCAGCCGGTGGCGCCGCCGCCGCTTTCGAAGGTCACGCGCGCCTGGTAGGGCGCGTTGTCCTCGAGCAGCGTCTTCAGCTGCTGCACCGCCTCGGCCGCATCGACCAGCGGCGGCAGGCGCAGCGACAGCTTGAAGGCGGTGTAGGGACGCAGCACGTTGCCCGCGTCCTTCAAGGCCGGAAAACCTTCGGCACCGGTCACCGAGAGCGTCGGCTTCCAGGTGCGGTTGAGCAGCGCCTCGACCGGATCGGTGGTGGTCGGCAGCGCGAACATGGTCGAGCCGCCGCAGTCGTAGTGCGCCCACGGAAAGCGCTTGTACACCTCGTCGCCCAGGATCGCCGCGGTGGCCCTGGCCTGCGCCAGCCGGTCGGCCGGCACTTCGCAGTGGAAGCTCGCGGGCAGCAGCCGCCCGGTGGCGCTGTCCTCGAGGCGGTCGAGCACCTGCCGCATGATCCGGAAGCTCGAGGGCACGAGGCCCGAGGCGTCGCCCGAGTGGATGCCTTCGGTCAGCACCTCGACCTTGAGCGTGCCGCTGGCCATGCCGCGCAGCGAGGTGGTGAGCCACAGCTGGTCGTAGTTGCCGGCGCCGGAGTCCAGGCAGATCACCAGCTCGACGTTGCCCAGCCGCGGGCGCAATGCGTCGACATACGGCAGCAGGTCGTAGGAGCCGCTTTCCTCGCAGGTCTCGATCAGCCCGACGATGCGCGGATGCGCCGCGCCCTGGTTCTTGAGCGCCTGCAACGCGGCAATGCTGGCGTAGACCGCATAGCCGTCGTCGGCGCCGCCACGGCCGTAGAGCAGGCCGTTCTCGTACTTGGGCGTCCAGGGGCCGAGGTCGTTGCGCCAGCCGGTGAATTCGGGTTGCTTGTCGAGGTGGCCGTACATCAGCACGGTCTCGTCCATGTCGGTGCCGCTGGCGGCCACTTCGAAGAACAGCACCGGCGTGCGGCCTTCCAGGCGCACGATCTCGAGCTTCAGGCCCTCGACCTTCTGCGCCTCGACCCAGGCCGCCGCATTGCGCAGCACGGTCTCGAGGTAGCCATGGGCCGACCAGTCCTTGTCGAAGCCGGGCGACTTGGCGGGAATGGCGATGTAGTCGGTGAGCTGCTTGAGGATGTCGCCGTCCCATTGGGCGCTGACATCGGACAGGGCGCGCTCGGCATCGAGCAGGCCGGCAGGCATTTCGCGGTGCAGGGGGGCGTTCATCGGGTTCTCCGCGGCTAAGGAAAAAATCGCATTTTGCGCCCTTGGGCGAGCGCGCGTAGAGTGCGGCGATCTCAACCCGGAGCGCAATGTGAGCAAGGCAGCATCGACTCGGATCAAGGTGGGCATCGGCGGCTGGACCTACGAGCCCTGGCGCGACAACTTCTATCCCAAGGGGCTCGCGCAGGCGAAGGAGCTGCGCTATGCGAGCCGCCAGGTGAGCGCCATCGAGATCAACGGCACCTACTACAGCACCTTCAAGCCCGAAACCTTCCGCAAATGGCACGACGAGGTGCCGGAAGACTTCATGTTCTCGATGAAGGCCTCGCGCTTTGCCACCAACCGCAAGGTGCTGGCCAGCGCGGGCGATTCGATCAAGCGCTTCATCGACAGCGGCGTGAGCGAGCTCGGCGACAAGCTCGGCCCGATCGTGTGGCAGTTCATGCCCACAAAGCCCTTCGATGCGGAAGATTTCGAGGCCTTTCTCGAGTTGCTGCCCAAGAAGGAAGGCAGCCGCCCGCTGCGCCACGTGATGGACGTGCGGCACCCGAGCTTCATCACGCCCGAGTACCAGGCGCTCGCGAAGAAGCACAAGGTCTCGACCGTGTTCACCGACGCGGACAAGTTTCCCTCGTTCGAGGAGCCCGAAGGCGACTTCGCCTATGCGCGGCTCATGATGGCCGACGCCAAGCTCAAGACGGGTTATGGGCCGAAGGCGCTCGACGCCTGGGCCGAGCGCGCGCAGCGTTGGGCCGAAGCACCCAAGAAGCGCGAGGTGTTCGTCTACTTCATCAACGGCGCCAAAGAGAAAGCACCGGCCGCGGCCGGTGCCTTGCTGGAGCGCCTGGGTTGGAAGCCGCCCGAAGAGGCGGCCTGAGCCGAAAGCCTGATCAGGCTGCGGCTTGCAGCGACGGCTTGGCGCCGAAGCTGATTTCGCCGGACAGCTGGCCGCCTTCCTCGATCACGATCTTGCCGTAGCGGATCTTGCCGGTGACCTTGCCGGTCGAGTGGATCACGAGCTTTTCGCGCACCGTGAGGTTGCCGTCGAACACGCCGCGGATCTCGGCGATGTCGATCTCGGCCGAGCCCTTGAACTCGCCCTGTTCGGCGATCTGCATCAGGCGCGAGTCCATGGTCGCCTCGACCAGGCCTTCGACCACGAGCGTGTCGCAATCGGTGATCTCGACGCCCTTGAGCTTGATGTTGGGGCCGACGGTGAGCTTGCTGCCGCCTTCCTTGGCCGGTGCGGCCGCTGCGGAGAGGCCCCCTTGCTGCGCGGTCAGCGACGAAGGATTGACGGGCGAACCCGAGAGATTGGTGCCCGAGCCCACCAACGGCGCGGGGCGAGAGGTCAACGAGTCGGTATCACGATCACGCTTGCCGAAAAAGGGGGACTGTGTGGCCAAAGGGGAGCTCCTCAACAAAACGACTATCGTAAGAACCCGCTCGCGGCCTGCGGCACTTCATTGCGCAAGAAACGTAACTGAATAAGTCCCCCGGCGCCCGACAATGACACGCTCCAGTGACCCCGGCCCCGCAAGATGACCCGATCGAACACCGCACCTGCCGCCCGGAACCTCGCAATCTCCTCGACCATCGACTCTCGCTTCGACAAGCCGGCCAGCGGCTGGCGGCGCCAGCTGTTCACGGTGATCTTCGAGGCCGACACGCGCGCGGGCCTGCTGTTCGACCTGGCCTTGATCGCGGTGATCGTGACCAGCGTGCTGGTGGTGATCCTCGACAGCGTGCAGTCGATCCGCGAACAGTGGCGGCCCGTGTTCAACGTGCTCGAATGGATGTTCACGATCCTGTTCACGCTCGAGTACATCGCGCGGCTCGCCTGCGTGAACAAGCCGATGCGCTACGCGCTGAGCTTCTACGGCGTGATCGACCTGCTCGCGCTGCTGCCGACCTTCCTGGTGGCGCTCGCGCCCGAGCTCGCCTACCTGATCGACGTGCGCGTTCTGCGGCTTTTGCGCGTGTTCCGCATCTTCAAGCTCTCGCGCTATTCGGTGGAATACCGCGCGCTGGTCTCGGCCGTGGCCGCGAGCCGGCGCAAGATCACGGTGTTCGTGGGCTTCGTGATGCTGGTGGTGCTGGTGATGGGCACGCTGATGTACGTGGTGGAAGGCCCGGTGCACGGCTTCACCAGCATTCCGGTGGCGATCTACTGGGCCATCTCGACCATGGCCACGGTGGGCTTCGGCGACCTCGTGCCCAAGACGGACCTTGGCCGCGCGATTGCCTCGGTGATGATGCTGCTGGGCTGGGGTGTGCTGGCCGTGCCGACCGGCATCGTGACGGCCGAGATGGCGCGGCGCGGCCCCGACGATGATGCCGCACCCGTGGCGACAGGAGGGCGGGGCGTATTCGCAATGACGCCGCCTTCGGCCGTGGCCGCACCCGCGCGGCGGCTCACGCCTGCGGCCAGACGGCGCGCCCTTGCGCAGCATCGTCGAGGCGGGCGATGAAGGCATCCGCGTCGGGCTCGGGCAGCGTGAACGTGAAGTCCACCGCGTCGCCATGCCGCACATCGATCAGCGAAGCGCCGGCCGCCGCGGCAATCTCGCGCCGCACCAGCCCTTCGAGCGCATAGGGCACGGCGCATTGCAGCAGCCGCTGGCGCACCAGCGGCGCCAGCGTGGCCCCGAGGCAGGCCTGCGCCACCGCATCGGTGTAGGCCCGCACGAGTCCGCCCGCGCCCAGCTTGACGCCGCCGAAGTACCGCACCACCGTGGCGAGCACGCCTTCGAGCTGCTGGTGCCGCAGCACTTCGAGCATGGGGCGCCCGGCCGTGCCGCCCGGCTCGCCGTCGTCGTTGGCGGCCGACTGGCCGCCCGCCATCAGCGCCCAGCAGACATGCGCGGCGGCGGGATGCTCGCTGCGAAGGGATGCCACCACGGCCAGGGCCGCGGCCCGGTCGGCCACCGGCTGCACGCAGCCGATGAAGCGGCTCTTCTTGATCAGCAGCTCGCTGTGCGCCGGTTGCGAGAGCGTGAAGCTCATGGAGCGGCCGTTGTTTTCAGTCGGGGCGCGGAATCGCTCAGCGCTCCCGCTCGAACTTGAACACGGCCGTGCCCGCGCGCGCATTGGGCAGCCAGCGCACGCTGCGGCCTTCCTGTACGCCGAAGGCATCGAGCACGCGCAGGCTGTTCTTCTGCGCCAGCACCTCGAAATCCTTGAAGGTGCCGACCCGGATGTTGGGCGTGTCGTACCACTGGTAGGGCAGGCGGCGCGTCACCGGCATGCGGCCGCGCGCAATGCTGATGCGGTTGGGCCAGTGCGCGAAGTTGGGAAAGGCCACGATGCCGATGCGGCCCACGCGCGCGGTTTCGCGCAGCATGATCTCGGCGTTTCGCAGATGCTGCAGCGTGTCGATCTGCAGCACCACGTCGAACGAGGCGTCGTCGAACATCGCGAGGCCTTCGTCGAGGTTCAGCTGGATCACGTCGACGCCGCGGCGGATGCACTGCAGCACGTTGCCGTCGGCAATTTCCACGCCGTACCCGGTGCAGCCGCGCTCGCGCTGCAGCAGGTCGAGCAGGGCGCCGTCTCCGCAGCCGAGGTCGAGCACGCGCGCGCCCTCGGGCACGAGGTTGGCGATGAGCCGCTGGGTCTCGATGTCGCTCACGATGCGCTCCCTTCGGCCTGGATCTCGTGCGCCACGCGCTCGAAGTAGGAACGCACCACGCCCATGTAGCGCACGTCGTCGAGCAGGAAGGCGTCGTGTCCGTGCGGCGCGTCGATCTCGGCGTAGCTCACGTTGCGGCGGTTGTCGAGCAGCGCCTTCACCAGCTCGCGGCTGCGCGCGGGCGAGAAGCGCCAGTCAGTCTTGAAGCTCACGAGCAGGAACTTGGCCGTGGCGCCGGCGAATGCCGCGCTGAGGTTGCCGCCATGCGAACGCGCGGGGTCGAAGTAGTCGAGCGCGCGCGTGATCAGCAGGTAGGTGTTGGCATCGAAGTATTCGCTGAACTTGTCGCCCTGGTAGCGCAGGTAGCTCTCGATCTGGAACTCGACATCCTGCGTGGAGTAGCGGTAGTCCAGCCCCGCCGCCTCGCCCTCGACCGCGCTGCGCAGGATGCGGCCGAACTTCGCGTTCATGACATCGTCGCTCAGGTAGGTGATGTGGCCGATCATCCGCGCGATGCGCAGGCCCCGCTTGGGGATCACGCCATGCTCGTAGAAATGGCCGCCGTGGAAGTCGGGGTCGGTGACGATGGCGCGGCGCGCCACTTCGTTGAAGGCGATGTTCTCGGCCGTGAGGTTGGGCGCGCTGGCCACCACCACGGCGTGCCGCACGCGATCGGGGTACTGCAGCGTCCACGACAGCGCCTGCATGCCGCCCAGGCTGCCGCCCATCACGGCCGCGAGCGTGCGGATGCCGAGCGCGTCGAGCAGCGCCGCCTGCGCATCGACCCAGTCTTCGACCGTGACCACCGGGAAGTCCGCGCCATAGACGCGGCCGGTGGCAGGATCGACGTGCATCGGGCCGGTGGAGCCGAAGCAGGAACCCAGGTTGTTCACGCCGATCACGAAGAAGCGGTCGGTGTCGACCGGCTTGCCCGGGCCCACCATGTTGTCCCACCAGCCCTCGGACCGCGCCTGGCCTTCGTAGGTGCCGGCCACGTGGTGCGAGGCGTTGAGCGCATGGCACACCAGCACCACGTTGCTGCGCTCAGCGTTCAGGCTGCCGTACGTTTCGTAGGCGAGCGTGTAGCCGCCGAGCGACGCGCCGCTGCGCAGGGCCAGCGGGCCCTCGAACTGCATCGACTGCGGAGTGACGACCAAGGGAGGTGACGACATCAATGAAAAACCCGGCCTCGCCAAAAACGAGCCGGGTTGCTTGTTCGCCAACTTGACTGTCTTTAGCTGAATTTATTAAGCGCCCGCAAGCTGAAGCAAATCGGCGCAGGCGGCAGTATATCGCCCCGCCGCGCTACCAGCCGACGATCATCACGATGCCGAGCACGAGGAAGATCGCGGCCGAGATGCCGTGCACCAGCTTGATGGGCACGCGCCGCACGATCTTCTCGCCGAGCCACACCACGGGCGCGTTGGCCAGCATCATCCCGAGCGTCGTGCCGGCGACCACCCAGAAGTAGTCCTGCGTGAAGCGGGCGGCCAGCATGACGGTCGCGATCTGGGTCTTGTCGCCCATTTCGGCGAGGAAGAACGCGACCAGCGTGGTGCCGAAGACCCCGTAGTGGGTGGCCGCGGGGGCGTCGTCTTCGTCGAGTTTGTCGGGGATCAGCATCCACGCCGCCATGGCGATGAACGAGCCGCCCAGGATCCAGCGCAGCATGTCGGGCCCGAGCCAGTGGGTGATCCAGTTGCCGACTGCGCCGGCCAGCGCATGGTTGACGATGGTGGCCGCGAAGATCCCGAGCACGATCGGCCAGGGTTTCCTGAAACGCGCCGCGAGCAGAAGAGCCAGCAGCTGGGTCTTGTCGCCCATTTCGGCGAGCGCAACCACGCCGGTTGCAACGAGAAAAGCTTCCATGAAAGAGTGGGGTTCCTTGGGCCGAAGGACGCAATTGACCGTGCAACACCTTCGGCCATAGTCCCGAAGTTGCACGGTCAAAGGTCTCGCCAGGTGTGTTCACTGCACGCGCCATGTCCTGTGTGGGGCAGGACAAGTCTGTTGACGCGGGCCCTTCTCGCGATGGAAGGCGGCTACTCCCCAATGACGGGTCGGATTCTACCTGCTGCGCCGCAGGCACCGGGCGGGTTTGTAAGCGTGCGCTAGCTTCTTTTAAATTTTTGGAGGCCCTACGGGATGCAGCAAATTACTGCTTGCATTTCACGTATTTCACCCATAATGCACGAGCCTCCCTCTTCATTTTGCCGGGGAGGAAGTTCGGTGATCGGTCAGTTTCGCGCGACTCGACGGCTCTCGTTTGAGTGATGCTTTCGGGACTCCATCGCTTTTCTTGCTATGTGTTTATAGGAGTCCCTTGATGGGCAACAAACTGTATGTCGGCAACCTGCCTTACTCGGTGCGCGACAGTGATCTCGAACAGGCTTTTGGACAATTCGGCGCGGTGACCAGCGCCAAGGTCATGATGGAACGCGACACGGGCCGCTCGAAGGGCTTCGGCTTCGTCGAAATGGGCAGTGACGCGGAAGCGCAAGCGGCCATCAATGGCATGAACGGCCAGCCGCTCGGCGGCCGCAGCGTCGTCGTCAACGAAGCGCGTCCCATGGAAGCACGTCCCCCGCGCAGCGGTGGCGGCGGCTACGGCGGCGGCGGTGGTGGTTATGGCGGCGGTGGTGGCGGTGGCTACGGCGGCGGCGGTGGTGGCGGCTACGGTGGTGGCGGCGGTGGCCGCTCCGGCGGTGGCGGCGGCTATGGCGGCGGTGGTGGTGGCCGCTCCGGCGGTGGTGGCGGCGGCGGCGATGGCGGCTTCCGCAGCCCCTACGGTGCCGGCCCCCGTGGCGGTGGCGGCGGTGGCCGCTCCGGCGGTGGTGGCGGCGGCTACGGTGGCGGCGGCAACAGCGGCTACTGAGCGCTGCATCCCGGCACACACAAGTAAAAAAGGCTCCTCAGGGAGCCTTTTTCATTGGGGCCGCCATCCCGGCGAAATCATCAGCTTTCGCCGCTGCGCTTTTTGCGGGCGCGGCCCTGCACAGCGCGGTCGAGCAGCGCGTTCGGCAGCATGCGCATCAGCTTGGCGACCACGCCCATCTGCCAGGGAATCACGCGGTAGCTGGTGCCGGCCTCGATGGCGCGCAGCGCCTGGTCGGCAAAGTCCTGGGCCTTCATGAGAAAGGGCATGCCATAGCGGTTGCCCTGGGTCAGCGGCGTGTCGATGTAGCCGGGGCAGAGCGTGACGACCTTGACGCCGCTGTTGTGCAGCTCGCCGCGCAGGCTCTCGCAGTACGCGACCACGCCCGCCTTGCTGGCGCAATAGGCGCCGTGCCCCGGCAGCCCGCGAATGGCCGCGACGCTCGCGATGCCGACCAGCCGGCCGCTGCCGCGCTGCCTCATCGCGGCCACGAAAGGATGGAAGGTGGCCATCAGGCCGACGTTGTTGGTGGCGAAGGTCCGGGCCATCACCTCGATGTCCTCGCGCTCTGCCGTGTCGATGCCCACGCTGATGCCGGCGTTGGCAATCACCACGTCGGGCAGGCCCTGGCGCTCGATGCAGGCGGCGCCGGCGGCCACGATGCTGTCGGTCTGCGCCACGTCGGCGCCATAGACCTGGTAGCGGGCGGGGTCCAGCTGGCGCTCGCCGGCCCAGGATTCGATCTCCGCGGTGCGCCGTGCCACCAGCGCGAGGCGGTAGCCCGCCTCGTAGAAGCTGGCCGCCAGGGCCTGGCCAATGCCGCTCGATGCGCCGGTGATGAAGGCAAGCGGGGATGGGCTCATGCGCGGGTTCAGCGCGCCTTGCCGGCCGCCGAGGGAATCAGGACGCCGCGCACCCGGCCGGTCAGGTTGGCGACGCCGCTCAGGTTGTCGTAGTCGAGGTTGTCGGCGGTGAACTGGTCGGTGCCGCGGATGAGCGTGACCGGCTTGTTCGAGGTCACGCGTTCGGTGTCGAGGAAGGCGTGCAGGAAATCGCCGCGGAACTCCAGGCGCGGCGTGGACTTGCCGTTGGGGCCCACCGCCGGGTCGCGGATGACGATGGCGTTGCCGAAGAGCTGGATCTCGCTGCCGTCGGAGTTCGAGAGGCCGCGGTTGGCGGTGGCGTGGGTCGTGAAGCCCTGCGGCGAAACGGAGCGCATGCGCACGTCGTCGACCTCGACGGTGTCGGTGTCGGGGTAGTGCCGGCCTTCCTTGCCGTGGAGTTCGCTGCGCAGGTCGCCGTTGGGCAGGAAGTTCTTGATCACGAAGCCGCGCATGAAATAGTCGGGCTCGTGCGTGGGTGCGGCCTTGGCCGTGGGTTCGAGCAGCTTGGGCGCGTTGCGCACGAGCCAGTAGGTGCCGAGCGCAACGGCCGCGGTAAGAATGATGGGCAGGTAGATCGTGGCGCGGTCGAGCACGTCGCGCAGCAGGTCCCAGGCACGCTTCATTGCCTCGGACCCCGGGCGGCGTCGAGCAGGCGCCGGTACTGGCCGCAGGCGGTCACGAGCAGATCGCAGAACTCGCGCGCCGCGCCTTCTCCGCCGCGTGCGCGGGTGACATAGTTGACCGCATCGCGCACTTCGGCATGCGCATTGGCGGGCGCGGCCGCAAAACCGACGCGCGCCAGCACGGGCAGGTCGGGCCAGTCGTCGCCGATGGCCGCGGCCTGCAGCCAGCTGAAGCCGAGCGCCTCGAGCATGGCCTGCGCCGCGGGCAGCTTGTCTTCGGTGCCGTAGCGCACGTGCTGGATGCCCAGCGCTTCGAGCCGCACGCGCAGCGGCTTGGAGTCGCGCCCGGTGATCACCGCGGGCGTGATGCCCGCCAGGCGCAGCAGCTTGAGACCGTAGCCGTCGAGGATGCTGAAGCGCTTGAGGGTTTCGCCGTGTTCGGTGAAATACACGCCGCCGTCGGTCAGCACGCCATCGATGTCGAAGAACGCGATGCGCACATCCTGCGCGGCGAGCAAGGTCTCGGCCTGGAAGTCGATCGGCATCAGATGACCTTCGCGCGCATCAGGTCGTTGGTGTTCACCGCGCCGACGATCACCCCCGCACCGTCGATCACGAACAGGCGGGTGATGCCGCATTGCTCCATGAGTTCGGCCGCTTCCACCGCCAGCGCGTCGACGCGGATGGTGCGCGGGTCGCGGTGCATGATGTCGGCCGCCTTGGGCGTGCGCAGGTCGGCGCCGGCCTCGATCAGGCGGCGCAGGTCGCCGTCGGTGAAGATGCCCAGCGCCCGGCCGTCGGGCTCGACCACCGCGGCGGCACCGAAGCCGTTGATGCTCATCGCGCGCATCAGCTCGCTGACGGTGGCCATCGGCGCCACGCGCGGCACATCGTCGCCCGAGCGCATCACGTCGCTCACATGCGTGAGCAGCTTGCGGCCCAGCGCGCCGCCGGGGTGCGAACGCGCGAAGTCCTCGGAGCCGAAGCCCCGCGCGTCGAGCAGTGCCACCGCCAGCGCGTCGCCCATCGCCATCTGGGCCGTGGTGCTTGCGGTGGGGGCAAGGTTGAGCGGACAGGCCTCCTTGGCAACGCCGGCGTCGATCACGATGTCGGCATGGCGCGCGAGGGTGGAATCGGTGCGGCCGGTCATCGCAATGAGGGGCACGCCCTGGCGCTTGACCACCGGCAGGATCACGGTGAGCTCGTCGACCTCGCCGCTGTTGGAGATGGCCAGCACCAGGTCGACCGGCTTGATCATGCCGAGATCGCCGTGGCTGGCTTCGGCCGGGTGGACGAACATGGCCGGGGTGCCGGTGGAGGCCAGGGTCGCCGCGATCTTGCGGCCGACATGGCCGCTCTTGCCCATGCCCATGACGACCACGCGGCCGCGCACGTCGAGGATCTTGCGCACGGCGTCGACGAAGCTCGGGCCCACGCGCGACTTGAGGCCGAGCACGGCATCGGACTCGATGTCGAAGGTGGCGCGCGCCCGCGCCAGGATTGCGTCGGCGTCGACCACGGGGGGCAGGGGAGCTGAACTCATCCGGCGGATTTTACGGGCCGGCCGGCGCGCGCCGCCGCTCGGTACAAGCCGCACGTTCGGGGCATGGACATTGCTCTAGCATCCGGCCATGTCCTCGTTCGATCTCACGCTGATGTATTTGCTGGCCGCAGTGCTCGGCGTGGTGGTCTGCCGCTCGCTGAAACTGCCGCCGATGCTGGGCTATCTGTCGGCCGGCGTGCTGATCGGGCCGCATGCGCTGGCATTGGCGCAGAACTCCGAGGCCATCCGCCACCTCGGCGAATTCGGCGTGGTGTTCCTGATGTTCGTGATCGGGCTCGAGTTCAGCCTGCCCAAGCTGCGCGCCATGCGCAAGCACGTGTTCGGCCTGGGCCTGCTGCAGGTGCTGCTGACCATGGCCATTGCCACCGCCGGGGCGCTCTTCATCGCCTCGCAGCTCCCACCGGCCTGGCGGCTCGGATGGCAGACGGCGCTGGCGCTGTCGGGCGCCCTCACGATGAGCAGCACCGCGATCGTGGTCAAGCTGATGGCCGAGCGGCTCGAGCTCGAGAGCGAACACGGCAAGCGCGTGATGGGCGTGCTGCTGTTCCAGGACCTGGCGGTGGTGCCGCTGCTGGTGCTGATTCCCGCGCTCGGCGCGCCGCCCGAGGCGCTGGCCAAGGCCATCGGCCTGGCGCTGGTGAAGGCCACGCTGCTGATCGGCGTGCTGCTCTACGGCGGCCCGCGCATCATGCGCTGGTGGCTCACCCTCGTTGCGCGGCGGCGCAGCGAGGAGCTCTTCATCCTGAACGTGCTGCTGGTCACGCTCGGGCTGGCCTGGCTCACCGACCTGGCCGGCCTGAGCCTGGCGCTGGGCGCCTTCATCGCCGGCATGCTGGTGTCGGAGACCGAATACAAGCACCAGGTCGAAACCGACATCCGCCCGTTCCACGACGTGCTGCTGGGCCTGTTCTTCATCACGGTGGGCATGTCGCTCGACTGGCACATCGTGGTGGAACGCTGGGCGCTGGTGGCCGTGCTGCTGCTGCTGCCGCTGGCGTTCAAGCTGGCGCTGGTGACGGTGCTGGCGCGGGTGCTGGGCGCCACCTCGGGCGTGTCGCTGCGCACCGGCCTCTACCTGGCGCAGGCCGGCGAATTCGGCTTTGTGCTGCTGGCGCTGGCGCAGGAGCGCAGCCTGCTGCCGCCGTGGCTGGCCCACCCGGTGCTGGCCTCGATGGTGCTGTCGATGCTCGCCACGCCTTTCATCGTGATGTACACCAACGCCATCGTGCGCAAGCTGGTGGCGAGCGACTGGCTCCAGCAATCGCTGCAGATGACCAGCATCGCGCGCAAGACCATCAATACCGCCAAGCACGTGATCATCTGCGGCTACGGGCGCTGCGGCCAGAACCTGGCGCGCATCCTGGAGCGCGAAGGCATTCCCTACATGGCGCTGGACCTCGATCCCGACCGCGTGCGCCAGGCCGCCGCGGCGGGCGATTCGGTGGTGTTCGGCGACGCGGCGCGGCTGCAGGCGCTGATGGCGGCCGGCCTGGCCCGCGCCAGCGCCGTGGTCGTGACCTACCTCGACGTGCCGGGCGCCATGAAGGTGCTGGCCAACATCCGCTCCCACGCACCGCAGGTGCCGGTGATCGTGCGCACGCAGGACGACCTCGACCTCGAGAAGCTGCAGGCGGCCGGCGCGACCGAGGTGGTGCCCGAGGCCATCGAGGGTTCGCTGATGCTCGCGAGCCATGCGCTGGCGCTGGTCGGCGTGCCGATGCGGCGCGTGATCCGCGTGGTGCAGGACCAGCGCGACGCGCGCTACAACCTGCTGCGCGGCTACTTCCACGGCGCGGACGACGACAACGCCGACGAGCTCGACCACGAGCGCCTCAACACCTTCACCCTCACCCCCGGCGCCCGCGCCGTCGGCCAGACCCTGGCACGGATGGCGCTCGAAAGCCTCGGCGTGCGCGTCGCCGGCCTGCGCCGCCACGGCGGCCAGAACCAGACGTTCACCGACGACACGGTGCTGAGCGATGGCGACACGCTCGTGCTGTGCGGCAAGCCCGCCGCCCTGGCCGTGGCCATCGAGCGGCTGCAAAAGGGCTGAGCCCTCTGCGCCAGAGCCCGTGGGCTCAGTTCATCAGCGTCGGATTGCGCTTTTCTTCCTCGATGCGCTGCTGCCGGCGCACGGCTTCGCACTGCGCATGCGGCTTGTATTCGGGCTTGAGGCACTGCGCGGCCATGCACTGGGCCTTTGCGACGAAGTTCCGGTCGCCGCAGAGGGCCTGGGGATCGGCGGGCGCCGCCGCTGCCGGAGACGCAGGCGGCGCGGCGGCGGGAGCCGGTGCGGGCTCGGCCGCGCCAGGCTGCGAAGGTGCCGCCGGCGCCGGCCTGCGCGGCTTGGCCGCGGCGGCCGGCGGCTTGGGGTTGGCGGCGGCCGGCGCGTCCATTGCCGAAACCGATGCCGCCGTGTCCACGGCGGTCGCTTCGGCGGCAGAAGGTTCTTCTGGCACGGCCGCGGCCGGCTCGGGCAGCAGGGCGGGCGCAGGGGCCGGCATGGGAGGCAACGCAGTCGGAGAAGTCTCTTCGGACGGCTTGCCGGTTCCGTAGCCGTACCAGCCGGCGGCGATCATGAGCAAGCCCACCGCCAGCAACGCCCCCCACAGCCACATGCCGCGGGAGCGCGACGGCTTCTTCTGCGCCTCGGCGCCGTCGGGCCGCCGCGTCCTGCTTCCGGAAGAAGATGAAGACGAGGATTTCTTCCTCGCACGGCCCTCCCGCTGCCGCGAAGGCAGCCGCTCGGAAGACCCCGGCGCGACGACGATGGTCTTGTCGTCGTCCGGCAGGCCCGCGCTCGCTGAAGAGGCAGCGGCAGCCGCGTAGGCACCGGCTTCGAACAGCCCGCCTGGAATGGTGGGTGCACGCAGTTGCGCGGGCGCCGTGGCGGCCCACTCGCGCTCCGATCTGCTGCCGGGGGCCGGCGGCGGCGCCATCGGCGCGGGTGCCGCGGGTGCCAGCTTGCCGCCGCAGCCGCGGCAGAAATTGGCGCCCGCGCGGTTCTCCGCGCTGCACACCGGACAGATCAAGGCCATGACGACGGACTTCTAGGGAAAAACGATTTCAGAAAAACTGGCGGCGAAGAGCCGTCGAGGCCGAATTCGAGGAGCGAAGCGGCAGCCGGTGCTCAGGTCACCGCGACGCGCTTGGACCGGTGGGCCATGCGCTTGGCGATCACCGCGCCAAGCCCCATGGCAATCTCCAGGGCCAGGTTGGGCTGCCGGTTCGACATTTCCGCGAAGCGGATCGCCGTGAGGCGCCACACGCGGCCCGCGCCGGTGACCACCACGTTGGCGGAGTGCGGCTGGCGCGAGAAGAAGGAGCCCTCGCCCACCACCGAGCCGGGCATGAGCACGGCCAGCTTCATCTGTTCCTTGCTGCTCACGCGGTGCACGCTGATGGCGCCGCTCTCGAGGAAGTACACCGACCGGTCGTGCGTGCCCTGCTCGATGAGAACGTCGCCGACGCCGGTCTCGATGGGCTGCAGGTAGCCCGCCAGCGTTTCCCACTGCTGTACGTTGAGCGTCAACGCGAAGGCGTCGCTGCTGCTGTTGTTGTCCGCGATTGCGCGGCTCAGGTTCTGGATGGACATGCTTTTCTCAACCCCCGCATCTGTGCCGGAGTATCCGCGAAGGGCGCGGTTTTCGACTACAACTCTTTACGTTTTTCGGGCGAGCTGTCGCTATTTGCCGATACAGAAGCGAGAAAAGATGACGCCCAGCAGGTCGTCGGCGCCGAATTCGCCGGTGATTTCGTTCAGTGCGTTCTGCGCAAGGCGCAGTTCCTCGGCCAGCAGGTCGAGCAGTTGCGCCTGCGCCGCCAGATGGCTCGCGGCCAGCGCCAGGTGGATCTCGACCTGGCCCAGCGCCTGCACATGGCGCGCCCGCGCCAGGTAGACGCCCTCGGGCACGGCCTGCCAGCCGGCCATGGCCAGCAGCTGTTCACGCAGCGCCTCGATGCCGAGGCCGGTCTTGGCGGACAGGGCGATGCCTTGGGCCGCACCCGCCGTCTCCGGCATTGGCGCGGCGTCCTGCTTGTTCCAGACATCGAGCACCGGCACGCTCGCGGGCAGCTTCTGTTGCAGCCCGCGCAGGATCTCGGCGTCGGCGGCGGCGTAGTCAGGCTGGCCGGCACGCGTCAGGTCGTGCAGAAACAGCACGGCATCGGCGCCCTCGATCTGGCCCCAGGCGCGGGCCACGCCGATCTGTTCGACCTCGTCGCTGCTTTCGCGCAGGCCGGCCGTGTCCACCACGTGCAGCGGCACGCCGTGGATCTGGATGGTCTGCGACACCACGTCGCGCGTCGTGCCCGCCACCGCGCTCACGATGGCCAGCTCGGCACCCGCCAGCGCGTTGAGCAGCGAGCTCTTGCCCGCATTGGGCTGGCCCGCAATGACCACCTTGATGCCTTCGCGCAGCAGCGCACCTTGTTTTGCGCGCTGCTGCACTGCCGCCAGCTGCGCCTGCAGCTTCATCAGTTGCCCGGCCGCATCGGCCTTTTGGAGAAAGTCGATTTCCTCTTCCGGAAAGTCGAGCGTCGCCTCGACCAGCATGCGCAGGTGGATCAGCGCATCGCGCAGCGCGTGGATCTCGCGCGAAAAGGCACCTGACAGCGAACGCCCGGCGCTGCGCGCGGCCGCCTCGGTGCTGGCGTCGATCAGGTCGGCAATGGCTTCGGCCTGGGCCAGGTCGATCTTGCCGTTGAGAAAGGCGCGCTGGCTGAACTCGCCCGGCTCGGCAACGCGCAGGCCGGGCAGGCGCGGCCGGCCGGTGACCGGATCGGCTTCGGCGGCAGCCTCGAGGCAGCGCGCCAGCAGCAGCTGCAGCACGACCGTTCCGCCATGGGCCTGCAGTTCGAGCACGTCTTCACCCGTGAACGAATGGGGCGAGGGAAAGTGGATGGCCAGGCCGTGGTCGACCGGCTCGCCGGCCGCATCGCGGAACGGAAGGTAGGTGGCTTCGCGCGGCTTCAGCGGCCGGCCGCAGAGCGCGTCGACCAGCGGCGCGAGCCGGGCGCCAGACACCCGCACGATGCCGACCGCGCCGCGCCCCGAGGCGGTGGCGATGGCGACGATGGGATCGGTGGTGCGGGCGAAGGTCATGGAACTGCGATTCTTTCAGCAAAAAGAAAAAGGGCCGCGCAGGCGGCCCTTTCTTGCGAGCGGCGTGGCGCGGCTTACTTGCCCAGCACGCCCAGCCGCTTGTTGATGAACCACTGCTGCGCGATCGACAGCACGTTGTTGGTGATCCAGTACAGCACCAGGCCGGCCGGGAAGAAGATGAACATCACGCTGAACGCGAGCGGCATGATCCACATCAGCTTGGCCTGCATCGGATCGGGCGGCGTCGGGTTGAGCCAGGTCTGGAACAGCGAGGTGAGCGTCATCACGATCGGCAGGATGTACCAGGGGTCCGGTGCCGACAGGTCGGTGATCCAGCCGATCCACGGCGCGTGGCGCATTTCGACCGACGACAGCAGCACCCAGTAGAGCGCGATGAACACCGGGATCTGGATCACGATCGGGAAGCAGCCGCCCATCGGATTGACCTTCTCGGTCTTGTAGATCCGCATCATTTCCTGCTGCATTTCCTGCGGCTTGTCCTTCAGCCGCTCGCGCATTTCCATGATCTTGGGGTTGATGGCCTTCATCTTGGCCATGCTTGCGTAGGCCTTGGCGTTGAGCCAGTAGAAGGCCGCCTTTAGCAGCACCACCAGCGCCACGATGGCCCAGCCCCAGTTGCCCAGGATGCCGTGCAGCTGGTTCAGCAGCCAATAGAGCGGCTTGGAGATGATCGCGAAGATGCCGTAGTCCTTGACCAGGTCCAGGCCCGGCGCGATGGTTTCGAGCTTCTTTTCTTCCTCGGGGCCGGCGAACAAGGCGCTGTTGACCACCTGCGTCTGTCCCGGCGCGATCTTCGGCAGCGTCGCCACCATGGCGACGGTGTAGAGGTTGTCGCCCAGGTCCTTCACGCGGAATTCGCGCTTGAGCTGTTCGCTGGCCGGGTCGCCCTTGAGCAGCCAGGCCGACACGAAGTAATGCTGCACCATGGCAATCCAGCCATCGTTGGCGGGCGGCGGCGGCTGGACCTTGCCCTTGGCAATGTCCGAGAAGTCGAGCTTGTGGAACTTCTTCTCGTTGGTGTAGGCGGCCGGACCGGTGAAGGTGTTGGTGCCGAACATCGTGCTGGCGGCCACCGTGCCGTGGCGCAGCAGCTGCATGTAGAGCTGTGCATCGCGCGGCTGGTCGCTCACGTTGACGACCTCGTGGCGTACGCCGATGGTGTAGTCGCCGCGGTTGAAGATGTAGGTCTTGACGTACTTCAGGCCGCCGACGGGCGCGCTTTCGAAGCCCACCTCCAGCGTGTTCTGGCCTTCGGCCATTTCGCGCGGACCGGCCTTCGGCGCCATCGCCGTCAGGTGGTTGGGGAAGCGTTCGCCGGTATCGACCGGGTTCAGCAGGCCGGTCTGCGCCAGGTAGCGGGTGGCCGGCGAGGCGTTCTCGAACAGCACGACGTGCTTGGTGCGGTCGGCCTCGTCGTACTTGAGCAGTTCGAGGTAGTTGACCGTGGCGCCTTCGCTGTCGATCACGGCCTTGAACAGGTCGGTGGTCACGTTGACCTGCTCGCGCGGCGCCGCGGGCGCGGCCTGCGTGGGCACGGCGCCGGCGCTACCGCTGGCGGCGGATGCGGTGGGCACGCCGTTGCTGGCGGCTGGCGCGGTGCCTGCCGGGGCGCTGGCCACGGCGGCCGGCTTGCTCGATGGCAGGAAAGTCGGCTTGTTGCCGTTGAAGACCTGCCATTGGTCCCACAGCAGCACCAGCGAGAAACCAAAAATCACCCACAGGATCGTGCGGCGGATATCGTTCATGACGAAGACTTCTTGTCGGAGGAGAGGAGAGACGAAAACAGTGAGCCTGACTTGTCAGTACGACACTGTGATGCCGGTGGAACCGGATCGTGCCCGCCCTGGCACCAGGGCTGACAGCGCGCGATGCGGTGCAGGGTCAGATAGCTGCCCTTGAGTGCACCGTGCACTTCCAGCGCCTCGATCGAATACACGGAGCAGGTCGGCGTGAAGCGGCACGACTGGCCGAGCCAGGGGCTCAGCAGCAGGCGATAGCCCTTCACGAGGCCGATCAGCAGGCGTTTCATGAGGAGGAGGGAGAAGAGGGCACGGCCGGCGGCACCGGCGCACGCGCGGCGCGCGCCAACAACTGCTGGAGTTCGGCCCGAACGGCACCCTTGAGCTTGTCCGAAGAGGCGCTCACGAATTCCTTGCGGTCGAAACCCGCGCGCAGCCGCACCACGTGCGCAGCACGCGGCAGGCCGGCGCCGGGCGCGGCGCTCACGGTGTAGATCTGGCGCTTGATGGCATTGCGCGTGACCGCGCGGCGCGCCCAGCGCTTGGGCACCATGGCGCCCAGCCAGACATCGTCGGACGCGAACAACGGCTGTGCGCTCGACGAAAGATCGAGCGCACAGCGATGCAATGCGAAATGAGCAGTGCGCGCCACAGTGGCACCTGCGAGGACGGCCTGGAATTGCGCGCGGGTCTTGAGCCGCTGCATGGAAGCCGAGCCGCGTCCGCCGTTACGGGTCGGGCCAGAAGCGCTGGCTGCAGGAGCTGGCGCTGGCGGTTCGGCTGCTGGCAACGGCAGGCGGGCTGCCGTCAGACGGCCAGGCGCTTGCGGCCCTTGGCGCGGCGTGCGTTGATGACGGCACGGCCGCCGCGGGTCTTCATGCGGACCAGAAAGCCGTGGGTACGGGCGCGGCGGACTTTGGATGCTTGGTATGTGCGTTTCATGATGGTTCCTGATTCCCTGTTTCCGCAGGCGAAAAAGCCGCGGGCGCCGGAGAGCGTGTTTCGGATTGGCCCCCGAAAGACGCAATGAGGTTTTCAGGGAAACCCGCAATTATCGCAAACATTCGGCCCCTCAACAATCTTCGACTGGAATTGCGGGCCTTTCGCCGCCGCCGGCAGCGTGTGGATAAGGTTTTGACAAGTTAGAATGCCGAGCGCCTTCCGCAGAGAATATCCACAATACATATACCAAAAAATGCCCGAGGGTTTCACCATTTTTTCAAGCGCCT